>NZ_CP048815.1:615000-1230000 GCF_010977555.1 Caulobacter rhizosphaerae
TTGTGGAAATTCTTGCCTAATATGCCTTTAGATGAGGAACGCACGAACCCGGAAACAAGGGTTCGGCTAGATGCTGGCGCCAAAGACCAGCGGACAGGGAGAAGGGGCAGGGCATGGACGGCACGCATTCGCTGGCCGCGTTACGAGATTTCGAGATCATAAGGTTTTGTCTCGACGAGGATGAAGTGGCCCGGATCGTGGTCGATCCCCAGGGGCTGCTCCTGTGGCGGTCCAGGGCGGCGGCGATTTTGCTGCTGCACGGGGACTGTCCGCTGGTCGATCGAGCCGGCAAGCTGGGCGGCGTCGATCGCCGCACCCAGCAGTTCCTGAACGAGCGGCTGGACGAGGCCTTCGCGGGCGAGGAAATCTGCCAGTTCATCGAGACGGATCAGGAGCGCCGCTTCCTGCTGCGGATGCGTCCGGTCGACGAGGACGGCGAGCGGGCGGTGGTGATCACGCTCAAGGACTTCGAGGCGCCGGTCCATATCCCGCGGCTCGAGCGGCTGTTTGGCCTCAGCGCCATGGAGGCGCGGATCCTGCAGCTGATCATCGAGGGCGCCAGCGCCGAGCGGATCGCCGACAGCAAGGCCATCTCGATCCTGACGGTGCGAACCCATATCAAGCACATCCACAGCAAGATGGACGTCCGCTCCAAGGAGGAGATCCTGGCGATGATCGTCAAGATCTTCGCCTGAGGCGCAGGAGCGGCTGAACGGGAGTTGCCGAGCGGGCCGCGAGCCGCCAAATGGTGGGCGCACGACAGTTCGGGCTACGCCATGACCACCACGCCGATCGACGACCGTCTCGCCGCCGCCGCCTTTCATAGGTTGGTCGAGCATCTGCGCCTGCGGACCGACGTCCAGAACGTCGACCTGATGGGCGCCGCCGGCTTCTGTCGCAACTGCCTGGGCGACTGGGTCAGCGAGGCCTCGGACGGTGCGCTGAGCCGGGATCAGGCCCGCGAGGCGATCTACGGCATGCCGCAGTCCGAATGGAAGGCGCGCCACCAGGAACCGGCGACGCCAGAGCAGCTGTCCCGCATGGAGACCAGCGTGGCGCTCAACGCGCGATTGCGCGCCGAGCGGGAAGCCCGGCTCGATGAGGCGCTGGAGGACAGCTTCCCGGCCAGCGACCCGCCGGCCATGAGCGAGCCGGGGCGCTAAACCCCCGTTAAACCCGCAGTCAGATCTCGATGACGCCCCGGCGGGCCGCCACGGTCACCGCGTGGGTGCGGTCGGCGACGTCGAGCTTGGCGAAGATGCTCTTCAGGTGGGCCTTCACCGTGTCTTCCGACAGCGACAGGTCCCAGGCGATCTGTTTGTTGGCCCGGCCCGCGGCGACCAGGCGCAGCACGTGGATCTCGCGCTCGCTCAGGGCCTCGTCGATGGCGTGGATGGCGATCTCGTGGGCGACCTCGGGCTGCAACTGGCGGCGGCCGGCGTGGACGTTGCGGATGGTGTCCAGCAGTTCGCGGCGCAGGGTGCTCTTGAGCAGATAGCCGGTGGCGCCGGCCTTCAGGGCGCGCAGGGCCTGGACGTCGCCGGCATAGGTGGTCAGCACCACGATCCGGGCGGCCGGGACTTCGGCGCGGATGGCCTCGATAGCTTCCAGCCCGCTCATGCCGGGCATCTGCAGGTCCATCAGCGTCACGTCGGGCCGCAGTTCCCGGTGGCGAGTCACGGCCTCGGCGCCGTTCTCGGCCTCGCCGACCAGCACCATGTCCGGCTGCAGGGCCAGGACGGCGGCCACACCTTCGCGCAGCATCGGATGGTCGTCGACGACCAGGACACGGATCTGCGGGCCGGTGGGGGCGGCGGTCATGTCAGGTCTCGCTGGTCAGGGCGCGGCGCCGCAGGGAGGGCCAGGCGCGTCGGCCGGGGGCGAGGTAGGCGACGCCGCCCGGGACGGTCAACTCGATCTCGGTCCCGGCCCCGGGGCGGCTGCGCAGTTCGAACTCGGCCTGGATCTTGCGGGCCCGTTCGCCCATGCCCGTCAGGCCGAAATGCCCCTCGCGTCGGCCGCTGTCGAGCACGGCCTGGTCCAGGCCGACCCCGTCGTCGCGGAACAGGACGGTCAGCGCGCCGCTGCCATAGCCGACGGTGATCTCGACATTGCGGGCCTGGGCATGGCGCTGGGTGTTGAACAGGGCCTCCGACGCGATCCGCTCGATCTCCTCGCAGACCAGCGGGTGCAGGCGCCGCGGCGTTCCCTCGACCACCAGCCGCACCTTGATCGCCGGCTCCAGGCCGAGGCGTTCGGCCTGTTCGGCCAGGATCTCATGCAGGTCGCCGGCCCGGTCGGCGCGCAGGCTCCTCACCCGGTCGCGGCCCTCGACGATGACGTCGTCGGCGCGGTCCAGCGCGCTTTCCAGCGCCTGCCGGGCCGGCTGGTCGGCCGGGATCTGGTCGACCACCGACTGCAGGCGCAGCATCAGGCCCTGGACGCCCTGCAGCAGGGTGTCGTGCAGTTCGCGGGCGATGCGCTCGCGCTCGGCCATGCGGTCCTGCAGCCGGCCGTGGATGCGGTCGGACATCTGGCGCAACCGCAGGGCGTAGAGACCCCACAGCAACCCGATCACCGCCAGGGCGCAGAGCGCGCGGAACAGGTTGGTCTGGACGAAGGTCGGCGGGATCTGGAACGTCAGGACCGCGCCCCGATCATTCCAAACGCCGTCGTTGTTGGCGGCCAGCACCTGGAAGCGATACCGGCCGGGCTTGAGATTGGTGTAGAAGGCCTGCCGCCGTCCGCCCGCCTCGACCCAGTCCTTGTCGACCCCCTCCAGGCGATAGCGGAAGCGCACGCGTTCGGGAATGCTCAGGCTGAGCGCCGTATAGTCGATCTGCAGTTTCGAGGCCCCTTTGGGCAGGACCAGGTCGCGCGGATCGCGGCGGACCTGGCCGTTGACCGTCAGGGCGCGGATCGACACCGGCGGGGGCAGGGCGTTGCGGGCGATGCGGGCCGGGTCGATCCAGGCCACGCCTTCCAGGGTCAGCAGCCAGATCCGCCCGTCGCCGCCCATGACCACGTCCCGGGCGCCATTCTGCTGCGGCGGACCGGGCAGGCCGTCCTTCATGTTGAACAGTCGATAGTGCAGCGGTCGCGCGGGGTCATCGAAGGCGCGGTCGAGGTCCTGAGTCCGCATCTGCACGACGCCCAGGGCCCCCAGGATCCAGGTCTGGCCCTCCGGCGTCTGGACGATGCCCTGGACGCCCTTGGCCCAGGGAAAGCGCGCGACCTGCAGGGCCTGGAAGCGGTCGCCGGTCAGGCGCAGCAGGCCGAACTCGCAGCCGATCAGGAAGTCCTTGGGCCCCTGGTAGAAGGCGCGCATGCCGCCGACGGCCAGCTTGGGCGGCGGGCGAAGCGTCTGCACCGCCCCGTCGGCGGCCAGCCGCGTCAGCGCCCTGGCCCTGGGCAGCAGCACGCGGCCTTCTCGGTCGATCCCGATGTTGTTGTAGACCGCCTCGGGCGCCAGCGGCGGGAACACCGTCCACCGGCCCTGGGCGTCGAGCCGGCCGTATCCGGTCGCGAACAGGGCCAGCCAGAGGTCTCCGCGACCGTCGATCACGCATCCGAAATAGGGCGAGGCGGGCGGAACCGGCGGGGCGACGGTGCGCGGCGGGGTCCCCAGTCGGGTCAGGGCGTCGCTCGACCCCAGCCACATCGCCCCGGCCTTGTCCTGGCAAAGCGCCGTGGGGTTGTCGAGCCGGTCGCGGACCCGCTTCGGCGCCTGGCCCGGCAGGGCCTGGTAGACGCTGTCGCTGTCGGCCGCCCAGACCGCCCCGTCCCGATCGGCGAACTGCATGTAGCCGAAGCGCGACGAGCGGGCGATCCCGGGCTCGACCACCACATTGGCCGCTCGCAGGCGATCGAGGCCCGCCGAGGCGCCGATCCAGATATTGCCCTCCCGGTCCTCCAGGATCGGCACCGCCTTGTTGGAGCTCAGCCCGTCCTTGGCCTCGTAGGTCTCGGCGTGCGGCCGAGACGCGCCGGCCGTGAGGGCGGCGTCCGGTCGGGCGACGCGGAAGACCCCGGTCGAGAACGTCGTGCCCCACAGGGCGCCGTCCCGGTCGAACAGGATGCGGGCGTAGCGGGCGGAGTCCGAGACGGCGTAGCCCGCCATGCCGGGCTTGGCCTTCTCCCCTTTCGCCACGTTCGGCAGGGGGCGGGCGCCCAGCGAGTCCGAGACCCACAGCCGGCCGTCGGCGTCCTCGGCCAGACCCGCCCCGGCGCCCATGACCACGTCGGCGCGCTCGAAACGCCGCGCTCCACGCCGCAGGAAGGACAGGCTGCCGTCGATCGCCACCCACAGCGTGCCGTCGCGGGCGGCCTTCAGGTCCATGATGTAGCCTTCGGGCAGGTTCCACGACGGGTCGATGTCCTGGCGCTTGCCCCCGACGAACCGGGCGAGGTTGTGCTGGATGCTGTTGAGCGCCGCCCAGACGGTCCCGTCCGGGGCCGCGGTCATGGTCAGGACGCCGTCGCGGTCAGTGCTGGGAAGTTCGCGCAGCTTGCCGTCGCGAAAGACGGCGATGCCGCCTCGCCGATAGCCGGCCCAGAGCTCGCCCGAGGCGGTGACGACCAGCGCATTGACGTGCTGGGAGTGGGAATAGTCGTCGTCGGCCAGGGGAACGGCTTCGAACGTGACGCCGTCGAACCGATAGAGGCCGCTGGCCGCGCCTAACCACAGATAGCCGTCGGGCGTCTGGGCCAGGGCCCAGACATTGGTCGGCGCGCCGTCTTCGGCCGTCCAGCTGGTGTGCTTGAACTGGAGGATCGAGCGGGCCGGATCCAGGGCCAGGGCTGGGCCGCCGAGGTTCAGCAGCAGGACGATCGCGAGGAGAAGTCTGGCGGCCGTCTTCATGCTTGATCGCCCCCGCCGGCCGCCAACGCTCCAGGCCTTGTTTTCACGAGCCGAGGTCGCGCGAAATCTCGAAAGGGTGACGCGCGGCTCCCCCGTCGGGAGCTTAACGGGAGAGGCGAGAACGGGATAGCGCTGTGGCCTGCAACAGGACGCGTCCCATGTTTCTCGGCGCCATGTTTCCAGGCGGTCTGGTCGGCGTGGCGCTGCTGCTCGGGCGCCTGGCCGCCGCGGCGGTGCTGGCCCTTGTGATGCGCGGCTTCGTGCAGGACGCGCCGTGGGCGGTCTTTCCGATCATTGTTCTCGCGGCCAGCCTGGCGGCCGGGCTTCTGACCCGCTTCGCCTCGGCCTGCTGTGCGGTCTTGTTGACGGTCGGCGCGGGGAGGGCGGATGGAGCGATGGCCGCCGTCCTGGCGCTCAACGCCTTGCATGTCGTCGGGCTGGTGCTCACCGGAGGAGGGGCCTATTCGCTGGACGCGCGGCTGTTCGGCCGGCGCGTGATCCGGCTGGACGACTGACCCGGCCACCCGATCGGGCGACGGGCGCCTACCCGTTCGGGATTTACCGGATCTCGCCTTCGACCGATCGTCCGGCCATGTCCTTGCCACCAGGGGAAGCATGCCATGACCGTTGGTAGCGTCGCGGAAAAGCAATCCGGCCTCGCGGACGTCTTCGCCGCCCCGGCCCGGGCGGGCAAGCTGAAGGTGGCGGCGGTCGAGATCCGGCTGCCGGAGCCGTCGCTGGACGTCACGCCCCCGCCGCTCCGGATCGACGCCCTGATCGTCCGGCTGCAGCTGAGCGACTACCGCGGGCAGCGCTACTGGGAGGACGGCGTGGCCGCCCCGATCCGTGACATCGCGGCGGGCGAGATCCTGTTCCACGACCTGCGGCGCGGCCCGCGACTGGTGCTCGACCAGTCCTATCACGCGCTGCACGTCCACATTCCCCGCGCCGCCTTCGACGCGATCGCCGCGGACTCCAACGCCGTTCCGATCGGTGATCTCGACTACGCCCCGGGCGTGGGTCTCGAGGACCCGACGATCGCCGGCCTGGGCGCCTCGATCCTGACCGGCCTGCGGGTGGGCCTGGCCCGGAACCAACCGTTCGTCGACCATCTGGTCCTGGCCCTGGCCGCTCACGTGGCCGGCCGCTATGGCGGCATGACGGCCAAGCCGCGCGCCGTGCGGGGCGGGCTCGCGCCGTGGCAGGCGCGCCGGGCTCGCGAGATCCTCGCCGCCAACCTGGATGGCGGGGCGCCGCTGGCCGAGGTGGCGCGTCAGTGCGGTCTGTCGGTGGGACATTTCTCGCGGTCGTTCCGGCAATCGTTCGGGACCACGCCGCACCAGTGGCTGGTGCAGCGGCGGCTGGAAGCGGCCAAGGACCTGATCCGCTCGTGCCGCATGCCCTTGTCGAACGTGGCGCTCAGCTGCGGCTTCGCCGACCAGAGCCACCTGACGCGGGTGTTCACTCGGGAGGTCGGGGCCAGTCCGGCCGCCTGGCGCCGAGAGGTGCAGCAATAGGGCTCAGACCGCCAGCTTCCGGGCCTTGATCCGTACCCGGACCACACGGTGGTTGGACGACATGTAGAGGTGGCCGTCCGCGGCCAGTTCGCAGTTGGAGATCACGTCGTCGGCCCGGATGATCCCGATCCGCTTGCCGGCTGGGGTGAAGATCGAGATCCCGTCCTTGCTGGAGGCCCACAGGTTGCCGGCGCGGTCGACCTTCAGGCCGTCGCCGCCACCGACGCCGGTCGCGGCGCTGTCGACGAACTGCCGGCGGGCGGTCGGCGCGCCCTTGGCGTCCAGGTCCCAGGCCACCCAGCCGGACTTGCGGTCGGTGGCGTACAGCGTCCGGCCGTCGGGCGACAGGCCGATGCCGTTGGGCTCGACGGTCCTGTCGATGATCGTCAGGCTGTTGTCGGCTCCCAGGCGATAGACGCCGGCATAGTCGGTCTGGCGGTAGGGCGAGCGCCAGTCGCCCTTCAGACCCCAGGGCGGATCGGTGAAGTAGATCGCCCCGTCGCGGGCCAGGACCAGGTCGTTGGGGCTGTTGAGGCGCTTGCCCTCGAAGCTGGCGGCCAGCACCGTTTTCTTCTTGGTCTTCAGGTCGATGCGCGAGACGCAGCGATTGCCGCTGTCGCCGACCACCAGCCCGCCGCGCGCCAGGATCAGGCCGTTCGAGCCGGCCTCGCGCAGGCTGTTGGTCTCCGGACCGGCATAGCCGGAGGGCGACAGCCAGACCGCTCCCCCCGCCGACGGCGACCAGCGCAGGATCTTGTTGGCCGGAACGTCCGAGACCAGCAGGAAGCCGTCCTTGCCGCCGACCCAGACCGGCCCCTCGCTCCAGGTGAAGCCGTCCAGCACCTGCTCGACCGGCGCGTCGGCGTCGACCAAGGCGTCCAGGGCCGGGTCCAGGCGCTCGACCTTGCCCACCACGGGGTAGACCTGGGTCTTGGCGAGCACGGGCGCGGCGGCGAGGGTCAGGATCGAGGCCGCCACGCCGCGGCGGGTCATCGGCAAGGCTTGGCTCACGGGGCGGGGCTCCTGTCGTCGGGTTGGGCGGTCGGCGAATCGTCAGCCTTGATCTTGTGCCCCGCGTTGAGCCGACGCGCCACCAGGGCGCCGGCGATGAACAGGGCGCCGACCGCCAGGAACGAGGCGGCGCGGACCACGCCGTCCAGGGTGGCCATGTCGAACAGCAGCACCTTGGCGGCGGTGGCCAGCAGCACGACCAGACCCAACCAGCGCAAGGCCGCATCCTTGCGGGCCGAGGCGCGGAACAGCACGATCAGGCCGAACACCGTCCAGACCGCCGAGAAGGTCCAGGTTTCCAGTCCGCCGCGATCCAGGCCCTGGCGCATATCGGCGCCATGGAACGCGAAGCGGGTCAGCAAGGTGACCAGGGCGAACAACGCGCCGACCGAGGCGCACAGCGCGGCGCGATCAAGGGCGCCGTGTCCCCGCCGCAGGCTCAGCGCCGCCCCCGCCCCGCCGGCGTAGAGGGCCAGGACCAGCGCCACGTGGGCGGCCGAGGCCATCGGCGTTTCGGATGGTCCCCACCACGGGCTGGCCAGCCAGCCGAACACCAGCAGGGCCACGGCCAGGGCCGTCCAGCCGGCGGCGGGCGCGGCGGCGTGCAGCCAGGCGGCCCGCGAGGCGCGCAGGCGATCCAGGCGGAAGGCCCGGGCGGTCAGCAGGGCGATCACCGCATAGGCGCAGGCCTCGGCCCGGCCGATGGCGGCGATATCCATGGCCGCGCCGTGGAAGGCGTGACGGACGACGGTCACCGCCCACAACAGGGCGAAGACCGCCGCGGCGGCGAACCAGCCGCGGCTCCAGCGGTCCGCCGGATCGGGCCGGAAGTGGGCGGTCGCCGCCAACAGCAGGGCCGGCGCCAGGAAGGTCAGCAACAGGTCGTTGAGCAGCGGCAGGCCGGCGGCCATCCGGCCTTCGCCCCACCAGGGATGCAGGAAGAGGCCGCCGGCCAGCAGGCCGTAGGACGCCCCCAGGGTGACGACGACGATCAGCCGCCAGCGGGCGATCGGACCATCGTCGGGGCGGCCGCGTCGGGCCAGCAGCAGGCCGGCGCTCAGCACCAGGGCCGTGCGCAGCGAGGCTTCCAGCAGGGGCTCGGCGCCGGCGGGCGGCGGGACCCAGCGGGCCAGCACCGCATGCAGGATCAGGAACAGGCCCGCCAGGAGGGTCAGCAGGGCGGCGGTCGACAGGGCCTCGGCCTCCGTCCGGTGGTCGCGTCGCGCCGCGCCGACGGTCCGCCCGGCGGCGGCCAGGGCGATGACAGCCACGGCGGTGACCAGGGCCAAGCGCGGTAGGGACAGGGCGCCGCTCGCCGCGTCCAGCACGAAGCTTGGGCGCAGCGTCGTGGCCAGGGTGACGACAGCTCCGGCCACGGCCGTGGCGGCCAGGCCACGCCAGGGTCGGCGGTTGGCGACCGCCGCCAGGGCCAGGGCGGCCAGGGCCATGGCCGCGGGTTCGGCATGATGCGGCGTCAGGCCATGGACGGTCAGGAACAGCAGCTCTGCGGCGGCGGCGATCCACAGGCCCAGGCCGACGTCCTGCTTCGGGTCCTCGACCCGGCGGGCCAGCAGGACCGCGCCGGCGGCCAGCAAGGCGGCGGCCAGGCCGCTGGCCAGAGCCGCGGCATGATCGTCGAAGCGTCCGGGCAGGCCATCGAGCAGCGGCCAGGCGAGATTGGCCAGCGCCATGGCTCCGATGGCGGCGATGGCCAGCAGCGTCGTGCGCACCTGGACCGCTGCCGAACGGCTTAGCGCCGCGGCCAGGCCGGCGCCGGCGATCACGACGGTCAGGCCGAACACCTCGGCGAAGATCGGCCAGGCCCCGTTCGGCGTGGTCGGGTGCGAGACCCCCAGCCGATGGGCCGACAGAAGGCCCAGGATCGCCGAGGCGGCCGGGGCGGCGAAGGCCCAGGCCGGCGCGCGGCCGAACGCCGCCAGGGTCGCGGCGGCCAAGATCAGCAGGGCCGCCAGGATCGGCGCGGCGTCGGCGTCGCCCAGCCGCCAGAGGCCCAGCGCTCCCAGGCTGACGGCGAGAAGGGCGATCAGCGGCAGGCGCTGGAAGAGGTCAGTCCCGGCGGCCGCGGGCCTCGGGTCGGGCCGGAGCGTGGCCAGCGCCGGACCGGCCAGGGCGACGGCCAGCAGCAGGGCCAGATCGGCCTCGCGTCCTCGCGCCAGCGCCGCCAGGCTCCAGAACGCCAGGCCAGCCAGGGTGGCCAGGCCGGTCGGTCCCCAGCGGCGCAGAGCGGCGACGGCGGGCCCGGTCGCCCCCAGCAGCATCAGGTAGCCTTGCAAGGCCAGCGGCGGCCAGGCGCCCTGGCGGGTGATGGCCGGGGCCAGGAAGGCGCCCAGCAGGGCCAGCAGGGCCAGGGCCTCGCCGTGCAACAGGGCCAGGGCCAGCAGGCCGTCAGACACCGCCGTGATCAGCACCGCCGCCAGCGGGAGCGGGATCAGTTGGTAAAGCACGTGGGCGGCCCAGATCGCGCCATAGAGCGTGACAGCGCCCGCTCCGGCCGCGGTGGCGGCGGCCAGGGCGTGGCGTCCGCCCGGGGCCCTGGTCTGGCGGCGGATCCACTCGCTGGCGGCGATCATCAGAAAGCCCATGACGACGGCGGCCGCGATGCGGAACGGCGGGGTGAACACCCCCCGCTGGGCGGCGTAGACCACCAGCAGCAGGCCGCCCAGAGCCAATCCTCCGCCGCCCAGCCAGGCCAGGCCGTTCTCGGCCAGCCAGGTCGAGGCCTGGGCCCAGGTGACGCTTGGCCGCAGTTGGGAGGCCAGTGGGGGCGGCTGGCGGCGGGCGGGCGCGAGCGGCGCGTCGGGCCCCGTGGCCATTGTCGGGATGGTCATCGGCCGCGCCGCGTCGGCGGAGTCCTGGGCCGTCAACGTCGGTTCGGACGGCTTCGGCGACGCGGCCGCCGGCGCGGCCTGGACCTGCGGCGCGGCCTGGTCGGAGCGGCGCGGAGCGACCGTCGGCGGGGCGCTCGACAGGATGCGGACCTTGGCCTCCAGCTTGTCCAGCCGTCGATTCAGGTACAGCGCCCAGACGCCCAGGGCGACGATGATCAGCCAGGTCACGGATACGCCCCTACCCAGGCCCCCGGCCTGTCAGCCGCGAGTTGTGCCCCAACACCCTGACGCCCGTCCAGCGCCGCGGCGACAAGGCCCAGGTCAAACAAGACGGATTGGGACCGGGCGAACGGGCCTTCGTGAACTTCATGTAACGGAGTTCTCGCGTCCGTGATCCGATGTGATCGCCCCATGATTGCGCGGCGCCGCGGCATGCATACTTGAAGCGTGGCCGCTGATTCATGGAGCGATCATCGCTTCCCAGGCGGCCACATGGGGCTACCTAAATGTCTAACCTCTTGGCGTTGGGACCGCTGGTCGGTTCGGCGCTTTTCGTCGTGCTCGCGGCGGTGTTCGTGGCCGCGTCGGGCATGGTCCGCTACATCGGCAACAACCGCGTGGCGGTAGTCGAGAAGCTGTGGAGCCGACGCGGCTCGATCGCCGGCGGCCTGATCGCGCTGAAGGAGGAGGCGGGCTTCCAGCCCGACGTCCTGCGCGGGGGCCTGCACTTCTTCTTCCCGTTCCAGTACCGCCTGCACGTCCAGTCCCTGGTGACCATTCCCCAGGGCCGGATCGGCTATGTCTTCGCCCGTGACGGCGCGCCGCTGGAGGCCGACCAAACCCTGGCCACCCACCCGGCCGGCGTCGATTTCCAGGACGCGCGCAAGTTCCTCGAGGCCGGCGGCCAGAAGGGCCCGCAGCGCAAGATCCTGCGCGAGGGCGCCTACGCCATCAACCTGGCCCAGTTCGTGGTGGTGACCAAGGACCGCACCTTCGCGCTGAGCCTGGAGCGCAGCGAGGCCGACCTGCTGGAGCAGATGGCCGAGATCATCGAGGAACGCGGCGGCTTCGAGCCGGTCGTGATCAAGGACGCCGACGACCAGATCGGGGTGATCACCGTCCATGACGGCCCCGGCCTGCCGTCGGGCGAGCTGATCGCGCCGCTGGTCGGCGTCGATCCCGAGGACACGGCGACCTACCACAACAGCTTCCAGGAGGCCGGCAAGTTCCTGGCCGCGGGCGGCCGCAAGGGTCGCCAGCTGCAGGTGCTGGTCGAGGGCACCTATTACATCAACCGCCTGTTCGCGACCGTCGAGCGGATCGACAAGACCGTGGTCGAGGTCGGCCAGGTGGGCGTGGTGGTGTCCTATACCGGCGCGCTGGGCGCCGACACCTCGGGCGAGGGCTATCGCCACGGGGAACTGGTCGCCAACGGCGAGCGCGGCGTGTGGCGCGACCCGCTGCTGCCGGGCAAGTACGCCTTCAACACCTATGCCGGGCGCGTGACCATGGTGCCGACCACCAACTTCATCCTGAAGTGGGAGACGATGGCCGTGGGCTCGCACAAGTTCGACGAGAACCTGGCCGAGGTGTCGCTGATCACCCGCGACGCGTTCGAGCCGACCCTGCCGGTCTCGGTCGTGGTGCACATCGACTACCGCAAGGCGCCGCTGGTCATCCAAAGGTTCGGCGACATCAAGAAGCTGGTCGAGCAGACCCTGGACCCGATGGTCAGCGCCTATTTCAAGAACATCGGCCAGACCCGCACCCTGATCGAGCTGCTGCAGGACCGCAGCGCCATCCAGAGCCAGTCGAGCGAGGAGATGAAGGCCAAGTTCGGCCTCTATAACCTCGAGCTCCAGGAGGTGCTGATCGGCACGCCGCGTCCGTCGGCCAGCGGCGACGACCAGATCGAGAAGATCCTGACCCAGCTTCGCCAGCGGCAGATCGCCGACGAGCAGATCGGCACCTATGAGCGACAGAAGTTCGCCGCCCAGAAGGAGCGCGAGCTGCGCGAGGCCGAGGCCCTGGCCAAGCAGCAGACGGCGATCACCGAAAGCCAGCTGTCGATCCAGGTGCAGCAGAACGCCGGCAAGGCCAGCCTGGCCCGCTCGGAACAGGAAGCCCAGCAGCGCCGGACCCTGGCCAAGGCCGACGCCGACGCCACCCGCCTGCTGGGCGAGGGCGAGGCCGGCAAGGTCGTGGCCCTGGCCCGGGCCGAGGCCGAACGGGTCAGCAAGGTGGGCCTGGCCACCGCCGAGGCCATCGCCAGCCAGGTCGAGGCCTCGGGCGGCGCCCGCTACCAGCTGGCCCGCCAGGTGGCCGAGCGCTTCGCCGAGGCCCTGGAGACCAGCGGCGTCGACGTGGTGCCCAAGGTCTCGATCACCGGGGCCGGCGGCGAGGGCGGGGCCAATGGCGGGGTCATGCAGGCCCTGCTGACCCTGCTGATGTCCGAGAAGCTGGGCCTGGCCGTCGACGCCAGCGACCAGCGGGCAGCGGAGGAGGTCGAGTAGGCGCTTCAGCCCGAAAGGGTTGAACCCGCCGTCGTCATCCCGGACAGCCTCACGAGGCGTCCGGGATGACGATCCTTTTGGGGCGTCCAGCCGTTTCGCCGTGCTTGTCTCGGCCGGGCGATGTGCGTAGGCAGGCCGCGTCACCGCCAGTTCCCGAGGCTTTCCCATGACCGTCGTCGTCCTGCAGACCGCCCGCGCCCGCGTCGAACTGCTGCCCGCCCTGGGCGGTTCGGTGGGCCGGTTCACCTGGGACGGCCGCGACCTGCTGCGGCCGGCGCCGGCCGGAACCACCGAGGTGCTCGACACCGGCAACTTCGCCCTGGTCCCGTTCTGCAACCGCATCCGCGACGGGCGCTTCAGCTTCGGCGGCCGCGACGTCGCCCTGTCGCCGAACCTGGCAGACCATCCGCACGCCTTGCACGGCCAGGCCTGGCGCGGGGCCTGGACCGTCGTGTCGGCGGCCGAGACAGAGGCTGTTCTCGCCTTCGACCATCCGCCCGGCGAATGGCCCTGGGGCTGGCGCGCCGAGCAGCGTTTCACCCTGGGCGAGGCGGGCCTGCGCCAGGACCTGTCGGTGACCAATACCGGCGACCAGCCGATGCCCGTCGGCCTGGGTTTCCACCCCTATTTCCCGGCCCGCGACGGCGAGCGGCTGCAGGCGGGCGTGACCGGCGTCTGGCTGACCGACGAGGACTGCCTGCCCACCCGCCATGTCGAGGGCGTCTGGCGCTCGGACTGGGCGGCCGGCGCCCCGACCGCGGTCGGCGAATTGATCGACAACTGCTACACGGGCTGGACCGGCGTCGCGACCCTGTCGGCGCCGGGCGGGGCGAGCACCACCCTGACGGCGTCGCCCGAGTGCCGCTGGCTGCACGTCTATTCGCCGCCGGGGGCCGACTTCGTCTGCGCCGAACCGGTGGCCAACCGCCCGGATCCGTTCACCGGCGACGACAGCGGGATCAAGGTCCTGGCGCCGGGCGAGACGGCGTCCGTGTGGATGAACGTCGCGTCGAGCTAGGGCTTACTCTTTTGGTCGTCATCCCGGGCCTCGTGCCCGGGACCCCTGGTTCAGCCGACGGTGAAGCGCCGTGGCGCGCGGGCGCGCCACCCTTCCGCACCTGCGGCGGACAGAGGGGTTCCGGGCACAAGGCCCGGAATGACGGTTGAAAAAAGGACTGGTGAAGGGCCCGAGCCTCAGTCCACCATCGCCTCCAGCGCCGCTCGATCCCGCAGCAGCACCTTGCGGGTGGTCGGCAGGGCGATCAGGCCGTCGTGCTGGAACTGGGTGAAGGTGCGCGACACGGTCTCGATGGTCAGGCCCAGATAGTCGGCCATGTCCTGGCGGGTCATCGGCACGTCGAGCAGGGCGTCCGCGCCCGTCCGTTCGGCCAGGTCCAGCAGCAGGGCCGCGACCCGTTCGCAGGCGGTGCGGCGACCCAGCATCAGCACGTGGTCCTGGGAGCGGCGCAGGTTGTCGGTGGTCAGCGCCAGCAGCCGCCGGGCGACGTCGGCATGCTCATGGGCCAGGGCCTCAAGGGCCGAGCGCGGCATCACCCGCACCTGGGCGGGACCCAGGGTCTGGGCGGCCACCCGGTGGGTCTCGCCGCCCTCCAGGCCGAACACGTCGCCGGCGAAGTGGAAGGCCTCGATCTGGCGGCGTCCGTCGCGCAGAATCCTGCAGGTGCGCAGGCTTCCGGAGGTCAGCTGATAGACCCGGTCGGCCCGCTGGCCCTCGTCGAAGATCGTCTCGCCGGGGCCGTAGCTCTGGCGCAGGCCGTCCAGCGCGATCGTCGCGGGCGGACGCGTAACGATGGGGGCGGCGGTCTGGATCACGGACAGCATGAGGGTTTCCCGATCTCTTTGGCCCGCCCAATCTCCGTCGCGGGAGCCTGGCGGTACAGTCGGGTCCTATGCCTAAGGGGGACTACCTAGGCTGGCTTGAACGCCGCGATCGCCGCGGGCTCACCCCCGGCGAATCGACAGGGTCATGCGCACCAGGGCTGCCAGGTTGTCGGCGTGCATCTTGGCCATCAGCTTGGCGCGATAGATCTCGACCGTGCGGGGGCTGATGCCCAGTTCGCGGGCGATCACCTTGTTGGGCTGGCCGTCGACGACGCCGTCCAGCACCTGGCGCTCGCGCTCCGACAAGGTCTCCAGCCGCTGGCGGACCAGCGCCGCCTCGTCCGAGGCGGCGGTCGGGGCGCCGTTCTGGGCGAGGGGCGGCGGCCCGGCCTCCAGGGCCCGGTTGAGGGCGTCGAGGATCCGGCTTTCGCCGAACGGCTTTTCGATGAAGTCGGCCACCCCGGCCCGCATGGCCTCGACCGCCAGGGGGATGTCGCCATGGCCGGTGATCATGATGATCGGCACGCGGCAGCCGCGGGCGCCCAGCTCGCGCACCAGCTCCAGGCCGGTCATGTCGGGCATGCGCATGTCGGTGATTACGCAGCCGGCGCCGTCCAGGGGCAAGGCGTCCAGCAGGGCCAGGGCCGAGGCGTGGCTGACCACCTCGAAGTCGGCGGCCTCCAGCAGGAAGGCCAGGGACTCGCGGGCGCTCTCGTCGTCGTCGACCACGTGGACCACGGCTTCACTCATCGATCACGTCCCTGGCCTGTTGTGCTCGTCCTCATCTCTACGCGGCGGCAGGACGAAGTGGAACACCGTGCCGCCCTTCGGATTCGGATCGGCCCAGATGCGCCCGCCGTGCGCCTCGATGATCGAGCGCGAGATCGACAAGCCCACCCCCATGCCCTCGGCCTTGGTGGTCATGAACGGCTGGAACAGGCGCTCGCGGAAATCGTCGCTGATCCCCGAGCCGGTGTCGGTGACGCTGACCTGAACCGAGCCGTTTTCGAGCCGCTGGCTGGCGATCGTCAGCTCACGTCTCGGCGAGTCGGCCATGGCGTCGACGGCGTTGCGGATCAGGTTGACCAGCACCTGCTGGATCTGCACCCGGTCGGCGTAGACGGCGTCGGCGGCCGGATCGAGCTGCAGGCGGGTGGTCACCAGGTGCTCGCGTGCGCCGATCAGCGCCAGGGCGGCGGCGTCCTCGACCACCTTGGACAGGCTTTCGGGCGCACGCTCGCTGGCCCCGCGCCGCACGAACTCGCGCATGCGGTGGATCACGTCGCCGGCCCGCAGCGCCTGGGCCGAGGCCTTGTCGACCGCGTCGCGCACCTTGGCCTGGTCCTCGGGCCGGCCGCGGTCGATCAGCCGGCGTGAGCCGGTGAGCAGGTTAGCGATCGCCGACAGCGGCTGGTTCAGCTCGTGGGCCAGGGTCGAGGCCATCTCGCCCATCGCGGTCAGGCGCGAGACGTGGACCAGTTCGGTCTGCAGGTCGCGCAGTCGGGCCTCGGTCTGCTGGCGTTCCGTCAGGTCACGGATGAAGCCGGTGTAGAACGGCTGCTGGCCCCGGGTCTCGCCGACCGCCAGCTCCATCGGGAAGGTGCTTCCGTCCTTGCGCTGGCCCACCACCACGCGGCCGATGCCAATGATCCGCTTTTCGCGGGTCTGGGCGTAGCGCGCCAGGAAGCCGTCGTGAGCGCTGCGCTCGGGCTCGGGCATCAACAGGCTGACATTGCGGCCGATCGCCTCGGCCGAGGTCCAGCCGAACAGCCGTTCGGCGGCCGGGCTGAACGAGGTCATCACCCCGGCCGGATCGATGACGATCACCGCGTCGGGGGCCGAATCGAGGATCGACTGCAGGTGATGGGTCATGGCCGCGGCGCGCGAGCGGGCGGCGTGGAACCAGCCGCCGCCGACCGACATGCCCGAGCCGATCATCACGAACACCAGGCTGGACAGGGCGGTGGCCTGGTCGGGCCGTCCCTGCACCTTCAGCATCCAGACCGCGGCCGCCGCCAGGACCGTGGCGAACAGGCCCGGCGCCAGGCCGCCGACCGCGGCGCTGATCAGCACGGACGGCACGAACAGCAGAAAGGCCGACGGGGCCGTGAAGCCGGGCGGCAGGGCCAGCTGGATCAGGCAGCAGGCCAGCACCGTGGCCATGGCCGCCAGATACGCCCGGGGCCGCAGGTCGCTGTGCAGCGTCCCGGCCGAAACCGTGGTCATCACGTGATAGCGGCCTCCGCTGCGCAAGGTCGACTACCCTATAGCGCGGGGCGGAGCGATTGGCAGTTCCCGATCGCACAAGGCGCGCGGCGCGGGCCGGTGGCTGACCAGCACCAGGCCCTGGCCGGTGCGCTTCAGGCGGGCGTCCAGGCGCGCGACCACCAGGGCCTCGGTGGCGGCGTCCAGGCCCTCGGTGGGCTCGTCCAGCAGCAGCCAGGGCGCGTCGCGCAGCAGGGCCCGGGCCAGGGACAGCCGCCGCCGCTCGCCGCCCGACAGCCGTTCGCCGTTCTCGCCGATCCAGGTGTCCAGGCCCTGGGGCAGGGCGCGGACCCGGGCCTCCAGCGCGGCGTCGGCCAGGGCGTCCCACACGGCTTCCTCGGCGTGCGGGCCGGCCAGGGCGAGGTTGGCGCGCACCGTGCCGGCGATCATCGCCGCGTCCTGCGGGGCGTGGGCGAAGGCGGCGCGGGGGGTGGTCGGATCTAGGGCTTCCATGGCGTGGCCGTTCAGCGCGAGCGCCACCCCCACACTCCGCTCCTCCCGGCGAAAGCCGGGACCCAAGCCGAGGGGGTGGTTTCGCTCGGCATCTACAGGGCCGATACCGCTTGGGTCCCGGCTTTCGCCGGGATGAGTGGAGTTTAAAGAGCGCAGGCCGAGCAGTCGCTCCAGCACCGTCGTCTTGCCACAACCCGACGGGCCGGTCAGGACCAGACGCGCGCCCGGTTCGAGGATGAGATCGCCGACGTTCAGGCTTGGACAATCCAATAAGGCCTGGGCGCCCGCCGCCGTCGGCTCATGCCCCAGCACCGCGTCCAACCGTTCGGCCGCCGCGTCGGCGCCCGACGCCTGCTCGAACGCCTTGCCTAGTCCCGCCAGGCCCTCCAGCGCCATGGCGGTCGCCAGGCCGGCCATGGCCGCCAGGGGCGTGGCGGCCTCGTGGGCCAAGGCCAGGACCCCGGCGACGGCCAGGCCCAGGATCGCGCCCTGCAGCCCCATCACCCACCCGCCGGCCGCCACGGCCTCGCGCCTCAAGGCGTCCAGCCGCGCGCCCTTGGCGGCGATCTCGGCGGCCGCGCGACCCTGGACGCCATAGACCCGCAGCTCAGGCGCGGCGGCGGCGTAGGCGGCCAGATCGTCCTTCAGGTCGCCGGCGGCCTGCTGAATCGCCGGGCCGGTGCGGGCGGTCAGGCGGCGGGTCAGGACGCGGACGCCCAGCACGGTCGCGGCGACGGCCAGGGCGACGACCACGGCGCTCGCCCAGCCGGCGGGCGCGGCCATGGCTAGTCCGGCGGCGACGGCGGCCCCGGCGCCCCAGGGGGCGGAGAGGCGGATCAGCCGGGTCTCGACCGCGTCGACATCCTGCACCAGCCGGGCCGAGGCCTCGCCGCGCGACAGGGCCAGGGCCTGGGCCTGGGCCGGCGGGGCGGCGGCCAGGGACGCGTAGAGCGTCGGGCGGATGGCGGCCAGGGCCTTGAGGGCCGCGGCGTGGCCCGACAAGCGCTCCAGATAGCGGAAGGCGGTGCGCAGGATGGCCAGCAGGCGGATGCCGGCGCTGGGCAGCAGCACGTTGAAGGCCTGGGCCGCCGCCAGTCCGGCGACGCCGGCGATCGCCGCCCCGGTCAGGAACCACCCCGACAGGCCCAGCAGCAGCACCGATCCCGCCCCGACGATGGCGGCCGACAGCGCGGCCAGGCGCAGGCCGTCGGCGTGGCGCCGACGCTGCTGGCGGATCAGGTCGGCGAGGGGACCGCCGGCGGGCCGCTTCACAGCCGCACCACGCGATCCGCCAGCGCGGCGACGGCCTCGGAATGGGTGGCGATCAGGGTCGTGCGGCCGCGCGCCGCCTGGCGCAGGATCGGCAGCAGGGCCTGTTCCGAGGTCGCGTCGAGGTCGGCGGTCGGCTCGTCCAGCAGCAGGATCGGGGCGGGTTTGAGCAGCGCCCGGGCCAGACCCAGCCGCCGCCGCTCGCCGCCGGACAGGCCCGCGCCGCGCTCGTCCAGCCGTGTGTCGAGGCCGTCCCGGTCGTCCAGCACGGCGTCAAGGCCGACGGCGCGAGCGGCTCGCACCAGGTCTTCGCGGGCGGCGCCCGGATGAGCCAGGGCCAGATTGTCGGCCAGGGTTCCGGGCAGCACCACCGGCGACTGTCCGGCCCAGGCGACCGACGCGGCGATCGAACCCAGGTGCGACAGGCGCTGGTCGCCGATCGACACCTCGCCGCCGCTCAGGGGCGCCAGGCCCAGCAGCAGGTTCAGCAGGGTGGTCTTGCCGCTGCCGCTGGGGCCCAGCAGGGCGACGACCTCGCCGGGCGCGACATCGAGGTCGAAGCCGTCGAACACCGAAGCCTCGCCGGCCGCGTAGGTCACGGTCACGGCCTGGAAGCGGAGGGCGGGCGGGGCGTCGAACGAGGTGGTTGGGGGAGCGGGCGGCGGAAGCGGCAGGGCGGCCAGGGTCAGGGCGGCGGCCTCGGCGGCCTGGCGGTCGTGATAGGCGGCGGCCAGCCGGCGCAGCGGGGCGTAGACCTCCGGGGCCAGGGCCAGGGCGAAGAAGGCGCGCTTCAGGTCCAGCTGCTCGGGAACCGGGAAGGGCAGCAGCCGTAGCAGGTTGAAGCCGCAATAGACCGCCACCACGGCCACCGACAGGGCGGCGAAGAACTCCAGCGCGCCGGACGACAGGAAGGCGATCCTCAGCACACGGATCGTCCGCCGTGCTAGGTCGTCGGCGGCGACCGACAGGTCGCGGGTCACCGCGCCCTCGGCCTGGAAGGCCAGGACCAGCGGCAGGGCGCGGACCCGGTCGAGGAACAGGCCGGACAGCCGCTCCAGGGCCAGGAACTGCCGCCGCGACTCCTCGGCCGCCGCCCCGCCGGCCAGGGCCATGACCAGGCCGAACGGG
The DNA here is from genome assembly GCF_010977555.1 of Caulobacter rhizosphaerae. Classification (GTDB taxonomy): domain Bacteria; phylum Pseudomonadota; class Alphaproteobacteria; order Caulobacterales; family Caulobacteraceae; genus Caulobacter; species Caulobacter rhizosphaerae. Next base: position 634,709 of record NZ_CP048815.1, read on the forward strand.
ACCAGGGTCGCCAGCAGGATCCCCGCCGCCACCGGGCTGGCGACGGCGACGGCGGCGATGACCAGCAGCGGCGCGACGGCGGCGGCCATTCGCGCCGGCGCGAATCGCGAGACGTGGCCGTCCAGGGCCTCGACCCCCTCGACCACGGCCGACAGGGCCTCGCCGCCGGTGACGCGACCGCCCAGCACCGAGGCGACGGCGTCCTGGCGCGCCCGGGCCTTGACCCCGGCGGCGGCCAGGGCTCCGGCCTCGGCGGCGCGCTTGGCCAGCCCGCCCCGCGCGGCGGCCGCCAGGGCGAGCAGGGCCAGCCAGGGCGCGGCGGCGGCCAGGCCCCGCGGCAGGGCGTCGATCGCCAGGGCCAGGCCGGCGGCGAAGGCGACCGCGGCGGGGACGTCGGCCAGCAGCCACAGCGGCGCGGTCCGCGTGGCGCGACCGCCGGCCGGGCTCATCGCCTGCAGCCAGGGTCGCGCGACGGCGTCGAGCTGGGCGGTGAAACTGGCGGTCATCGGCCGTTGTTAGGGTCGGGGGACGGGCGCGTCCTTGATCAGGATCAAAGCGCCCTGGCCTTGATGCGTCTAGGGGTAGAAGGTCCTTGGCGCGATCGCCAACGACCACCGGAGCGCTGCATGGACCCCGCCGTCGTCGACCTCTCCCGCCTGCAGTTCGCCCTGACGGCGCTGTACCACTTCCTGTTCGTGCCCCTGACGCTGGGCCTGTCCTTCATGCTGGTGATCATGGAGAGCGTCTATGTGATGACCAAGCGGCCGATCTGGCGCACCACGACGCGGTTCTGGGGCACGCTGTTCGGCATCAACTTCGTGCTCGGCGTGGCCACCGGCCTGACGATGGAATTCCAGTTCGGCATGAACTGGTCCTACTACTCGCACTATGTCGGCGACATCTTCGGCGCGCCGCTGGCCATCGAGGGGCTGATGGCCTTCTTCCTCGAGGCCACCTTCGTGGGCCTGATGTTCTTCGGCTGGGATAAGCTGCGGCCGGTCACCCACCTGCTGGTCACCTTCCTGGTCGCCCTGGGCACCAACCTGTCGGCCCTGTGGATCCTGGTCGCCAACGGCTGGATGCAGAACCCGGTCGGCGCGGCCTTCAACCCCGACACCCTGCGCATGGAGGTGACCGACTTCCGGGCGGTGCTGTTCAACCCGGTGGCCCAGGCCAAGTTCGTGCACACGGTCAGCGCCGGCTACACCATCGCCGCTGTCTTCGTGCTGGGGGTCAGCGCCTTCTATCTGCTGAAGGGCCGCTATGTCAGCGTCGCCAAGCGCTCGCTGACCGTGGCCGCCGCCTTCGGCCTGGCCTCGTCCCTGTCGGTGGTCGTGCTGGGCGACGAGAGCGGCTACGCCCTGACCGACAACCAGAAAATGAAGCTCGCCGCCCTGGAGGCGATGTGGGAGACCGAACCCGCCCCGGCCGGCCTGACCGCCTTCGGCATCCCGGACCTGAAGGCCCGCAAGACCCACGACGAGATCAAGATCCCCTATGTCCTGGGCCTGATCGCCACCCGCAGCCTGGACCGGCCGGTCGCCGGCATCTTCGAGCTGGTGGCCCAGGCCGAGACCCGGATCGAGAGCGGGGTGGTGGCCTATGACGCCCTGGAGACCTTGAAGGCCGATCCGAAGAACCTGGCGGCGCGCGGCGTCTTCGAGATGCACCGCCGCGACCTCGGCTACGCCCTGCTGCTCAAGCGGCATGTCGCCGACCCGCGAACCGCCGACAAGGCGCTGATCCAGAAGACCGCCTGGGACACCGTGCCCAACGTGCCGGTGATGTTCTGGTCGTTCCGGATCATGGCCGGCATCGGCTTCCTGATGATCGCGATGTTCGCCACCGCCTTCGTGCTGGTCACCCTGCGGCGGCACAATACGCGCTGGTTCCTGATGCTGGCCGTGGCGGCCATCCCGCTGCCGTGGATCTCGACCGAGCTGGGCTGGGTGCTGGCCGAGGTCGGGCGCCAGCCCTGGGCGGTGGAGGGCGTGCTGCCCACCTTCCTGGCCCCGTCGTCGCTGAGCGTGGGCCAGATCCTGACCAGCATCGTGGTGTTCACCCTGCTGTACGGCGCCCTGGCGGTGGTCGAGGTCGGGCTGATCCTGCGGACCATCAAGAAGGGCCCCTTCGCCGAGCAGGAGGCCTTCCCGTCCGGCGCGCCCGGACGCCCCGGGGCCGCCCCCGCCGGCGAAGCCGTCGCTTAAAGGAGATCGGATCATGGACCTTCCCCTCGACTATCCGACCCTGCGCATCATCTGGTGGGGCCTGCTGGGCGTGCTGCTGATCGGCTTCGCCGTGACCGACGGCTACGACATGGGCGTGGGCGCGCTGCTGCCCTTCGTCGCCCGCACCGACGAGGAACGCCGCATGGTGATCAACACCGTCGGCGCCACCTGGGAAGGCAACCAGGTGTGGTTCATCACCGGCGGGGCCTCGATCTTCGCGGCCTGGCCGCTGGTCTATGGCGTCAGCTTCTCGGGCTTCTACCTGGCCATCTTCGCGGTGCTGGTGGCCATGATCCTGCGGCCGGTCGGCTTCAAGTATCGGTCCAAGCGGCCGGATCCTCGCTGGCGGGCGTTCTGGGACTGGGCGCTGTTCACGGGAAGTTTCGTGCCCGTGCTGGTGTTCGGCGTGGCCGTGGGCAACGTGCTGCAGGGCGCGCCGTTCAAGCTGGATGGCGACCTGCGGGCCACCTATCACGGCGCCTTCTTCGGCCTGTTCACCCCCTTCACCCTGGTCTGCGGCTTGCTGTCGGTGGCCATGCTGGTGCTGCATGGCGCGGCCTGGCTGGGGATCAAGGCCGAGCAGGGCGTGGTCGGGGACCGGGCCCGCCGGTTCGGCGCGGGCGCCGGGATCGCCACCCTGGCCCTGTTCGTGGTCGGGGGCCTGCTGGCCACGCGCCTGGGCTTCCGCATCGAGGGGGCGTTCGACCCCGCCGGACCTTCCAATCCGCTGCGCGGGACCGCGGTCGCCAGTCCGGGCGCCTGGTTCGACAATTTCGGCCGCCATCCCTGGATGCTGGTCGCGCCGGTGATGGGCCTCGGCGGCGCGATCCTGGCCCTGCTGGGCCTGTGGCGGCGGTCGGCGGCCCTGGCGTTCGGCGGCTCGTCGGCCTCGGCGGCGGGGATCGTGGCCACGGTGGGCCTGTCGATGTTCCCGTTCATCTTGCCCAGCACCATCGATCCGCGCTCGAGCCTGACGGTGTGGAACGCCTCATCCAGCCACCTGACCCTGTTCATCATGCTGATCGTCGTGGCGGTGCTGATGCCGGTCGTGCTGCTCTACACCGCCTGGGTGTTCAAGGTGCTGTGGGGCCGGACCAGCACGGCGGCGCTCAAGACCGACCCGGCCCTGTACTGAGGAGTTTCAAGCCATGTGGTACTTCACCTGGGTGCTGGGCCTGGGCCTGGCCGTCGCCTTCGGCGTACTGAACGGCGTCTGGTACGAGTTCAACCTGACCGACGAGGGCGATGTCGGGGCGTCGGAGCCGTGATCCTCCCCCCGTGGGGGAGGCGGCCGAAGGCCGGTGGGGGGAGTCTTTGGATCGTCGATCCGGGCTGAGGCCGCCTGCCGATCACTCCCCCCTCCGTCGGCTTCGCCGACACCTCCCCCACGGGAGGAGGACCAGCGCGCGCGACAATTCGACGCCGTCCCGCAAGCGCTGCATTAACCGTTATTAAACGGCGCTCGGGCTCTTGTGACAGACGACGCGAAGCCGGTTTTCGGCCTTCACCGCGAAGACCTTCGACCCTCGGGACCCGACCATGACCGACCACGCCGAACCCGCCCTGGAGCTGATCTCGTTCTGCATTGGCGAGCAGGAGTTCTGCATCGACGTCAAGACGGTCCGCGAGATCCGCGGCTGGACCCCGGCCACTCCGATCCCGCACGCCCCGGCCTTCCTGAAGGGCGTGATCAACCTGCGCGGCGCGATCATGCCGGTCATCGACCTGCGCAATCGCCTTGGCCTGGGCGTCACCGTCCCCGAGACCCGCCACGTCATCGTCGTGGTCGAATGCCAGGACCGCCTGGCCGGCATCCTGGTCGACGCGGTCAGCGAGACCTTCACCGTGTCGCGCGACCACCTGCAGCCGACCCCGGACCTGGGGACCGACGAACTGCGCTTCATCCAGGCGATCATCTCGCTGGACAGCCGCCTGATCACCTATCTGCGCATGGACGACGTCTTCCCGGCCCAGGTCAGCCAGGCGGCGTAAGGCATCGCCCCATCGCGCAACGAAAAGGGCGGGCCGTGAGGTCCGCCCTTTTTGATTCAGCGCCCCGGACCGGGGGACAGGCGCATGCGCCTGTCCCCAACCGATGCGACCTACTTCCCCCGCACGATCTTCGCGGCCGCGGCGTGGAAGGCGGCCTCGGCCTCGGCGGCGGCGGCCACGGCGCTGTGGCGGTCGGCGGCGACCGGCATGGCGGCGCGGCCGGTGGTCGGGGCGGCGTAGCTCTGGGCCACCTTGCGGGCGTCCTGGGCGCGCAGGGCGGCGTTGTTGGAGGTCGTCTCGTGCCAGTGGGCCAGCTGCGCCGCCGTCAGGGCGCCGTCGGCCGGCATGTCGCCGTGATGGACCACCTCGCCGAAGCCGATGGCCACGAAGCCGTGGATGACGCCGTAGTCCTCTTCCGACAGCAGGAAGGTGATCTGCCGTTCCTCGACCTGGCCGGTATAGACGTCCTGCTCCGGATCGAACTCGCGCAGCACCAGCACGTCGCCCACCGCGAACTCGCGGTCGTTGCGGCGGATCTCGAAGCGCTTCTTGCCCGAGCGGACGGCGGCGAAATACTGGGGCCAGGTCTTCAGTTCGTGACGGGTCATGGGCGGGTTCTTCAGGGACGGGGCGGCGCTCTTAGCCGAGCCCGGACTCTATAGCAATCACGCAGGCCGCGCGTCGCGGGATCGAACCGGCGACCGGCGGGTTTGTGTGGACATGATCCGATCCTTCCTCATCGGGCTGGTCGCGGGCGCCCGCGCGGTCACCCCCTTCGCCGCCGTCAGCGAGGCCGCTCGCAAGGGCCAGCTGCCGCGCGACACCGGCGCGCCGTCCTGGCTGGGCGATCCGCTGGTGGCGACCGGCTCGACGATCCTGGCGGGCGGCGAGCTATGGGGCGACAAGCTGCGTTCGGCGCCGGACCGTATCGTGCTGGCCGGCATCCTCGCGCGCCTCGTCAGCGGCGGCCTGGCCGGCGCGGCCCTGGCTCCCCGTCGGCGGGCGCTGGAGGGCGCGGCCCTGGGCGCGGCGGCGGCCGTCGTGTCCGCCTACGTCACCTTCGGCTTGCGGAAGCGCGCCATGCGCCGGTTCGGCCAGACGCCGACCGGTCTCGTCGAGGACGCGATCACGGTCGGCGCGGCGCGCTGGGTGGTGTCCTCGGCCCGCGGCTGAGCCGTTTCAGCTCAAGCAGGTCCGGGCGATCTCGGCGCGCAGCTCGGGCAGGCCGTAGCCCTTCTCCGACGAGGTCGCCAGGACCTTGGGGAAGGCGGCTGGACGCTTGGCGATCGCCTTCAGCGTCTTGTCGACCGTGACGTCCAGCTCGGATTGCTTGATCTTGTCGGCCTTGGTCAGGACGATCTGGTAGGAGACGGCCGCGATGTCCAGGGCGTCCAGGGCCTCGGCGTCCACCGACTTCAGGCCATGACGGGCGTCGATCAGCAGGTAGACCCGCTTGAGGTTCACCCGGCCGCGCAGATAGGCCCGGCCCAGGTCCTGGAACTTGTCGGCGATGCTCTTGGACACCCGGGCGAAGCCGTAGCCCGGCAGGTCGACCAGGCGCAGCTTCTCGGCCAGCACGAAGAAGTTGACCTCCCGCGTGCGCCCCGGAGAGTTCGAGGCGCGCGCCAGGTGGTTCTGGCCGACCAGCCCGTTGATCAGGCTGGACTTGCCGACGTTGGAGCGGCCGGCGAAGGCCACTTCCGGCAGGGTCGGGGCCGGCATGCCGTCCATCTTGACCGCGCCCATCATGAAGGTCGCCGGCTGGGCGAACAGCACGCGGGCGGCCTCGATCTCCTCTTCGCTGTAGCCCAGCTCGTCCATCAGGTGGCCTCGACGGACTTGCCGCTGAAGCGGGCGATCAGCTTGTCGATCGGGTTGTCGACCTTGTAGCGGTGCATGATGATGTACTGCTGGATGATGGTCAGCACGTTGCTCCAGCACCAGTAGATCACCAGGCCCACCGCGAACTGCGACAGGGTGAAGGTGAAGACGATCGGGAACAGCTGGAAGATCTTCTGCTGCATCGGATCGCCGGCCGGCGGGTTCATCGCCGTGGTCAGCCACATGGTGAAGCCGTACAGCAGCGGCCACACGCCGATGTGCAGCGGGCCCGCCAGCAGGCCCCCGATCAGCGGGGCCGTCGCCGGATCCCAGTGGATCAGGCCGAACAGGGTGGTGAAGGTCGAGGGGTCGCGGGCCGACAGGTCGGTGATCCAGCCGAAGAACGGCGCGTGCCGCATCTCGATGGTCACCGTCAGCACCTTGTACAGCGAGTAGAAGATCGGAATCTGGATCAGCATGGGCACGCAGCCCATCATCGGATTGATCTTCTCCTTGGCGTACAGCTGCATCATCTCCTGCTGCTGCTTGGCCGGATCGTCCTTGTGCTTGGCCTTCAGCTTTTCGACGTCGGGGGCGATCTTCTTCATCTTCGCCATCGACTCGTAGCTCTTGTCGGCCAGCGGGAAGAGGATCAGCTTCAGGGTGACGGTCAGCAGCATGATGGCCACGCCGAAGTTGCCGACCAGCTTGTAGAAGATCTCCAGGACGTTGAAGATCGGCCGGGTGATGACCTCGAACATCCCCCAGTCGACGGCCTTGTCGAAGCTGGGGATGGCGGCGGCCGGACGGTTCCAGAACTGCCACCAGACCACGGGCTTACCGCCGTACTCGTAGCGGGTCAGCAGCGGCACGGTCTTGGCGCCGGCGAACAGGCGGGTGGTGCTGGTGACGGTGGCGCCGGCCGCCAGCGAGCGCGGCGAACCGGTGAAGGCCGATTCATAGACGTCGACGCCGCTGACCGGCTTCACCTGGAAGCGACCCTTGATCATCTCGGACTGCTGGGGAACTAGGGCCGCCAGCCAGTACTTGTCGGTCATGCCGATCCAGCCGCCCTTGGACTCCAGGTTGTCCTGCAGCGGCTTGTCCTTCTTCCACTTCGGGTACTTGGCTTTGTTCTGCAGGATGTATTTTCCGCTCTCGACGCCGTCGATGCCGCCCAGCACGCCGATGCCGCCCTCGTAGACGATCTGGGTCTTGCCCAGGCCGTGCGGGCCTTCGGTCGGAATGCCCTGGCGCTGGACCGAGGCGTAGGGCGCCAGGGCCACGGCCGCCCCGCCCTGGTTGCGGACGGTGTCGGCGACGGTGAACATGGCGTCGGCGTCGACCGAGATGGTGCGGGTGAACACCAGGCCTTGGCCGTTGTCATAGGTCAGGACGACCGGCGTGGCCGGACGCAGCACCTGGCCGGGCGCGGCGGTCCATACGGTCTGGGGCGTGGGCAGGCCGGTCATGCCGGCGATCCCGGCCCAGCCGAAGTCGGCGAACCAGGCGTGCTCGGCGCCCTCGGGGCGGAACAGCTCGACCGGCGGCGAGTTCTTGTCGGCCGTCTGGGTGTAGCGCTTGAGCCAGAGATCGTCGATCCGCGCCCCCTTCAGGGCGATCGAGCCCGACAGGGCCGGGGTGTCGACGGCGATGCGCGGGCTCTGGGCCTTGGCCTCGTCGCGCGACAGCTTCAGCGGCTGGGGCAGGCCGTCGGCGCCCAGGGTCATCCCTGGCTGGGCCGCGACCTGGGCCTCGGCGACCTTCTTGGCGCGAAGCTCGGCCTCGGCCTTCCTCTGCTGCGGACCCAGCACCAGGAACTGGTAGCCGATCAGGATCGCGAACGCGCAGACGATGAACATCAGCGTGTTTTTGTTGGAGTCGTTCTGCATGGGTTGGACTTAACCAGAAACGGAGGAATCGGACGCGGCGGGGGCGTGCGGAGCGGGCGTCGCGCCCGGGCCCGCGCGATCGAGGTCGGCGGCGAGGCTTATCAGCGCGGTTTTAACATCGTCAAGCAAACGCCCCCAGTCCCGCTGGCCAGTTCCGCCGCGGGCGATGAACACATAGTCGCAAGACGGGCGGCCATGAAGGGGGAGAAGCAGCCTGGCGGCCTCGCGCAGGCGTCTTTTGGCGCGATTTCGCTGGACCGAGCCGCCGATCTTCTTGGTGGCGGTGAATCCGACCCGGATCAGCGGGTCGTCGTCGTGGCGCGGGCGCATCTGCATGAACACCGCCCCGCGCGCCAGGTTGGGCGCCTTGGCGGCCTTCAGGAAGTCGGGGCGCTTCTTCAGGCGCTCGATCTTCACGGCCTTCGCCGGCGGCGCAACCGAAGCGTCGGTCATGAAAAAAGCCGCCCTTTCCGGCGCAGGCGCTGGGCCTGGTTCGAGGAAAGGGCGGCTTTCATCATGGTCTAGATCCCGCCGAAATGGAGACGGGAGAAAGGCTGTTAGGCCGTCAGGCGCTTGCGGCCCTTGGCGCGGCGACGCGCGACGATCTTCTGGCCGTTCTTGGTGGCCATACGCGCGCGGTAGCCGTGACGGCGGGCTCGCACGAGCTTCGACGGCTGGAATGTCCGCTTCACGAGGTGGCTCCGATAATAATGGGACGCGGAAGCCGGAGGGCCGCCGCGAGTGAGGGGCGGTGGATAAGGGAAGGGGCGGGCGCTGTCAACCGGAGTCCGACACGAAGCCGAGTCGGATCAGGGGCTTGGCGGGCCGGGTTTCTGCGAGAGCGGTGCGCAGGTGAAGTCATCCACGATCGGCCAATCCTTGGCCGTATCGAAAGCAGGGCCTGGCATGCCTCCCAACTTACCCAAATGATAGCGCACGTCGCAAAGCTGGCCAGGGCTCGGCAGGGGCTCTTCGGTGGAGAGGCTCAGAGAGAATAGCGACATCGTATCGCCGGCCCGCGGTTCCACGGTCCAGCGATGCCAGAAAACGAATATCCCCGAGCCGACTCTGGAGCGCTCGACGGATTTGATCAGCACGCCTTTCAAGTACAGGGGCGGTTCGTCGGCGTGTGCCATGCTCGCCGTCAGCGCGAGAGCTGCCGCCAGCGTCACTTCGCGGATCATCGCAAGCTCCTTCAAACCTCGTTCGGTTGCACCACCGCCTTGCCGACCACCTGCCGGTTGGCCAGGAGGTCGAACGCCTCGCGCCAATGCTCAAGCTTGAACGTGGCGTGCACATGCGGCGAAATCACGCCCTCGTCGGCCATCCGCCACACCGCCTCGGTGTTCTCGCGTCCCTTCTCCGGAAATCGCCGACCGTATTCCCCGGCCCGCACGCCCATCACCGAGAAGCCCTTGATCAGCGGCAGGTTGACCGAGACGGTCGGGATGCGGCCCGAGGTGAAGCCGATCACCAGCAGCCGGCCGTCGAAGGCGATGCAGCGCACGCTCTCGTCGAACACGTCGCCGCCCACCGGGTCGTAGATCACGTCGGCCCCGCGCCCGCCGGTGATCGCCTTGACCTCGTCCTTGAAGCCGCCGGTCACGTTGACGATGGCGTCCGGGGCGTAGAGGCGCTGGATCTGCGCCAGCTTCTCGTCCGAGGCCGAGGCGGCGATCACCTTCGCGCCCAGGGCCTTGGCTAGGTCGACGGCCGCGAGCCCCACCCCGCCGGCCGCGCCATGCACCAGCACCCATTCGCCGGGCTCCAGCCGCGCCCGGCGCATCAGGGCGACATAGGCGGTGAGGTAGGCCGCGCCATAGGCGGCGGCTTCCGCGAACGACAGCCGAGCGGGCTTGGGTTTGAGGGCCTCGGCGGCCAGCACGGCATATTGCGCGAACCCGCCCAGCCGCGCCCCGCCAACCACGGCCTCGCCGAGGCTCCAGCCCGTGACGCCCTCGCCCAGCGCCGCGACCTCGCCGGCCAGGTCCAGGCCGGGCGTGAAGGGCAGGGGCGGCTTGAACTGGTATTCGCCCCGGGTCATCAACAGGTCGGGGAAGTTGACGCTGGCGGCCCGCACGCGGACCAGCACCTGGCCGGGACCCGGCTGCGGCGTGGGGACTTCACGGACGGCGCAGCCGGCGAAGTCGGGGGGCAGGGTCTCGACGACAAGGGCGCGCATGGTGGCTGTCATGGATTCCCTCAATCTCCGCTCATCCCGGCGAACGCCGGGACCCAGATCCCTTAGCTGTGTGGCGGATTGGAAGAGCTGTGAGCCCTTGGCGTCAGCCGCCAAGCCAGTCCATCTGGGTCTCGGCATTCGCCGGGATGAGCGGATTTAAAAGCTTAGAGCTTCGAACTCTCCAACGCCGCCCGCACCAGCCGCGCGATCTCCCGGCAGGCCGCATCCGCCGCCGGGACCACCCCGGTGAACGCCGTGAACCCATGGGCCAGGCTGTCGTAGCAGCGGTAGGTGGTCGGCACGCCCGCCGCGATCAGGCGCTTGGCGTAGGCCTCGCCCTGGTCGACCAGCGGGTCGAAGCCGGCGGTGACCACCACGGCCGGCGCCAGGCCCGACAGGTCGGCGGTCCGGCCGGGGGACAGGCGCGGATCGGCCGGGTCGGCGTCGGCGCCGATATAGTGGCCCATGAACCAGTCCATGACCGGCCCGCTCAGTGGATAGGCGTCGGCATAGGTCGTCATCGACGGCGTCTCGCTGGCCACGTCGACGGCGGGATAGATCAGCAGCTGCAGGGCCGGCTGGGCCTCGCCCGCGCGCTGCATCTCCTGGGCGATGACGGCGGCGAAGTTGCCGCCCATCGAGTCGCCGCCGATCGCCGCCGTCCCGGGCAGGGCCCCGAAGCGGGCGGCGTTGTCGCGGCCCCAGCGGAAGGCGGCCAGCACGTCGTCCAGCCCGCTCGGGAAGCGGTGGTCGGGGGCCAGGCGATAGTCGACCGACAGCACCGCCGTGCGGGCGATGCGGGCCAGGATCCCGCAGAAGGCGTGGCAGGTCTCCAGGTCGCCGATCACCCCGCCGCCGAAGTGGGCGAAGACGATCAGCGGAGCGCCGCCGTCCTGGTCGGCCGGACGGTAGGCGCGCAGCCGGATCGGGCCGTCTTGGCCGTCGATCGACAGGCTCTCGTTGCGCACGCCGGGCTCGGCCGGACCGCTCATGGCGGCCAGGCCCTTGGCGCTGGCGGCGCGGGCCTCGTCCGGCGACAGGGTGGTCATCGACGGCATCTTGGCCGCCGCCGCGGCCAGGAACTGGAAGCGCGGATCCAGGGTCCGCCCGCCGCGATAGACCGTCCCGCCGCCCGACATCGCCCGCAGCACTGGGCTGGGTAGCGACATCAGCGCCTTGAGGATGAACTTCTCGACGGCGGGGTCGGCCATTCGGGCTCTTTCTTCGACTTCTTGGGCCGCCCTCGTCCTTCGACAAGCTCAGGATGAGGGCTGTGCGTTTCAGTAGAGATCCTCATCCTGAGCTTGTCGAAGGACGAGGATCTCGGCTCCGTCTTCACGGACGCGGCAGGGCGGGCAGGCCGCCCAGGATCATCCGGACGGCGAAGTCGGCGGCGCCGTCCACGTCGACCGGCCGGCGCTCCAGCATCTTGTCGCCGACCTCGCGGGCCACGGCGATGCAGGCGGCGGCGAAGTAGTCCAAGTCGACGGCCGGGGCGTTGTCGTGCTCCAGCACCTTGGCGAAGGCCGCATGGACCTCGTCGAACACGGCCTGGATCTCGGGCGTGGCGCGGGCGTGGGGAAAGACCTCGCCGGCCGGCCGGTTGATCCGCCAGCTCTCGTGCTCGGCGGCCAGGAAGTCGAAATAGGCGCGGATCGCGCCGCGCAGGAAACTCTCGAAGTCGACCGCCTTCTCGAACTCCGTCCGCAGGATCGGCCGGAAACGCCGCGCGCCATCGTCGGCCAGGGCGTCGAACACTTCCTCCTTGGACTTGTAGTAGTTGTAGAAGGTGCCGGAGGCCAAGCCGGTGCGGCGGATGATGTCGCGGACCGTGGCGGCCTCGTAGCCCAGCTCGCCGAACACCGCCCGCGCCGCATCGAGGATCGCCTGGCGGTTGGCCACCTTGGTGCGCTCGCGCTTGCCCGGCTTGTTGTCTTCCAGGACCGGGCGGGCGGGGAAATAGGCGATGTTCGACATCGGACGCGACTCGTGGCGAGGCGCAGATGACGCCCCGTCATGATTTCAGCCTCATTCCGCGGTGGGAGCAAGCTCCAGCTCGCGGCGAGACCGTGCGTCCTTCGAGGCTCGCCTTCGGCGCGCACCTCAGGATGAGGGATTCAGCGACAGAGTTCCTCATCCTGAGGCGCCCGCGCAGCGGGCCTCGAAGGACGCAAGGCGCCATCTCATTCCGCCGCCAGTGGCAAGGCGTCCGGCGCGCGGGCCGGCACGGGCAGGGCGCCGCCCGCCGCTCGCGCCCGCTTCTCGCCGGCCGAGATCTCCGTCTTCAGGTCGGCGCAATAGACCCCGAAGTCGACCTGGATGGTGTGGCGGGCCGAGGCGTAATAGTGGCCGGTGTGGCGCTCCTCGTCCTTGGCGGTGATGCGCCGCATCTCGGCGATCGTCGGCAAGGCGTAGCGGCCGGTCAGGTAGGCGGCGACCAGCTTGGACTGCTGCTCGGCGAAATTGACCAGGGTCGGCAGGGCCTGGGCCAGACCCATGTAGAAGAGGTCGGGCACGCCGGGCTTCATCATCCGCTTGAACAGCGGCAGGCGGTGGTCGGCGTCGGGAACCAGGGCCGGGTCGTCCAGGAACGGGAAGCTGATCTTATAGCCGGTGGCGAAGACGATCACGTCGACGGCTTCGACGCTGTCGTCGGCGAAGCGGACCTGGCGACCCTCCAGCGCCTTGATCGCCGGCTTGAAGGTGATGTCGCCGCAGCCGGCCCGGGTCAGGAATTCGCCGCTGACCGAGGGATGGGCCTCCAGCGGCTGGTGGTCGGGCTTGGGCAGGCCGTAGTCCTCCATCCGGCCCAGGTGCTTGCGGACCAGCGCGCGGACGACCTTCAGGCCCAGCCGACGCGGCATCCACGGCGGCATGGCGGATTTGTCCAGCGGCTTGCCGTTCAGATACTTCGGGAAGACCCAGACCCCGCGCCGGGCCGAGACGATCAGCCTGCCGGCGATCGGGCGTTGAGCCAGCTCGCTGGCGATGTCCATGGCCGAATTGCCCATGCCCACCAACACGACCGTCTTGCCGCGCATGTCGACGGGGTCGAACGGGTCGCTATAGGCGTGGGCGTGGAAGGCGACGCCGTCGAAGGTTCCGGGATAGTCGGGAACGCGCGGGTCCCAGTGATGGCCATTGGCGACGATCAGCACGTCGTAGAGCCGGGTCTCGCCGGTCGACAGGGTCACCGACCACAGGCCGTCCGCGTTGCGCGCGGCGCGCAGCACCTTGGTGTTGAAGGTGATGGTCTCGCGCAGGCCGAAATGGGCGACATAGGCCTTGAAGTAGGCCAGGATCTGGCTGTGGTGCGGGAAGTCGGGCCAGTCGGCCGGGACCGGGAAGTCCTCGAAGGCCAGTCGCCACTTGGAGGTGTCGATGTGCAGGCTTTCGTAGCAGGCCGACAGCCCGTTGGGGTTCTTGTAGTACCAGTTGCCGCCGATGTCGTCGGAGGCCTCGAAACAGTCATAGGGGACGCCGGCGTCCTTCAGCCGCTTGGCGGTGGTGAAGCCGCTGCAGCCCGCGCCGATGATGCAGGCCTTGGGAAGCCGTGCGGATGGCGTAGCGGAGGTCATCGCCTCCTCCCTGACTTATCGTTGTTCAGGTGAACGTATCAGCGTTATGCCAGCCGTCAAACCGCCTTGGGTCGGCGCGTTCAGTTGCCGAGCGGTCGCGGGGAATAGGTGGCCGTGCAGCGCGACTTGCACTGCATCCACTGGGTGGGGCAGCTGTCGTCGTCGCCGTTGGCGTGGCAGAAGAAGTAGGTGCGGTTGCAGGACGAGCGGCACTGGTCCGGGTCGCGCGCCTGGGCGGCGCCGGTCAGCGGGATCAGCGGCGGCGGCAGGGCCGGGGTGTCGTCCTGGACCGGGGCGCGAGTCGCGGTCGAGGGGACGACCCGCGTCGGCTTGGCCGTTTGGGCCGTGGCGGAGCCGGCCAGGGCGGCGAGGATCAGCAGGCAGGCGAGGGCGCGGCGCATGAGCAGAAGTCTAGCCGCACCCCGTTGAGGTTCGGTTAACCACGTTTTTCGGTCGAGGAGCAGGCCACGCGCGTGGCCTCGTAATGGGCGAACGGTTGGTCCTTGTCGCCCTCGCGAGCGGTGATCCGCCACGCCAGCCGGTCGCCCGCCTGGGTCCAGCGGTTCAGGAAGCTGGAGGGAGGATAGGGATAGGCGATCTCGAAACCGTCGTCGCGCACCGCCCCCGCGCCCGTGGCGGTGTAGTCGCCGCCGAAGCTGTCGGCCCAATAGCTCGTCAGGGTCGCGGGAACGCCGCCTTTGGCCGCGTGGGTCCCGATCACCAGGTGAGCGGCGTAGCGGTCCGCGGGGTCGGCCTTGGCCTGGCTTTCCGTCTCGATGAGGAACATCGCGCCCAGGGCGATCGGCTTGGCGGAAAGGGTCAGGGTCACGGGCTTGCCCATCACCTGGCCCGAGCCCCGCCAGCAGCCGGTCAGGGCCGTGACCTGGGCGGGCAGCTGGGCCGTCGGCGTGTCCTGCGCCAGGGCCGATCCGGCCGTCAGCGACAGCAGCGCCGCGAGCGCGCTCGAAACTTTCATCATCTGATTTCCCCCGCCTCGCTCCAGCCGGCTAAGCGCCCTGATTCGGCGCTCGAGCTCCAGACCCGTTGGCGACAGGCGCCTGCGCCTGTCCCCAGTCACGGCTGCGACGTCGCCAGGAACGCGTCCAGCCCCTCGGCCAGGTGGTCGAACATCGCCCGCATCCGCAACGTCGCGCGCAGGTCCTCGTGCATGACCAGCCAGACGGGCAGGTCGAAGCCGATCTGGCCGGGGCAGACCGGGACCAGGTCGGGGTCGCGGCGAGCCACCCCGTGCTGAATGAAGCCGATCCCGAGGCCCGCTCGCACGGCGGCCAGCTGGGCCAGGTCGCTGTCGGCCCGGAACGCGAAGCCGTGGGGCGGCAGCGGCACGCGCTGGACCAGGCCGCGCAGGAACGGCGTGCCCTTGTCGAAGCCGATCACCGCATGGTCGGGCAGGGCGTCTAGGGTGGCGGGCGCCCCCTCGGCCTCGACATAGCGGCGATGGGCGTAGAGCCCCAGGTGGGTGTCGGCCAGCCGCCGGGCGACCAGGGCCTCCTGGGTCGGGCGGACCATGCGCACGGCGATGTCGGCCGCGCCGCGCAGCAGGTCCTGCTGCTGGTTGTCCAGCGACAACTCGACGGCCACGCCGGGATGTTTGGGACGGAAGTCGGCCAGGATCGGCGGCAACACCTCGGCGCCGATGATCTCGCTGGCGGTCAGGCGCACCACGCCGCGGGCGGTGTCGCCAGCGCCGGACGCGGCGCGGACCAGGGCGCTGGCCGCCCCGGCCATGGCCTGGGCGTGCGGCTGCAGGTCCAGGGCAGCGTCGGTGGGCTTCAGGCCCTGGGGCGAGCGGGTGAACAGGGCCACGCCCAGGGCCTGCTCCAGCGCGGCGACCTGGCGGCCCAGCGTCGGCTGGGTCAGGCCCAGGGCGCGGGCGGCGGCCGACAGGCTGCCCTCGGTCATCACCGCCAGGAAGGCGCGGTACAGGCTCCAGTCCGGTTCGCTCATGCATTCATGCATGGCAGATCAAGACAGTTCGTCAATTCTCGTTTGGGCTGTCGTGGCCGATCTTGCCCTCACAACCGATGGAGAGAGCGACATGACCACGACCCAGCAACGCACCGCCCTGGTGATCGGCGCGACCGGCGGCATCGGCGGCGAGGCCGCTTCGGCCCTGCTCCGCCATGGCTGGAGCGTCCGCGCCCTGACCCGCCGCGCCCAGCCGACCCCAAAAACCGCAAAGGGGGCGGGGATCGACTGGATCGAGGGCGACGCCATGGTCGCCGCCGACGTGGCCCGCGCCGCCCGGGGCGTCCAGTTGATCGTCCACGCCGCCAACCCGCCCGGCTACCGCAACTGGGGCAAGCTGGTCTTGCCAATGCTGGACAGCACCATCGCCGCCGCCAAGGCCGAGGGCGCGCGGATCCTGCTGCCGGGCACGGTCTACAATTTCGGCGTCGAGACCTTCCCGCGGATCGACGAGACCGCGCCGCAGGCCCCGGCCACGCGCAAGGGCAGGATCCGGGTCGAGATGGAGCGGCGGCTGAAGGCGGCTTCGGCCGAGGGGGCGCCGGTGCTGATCGTCCGGGCCGGTGACTTCTTCGGCCCGCACGCCGGCAACACCTGGTTCGGCCAGGCGGTGATCAAGCCGGGCGCGGCGCTGAAGTCGGTGACCGAGCCCTCCACCCGGGGCGTCGCCCACGCCTGGGCCTATCTGCCGGACCTGGCCGAGACCATGGCCCGGCTACTGGACCAGGCCGATCGCCTCTCGGCCTTCGAGGTCTTCCACTTCGGCGGCCACCACCTGGCCTGGGGCGAGATGGCGGCTTCGGTGCGGCGAGTGACGGACCAGCCCCGGCTGCCGGTCATGAGCTTTCCCTGGTGGCTGGTCATGGCCCTGTCGCCCGTCGTGCCGCTGTTCCGCGAGATGGCGGAGATGCGCTACCTGTGGCGCGAGCCCCTGGCCCTGGACGACCGCAAGCTTCGGACGTTCCTGGGGGAGGTGCCGCACACGCCGCTGGATGCGGCGGTGGCGGCCAGCCTGCGGGGGCAGGGGTGTTTTTCGAACCCTCTCCCAGCGGGAGAGGGAGGGGCCCGCCGCGCAGCGGTGGGAGGGTGAGGGATTACA
Organism: Caulobacter rhizosphaerae; assembly: GCF_010977555.1. Classification (GTDB taxonomy): domain Bacteria; phylum Pseudomonadota; class Alphaproteobacteria; order Caulobacterales; family Caulobacteraceae; genus Caulobacter; species Caulobacter rhizosphaerae. The sequence continues at coordinate 651,490 of NZ_CP048815.1, forward strand.
CCCTCACAGATTTCTCATGAGCGCCCTGCCGGCACGCCGTCGGACGCCTAAACCCCTCACCCTCCCACGCCTGTCGGCGCGGGCCCCTCCCTCTCCCCTCCGGGAGAGGGTTTCGGTGAGGCCCTATTTCAGCTTCTCGATCAGCGCCATGGCCGCGGCCGGGTTGCGCACCTTCGCCCCGGCGATGAAATAGGCGAAGACGTCGCCGCGCTTGGCCCAGTCCCGCGTCTGCTTGGCGATGCCGTCCAGTTCGTCCGAGGTCATGCCGGTGGGCTCGTCGGGCTTGCTGGACATCAGCCGCGCATAGGTGAAGTCGGCGGTCGGCGCGTCGATGCAGGGCCAGGTCGGCTCCTCGTCGTCGACCGCGTAGACGATGGCCGCGCCGTACTGGGCGGCCAGGTCGTAGAACTGCTGGGTGGCGAAGGTCGGGCTGCGGACCTCCAGCGCGTGGCGGGCCGGCCGGCCGCCGATCTCCCTGGGCAGCAGCTTCAGGAAGCCCTCGAAATCGACCGGGTCGAACTTCTTGGTGGCCATGAACTGCCAGTTGATGGGCCCCAGCTTCGGGCCCAGCTCCTCCAGCCCCTGGGCCAGGAACTTGTCCATCGAATCGTTGTTCTCCGACAGCACCTTGCGATTGGTGCAGTAGCGGCTGGCCTTGACCGAGAACACGAAGTCGTCGGGCGTCTCGTCGCGCCACTTCTGCCAGCTGTTGGTCTTGAAGGTGGAATAGTAGGTGCCGTTGATCTCGATGCTGGTGACGTGCCGGCTGGCGTACTTCAGCTCGTCCTTTTGCTTGAGATCGTCGGGATAGAAGGGGCCGCCCCGCCAGGGCTCGTACGTCCAGCCGCCGATGCCGGCGCGAATGGTCCCGGGCATGCAGGTGTTCCCTTCCTGTTCTTGCGGCGCACCCTAGGTCAGGGTTTGGATCTTCGGCAAGAGGGATTTCAGATCTTCCCCGTGTGGGGGAGGTGTCGGCGCAGCCGACGGTGGGGGAGTCGTAGGCAGGCAGCGGGATCCTGGATCGTCGACCCTAAAACTCCCCCCACCGGCCTTCGGCCGCCTCCCCCAAAGGGGGAGGGTTTAGCTGTGTCCAACCCCTCAGCACTCCACCCGGTTCACCGACAGCCCCACCGCCAGCCCACCGAGCGAAGTTTCCTTGTAGATCTCGCTCATGTCCTCGCCGGTGCGCTTCATGGTGGCGATCACCTTGTCCAGCGACACCGAGTGCTGACCATCGCCCAGCAGGGCCAGACGGGCGGCGTCGATGGCCTTGATGGCCCCCATGGCGTTGCGCTCGATGCAGGGGATCTGGACCAGGCCGCCGATCGGATCGCAGGTCAGGCCCAGATTGTGCTCCATGCCGATCTCGGCGGCGTTCTCGATCTGGTCGTTGGTGCCGCCCAGCGCCGCGCACAGCCCGGCCGCAGCCATCGAGCAGGCCACGCCCACCTCGCCCTGGCAGCCGACCTCGGCCCCGCTGATCGAGGCGTTGCGCTTGTAGAGCGCGCCGATCGCCGCCGCCGTCAGCAGGAACACCCGCACCCCCTGCGGCGTGCCCTGGTGGAAGCGGTGGTAGAAGCGCAGCACCGCCGGGATCAGGCCGGCCGCGCCGTTGGTCGGGGCGGTGACCACCCGGCCGCCGGCGGCGTTCTCCTCGTTGACCGCCATGGCCCACAGGTTGACGAAGTCCATGGCCGCCAGCGGGTCGCTGATCTGGCGCTCCATCCGGCCCTGGATGGTCTGGTGGATCTGGCGGGCCCGACGCTTGACGGCCAGGCCGCCGGGCAGGGTCCCGGTCTCGCGCATGCCGCGGTCGATGCAGGCCTCCATGGCCTGGAAGATGCGGTCGAGGCCCGCGTCGAGCTCGGCCGGCTCCATCCGCGCCAGCTCGTTGGCGCCCATCACCCCGGCGATCGACAGGCCGGCGTCGGCGGCGCGCTGCAGCAGGTCGGCGCCGCTCTCGAACGGGTGGGGGACCCGCGGACCCTCGTCCGGCGGGGTGTTGCGGCCCATCTCGCTCTCGTCGCGCACGAAGCCGCCGCCGATCGAGAAATAGGTGCGCTCGGCCAACACGGCGCCGGCGGCGTCGTAGGCCGTGAAGGTCAGGCCGTTGGGATGCTGGGGCAGGCGTTCATGGCCGGCCCAGACGATGTCGCGCGCCTCGTCGAAGGCGATATCGACCAAGCCGCCCAGCTTCAGCGACTGGGTCGCCTTGGCCTCCAGCAGGGCCGCCTCGCCGGCGTCGGGGTCGAGCTCCGCCGGCAGAAAGCCCATCAGGCCCAGGATCACCGCGCGGTCGGTGGCGTGGCCGCGGCCGGTCAGGGCCAGGGAGGCGTAGAGCCGCGTCTCGACCCGGGCGACGTCGGCCAGCCTGCCGGCGTCGCGCAGCCGGCCGACGAACAGCCCCGCGGCCGTCATCGGCCCCATGGTGTGGCTGCTCGACGGGCCGACGCCCAGCTTGAACAGGTCGAAGACGGAGGCTGTCATGCTTGTGATCCGCCCTCGTCCTTCGACAAGCTCAGGATGAGGGCTGCTTCTAACGCTGGAAGGCTACGGAAACTTGCAGTCGAAACCCTCATCCTGAGCCTGTCGAAGGACGAGGGTTTCGCGCCGCGAGCTACTTCCGGTCGGCTTTGGTCTGGTCCCGCAGCGCCTTGAACTCCGAGCCCGCCTGCCATTGCGGCCAGGTCTTCGAATTGGCGAGGTCGGCGCCGATCTCGTAGAACAGGCCGATGTCCTGGGCCTGGCCCGTCAGGTCCCAGTCGGCGCGCCACTCGTCGGCCGGCTGGTGGTAGCGATTGGCGGTGTAGTCCTCCTCGGCCTTCTGGCCGGCTTCCTTGCCGCCCTGGACCAGGTCCTCGCCCGAGCCGACCGAGATGGCCGGCACGCCGCGCTTGGCGAACGGGAAGTGGTCCGAGCGGTAGAAGTGGCCGGCCTGGGGCGACGGGTCGGGCGTGAAGTAGCGGCCGTGGGCCTTGGCCTTGGCGACCAGCAGGTCCTGCAGGTCGACCTTGCCGTCGCCCGAGGTGGTGATGTCCTTGGCCGGACCAGCGGCCGACAGGGCGTCGATGTTCAGGTCGCCGACGGTCTTGGACAGCGGGAACAGCGGGTTGGCCGCATAGTATTCCGAGCCCAGCAGGCCGCGTTCTTCGGCGGTGACGGCCAGGAACAGGATCGAGCGCTGCGGGGCCGGCTGGCTCTTGAACGCGCGGGCCAGCTCCAGGATGGCGGCGATGCCGTCGGCGTTGTCGATCGCGCCGTTGTAGATCCGGTCGCCCTTGGCGTCCGGCTGGCCGACGCCCAGGTGGTCCCAGTGGGCGCTGTAGATCACCGTCTCGTCGGGGCGGGCCGTTCCCTTGATCCGGCCGGCGATGTTCTTGGAGACGATCACCGCGTGGTCGACGGCGTAGCTGGCGGAGAAGGTCGCGCCCTTCAGCTCCACCGGCCTGAAGTCTCGGCTCCGGGCCTGGGTCTTCAGCGTGTCGAAGTCCAGGCCGGCGGCCTTGAACAGGTCGACGGCCACGTCGCGCTGGATCCAGGATTCCAGGGGCGGATGGCTCTTGGCCGGCTCCTTGCGGACGATGTCGAACATGGTGTTGGTGTTGGAGTTCTTGACCGTGGCCCAGCCGTAGGAGGCCGGGGCGGTCTCGTGGACGATCAGCACGCCGGCCGCGCCCTGGCGGGCGGCTTCCTCGAACTTGTAGGTCCAGCGGCCGTAATAGGTCATGGCCTTGCCGCCGAAGTCCCCGCTCCCGGTTTCGAAGTCGGGATCGTTGATCAGCACGACCAGCACCTTGCCTTTCAGGTCCAGGCCCTTGAAGTCGTCCCAGTTGCGTTCCGGAGCCTTGACGCCGTAGCCGACGAAGACGATCGGGGCGTCCTCGATGGCGACTTGGTCGACATTGGTCATGGCCGCGCGGATGGCGATCTGCTCGCCCTGCGCCAGCGGCACGGCCTTGCCGCCGACGCTGAACTGGGCGGTGACCGGGCCCTTGATGTCGAACTTGGCCAAGGGCACGTCCTGGGTCCAGGCGCGGCTTCCGTCCGCCTTCGGGTCGCCCGCCGGCTCCAGGCCGACGGCCTTCATCTGGCCGACGATATAGTCGACCGACTTGGTCTCGCCGGCGGTGGCCGGGCCGCGGCCCTCGAAATCGTCGGACGACAGCACCTTGATGTGGGCCGACAGCCTGGCGGGGTCGATCTTGGGCGCATCCGCGGCGTGCGCGAGCATGGGAGCGGCGATCAGGGCGGTCGCGAGCAGCAGGCGTTTCATCGAGTCTCTCTTTTGGAGCAGATCTTGGCGCGGACCCTAGCCGCCGGCGCCGCGCCCGTCATCCTCCGACTTCAGCGTGAAGGCCGGATGGACCGACCCGCGTTCCGCCGCGTTTGGACCCCGTGAAGATCGCCACGTTCAACATCAACAACGTCGTCAAACGACTGGACAACCTGGTCTCGTGGCTGGCCGAGGCCGAGCCCGACGTGGTTTGCCTGCAGGAGCTGAAGGCCGAGCAGGGCTGGTTTCCCGCCGAGCCGCTGGCGCAGATGGATTATCATGCGGTGTGGCGAGGCCAGCGCACCTGGAACGGCGTGGCGATCCTGGCGCGCGGCGCCGAGCCGGTGGTCACCCGCACAGCCTTGCCCGGGGATCGCGGCGACAGCCAGGCTCGCTACATCGAGGCGGCGGTGGACGGGGTGCTTGTCGCCTCGCTCTACCTGCCCAACGGCAATCCCCGGCCAGGACCCAAGTTCGACTACAAGCTGACTTGGTTCGCGCGGCTGATCGCCCATGCCGCCGACCTTCGCGCGTCGGGCGCGCCGGTCGTGCTGGCCGGCGACTACAACGTCGCGCCGACCGAGGCCGACATCTACCAGCCGCACCGCTGGCAGGACGACGCCCTGCTGCAGCCCGAGGTCCGCGCCGCCTACCGCGCCCTGCTCGACCAAGGCTGGGCCGACGCCTTGCGGACCGTTCATCCGGACGGACCGCTATGGACGTTCTGGGCCTATCTGCGCAACCGCTGGCCCAACGACAAGGGGTTGCGTCTGGACCATCTGCTGCTGACGCCCGACCTGGCCGAGCGGCTGGTCGACGCCGGCGTCGACCGCTGGGCGCGTGGCGAGGAGAACGCCAGCGACCACGCGCCGGTGTGGGTGGAGCTGGATCTCTAGGCCGGATCGATCCGGGGCGAAAACCTCGTCCTTCGACAAGCTCAGGATGAGGTTTTTCGGGCGCTCGGGCTTATCAATGGTCCCATCCTGTCAATGGTCCTCATCCTGAGCTTGTCGAAGGACGAGGACCACGCGCTGAGTTCGGGTCGGTTCTTTTAAAGCTCGCCGTTCAACACCCGAGCGAACAGTCCCGGATCCACATTGCCGCCCGAGCAGACGATGGCCGCGCTCGCGCCGTTCAGGTCGATCTTGCCGGCCAAGGCCGCCGCCAGGGCCACGCAGCCGCCGGGCTCGACCACCAGCTTCAGCACCGAGAAGGCGTAGCGCATGGCCTCGGTGACCTCGGCGTCGGTGACCGCGACGATCCCCGTCAGGGTCTTGCTGTTGATCGGCCAGGTCAGGTCGCCGGGGATCGGGGTCAGCAGGGCGTCGCAGATCGAGCGGGCGTCCGGGTCGACGGTCTCCCGCTTGCCGGAGGCCAGGGAGCGGCGGGTCTCGTCGAAGCCGACCGGCTCGGCGCCCCAGACCTCGGCGGCCGGCGACAGCGCCTTGACCGCCGTCGAGACGCCGGCGATCAGCCCGCCGCCCCCGACCGGGCTCAGCACCTTGTCCAGTTCGACGCCCAGCGCCCGGGCCTGTTCGACGATCTCCAGCCCGACCGTGCCCTGGCCCGCGATGATGTGCGGGTCGTCATAGGACGGCACGACCACGCAGCCGCGCTCGGCGGCGATCTGGTCGGCGATGGCGACGCGGTCCTCGGTGAAGCGGTCGTAGAAGCGGATTTCGGCCCCGAAGCCGCGCGTACCCTCGACCTTCACCGCCGGCGAGTCGGACGGCATGACGATCAGGGCCGGGCAATCCAGCAGCTGGGCCGCCAGGGCCACGCCCTGGGCGTGGTTGCCCGACGAGAAGGCCGCCACCCCGCGCCGGCGCTCGTCGTCGGTCAGCTGGGACAGGCGGTTATAGGCGCCGCGGAACTTGAAGGCCCCGGCCCGCTGCAGGGTTTCCGGCTTGATCAGCACCCGGCCGCCGAGCCGCTGATTCAGCGCCGGGCTCTCGATCAGCGGGGTACGGACGGCCTGGCCTTCCAGGCGGGCGGCGGCGGCTTGGATGTCGGAAAGGGCGATAGTCATGGACTCCAGGTCTATCGTCCCGCAAGCGGCGCCGAAACCCTTTGCCAGCGGCGCCGTTCAAGCCATAAGAGGACCAACAAGACCGCTGGGGAATATACCGTGAAAAAAGCCCTGTTCGCCGCCGCGGCCTGCGCCGCCGTGGCCGTCGCCGCGCCCGCCCTGGCCGGCGAAGCCTTCGTCGGCGTCTACAAGCACGACGTCACCTTCATCGGCGACGCCGTCGGCCTGGGCGCCGCGGGCCGCGAGGACGGCGTCGACGTCCATCTGGGCTATCGCACGAACCGGATCGAAAGCCTGCGCTGGCTGGGCAAGCCCCAGGTCCACGCGATGGTCTCGATCAACAGCGAGAACACCTCCAACTTCGTGGCCGCCGGCTTCGACTGGCGGATCGAGCTGGGCCAGCCGGGCGGCTTCTACCTGCGTCCGGGGATGGGCCTGGCCTATACGGACGGCGAAACCCAGCTGCCGCCGGCCAACGCCCCGAACATCAGCGACGAGGAACGCGCTCGCCGCACCTACCTCTATTATCACCGCATCGACTTCGGCTCGAAGGTGCTGTTCGAGCCGGAACTGGCCCTGGGCTACGACATCAACGACAGCTGGTCGGCCGAGCTCAGCTACACTCACCTGTCGAACGGCCAGATCTTCCACCAGGGCAAGAACCAGGGGCTTGACGACGCCGGGGTCCGGCTGGTCTACAAGTTCTGAACCGGGCGGCCTCCCTTCAAGGGTGAGGCCGTCACGCCGATCACAAGAGATGAAACGTCCGCCGCCGAGTCCTGTCGAAGGGCCGCGGGCGCCTTTCGGCAGGTGATAAGGCATATCTGAACATGGCCAATGTGACCGTTGTCGGCGCCCAGTGGGGCGACGAGGGCAAGGGCAAGATCGTCGACTGGCTCAGCAACCGGGCCGATGTCGTGGTGCGGTTCCAGGGCGGGCACAACGCCGGCCACACCCTGGTGGTCGACGGCAAGGTCTACAAGCTGGCCCTGCTGCCGTCGGGGGTCGTGCAGGGCAAGCTGTCGGTCATCGGCAACGGCGTGGTGGTCGATCCGTGGCACCTGCTGACCGAGATCGACAAGATCGCCGAGCAGGGGGTGGCGATCACGCCCGAGCTGCTGGTGCTGGCCGACAACGCCTGCCTGATCCTGCCGCTGCACAAGGACCTGGACCAGGCCCGCGAGGCCGCCTCGACCCAGAAGATCGGCACCACCGGCCGCGGCATCGGCCCGGCCTACGAGGACAAGGTCGGCCGCCGCGCCATCCGCGTCGCGGACCTGGCCGATCCGGAAGCCCTGAAGCCGAAGATCGAGCGGCTCCTGGCCCACCACGGCGCGTTGCGCCGGGGGCTTGGATTGCCGGAGACCGACGCGGCCGAGCTGTTCGACGCCCTGATGGCCCTGGCCCCGCGCATCCTGGCCTACGCCCAGCCGGCCTGGCGCCTGCTGGACAAGGCCTATAAGGACGGCCGCAAGATCCTGTTCGAAGGCGCGCAGGGCGCGCTGCTGGACGTCGACCACGGCACCTATCCGTTCGTCACCTCGTCCAACACCGTGGCCGGCCAGGCCTCGGCGGGCAGCGGCATGGGCCCGTCGGCGACCGGCTATGTGCTGGGCATCGTCAAGGCCTACACCACCCGCGTGGGCGAAGGCCCGTTCGCCGCCGAGCTGGATGACGAGGTCGGCAAGCACCTGTCGACCGTCGGTCGCGAGGTCGGGGTCAACACCGGCCGGGCCCGCCGCTGCGGCTGGTTCGACGCGGTGCTGGTCCGCCAGTCGGTGGCCATCAACGGCATCCACGGCGTGGCCCTGACCAAGCTGGACGTGCTGGACGGCCTGAAGACCCTGAAGATCTGCGTCGGCTACAGGATCGGCGACAAGGTCGTCGACTACCTGCCGGCCGGCATGCGCGACCAGAAGGCCGCCCAGCCGATCTACGAGGAGCTGGAAGGCTGGAGCGAAAGCACCGCCGGCGCGCGCTCGTTCAAGGACCTCAACGCCAACGCCATCAAGTACGTGCGCCGCGTCGAGGAACTGATCGGGGCCCCGGTGGCCCTGCTGTCCACCAGCCCCGAGCGCGACGACACGATCCTGATGCGCGACCCGTTCCAGGGCTAATCACGCTTCCCGCCGTCCGGGCGCTCGACAGGGCGTCCGGACGGCGGCGAGAAGGCCGCGACAACCGGCCGCACGGTAAACGCTTGTGAACCTTGTTCGGCCAAGCTTCGCGCGAATTCAGGCGCGAAGGGGCGGCGATTGAGGCTGCGCGACTTTCTCGACGACGGCCGCGACAGCGACAGCCTCGCCATGAGCCGGCGGGGGCGCAACAGCCGCCTGATCGCCATGGTGGTGATGGCGGGCTTCCTGGCCGCCATCTTCGGTCCGCCGCCCGCCCTGGCGTGGGTGGCGACGAACCTGGGCCTGGAGCTGTGGCTGGTGCGGTTGCTGCACGGCCTCGATGGACGGGCCGAGAGGCCGCTTCCTCTGGCGGCCAGACTGGCGCCGGCCCTGATCTTCAGCAGCGTCTGGTCCGTGAGCGCTTTGCTGGCCTGGCAGCATGGCCCGCCGATCATGAAGTTCGCGGCCCTGCTGACCCTGCTGGGTCTGATCGTCGAAAGCCTGAAATACGCCGCCCTCAGCCGCTCGGCGACCGTCTCCCTGCTGCCGCCGCCGGTGATCGCCCTGGCGGCGATGCCGTTCTCGGTCGGCAAGCCGCTGTGGATGGAGATTCTGGCCTCGTCCCTGGCCCTGCTGGGCCTGGGCGGCTATCTGGTCGACGCGGCCCGCCTGCTGCGCGCCAACGCACTGGCTCTGGAGCGGGCCCAGGTGGAGGCCCAGGAGGCCAGCCGCGCCAAGTCGGCGTTCCTGGCGATGATGAGCCACGAACTGCGGACGCCGATGAACGGGGTGCTGGGCATGGCCCACGCCCTGGGCTCGACCAAGCTCGACGCCCGCCAGGCCGACTATCTGGAGATCATCGTCGAGTCGGGCGACGGGCTGATGGCGATCCTCAACGACATTCTCGACCTGTCGAAGATCGAGGCCGGCAAGCTGGAGCTGGAAGCCGCGCCGTTCGAGATCCGGGTCCTGGGGCGCCAGCTCCAGAGGGTGTGGCGGGAGACCGCTCGCGCCAAGGGCCTGGCGCTGTCGCTGCAGATCGCGCCGGACACGCCGCGCTGGCTGTCGGGCGATCCGATCCGCGTGCGCCAGATCCTGCTGAACCTGGTGTCCAACGCGCTGAAGTTCACCCAGGACGGCCGGGTCGACATCGCCATCGCGCCTCACGCCGCCGGAGGCGTCGAGATCACGGTGTCCGACACCGGCGTCGGCATGACGTCCGAGCAGCAGGCCAAGCTGTTCACCCCCTTCGTCCAGGGCGACCGGTCGATCGCCCGCAGGTTCGGCGGCACCGGCCTGGGGCTGTCGATCTGCCGCGAACTGGCCGGGATGATGGGCGGCCGGGTCGGCATGGTCAGCCGGCCAGGCGAAGGCTCGACCTTTACCGTCGTCCTGGGCCTGGCGACGGCCGAAGCGCCGGCGCCCGAGGCGGCCCCGGATGTCGCGCTGGACGTGGCCGGCGCGCGTGTGCTGGTGGTCGACGACAACCTGGCCAACCAGGCCGTCGCCCGGGCGATCCTGGAGGCGGTCGGCGTGCTGGTCGCCACGGCCGGCGATGGTCGCGAAGCCCTGGCGCGGCTGCGGGTCGAGGATTTTGACGTCGTGCTGATGGACGTCCACATGCCGGTCATGGACGGCGTCGAGGCCCTGCGGCGCCTGCGGAACGGCGAGGGCGGGCGTCGCGACATGCCGGTCGTGGCCCTGACCGCCGATGCAATGTCCGGCGAGGTCGAGCGCCTGATCGGCCTCGGCTTCGACGACGCCCACCCCAAGCCGATCCAGCCCGCCGGCCTGATCCAGGCCATCGCCTGGCGGCGCGCGCCCGCGCTGGCCAAGCCTGCGCCGGTCAAGCTTGTCGCGGATTAGCGATTGCTTAGCAGGCCAAGGTTTATGACGGCCGGATCCTAACGGAGGTTCGCCGCCCTTGGCCGTTGCGCGTCGCCTGATGAAGTCCGCCAACAAGGCGGATCGCCTGACGCGCAGCCTGCGGGCGCTGGATCGCGAGGCCTCGACCAGCCGGGTGCTCAACCTGGTGGCCATCGAGGCCCGCAGCGGCCACCGGCCCGAACACGGCGAGGCGCCGCTGTTCCGCAACCGCATCCTCAACACCGCCCTGGTGGTCAAGCATCGCCTGCGCGCCGACGACATCTTCCTGTTCGACGAGATCCGGCCCAACGCCACCAAGATCATCATCCCGTTCGAGCGCAGCGACCTGGGCCTGGGCGGCCAGTCGTTCTTCGTGGGGCAGCGCGGCTGGGTCGATCTGTTGCGCGAGGCCTGCAACGAACACACCGACATGGCGCGCGACCTGGCCACCCTGCGCCTGATCGACCAGCTGCCGTCCCTGGACCCGTTCCTGCTGCGCGAGCACCTGCGTCGCCATGGCCTCTCGGTGGCCTCCACCTATTTCGCCCTGTCGACCGCCGACATGGAGCAGATGCAGAGCTTCGTCTCGGCCCAAATCTCGCTGCTGATCGACCTGGCCTATCGCGACGCCGGCCGGGCCGTGCCGGGCGCGCACGCTGCACGCCTGGTCGAGGCCCTGCTGTCGACCGACGTCGACGAGCGGCTGGAGCCGCTGCGCGAGACGCTGATCATGGACGGCGAGAGCTTCAAGGAGGGGGTCTTCAGCTGGAAGGGCTTTCTCTATTACAAGTGGATGCTGACCCGGCTGTGGACCGAGCTGGACACCGTCGGCGGCGAGATCGCCCGGCTGACGATCACCGGCAACCGCGACGCCGGGACCCAGCGCTTCCTGGACGACACCCGCAAGCGCCTGCGGCGCGGCATATTGCTGGAGCGCCGGGCGATCATGCGGGCCCTGGACGTCTATGACCGGGCCTTCGACGACCTGATCGACAATGGCAGGCCCCAGGCGTTCCGCGCGTTCCTGCTGCGCGCGCCCGACATGTTCCTGTCGCTGGGCGAGAAGGTCGGGGTGATCGCCCACATCGCCAGCTTCTGGCGCTACCGGTTCCCGGCCGGCATGCCGCTGGTCGCCGACATCGAGGACGCGATCGACCTCCTGCAGGACTTCGACGCGGGCCTAAGCGTCAGCTTGGCGGCCTGAATCCGGGACTTTCTGTCGCAAGGAGCGAAGACTAAGCGGATTTTTACCATCGCCCGGCTAGTCTGCGGGCAAGTGATTTTCTGGAGCTTCCGGGTCCCGTGTTCGACAGCAACATCCGCACCTTGCAGCGTATCGCGGCGAAGATGCAGCGCGTGCTGATCGTCGACCCGAACACCGCGGCCGTGCGCCTGCTGGCCGACCAGCTGCGCCATGTCGGCAATGTCCAGATCTTTCATGCCGTTTCGGCCGAGGCCGGCTGGGGCATGGCCCGCACGGTCGACCCGATGCTGATGTTCGTCGAGCACGCCTCCAGCGGCTGCGACGGCCAGGCCCTGGCCCGCAAGATCCGCCGCAGCGACCTGGCCTGCCGCGAGAACCCGATCATCATGTGCACCGCCGAGGCCACGGCCGACGCAATCTTCGGAGCCCGGGACGCGGGCATCCACGAGTTCATGCGCAAGCCGTTCACGATCAAGGACCTGGAGCGCCGGCTCGAGGCGGTGACACTGAAGCCCCGCGACTGGGTCGAGGCCGTGCAATATGTCGGGCCCGACCGCCGCCGCTTCAACTCGGCCGAATACAAGGGTCCGCGCAAGCGCAAGGCGGACGCCAGCGGCGCGCCGGCCGCCCGCCTGTCCCAGGCCCTGCGAATCGTCAAATCGGCCGCCCAGGCGCTGGACAGCGACCCGGCCCAGGCCCGGCGCGCCCTGGCCGCCCAGGCGGTCGAACTCAAGAAGGTCGGCGAGGCGATCAAGGACGCCCGCCTGTTCGAGGCCGCCGCCGCCTTGGAGGCCTGCACGGCCGGCGGCATGGCGCGAGCCGAACTGATCAAGCGCATCGACGGCCTGATGGGCTTCCTGGTCGAGGACAGCGGCGACCGCGGCGCGGCCTGACACTCCGGATCATCGGTCACGAAAAAAGGGCGGCGTCCACGGACGCCGCCCTTCGTCGTTTTGGACCCCCGAACCTGCCTAGAAGGCCAGGCGGGCGATCAGCTGGAAGACCGGACCGGCGTTCTCGCGCTCCAGTTCGTACTCATCGAAGTTGCGGTCGTTCTGATCCTCGATGGTGGTGAACTTGTTGAAGCTTTCCTTCTTGTTGGCGTCCAGCAGGTTGGAGCCGGTCAGGCGGATCGTCAGATCCTTGCCGATTCGCTTTTCGAGGAAGATCTCCAGGTCGCCGCCATAGGTGGTGGTGACCTCTTCGCCGACCACGCGGCTATAGGCTTCGCCCTGCTTGCGGTAAGTCGCGCCGAACGAGGCGCCCCAGGTCGGCAGGTCCTGGATGAAGCCGACGTTGAGCACGTAGTCCGACTGGCTGTTGAACTTGCGCGAGCCGAACTCGTCGTTCACGTCGCTGTCGAGCCACGAGTAGTTCAGGAACACGCCGGTGTTCTCCAGGCCGATCACGGTCAGCGGCGTCGACAGGTCGAACTCGATCCCCCAGACCTTGCCGTCGCCGGTGTTGCGGGCGGAATAGACGAACGTGCCGGGGCCCTCGTCACCCTCGTCGCCGGTGTTGGTCAGCTCTATCAGGTCCTTGACCTTGCGGTAGAAGACGTTGACCCCGGCCACGCCCTGCTTACCCATCCGCCGCTCGTAACCGGCGTCCAGGCCCCAGGCGGTTTCCGGCTTCAGTCGCGGATTGCCGATGAAGTCGTTGTCGCCGAGCTCGGCGGTCAGCAGGGCTGGCGACAGGTAGTCGAAGCTGGGGCGGCGGATGGTGCGCGCGCCCGAGACATAGACCTGATCCTCGGTGGTCAGGTTGTAGCGCAGCGAGGCCGAGGGCAGCAGGACGTTGTAGTCGGTATCGGTGGTCGAGGGGACCGTGCGGTCCCGCAGGGTGACGTCGGTGGTCTCGTAGCGCAGGCCGGCTTCCCACTTCAGCGCGCCCGACTTGCCGTCCAGCATCACATAGGGGTCCAGGCGGGTCTGCTCGAACGAAGCGTCGCCGCCGTCGACCACCGCATAGGGCTTGAAGGCGGGCGGGTTGGCGCTGGGCAGGCTGTAGCGGTTGCGCGGAACCTCGGTGACCAGCAGGTCGCGCTGCTTCTTCTCGTACTGAAGGCCGAACTGCAGTTGCACGCCGTCGGTCAGGTCGCGCTTGTGTTCCAGCTTGGCCGAGAACTCGGTGTCCTCCAGCTCGGTCCTGGACTTGTCGCGGGTGATGCGGTCGCCATCGGGATAGGGGGCGGCGTCGCGCAGGTATTCGGTCTCGTCCTCGAACTCGGTCTCCTTGTCTTTGAACGAGGCGTAGCCCAGTTTCACGCTGGTCTGGCCGCCGAACATGTCGTGGCCGTACTTGCCGTTGACCGAGTAGCTGTCCTGCTCGATGTCGACGTCGTTGTCGTTCAGGGTCGACAGGTGGGCGTTGTCGCGGATGTCGTTGTTGTACTCGATCGAGTCCTCGTTCTGGTAGCGGTCGGTGTGGACATAGAAGCCGCTCAGGTCCAGGTCCCCGCCGGCCAGCGGGGTCTGGTAGCTGGTATTGAACGAATAGTCCGTGCCGTTGCGCACATCCGTCTGGAGTTCGCTGTTGTCGATCGGCGCGCCCGGCTCGCCATAGCGCAGGCTGAGTTTGTTCTTGGGGTTGCGGCGGCCCTGCAGGTTGGCGCCAACCAGCAGGCGGCCGGGGCCGACCTGCCCGCCCCAGACGCTGCCGACGGTCTCGCGGATGCGCTTGTCGTCGAACATCAGGGCGCCGGCCCGGACGAAGCCGCCGTCCAGGGCGTAGGCGTCGCGCAGCACGATGTTGATGGCGCCGGCCACCGCGTCGCCGCTGCGGTTGGCCGAGGCGCTGCGGACGATCTCGATGCGCTCGATCAGCTCGGCCGGGATGCGGTCGACGAAGAAGGCCGAGTCGGCGCCCGAGCCGAACGCGCCTGAGCCCGAGCCGGCGCCTGGAACCTTCTCGCCGTTGATCAGGATCTGGGTGTAGGCGGGGTCGAGGCCCCGCAGGCGCACGCCGTCCGATTCCAGCACGTCCGACAGGAAGGCGACGCTGGGCACGCGCTTGAGGGCGTCGCCGGCGGTCAACGGCTCGAAGCGCTGGAAATAGTCGAGGTCGTAGTTCAGGACCGGCGCGGCCTGATCGGTGCGGTTGCGGTAGGCGATCTGGGCCTGGACCACCAGTTCGGACGCCGTGGCTGGCGTCTCCGCCGCCGTGGCGATCGGCGCATCGGCCTCGGCGGCCCAGGCGGCGGTCGAGGCCGTCGCGGCCAAGGTCAAGGGCGCCAAGGCGGCCAAGGCGAACAGTGCGGTCTTCTTCATCGTCAGTATCCCCGATCGCCGGCGCGGCCGTTGACGCGGCCGTTCGCACGTGATTTCACGCGGCGGGGCATAAATTCGCCTCGATCTTGGGGCTAGTGATGTTTCTTGGACGCTTTTGTTTCAACTTTGTGACGGTGGCGGGAATATCTATCCTGCTGGCGGGCTGCGCGGCGTTCGATCCGGAGGCTCGGTCGGACTCCGGCAAGATCCTGGTCGGCGTCGGAACCCCGGTCCCGGCGGCGGGCGAGACCCAATCCGTGGCCACGCAACGTGCGGATGCGGCCGACGACCCCGAGATCTGGGTCGACCCCAAGGATCCCTCGCGCGTCGTGATCTTCGGCACCGACAAGCAGGCGGGTCTCTACACCTACGACCTGAGCGGCGCGGTCACCGGCTTCATCCCGGACGGCAGGCTGAACAATGTCGACCTGCGTGGCGGATTGGCCACGGCCAATGGCGAGCGCGTGCTGGTCGCCGCCAGCGATCGCGGCCGAATCGGCGCGGCGCTCTACCTGATGGATCCGGCCACCCTGAAGGTCGAGCCCTGGGGCCTGGCGCCGCTGGATCTGGCCGAGCCCTACGGCCTGTGCATGGGCCGGCGCGGCGACGGCTTCATCGTCATCGTCAACGGCACGGACGGCCAGGTGCGGCAGCTGCGCATCGCCGTCGGGGCCGACGGCAAGCCGGCGGCGACCGAGGAGCAGCGCTTCGCGGTCGGCAGCCAGACCGAAGGCTGCGTCGTCGATGACGCCAAGGGCGTGCTCTATATCGGCGAGGAGGCCAAGGGGATCTGGCGCTACGACCTGGACCCCGCCAAGGGCGCCGCGCGCGTCCTGGTGGCCGGCGCGCCCTCGATCATGCTGAAGCCCGACGTCGAGGGCCTGACCTTGCTGCGCGAGGGCGAAAAGACCTGGCTGATCGCCTCCAGCCAAGGCGACAGCGCCTTCGCGGTCTGGCGAGTCGACGGCGCCCAGCCGGCCTATGCCGGGCGCTTCTCGGTGGTGGCCGCCAAGGGCGTCGACGGCGTGACCGGCACCGACGGCGTCGCGGCGCTGGGCGGGGCGGTCGGACCCTATGCCGAGGGACTGGTCGTCATGCAGGACGATGTCGATGTCGACGGCGAGGCCCCGTCCACCGCGCGCGTGCGGCAGAACTTCAAGCTGGCGGACTGGCGGGCGGTGAAGGCGGCGCTGGGGCTCTGAGCCTCAGCGTCCCTAGAGCATCGCGCGGAAAAGTGGGTTCCGGTTTTCCGCAAAAGCGATGCGAAAACAAAAACCTAGAGCAAGCCGAGCGATTCCTATATTGCGCGGCTTGCTCTAGCGCGCCAGCCAGCGGCGCAGGGCGGCGTTGACCGCCTCGGGCGCTTCCATCGGCGTCATGTGGCCGGCGTT
Organism: Caulobacter rhizosphaerae; assembly: GCF_010977555.1. Classification (GTDB taxonomy): domain Bacteria; phylum Pseudomonadota; class Alphaproteobacteria; order Caulobacterales; family Caulobacteraceae; genus Caulobacter; species Caulobacter rhizosphaerae. Next base: position 667,639 of record NZ_CP048815.1, read on the forward strand.
GGGAATGATCACCATGTGCGAGCAGCCGATGGCGTGGGCCATTTCGTGCTGGCCGGCCAGCGGGGTGATCGCGTCGTGCTCGCCGCAGATGATGACGATCGGACAGCGCAGGGCCCGCAAGGCGGCCGCGCCGTCCTCGCGCGCCAGGCCGTTCTGGCGCAGGAACACCTCGCGGCCCAGGCGCTGGGTCATGGCCTGGATGCGGCCGGTCAGGTCCTTGTCGTCCAGCCGAGAGGCGTCGACATAGCTGGCCATCAGCCGATCGGCGACGCCGAGGAAGGCGCCCTCGTGGCTGGCCGCGGCGTTGACCGCGCGGCGCTGCGCGGCCCGTTCGGGGGTGTCGGCGCGGATGGCGGTGTCGATCAGGGCCAGGCGTTCGATCCGCTCGGGCGCGATCCGGGCGATCTCCTGGGCCACGTAGCCGCCCATCGAGAAGCCGGCCAGGGCGAAGGTCGGCGCGGCCTCGGCCAGCACCTGCTCGGCCAGGTCGCGCAGGCTTTCGCCATGCGTCAGGTCGGCGACCTGGCAGCGGGCGACGTCGGCCAGGCCCGTGACCTGGTCGCGCCAGAGCTCGGCGTCGTTCAGCAGGCCGGGCAGGAGGATCAGTTGGGGAAGGGGATCGGTCATGGCGATCCTATACGACGATCCTCCCCCTTTGGGGGAGGTGGCCCAAAGGGCCGGAGGGGGCGGCGCGGCCGACGCCGCAAAGCCCCCTCAGTCGGCTTCGCCGACAGCTCCCCCAGAGGGGGAGCATCTAGCCTTCAGGTCCAGGCCTTCTCAGGCTTCGACCATGTTCTTGGCGATGGCGGCTTCGCGCATCGACTTCTGCAGCTTCTCGAACGCCCGGACCTCGATCTGGCGGACGCGTTCGCGGCTGACGCCGTATTGCGCGGCCAGGTCTTCCAGGGTGGTCGGGTCGTCCTTCAGGCGCCGCTCGGTGAGGATGTGGCGCTCACGGTCGGTGAGTTCAACCATAGCCTCCTCGAGCAGGCTCATCCGCAGCGACTTTTCCTGGTTCTCGGCGACCACGGTCTCCTGCGAAACCTGGTCGTCGTCGGCCAGCCAGTCCTGCCACTCGCTTTCGCCGTCGGCGCGCAGCGGCGCGTTCAGCGAGGCGTCCGGACCGCCCAGGCGGCGGTTCATCGAGATGACCTCGCTGTCCAGCACGCCCAGCTTGGTGGCGATGGCGCTGACCTGCTCGGGACGCAGATCGCCGTCCTGGAACGCCTCGATCTGGCTCTTGGCCTTGCGCAGGTTGAAGAACAGCTTCTTCTGCGCGGCGGTCGTCCCCATCTTCACCAGCGACCACGAGCGCAGGATGTATTCCTGGATCGAGGCGCGGATCCACCACATGGCGTAGGTGGCCAGGCGGAAGCCCTTGTCGGGCTCGAACTTCTTGACGGCCTGCATCAGGCCGACGTTGCCCTCGGAGATGACTTCGCCGATTGGCAGGCCATAGCCGCGATAGCCCATGGCGATCTTGGCCACCAGACGCAGGTGGCTGGTGACCATCTTGTGGGCGGCTTCGCTGTCCTGATGCTCTTTCCAGCGCTGGGCGAGCATGAACTCCTCGTCCTTGGCCAGCATCGGGAACTTGCGGATTTCGGTGAGATAACGCGACAGGCCGCCGTCCGGCGACATCACCGATAGAGAATTCACGGCCATAAAAACTATCCCCTTGGTGCGGATCCGCCCGTCAATCGCGCGCCTTCATCCCCACCGGAATGGGTCAGATAGGAATGCGTTGCGGCTAAGGTAAGGTCGATAACGTATTTGTAATGTCCGACGCCCGGAGTCGGGTATTGGCGCTTCGGAAGTGAGAATGAACGTTCATTCTCAAAAGTTCAAGCCAAAAATGTCAGGCGGACGCGACGTCACCTCCAGAACGAGGACGGGCTTGTCCCAGGGGCGCGGCGCGCCTCTAATGGTCGTGCTTGACCCCTGGGAGACCTGCCGTGATCCGCTTCATCGTCCGCGCGCTGATCGCCGCCCTCGGCCTGTGGCTGGCGTCCAGGATCGTCCCCGGAATCCGGGCGCCCGGCGGCTGGACCAGCCTGCTGGTCGCCGCGGTGCTGCTGGGCGTGGTCAACGCCGTCGTCCGGCCGGTGGTCGTGATGCTCACCCTGCCGGCCACGGTGGTGACCCTGGGCCTGTTCCTGCTGGTCGTGAACGCCGCGATGCTGGGCCTGGTCGGCTGGCTGCTGCGGGGCTTCGCCGTCGACGGCCTGTGGGCCGGGATCTTCGGCTCGGTGGTGGTCGGCGTGGTCAGCTGGCTGGGCCACCTGGTGGTCGGTGACGGTCGCGAGCGCAGCTGAGCCTCGCCTGTCATCCTCGGAACAAGTCCGAGGATGACGACCGTTAAGGATCACCCCATCGCCGCCGCCGCCAGGTCGCGCCAGCCGCGGGCTTCCTTGCGGAAGTGCGAATGGGTCTTGGCCAGCCGCTTGTCGATCTCGGCCAGGGCGTCGCGCGCCTCGTCCTTGCGGCCCGTCTGGGCCAGGAACACCGCGTAGCGGGCCATGCCCTCGAAGCCCGGCAGATGCGCCGCCGCCCAGCGCAGGGCGGTGTCGGCCTCGGCGTGGCGGCCCAGGGCGTGATAGGCGCGGCCCATGGCCAGGGCCACGTTCGGCGTGCGCGCGGCCGGCGACTGGGCGCTCAAGCCCTCCAGCAGCGGCAACGCCTCGGCGGCGCGATCCAGCTCGATCAGGGCGTTGGCCCGTCCCAGCAGCAGCTGCGGATCGTCGGCGTACATGCCCTGCAGGGCTTCGGCGTACAGGCGCTCGGCCTCGGCGTGCCTGCCCAGGCCCGCCGCGGCCGAGGCCAGGCGGGCGCGGTTGGCCACGGTCGGCGCGTCGTCGACGGCCTGGGTCGCCGCGCGGTATTCGCGCTGCGGATCAAGGATGTCGCGCGCCGCCTGGCCGACCTGGCGCGCCTTGGCCCCGCCGAAGAACTCCGGCGCCACGACCGCCAGCAGATAGACCAGCCCGCCGACATAGGGGAACGCCAGGATGATCCACAGCCAGTACATCTGCTGATGCGTACGCACGACGTGGACGCACAGGATGATCGAGAAGATCAGGGACGGACCGATCAGGGGCAGCATAGGAGACTCCAAGCGCTACCTTGGGTCTTTGTCCCGGCGGCGCGCGAAGGTCAATCTTTGGCGCGTTCAGAGCGACTATTCGGCCTGGCGCGCCGCCTTTTTGGGATCGGCCTTGGGCGCGGGGGCCAGGCGCAGCACCTCGGCCTGGTAGCGCTCGTCGTCGCCGGCCGCCGCGAAGGGCAGGGCGTCGGCCAGGGCGTCCAGCATCGGGTCCAGCCACTGGTGCTCGACCTTGTGGAAGTCGCCCAGCACATAGTGCATGACCGCGTCCTTGTGGCCCGGATGGCCCACGCCGATCCGGCCGCGGCGGAAGGCGTCGCCGATCTGGCTGGTGATCGAGCGCACGCCGTTGTTGCCCGCCGCCCCGCCGCCGGCCTTCATCCGGAAACGGCCGGGCGCCATGTCGATCTCGTCGTGGAAGACGATCACGTCGCTGGGCGCCAGCTTGAAGAACTTCATCGCCTCGCCCACGGCCCGGCCGCTCTCGTTGTAGAAGGTCTTCGGCTTGAGCAGCAGCAGCTTGACGGGGCCGTTCGGCGTCGAGACCTGGCCCTCGCAGGCCAGCCCCTGGAAGCGCGAGCGCCACGGCGCCGTGCCCCATTTGCGGGCCAGGGCGTCCACCGCCATGAACCCGACATTGTGCCGGTTCTTCTCGTATTTCGGCTCGGGATTGCCGAGGCCGGCGAGGATCAGCATGGACATCGGCTTGCTTCCACTTTGACGGCCAGCGTGTAGGGGCGTCCTCGTCCTTCGACAAGCTCAGGATGAGGACGACGGAAAGCCCGCATTCGAAACCTCATCCTGAGCTTGTCGAAGGACGAGGTTTCGTGGCACTGCCCACGCCGGAACGAAAAACGGGCGGGCCGCGAAGCCCGCCCGTTCTGAATATCGGATCGGAGACCCGACCCAAAAGCCCTTAGGCTTCGGCGGTCGTCGTGTCGCCTTCGTTCGATTGCGAAGCGGCCGAGGCCTTCAGGTTGGCGATCACGAAGTCGCGGTCCTGGGCCGGGCGCACGCCTTCCGGCAGCTTCACTTCCGAGATGCGGATGGTGTCGCCGATGTCGTGCGAGGCCAGGTCGATGACCAGCTCTTCGGGAATCTTGTCGGCCGGGCAGGCCAGCTCGACCACGTGGCGGATGACTTCCAGCGTGCCGCCCTTCTTCAGGCCGACCGAGATGTCGTGGTTCTTGAAGTGCACCGGCACTTCGATCTTGATCAGCTGGTGCTCGCCGACGCGGTACAGGTCGAAGTGCATCGGCTCGTCGGTGACGGGGTGGAACTGCACGGCCTTGGCGATGACCGACTGCTTCTCGTCGCCGTGTTGCAGGGTCACCAGGTGGCCCAGCAGCTTGCCGGTGTAGAGCGCCTTGCGGAATTCGTTGCCCTTCACGGCGATGTTCACCGGGGCCTTGTTGCCGCCGTACAGCACGCCGGGGACCTTGCCCTGGCGGCGGGTTTCGCGCGAGCCGCCGGTGCCGGCGCGGTCGCGGAGTTCGACGTTGAGAATGATCTCGGCCATGTCTTGTCTCTCTGGAGAGCCCCATGCTCTCGAAATGCGAAGCCGCCGCACAAGACTGGATTGCCTCGCCCGGTCGACGTTTTTGGGTCGCGCTCCATACACGCAGCGGCCGTCCGATGCAACGGGCCCCAAGATCGCGCCTTCTGCCCCTGCGGGCGAAGGCGGCCTCCGAAGGAGGTCGGATGAGGGCTCTCTCAAACGCCCAACGAAAAGGGGCCGCACGGCCCTGGCCGGTGCGACCCCTCATCCGTCAGCTTCGCTGACACCTTCTCCCGCAGCGGGAGAAGGAAGCAGCCTTAGCTCTTCTTCTTTGCCGACGCCGACGCCTTCTTCTTGGCGACGGGCTTCTTCTTGGTCACCACCGGCTCCGGCTTGGGCGGGGGCGGCGGCTCGTAGGGCAGGGCGGCGCCCGAAGCTTTGAGCACGCACATGCCGGTGTCGATCATGATGTGCTGGCCCAGGCAGAACACGTCCTCATAGTGCGGCTTGGCCACGGCCAGGCACTGGTAGAGGTTCAGCTTGGCCATGTTGAGGCACATGGCGCTGGCCGGCTCGGCCATCACGGCTTCGATCAGGGGCAACTTGTCGTCGCCGGCGTAGCCCAGGGCGGCCAGCGCGGCCACGGCCAGGCCGCGGATCACCAGCGGCTTGTAGGGCGGCGGGGCCGAACGGGGGCCGGAGACCGTAACGGCGGCGGCGGGATCGGCCGGCGGCGCGGGCACCAGCGGCACGCCGCCCATCGAGGCCTGCTGCAGGGCCGCCACGTCGGCGCTGTCGGCCAGGCCGGGGGTCGCCGACATGGTCTTGGCGTAGGCTAGGCGGCCGTCGCGGTCGAGGACCGGCAGGGTCGACCACTTCGCGCGCTGGACGTCATAGGCCGCCTGCTTCACGGCCTTGCCGGCGGTGTAGAGCTGCAGGCCGCTGGCGCCGAGCGTGTCGATGATCCGGCCGGCGGCCGTGTCGCTGCCCTTGAAGCCGACGGCGTAGGCGGGATCGGCGACGAGCTGGTTGATGATCGACTGGCGCTGAGCGGGATCGGTCGCGAACGCGCGCACCGAGGCCACGTAGGTCGGGTCCTGCAGGGCCAGGACGGCGGCATAGGCGGTGGCGCCCGACAGGAACTGCTTGGGCTCGTAGCCGACGCCGACCTTCAGCGACGCCTGGATCTGGTCGGGGTTCTCGAAGGTGGCGCCGATCGCGCCGGCCCGCTGCATGTAGCCGCGGAAGGCGCTGGCCTTCTCGACGATGCTGGACGACAGGGTGATCGGCGGCGGGGCGGGCGGGGCGGCGACCAGGGGCGGCGGAGGCGGGGGCGGCGTCTCGCAGCTGGCCAGCAAGGTGGCGGCGACCACGGCGATGGCCGTCAGCGCGGCGCGCGTACGCGTGGTGGAAAGCATCCCGAAAACATCCCCAATGACATAAGGCGCCCGCCTTATCACTGGCGCGCGGGCGATATTGTGACAGTCAGCCCGTTAACCATGTCTTGACAAGCTCAACCGTCAAGGTTGCGTTTCAGCCCAAAGAGACGGGTTCGCCGAGCGTCCTCAGTCGAACAGCTTGGAGACCGATTCCTCGTTGGCGATCCGGCGGATGGCCTCGCCGATCAGCGGCGCGCAGGACACGTAGCGGATCTTGGGGCACGCCTTGACCGTGTCCGAAGCCTCGATCGAGTCGGTGACCACCAGCTCGGTCAGCACCGAATTGGCCACCCGGTCGGCGGCGGCGCCCGACAGCACCCCGTGGGTGACATAGGCCGAGACCGACTTGGCGCCGTGGGCCATCAGGGCGGCGGCGGCGTTGCACAGGGTGCCGGCCGAATCGACGATGTCGTCGAACAGGATGCAGCGCCGGTCCTTCACGTCGCCGATGATGTTCATCACCTCGCTCTCGCCGGGGGCGGAGCGGCGCTTGTCGACGATGGCCAGGTCGGCGTCGTTCAGGCGCTTGGCCAGGGCGCGGGCCCGCACCACGCCGCCGACGTCCGGCGAGACGACCATCAGGTCGTCGCCCATCTTGTAGCGCTTGTGGATGTCGTCGGCGAGCAGGCGCGAGGGCAGCAGGTTGTCGGTCGGGATGTCGAAGAAGCCCTGGATCTGGCCGGCGTGGAGATCCATCGTCAGCACGCGGTCGGCGCCCGAGCGGGTGATCAGGTTAGCCACCAGCTTGGCCGAGATCGGGGTGCGGCCCCCGGTCTTGCGGTCCTGGCGGGCGTAGCCGAAATAGGGCAGCACGGCCGTGATCCGCTTGCCCGACGCGCGCTTCAGGGCGTCGATGCAGATCAACAGTTCCATCAGGTTGTCGTTGGCCGGATAGCTGGTCGACTGGATGACGAAGACGTCCTCGCCCCGCACGTTCTCGTCGATGGTGACGAACACCTCCAGGTCGGCGAACCGGCGCACCTGGGCGCGGGTCAGCGGCATGTCGAGATATTCCGCGATGGCCTGGGCCAGGGTGCGGTTCGAGTTGCCGGACAGCAGCTTCATGGTTTTGTCTCGGGGAGGGGTGTCGCCGTTGCGGGGGCTTCTAGCAGTCCCGGGCGCGGGAACAACCCCGAGTCTCGCCAGATTCTGCTTATTCGACATACTCACGCTTCGAGGGCGATCGCCGACAGAAGTCGTCCGTAGTCGGACTCCCCGGCCAGGAAGGCCCTGCGGTTCGAAAAGAACAGGTCCGGCTCGGTGCGAGTGTCGCGGCCGATCCATTCGCTTTGTCCGACGCCGGCCGTGTCCAGGCGGTCCAGAACGAAGGCCGGCAGGTCGAACAGGCGCTTGTCGTCGGCTGCGCCGGGCGAAAAGAATCGGCCGGAGCCGGGGCTGTCGGCCTCGAAGCGCTGCAGGAACTCCAGCCCCACCTCGTAGGATTGCGGCCCGATGCAGGGGCCGACGGCGGCGACCATGCGCGAGGGCTCGGCGCCCAGGGCCGTCATCTGGTCGACCGCGGCCTGGACGACGCCGTCCAGGGCGCCGCGCCAGCCGGCGTGGGCGGCGGCGACCACCCTGGCGACCGGATCGGCGATCAGCACCGGCGCGCAGTCGGCGTGCAGGGCGCCGCAGACCACGCCCGGCGTCCGCGTCACCACCGCGTCGCCCTGCGGCCGCACGTCGCCCCACGAGCCGTCGGCGACGATGGCGATGGTCGAGTGGATCTGGAAGCAGGTGTTGAGGTCTTCGGGCGCGGCCCCGAACCAGGCCGCGGCTCGGGCGCGGTTCTCGGCGACGTCGGCCGGATCGTCCTGGCTGCCGCGCCCGACGTTGAGGCTGGCGTAGACCCCGGTCGAGACCCCGCCCTGGCGGGTGAAGAACGCATGCCTGACCCCGGCGACGGCGGCCAGCAGGGGCGACTGGACGGTGGGCAGGTCGGTCATGGTCAAGGGCCCTCGAAGAGCGGAGGAGAAAGTCCGGGAGCGGACAGGCAGACCGCCTTGAACAGCTGTCCCATCTGGGCGGCGCCGGTCAGGCGATCAAGTTGCCGGGCCAGCTTGTCGGCTTGGTCAGGCCGCGCGGCGGCCAGGGCCTGGGCGCGCTGATCGATCCCCAGGCCCTGCAGGAACGCGCCCTGGGGCAGGATGGGTCCCGTCGTGGCGCCCGCCTCGGCGGCGGCGGCCAGCACGGCGGGAAAGTCGGCCCAGACGGTCAGGTCGGCCTGGCCGGGCTGGGCCAGCGGCGAGACCTTGGTGTGCGCCTTCAGCGCCTGCAGCGTGTCGCCCGGTCCCGGCGCGTCGCGGCCGTAGTCGATCAGCAGCGCCGCCCCGCCGTCGCGGGCGACGCGGTGGCCGATCTCGGAGCCGAGGGCGGCCTGGGCGGGGGATGATTCCACGACAACGCCGGGTTCCAGATCCTCCCCCACAGGGGGAGGACCTAAGTGTTTCAGCCCGAACGCCAGGTTCCCGTGCTCATCCAGCCCGACCACCCGCTCGGCCCAGCCGTCCAGCGTCCGCACGAACTGGTGCGCAGGCAGGCAGTCCAGCACCTCGTTGGCCACCAGGAGCAGCGGCGCGCCGGCCGGCACGGCCTCCAGGCGGTCGGCCCAGCGCGGCGTCACGGGCGCGTTCGCCAGCTTGGCGGCCTGGACCCGACGCAGCGGCGGCGAGACCTCGACCAGCCGCAGGTCGGCGGCGGCCAGGAACTCGGGCAGCAGCCGCGCGGCGCGCAGGATGTCGGAAATCAGCGTCCCGTCCCCCGGCCCGATCTCCACCAGCCGCACCGGCGCCGGCCGGCCCATAAGGGTCCAGGTTTCCAGGATCCACAGGCCGATCAGCTCGCCGAACATCTGGCTGACGGCCGGCGCGGTCAGGAAGTCGCCGTCCTCACCCAGCGCGGGGCGGGTGGCGTAATAGCCGTCGCGCGGATCGTGCAGGCAGCGGGTGACGTATTCGGCGACGCTGATCGGGCCGTCCTGGGCGATCTGGGCCCGCAGGCGGTCAAGCAGGCTCATGATCGTCCGCGGCGGCGGCGGGAACCGGCGCGCGCAGGGCCCGCCACAGCAGCGCCGCGCCGACCAGCAGCATCGGGATCGACAACATCATCCCCATGGTCAGGCCGAACGGGAAGGCGGGCATGCCGTGGTCGGGGTTGCGGACGTTCTCCAGCAGGGCGCGGAACAGGCCGTAACAGATCAGGAAGGTCGCCACGAGCGCGCCGCGGCGGCGCAGCCACTTCAGCCGGTAGACCGCGAAGTTCAGGATCAGGAACAGCAGGACGCCTTCCAGCGCGGCCTCGTACAATTGGCTGGGATGGCGCGGCAGCTCGCCGGCGGGACAGACGCCCCGGTTGGCCGCGCGGATGGTGTCGTTGCAGAACACCATGCCGAACGGGTGGTCGGTGACCCGGCCCCAGAGCTCGCCATTGATGAAGTTGGCGCAGCGGCCGAAGAACAGGCCGATGGGCGCCACCGGCGCGACCAGGTCGCCCAGTCGGAGAATGTCGATCTTCTGCTGGCGGGCGAACAGGGCGACCGCCGCGCAGACCCCCAGGAAGCCGCCGTGGAAGGACATGCCGCCCTCCCAGATCTTGAAGACCGACAGCGGATCCTGCGCCAGGCTGGCCCGCTGGCCGTCGTTGACCAGCATGTAGAACAGGATGTAGCCGATCCGGCCGCCCAGGATGATGCCCAGGGTGATCCACAGCACCAGGTCGTCGATCTGCAGCGAGGTAGCGGTGGGTTTCTGGCCGCCCCAGAGCCCGGCGTTCCGGACCAGCCGGATCGCGTACTGCCAACCCAGCAGGATGCCGGCGACATAGGCCAGGGCGTACCAGCGCAGGGCCAGCGGCCCCCACTGCAGGGCCCAGGGGCCGATATGGATGATGGGGTCGATGTCGGGGAAGATCACGCCGCGAGCGCTCCGGACGGACAGAGGGTCGCACCTCTACCGCGTTCGCTCTTCGCTTTCATCCTTCCTTTCCCATATAAGACGCGCGACGAACCGCGCCGCGCCCCCCGCCGGGCTTTGGGAATCCGATGCACAGCCAAAACCCCTTCCTCGACGAATTCGCCAAGCTGACCCAGGCCGCCATGGGCATCGCCCAGACCGCCGGCGAGGAAGCCAAGACCGCCATGCGGGCCCAGGCCGATCGCCTGGCCGCCGAGTTCGACCTGATCCGGCGCGACGATTTCGAAGCCTTGAAGGCCGAGGTGGCGGCGCTTCGCGAGGAAGTCGCGGCGCTGAAGGTCAAGAAAACCCCGGCCAGGAAGGCCAATCCTGGTAGCGATAACGCGGCCGAATAGGCGAGTTTCGTTCCCGTTCGACGTGAAGGCGGTTGTGACGCCGCCCGCGAAGCAGATTAGAGTCCTCGCAGTGGGTGATTTGGTCGGGTCCCACGACCCGTCTCTCCCCGGGGGTCAAAGGGTCTAATGGACACCCAACCGGAAGAAGACGACGTCCTGCTGGCGATGGATCCGCTGGAAGTGGTGGAGCATGTGCTGGCGGCGGAGAACCTGACGTTCGACCGCACCGAGGACGGCGACCTGGCCTTCGCCCTGACCGGCGACTGGAAGGACTACGAGCTGTGGTTCGCCTGGCGGCCCGAGGCCGACTGCCTGCAGCTGTGCCTGTCGCTGGACCTGCGCGCCAGCAAGACCAAGCGCCCCAGCGCCTACCAGCTGCTGTCGATGATCAACCAGCGCGTCTGGCTGGGCCATTTCGAGGTCTGGACCGAGGACGGCGAGGTGGTGTTCCGCCACGCCCTGGCCCTGCCGGCCGGCGAGCGCCCGACCATGGCCCAGGCAGCCTCGATGATCGACGCGGCGGTGGAAGCCGCCGACCGCTTCTACCCCGCCTTCGACTTCCTGCTGCACGGCGCCAAGACCCCGGACGAGGCCATGGCCGCCTGCATGTTCGAGACCGTCGGCCAGGCTTAGGATCGGGGACATGCCCTTGCGGCGTGTCCCCACCCGACGCGCCGATCTGGAATGGGGACACGCCGCAAGGGCATGTCCCCGGCTCGCTCCCTGGAGCATGACCTGCTAGGCAGGCCGCTTCCAGTTTAGCGGAGCCTTCTCATGACCACCCCCATCCTTCTCCTCGGCGCCGGGCGCATGGGCGGGGCCCTGATCGCGGGTTGGGCCAAGGCCGGGGCGTTCGCCGCCAGCGAGCTGATCATCCGCGACCCCAACGCCGACCCCGCCGCCTTCCCGGGCGCGACGGTCAACCCGCCGCTCGAAGCGCTGGCCTCCGCCAAGACCGTGCTGCTGGCCGTCAAGCCGCAGATCTGGCGCGAGGCCGTGGCCGATGTCTTCCCGCACCTGGCGCCCGACGCGGTGATCGTCTCGATCGCCGCCGGAGTGCGCGCGGCCGACATCTCTGAGGCGTTCGGGGGCCGGGCCGTGGCCCGGGTGATGCCGACCACCGCCGTCGCCATCGGCCTGGGCACGGCCAGCATCGTCGCCGACACGATCGAGGCCCGGGCCCGCGCCCATGCCCTACTGGACCCCGTCGCTACAACGGTCGACCTCGAGGATGAGGCGCTGATGCACGCCGCGACGGCGGTTTCCGGCTCTGCCCCGGCCTATCTCTACGCCTTCATCGAGGCGCTGGAGGCGGCGGGCGCGGACCAGGGCCTGGACCCGGCCGACTCGGCCAGGCTGGCGCGGGCCACCATCGTCGGGGCGGCGGCCCTGCTGGGCCAGGGCGGCGAGGAACCGGCCGAGCTGCGCCGGCAGGTCACCTCGCCCGGCGGCACCACCGCCGCGGCCCTGAATGTGCTGATGGGCGAGGGCGGTTTCGGCGACCTGCTGCCGCGCGCGTTGGAGGCGGCGGTGAACCGGTCGGTGGAGCTGGGGGCATAGCCGTCTTCTCCCCCTTGGAGAGGGTTCTTGTAAGCGCCCCGCTCACCCGCCATCTCAGCAGCCATGAGCACCGCTGAAGACATTCTCGACCGCGCCGCCGCCGCCGCGCTCGCCCTGGCCGCCGACCGGCCGTGGACGCAGGTCAGCCTGCGCGACATCGCCCTGAAGGCCGAAGTCCCGTTCGCCGAGCTCTACGCCCGGGCCGACGGCAAGGGCGCGGTGCTCAACCACCTGGCCGCCCGCTTCGACCGCGCGGCCCTGGCCACCGTGTCGGCGGACGACGCCAGCGCCCATGACCGGCTGTTCGACGCGGCCATGGCCCGGATCGAGGCGATGGAGCCGCATCGCGCCGCCCTGATCGCCATCAGCCGGTCCGAAAGTCCGGTGGTCTCGGCCCTGCGCTTTCCCAGGACCGCCCGGGCCGTTCTGGAGGCCGCCGGTCTCGACGCCACCCCGGCCCGACTGGCCGCCATGTCGGCGGTCTGGGGCCGCACCCTGCAGGTCTGGCGCGACGACGAAGGCGCCCTGAACCGCACCATGGCCGAGCTGGACAAGCGCCTGAAGCAGATGGCCGCGGGCCTGGAGAAGGTCGGGGCGGGCTTCTAGGGGCCGCTTGTCGCCATCGGACGGGTCAGCAAAAAGCCCGCCGGGATCGCTCCCGGCGGGCTTGCTGTTTCAGGCTTGAGTCTCGATCAGCCCTTGGTGGCGTTGGTCGGCAGCTTGCAGCCGCCGCCCACGCCCTTGGCCTGCAGGCACGAGAGCAGTTCGGCCGGCTTGGGCGCGGTCTGGTTCAGCGGATAGGCCATCACCCAGCCCGGCAGCCCGTCCGAGCAGGCGACTTCGACGAAGCCCTGGGTGGCGGTCTGGCCGATGATGCGCGAACCGGAGACGGTGCAGCTGCCCTTGCCCAGGCCCTTCAGGTCGGCCGTCAGGCGCGGATAGACCGCGTCCGGCTTGGTGAAGCTGCAGCGATAGCCGTTCATTTCCGAGGTCACGCAGTCGTAGACGGTGTTGCCGGTCCCGGTGAAGATGCCGATGCCGCCGTCCGGACGGTTGGAGCACTTCAGCTCGACGATCTCCTTGCGGGGGTCGTTGCTGGGCAGCATGCCGTACTTCTCGACCTTGCAGTCGAAGCCGGCCTTGGTGGCCAGCTTGCTGTAGAGGCCGGCCTGTTCGGTCTGGGCCGCCACGGCGTCGCTCAGGGTGCAGCCGCCGCCGACGAAGCCGGCCTGGGCGCAGTCGATGGCCTTGACCAGCGCGCCGCCGGCCGCGGCCTGCTGCAGCACGTAGCCCTTGCCGTCCTGGCAGGCGACTTCGAAGTAGTTGTCCGTCTTGGTGCTGAGGATGTAGCGCTTGTCCTTGATCGCGCAGCTCTTGCCCGCCGCGGCGTTCAGCTGGTCGACGACGGCCAGCTGGGTGGCCTTGTCGGTCAGCTTGCAGCTGACATTGCCGCCTTCCTCGTACAGCAGGCAGCTGTTGACCGTGACGTCCTGGTCGACATTGATCGGGGCCGAGGTCTGGACGATGTAGCCGGCGCCGCCCTTACAGGCGACTTCGAAATAGGCGTTCTTGGCGCCGGCGCCGATGGCGCGGGCGTTCTGGATGTCGCAGGGCGTGTTGGCCTTGGCCAGGTACGGCACCAGGCCGGTCTTGGGATCGGCGTTGGCGGGCAGCAGGCAGGCCAGGGCGCTGGGCTTGCCGTCGGCGCCGGGCTGGGCGGTCTCCAGGCAGCTGTAGGCCTGGGGCGCGGCGTCCTTCTTGGCCAGCAGCGCGAAGCCCAGGCCCTGCTGGCAGGCGACTTCGTAATAGTCGGTGCTGGTCTTCTTGTCGTTGCCGATCAGGCGGGCGTCCGTGACGGTGCACGAAATGCCGGCGGCCTTGGCGACGTCCGGCGCGGCCTTCATGCCGGCCTCGCGGGCCTTGGCGTCGACGGCGGCCGGCTTTTCCTTGTCCTTCGCCGCCGAGATCACGGTGGCGGGAACGAGCGCGGCGAGCGCGAGGGCGGCCGTCAAGCCGATCGCGATGGGCCTCATGGGGTACGTCTCCTGGGGTAAATTCCTCGCGGCGGACTTAAGGCCCGCTTGCATCGAGGGTCAAGATGTCGTCCGACGGGGGCGCAATCATGACGATGGCCGCGACCGGAGGACGCAAATGCGGGACGGGATCGAGGAAGATGCGCCCGAACCGGCCGAAAAAACGCACAGGCCGAGGCTGGTCTATCCGTTTGAGACCGCGCCGGAAACCGGATCGGGCCAAGCGGTCGAGGTAGCACCCGGCGTCCTGTGGCTGCGCCAGCCGCTGGGCGGCTCGCTGGGCTTCATCAATGTCTGGGCGATCGCCGACGGCGAGGGCTGGGCGGTGGTCGACACCGGCTTTCAGACCAAGGAGACCTCGCAGGCCTGGCGCGCGGCCTTCGCCGGGGCCCTGGACGGGCGGCCGATCACCCGGGTGATCGTCACCCATCTGCATCCGGACCATGTGGGCTTGGCCGGCTGGATCGCACGCAAGTTTGACGTCCGCCTGTGGATGACCCGGCTGGAGTACTTCCAGTGCCGGATGCTGGTGGCCGACACCGGTCGCGAGGCGCCCGAGGACGGGGTGCGGTTCTTCCGCGCCGCGGGCTGGGACGAGGAGGCGATCGAGAACTACAAGGCCCGGTTCGGCGGCTTCGGCAAGATGATCTACCAACTACCTGACAGCTACCGCCGGATGACCGACGGGGAGGTGTTCCGCATCGGCGACCACGACTGGCGGGTGGTGACTGGCCAGGGCCACTCGCCCGACCACGCCTGCCTGTGGTGCGAGGCGCTGGGCGTCTTGATCTCCGGCGACCAGGTGTTGCCCAGGATCTCGTCCAACGTCTCGGTGTTCCCGACCGAGCCGGACGCCGATCCGCTGAGCGACTGGCTGACCTCGCTGGCCAAGGTGAGGGCGACCGTGCCGGACACGGTGCTGGTGTTGCCGGCCCACAACGATCCGTTCCGCGGGCTGCACGCCCGGATCGACGGCCTGATCTCGGGCCACGAGCGGGGGCTGGGGCGGTTGGCCGGAAAGCTGGCCGAGCCCAAGCGGGCGGTCGACGTGTTCGGCGCGCTGTTCGCCCGGCCGATCGGTCCCGATCTGCTGGGCATGGCCACGGGCGAGGCCCTGGCTCACCTCAACTGCCTGATCGGGCGCGGCCTGGCGACGCGCGAGGCGGACGCCGACGGGGTGAACTGGTACCGCGCGGCGGGCTAGGGTCCGAGATTGGGGACAGGCGCATGCGCCTGTCCCCAGCCGTGATCAAGCCGACAGCCGCTTTTCGTACTCGGCCTTGAGCTTGCTCCAGCCGTCCCAGAACGACGCCGTCTGCGGCTTGCCGCTGATCCTGGTGACCAGCACGTCGAGGTGGGCGTGCCAGCCGGCGCTGACGTTCAGCAGCTGGGCTTGGTCGGGCAGGCGGCGGTGGATGACCGTCAGCAGCACCTTGTCGCCGGCCGGCTCCAGCTCGAACGAAACCTCGCCCTGGTTCCAGGTGAAGGCCAGCTTTCGGTTGGGCTCCAGCGCCAGGATCCGGCTTTCCAGGCGATGCTCGGCCCCGAAGCCGTCGGGCCGCGCGCCGGGCGGGTCGCTCAGTTCGTCGTTGCGCCAGACCAGTTCGAACGGCGTGCCGGATTTCATCTCCATCTGGCCGGCCGCCAGCCATTGGCGACGCAGCTCGCTCTGGGTGAGATAGGCCCAGACGCGGTCGACGGGACCGGGCAGCAGGCGCTGGATCTTCAGGGTCAGGGGCTCGATCAGTTCGCCATAGGCGGAAAGGGTCGCAAGGTCGCTCATTGGTCGTCTCCTTGTTTCGGGGGCGGGGCGTTGCGGGCGTCCTCCTCGCGAAGGAGCCGGTCGAGCACGTCCAGACGGCCGGTCCAGAAGTGCTCGTAGAAGTTCAGCCACTCGTGGGCCGTGGCCAGCGGGCCGGGGTCGAGGCGGCACAGGTGCGTGCGGCCGCGGACCTCGCGCTGGATCAGGCCGGCGCTTTCCAGGGCCTTGATGTGCTTGGAGGCGGCGGCCAGCGAGATCGAGAACGGTTCGGCCAGCTGGCCGACCGTCCGTTCGCCGTTCACCAGTTCGCGCAGCATCCGGCGGCGGGTGGCGTCGCCGAGGGCGTGGAAGACGCTGTCCAATTGGGGGGTAAGTAATTCAACCATGTGGTTGAATGTGTAGCGCGGCCCATCGAGAGTCAACCAACTGGTTGAATGTTTTCGTCGAATGGTCGAAACATTCGTTTGATATTTCGCGCGCGAACTATAACCATGGCGCCATGACCACGCCTCCCGACCGCCGCCTGGTGTTCCTGCTCAATGTCGCCCACCGGCGGGTGCAGCGCTATGTCGAGGCCAAGATGGCGGCCAAGGGTGGGCTGACCGCCGCCCAGTCCGGGGCCCTGTTCGTGCTGGGGCAGAAGGACGGGGCCCTGATCGGCGAGGCCGCCGAGGCCCTGGACCTGGCGCCCTCGGCCATGACGGGCCTCGTCGACCGCATGGTCCGCGCCGAGCTGGTCGAGCGCCGGCCCGACCCCAAGGACGGCCGCGCCCTGCGCCTCTATCTCACCGACAAGGGGCGCGAGGCCCGCGAGGACGCCAAGGCCGGCGTCGAAGGCCTCAACGCCCACCTGACCGCCGGCTTCACGGACGACGAGATCGCCGTCGTGTCGCGCTGGCTGAGCAGCCTGCAAACCAAGTTCCCCAAAGGAGACCCCGCATGACCGACCACGTTAAGGTCGAAATCGACGCCGGCGTGATGACCCTCACCCTGGCGCGGCCGGACAAGAAGAACGCCCTTTCCAACGCCATGTACGGCGTTCTGGCCGACAGCCTGGAGCAGGCCGAGAGCGACCCGACCGTGCGGGTGGTGGTGTTCCAGGCCGACGGCGACAGCTTCAGCGCCGGCAACGACCTGCAGGACTTCGCGGCCCAGGCCACCGGCGCCTTCACCGGCGAGCGCCACGTGATGCGGTTCCTGAAGAACCTGGCGAAGGCGACCCGGCCGCTGGTCGCCGCCGTTCAGGGCCAGGCCGTGGGCGTGGGCACGACCATGCTGCTGCATTGCGACCTGGTGTTCACCAGTCCCGACGCCAGGCTGACCACGCCCTTCGTCAACTTGGCCCTGGTGCCCGAGGCCGCCTCCAGCTGGCTGCTGCCGGCCCGCATCGGCCACGCCCGGGCCTACGCCATGTTCGCCCTGGGCGAGGCGGTCAGCGGCGAGACGGCCGCGGCCTGGGGGATCGCCAACGCTTGCGTGCCGCTGGACGAGCTGCGCGCCAAGGCCCGTGCCGCCGCCGACCAACTGGCCAAGCGTCCGCTGGGCGCCCTGACGACGACCAAGTCGCTGATGCGCGACGCTGAGGCGATCTCGGCGCTGATGGACAAGGAAGGCGAGCTGTTCGGCCAGCGTCTGCAGACCGCCGAGGCCCGCGAAGCCTTCATGGCCTTCGCCGAGCGTCGCGCGCCCGACTTCAGCAAGGTCGGCTGAGGTGGCGCTGGCCCTGATCCTGGCGGCGGCCCTGTTCGCCCTCGCCGGGATCCACCTCTATTGGGGGTTCGGCGGCCGCTGGCCCGGCCATGACGAGGCCTCGATGGTCGAGCATGTGGTGGGCCGTACGCGGGGCATGCGCGCTCCAGGTTTCCTGGCTTCCGCCGCGGTCGCG
Source organism: Caulobacter rhizosphaerae (assembly GCF_010977555.1). GTDB lineage: Bacteria > Pseudomonadota > Alphaproteobacteria > Caulobacterales > Caulobacteraceae > Caulobacter > Caulobacter rhizosphaerae. The sequence goes on from NZ_CP048815.1 coordinate 685,225, forward strand.
GCGGCGCTGGCGGCCGGCGGCGTCCTGGCCCTGTCCAGCTTGACGCAGACCCGCTGGGACGGGGCGTTGGGCGCGGCGCGCTGGGCCTTGTTCGCCATCTTCGCAGGGCGGGGCCTGGCGTCCTATGTCCCGCCCGTCTTCCGCTACGCCGAGGGCACGCCGTTCGCGACGCTCAATCGTCGGGCCTACGGGCCCCTGTGCCTGGCGATCGCCTTGGGGATCCTGGTCTTGCAGCTGTAGCGTCCGTCACCGTCAAAAAGACCGCAGGGAAGAAACGCATCATGGCCGACCGCATCAAATCCCCGTTCGGGGCCTATACCGACGCTCGCGACGTGGTCGGCGGCCATGACCTGGCCGGCAAGGTCGCCATCGTCACCGGCGGGGCCACCGGCATCGGCGTCGAGACCGCTCGCGCCCTGGCCGAAACGGGGGCCGAGGTGGTGATCGCGGTGCGCAAGCCCGACCTGGCCGAGGCGGCAGTGGCGGACATCGCCAAGACCGCCAAGGGGAAGGTTTCCTGGTCGATGCTGGACCTTTCCAGCTTTCAGTCGATCCGCGCCTTCGCCGCGCGCTGGGGCGAGCGGCCGCTGAACCTGCTGATCAACAACGCCGGGGTCATGGCCTGCCCGCTCGCCTATACCGAAGACGGGCTGGAGATGCAGATCGGCACGAACCATTTCGGCCACTTCCTGCTGTCGGTGCTGCTGGCCCCGAACCTGACGGCGGGCGCCCGACGGTCCGGCAAGACCTCGCGCCTGGTGTCGCTGTCGTCGATCGGCCATCGCCGCGCGCCGATGAACTTCGACGACCCGCATTTCCGCTCGCACCCTTACGACAAGTGGGAAAGCTACGGCCAGGCCAAGACCGCCAACGCCCTGTTCGCCGTAGGCTTCGACAGGCGGTTCAGCGACCAGGGCGTGCGGGCCAATGCGGTGATGCCGGGCGGCATCTTCACGCCGCTGCAGCGCCACCTGCCGCTCGATGAGCAGAAGGCCCTGGGCTGGCTGGACGACGACGGCAAGCCGCGCGCCGGCTTCAAGACCCCGCAGCAGGGCGCCTCGACCAGCGTCTGGGCCGCCGTGGGCGATGAACTGGAAGGCGTCGGCGGGCTCTATCTGGAGGACCTGGCCCAGGCCGTCCCGTGGAGCAAGGAACACCCGTGGGCCGGGGTCATGCCCCACGCCTTGGATCCCGAGGCGGCCGAGCGGCTCTGGACGCTGTCGGTGGAGACCGCCGGCGCGGGGGGCTGACGCCGATTCATCCGCCTTGCCGGGCCCGCGCTGAAGGATCAGGGTCCCGTCCACCGTGTGATCGCCCGGGCCGGGGCCATCCTGGCCAGAACCGCATCGAGAGCAGAAGCATGAGCCTAGCTGGCAAGACCCTCTTCATCACCGGCGCCTCGCGCGGCATCGGCTTGGCCATCGCCCTGCGCGCCGCCCGCGACGGCGCCAACATCGTCGTCGCCGCCAAGACCGCCGAGGCCCATCCCAAGCTGCCGGGCACCATCTACACCGCCGCCGAGGCGATCGAGGCGGCCGGCGGCAAGGCCTTGCCGCTGGTGGTCGACGTGCGCGAGGAGGCCAGCGTCCAGGCCGCGGTCGACAAGGCGGTCGAGACGTTCGGCGGCATCGACATCTGCGTCAACAACGCCTCGGCGATCTCGCTGACCGGCACGCTGTCGACGGACATGAAGCGCTACGACCTGATGCACCAGATCAACGGACGCGGCACGTTCCTGACCTCGAAGATCTGCCTGCCGCACCTGAAGAAGGCGGCCAACCCGCACATCCTGGCGCTGTCGCCGCCGCTGGACATCAAGCCCCGCTGGTTCGCGCCGCACGTGGCCTATTCGATGGCCAAGTACAATATGAGCCTGTGCATGCTGGGCATGGCCGAGGAGTTCCGGTCCGACGGCGTGGCCTGCAACGCCCTGTGGCCGCGCACCGCCATCGCCACCGCCGCCATCCAGTTCGCCCTGACCGGCGAGGAGGGCCTCAAGCACTGCCGCACGGTCGAGATCATGGCCGACGCGGCCCACGCCATGTTCCTCAAGCCCTCGCGGGAATTCACCGGCCAGTTCGTGATCGACGACACGTTCCTCTACGCCGAGGGCGTGCGCGACTTCGACCAGTACCGCGTCGACCCGACCGCCACCCTGATGCCCGACTTCTTCGTGCCCGAGGACAGCGTCCCGCCGCCGGGCGTGGTGATCGGGTAGCGCCCTGCGTCCTTCGAGGCGCGCTCAGGAGCGCGCACCTCAGGATGAGGATTTCACAGCCAACCCTCGCTCCTCATCCTGAGGTGCGAGGCGCAGCCGAGCCTCGAAGGACGCACCGCGCTAAGGTTTCCGCCCCTTCCGCGCCGCCGCCACGGCGATCGAGCGGCGCGCCCAGTCCACCATCAGGTCGGGATCGTCCAGCGCCTCGGCGGGCGCCGTCCAGTAGGCCATCGGGCTCATGCCGAACGGCGCGAACTGGATGCTGCCGGCCGCTTCGAAATCGGGGCGCAGGGCCTCGTCGCCCTTCAGGTACAGGGTGTCGTCGTCCACCAGGGCGAAGAACAGGCCTTGGGCGTAGAGCCCGACTCCGCCGAACATCCGGCGCGAGGTCAGCGGCCCGACCGGGGCCAGCTGTTCGAGCACGAAATCCAGATAGTCCGAAGAGACCGCCATATGCCCGTCACCACCCAAGTCTCGGTTCGTCCCGCCGTCGCCGCCGACGGCGATTTGATCCTGCAGTTCATCCGCGACCTGGCCGCTTACGAGAAGCTGCTGGATGACGTGCGGGCGACGCGGGACGACATCACGGTGGCGCTGTTCGGCGATAATCCCAAGGCCTTCTGCGACATCGCCGAGATCGACGGCCGGCCGGTGGGGTTCGCCCTGTGGTTCTACAACTTCTCGACCTTCGTCGGCCGGCACGGGATCTATCTGGAGGACCTGTTCGTCCAACCTCAGGCGCGCGGCTCGGGCGCGGGCAAGGCGCTGCTGGCCAACCTGGCCAGGCGCTGCGTCGACGAGAACCTGGGCCGGCTGGAATGGGCCGTGCTGGACTGGAACGCCCCGTCGATCGCCTTCTACGACAGCCTGGGCGCGGCGGCGATGGACGAATGGATCGTGCGCCGGATGACGGGCGAGGCGTTGGCGAGGCTGGCGGGGGTGTAGCGCCGTGCGTCCTTCGAGGCTCGGCTACGCCTCGCACCTCAGGATGAGGAATTCAGAGCAGCAAAGCGCCTCATCCTGAGGCGCCCGCGCAGCGGGCCTCGAAGGACGCACGGCCCGCTATTCCAGCCGGTCAGCCTTCCGCAGTTCCGGGAACATCTTCGCCCAGGCCCCGGTCACCACCAGCGCCCCGACGCCGCCGAAGACGGCCGCGCCGACCGGGCCCAGGAACCGCGCCGCGACGCCGCTCTCGAACTCGCCCAGCTCGTTGGAGGCGCTGATGAACAGGCCCGAGACGGCGGCGACCCGGCCGCGCATCGGGTCGGGCGTGACCAGCTGCACCAGGGTCTGGCGGATATAGACCGAGACCATGTCGGCCCCGCCCAGCACCGCCAGGGCCGCCACCGACAGCCACATCCATTGCGACAGGCCGAACACCACCGTGGCCGCACCGAACACCGCCACGGCGCCGAACATCAGCAGGCCTGCTCGGCGGCGGATCTGCTGGCTGGCCAGGACGACGGCCACCAGAGTCGCGCCCACGGCTGGGGCGGCGCGCAGGACGCCGAAGCCCTCCGCGCCGACATGCAGCACGTCGCGGGCGAACACCGGCAGCAGGGCCGTGGCCCCGCCCAGCAACACGGCGAACAGGTCCAGCGAGATCGAGCCGAAGACGATCTTGTTGCGCCAGGTATAGACCAGGCCCTCCTTGATCAGCGTCCAGCGCGAGCCGGGCTGCACCACCGGCTTGGTCGATTGGCGGATGCCCAGCAGGCACAGGCCGCCCAGCAGGAACAGGCCGGCCGAGGCCCCGAAGGCGACGGCCGGCGAGATCGCGCACAGCAGGCCGCCCAGGGCCGGGCCGATGATCGAGGCGCTCTGCCAGGACAGCGAGTTCCAGGCGATGGCGCGCGGCAGCAGCGGGCGCGCCACCAGCATCGGGCCCATGGCGCTGGAGGCCGGCGACAGGAAGGCGCGCCCGGCCCCGAACAGCACGGCGATGGCGAAGATCGGCCACAGGGCCGTATGTCCCGACCAGGCCAGCAGGCCCAGGCCGCCGGCGCACAGGATGTCGACGCCGATCGCGGCGGTCATGATCGCCTTGCGGTCATGCCGGTCGGCGGTCTCGCCCGCGGTCAGGGCCAGGAAGAACAGCGGGATAAACTGGGCCAGGCCGACCATGCCCAGCAGGAAGGCGCCCTGACCCTCGTCGTGGCCGGTCTCGCGGGCCAGGGTGTAGACCTGCCAGCCGATGGTCACCGCCTGGATCTGTACGGCCAGGGTGGCGACGAAGCGGGCGGTCCAGAAAAACAGGAAGTCGGTCTGCCGGAGCAGGGCGCGCATGGACGTGTCCCCCTCCTGCTTTGGCGCTTCGATCGCCGAAGGGACGGAGTCGGGGTCGGGGGGCAGGTCGGTCATCGGCGCGGAACATGTCCCCAGGCGCGCGTCGCCGCAATCGCGTTTGTTTGATGCGACCGTTGATTTCATTGACGCCATGCGCCCCAGGCCCTATTGCGCGCCCTCCAACGGAGGGAAGCGCCGCCATGCGACGCCTGCGACGAACCTGCGCCGCGCGGACCGGAGTCCGCGTCTGAACGCCCCGGAGGCGGCCGTCTCGGCCGCGTCACGAACCGGGGCTATGTCCCCTTTTCGTGTTCCGGATCGTTTAGCGCCCATGTCGTCTTCCGCTGTCGCCCCTTCGCCGCTGCCCCCTTCCATCCTGCTCGAGCGGCCCGAGCACGCCCGCGCCGTCGAGGTGCTGGTCGACCGCGCCTTCGGCCCCGGCCGCTTCGCCAAGTCGTCCGAGCGCCTGCGCGAGGGCAATCGCAAGCTGGATGACTGTTCGTTCGTGGCCCTAAGCAACGAATGGGGGCATGAAGGCCGGGTGATCGGCAGTGTCCGGCTATGGCCGGTGAGGGTGGGCGACAAGGCCGTCGCCTTCCTGGGTCCGCTCGCCGTCGACGCCGACGAGCGCAAGCACGGCCTGGGCCAGGCCCTGGTCGAGGCCGCCTGCGCGGCCGCCGCCAAGGCCGGCTGGCGCGCGGTGCTGCTGGTCGGCGACGCCCCCTATTTCGGCCGTATCGGCTTTTCCGCCGAGCCCGCCGCCCAGGCGACCATGCCGGGTCCGGCCGACCAGCGCCGGGTGCTGGTCAAGGCCTTGGTCGAGGGCGGGGACGCCGGGTTGGCGGGGCCGATCCGTCTGCCCTGAAGATTTGCCCCCGGTAAGGGTGATGACAACTGCTGGGGACAGGCGCATGCGCCTGTCTCCGACCGTGTCCCAGCCATCGCTTGAGCCGGCGGCCGGCTTGCCCTACCTGAAGCCCATGACCGCCGATCCCGCCCCTTCCGGCCTCGCAGGCGTCACCGCAGCAGCAAAGGTGGCGGGCGCCCGCGGCCTGCCGCCGGTCCACCTGTGGCATCCGGAGCATTGCGGCGAGATCGACATCCGCATCCGCAAGGACGGGGTCTGGTTCCACGAGGGCACGCCGATCGGCCGTGAGGCCCTGGTGCGGCTGTTCTCGACCGTGCTGCGGCTGGATCCGGACGGCTATCACCTGGTCACGCCCGTCGAAAAGCTGAAGATCCAGGTCGAGGACGCGCCGTTCGTCGCCACGCGCGTAGACCAGATGGGCGATAGTCTGCGCTTCGAGACCAATGTCGGCGACGCGGTCGAGGCCGGGCCGGACAACGCCATCCGGGTCGAGACCGACCCGGCGACCGGCGAACCCCGGCCCTATCTTCACGTGCGGCGCGGGCTGGAGGCGCTGATCGCCCGGCCGGTGTTCTACGAGCTGGCCGAACTGGCCGCCGAGCGCGAGACGCCGGAGGGACCGCGCCTGGGCGTCACGTCGAACGGCGCCTGGTTCCCGATCGCCCCCGCCGGGGCGCATCGGCCGTGACCCTGAGCCGAGATGAGCGGCGGGCCTGGATCGCCAGCCGGCTGGATCCGATCAGCGCCTACGATCCCAGCCTGGACGCGGCGCGGTCGGACTTCGACCTCAATCCCGGCCTGAGACCCGACAATCCCCACGCCCTGCGGCCGGCCGCCGTGTTGGTCGGCCTGGTGGAGCGCGAGGCGGGCATGACCGTCCTGCTGACCCGCCGGGCCGACACCCTGCGCAGCCACACCGGCCAGATCGCCTTTCCGGGCGGTCGCTGCGATCCCGGCGAGACGCCCTGGGAGACGGCCCTGCGGGAGGCGCAGGAAGAGGTCAATCTCGACCCCAAGTTCGTGACCCTGGCGGGCCTGCTGCACGGCTATCGCACCGTGACCGGCTTCCATGTCACCCCGGTGGTCGGCTTCATCGATCCGGCCGCCACCTTCGAGGCCAGTCCCGACGAGGTGGCCGACGTGTTCGAGACGCCGTTCGCCTTCCTGATGGATCCCGGCAACCATCAGCGCCAGCACCGCGACCTGCCGGACGGCGAGCGGCGGTTCTTCTACGCCATGCCGTGGAACGAGCGGTTCATCTGGGGCGCGACCGCCGGCATGCTGCGCGCGTTGTACGAGCGGCTGCACGGCGAGGACGTCGCGGCCTGACGCTGCGTCACCGGCGGTCCGGGCTTGCCGGTTCGAGATAATCGTTTGAAATGCCTGCCCCCGCGTGTGGGGCGTGTCGTGACTTGGGGGCGATGGGTGAACACCGAGACGATGGGCGCGGCGCCCTGGATGGCGCTGCCGGAGACCCAGGCCGTGATCGCCGCGCTCGAGGCGCGAGGCGGCCCCGGCTGCGCGCGGTTCGTGGGCGGCTGCGTTCGCAACACCCTGATGGGCAAGCCCATCGACGACATCGACATCGCCACCACCCTGACCCCGGACGCGGTGATCGAGGCGCTGGGCGCGACGCGCCTGCGGTCCATCCCCACCGGCGTCGACCACGGCACGGTCACGGCCCTGTCGGGCGGCCACCCCTACGAGATCACCACCCTGCGCCGCGACGTCTCGACCGACGGCCGCCGGGCGGTGGTGGCGTTCACCCAGGACTGGGACGAGGACGCCCAGCGTCGCGACTTCCGCTTCAACGCGCTCTACGCCGACGTCCGCGGCCGGATCTACGATCCGACGGGCGAGGGAATGGGCGACGCGCGCGAGGGGCGGGCGGTGTTCGTCGGGGATGCGGAGACCCGGATCCGCGAGGATTACCTGCGCATCCTGCGGTTCTTCCGTTTCCACGCCTGGTACGGCCGGGGCGAGGCCGACCACGAGGCGCTGGCCGCCTGCCAGGCGCTGAAGGACGGGATCGAGGGCCTGCCCGCCGAGCGCATCCAGAAGGAACTGCTGAAGCTGCTGGCGGCCGACGATCCGCGTCCCGCCCTGCGGCTGATGGCGGCCACCGGGATCCTGTCCGCGATCTTGCCGGCCGTCGAATCCCTGGCCCGCCTCGAGGGGCTGATCACGATCGAGAGCGAGCAACTGTTCGAGAACGATCCCGAACTGCGCCTGGCCGCCCTGATCCCCGGGGATCCCGAGGTCGCCGAGCAGGCAGCCGACGATCTGCGCCTGTCCAACGCCCAGACGGAGCGGCTGGTCCAGGCGGTCGGCCAGTCGCCGCGCCTGGTCAGCTGGATGAGCCCGCGCGAAACCCGCCGGGTGGTCTATGCCCTGGGGCCGAAGGCGTTCAGCGACCGGGTCAAGCTGGCCTGGGCCGGTTCGGACCGATCGGCCGCCACCCCGCAGTGGCGCGGCCTTCTGGCCCTGGGAGAGAGCTGGACGCCGCCCGCCTTCCCGCTGACCGGCGACGAGGTCTTGAAGGCGGGCGTCCCCAAAGGCCCGATGGTCGGCCAGGTGATGCGCGAGGTCGAACTCTGGTGGATCGACCAGGACTTCATCGAGGACAGATTCTCGATCATCGAGCGGCTGAAGGCGGTGGTCCAGGGGATGGTGTTCTAGGCTTTGCGTCCTTCGAGGCTCCGCTTCGCTCCGCACCTCAGGATGAGGAATTCAGCAGGGAGCCCCTCATCCTGAGGCGCCCGCGAAGCGGGCCTCGAAGGACGCGAGGCGGTCGCCTATATCGTGACGGCGACGCCTTTGGAGACCCCGTCCATGAAGATCGGCCTGCTCGAGACCGGCGAACCGCCTGAAGCCCTGCAGCCGGCGTTCGGCCGCTACGCCGCGATGTTCCAGGACCTGCTGGGGCCGGGCCACGACTATGTCGTCTACGATGTCCAGGCGGGCGTGCTGCCCGCCGATCCGGCCGAGTGCGACGCCTATGTGGTCACCGGCTCGTCGGCCGGGGTCTATGACGACCTGCCGTGGATCGCGCCGTTGAAGGCGTTCCTCGTGGACGCCGCCCGCCAGCCGCTGGTCGGCGTCTGTTTCGGTCACCAGGTCATGGCCGAAGCGTTCGGCGGCAAGGTCGTCAAGTCCGACAAGGGCTGGGGCGTGGGCCTGCACCGCTACGACGTGGCCGAACCCCAGCCGTGGATGGACCTGGAGCGCGACCTGGCGGGCGTGGCCGTCCCGGCCTCGCACCAGGACCAGGTGGTGGTCGTGCCGCCAACCGCGCGGGCCGTGGCCGGCAGCGCCTTCACGCCCGCCGGCATCCTGGTCTATGACGACCGGCCGGCCATCTCGATGCAGTTCCATCCCGAGTTCGACCCCGCCTATGCGCGGGCCCTGATCGAGGCCCGGCGGGGCAGCCGGTTCACCGACGCCCAGGCCGACGCGGCCGTCGCCAGCCTGGATCACGCCAACGACCGGGCGAGGGTGGGCGCCTGGATCGCGACCTTTCTCGACCAGCACGCCTGAAATCCGGCAACCTTCGCCGCGACCCGGCCGTTCCGCCTGAAATGCGGAGGCCTAACAAATGAGAGTCGTCACCGTCCTGCTGGCGGCCGGCTGCGTGGCGACGGTCGCCGGCCTGATGCCGTCCGTCTGGGCGGCCGCGCCGGCGCCCGCCGCCAGCGCGCCGGCCGAGACGCTCAAGAGCCCGGCCGACTTCGTCGCGATCAAGGACCCGGCCGCCCGCTCGGCCGCCCTGTTCACCGAGGCCGGCAAGGTGATCGAAAGCCCGCGCTGCATGAACTGCCACCCGGTCCAGCGCGCCCCCACCCAGGGCGACGACCGCCACCCGCACGATCCGCCGATGGTCGGCGGCCAGAGCGGTCACGGACCGGTCGGCCTGCCGTGCGCCGCCTGCCACGGCCCGGCCAACGTCCAGACCTGGGGCCAGGACATCAAGTCGATCCCCGGCGATCCCAAATGGGCCCTGGCGCCGGTGGAGATGGCCTGGCAGGGCAAGTCGCTTGGAGCGATCTGCGCCCAGATCAAGGATCCGGCCCGGAACGGTGGGCGTTCGCTGGCCGAGATCCATCACCACATGGCGGAGGATCACCTGGTCGGCTGGGCCTGGAGCCCGGGCGACGGCCGAGTTCCCGCACCGGGCACTCAGGCCCAGTTCGGCGAACTGGTGCAGGCCTGGATCGACACCGGCGCCAAGTGCCCGAAGGCGTAGTCACGGTCGGAGACAGGCGCATGCGCCTGTCTCCAATCCGACCTTACGGCCACTTCACCTCGGGCGGCATCGAGCTGAGGATCGACTCGACATTGCCGCCGGTCTTCAGGCCGAACATCGTGCCGCGGTCGTAGAGCAGGTTGAACTCCACGTAGCGGCCGCGCTGCACCAACTGCTGGTCGCGTTCCTCGGCCGTCCACGCCTCGCCCATCCGGCGGCGGACCAGGGTCGGGTAGATCTCCAGGAAGGCCTTGCCGACATCCTGGGTGAAGGCGAAGTCGCGCGCCCAGTCGCCGCTGTCGTGATGGTCGTAGAAGATGCCGCCGATACCGCGCGGTTCGTTGCGGTGTGGCAGGAAGAAGTACTCGTCGCACCAGGCCTTGTACTTGGCGTGCCAGGCCGGGTCGTGGGCGTCGCAGGCGCGCTGGTAGGCGGCATGGAAGTCGATGGCGTCGGGGAAGTCCTGTCGGCGCTGGTAGCCGAGCAGGGGAGTCAGGTCGCCGCCGCCGCCGAACCAGCTTTTCGTGGTGGCGATGAAGCGGGTGTTCATGTGCACGGCCGGCACGCGCGGGCTGCGCATGTGGGCGATCAGGCTGATCCCGGTGGCGAAGAACCTCGGGTCTTCGTCGGCGCCCGGCATGTTCTTGGCCATTTCGGGCGTGAAGGTTCCGAACACCGTCGAGACGTGGACGCCGACCTTCTCGAACAGTCGGCCGTGCATCATCGACATCACCCCGCCGCCGCCCGCCTCGCGGTCCCAGGGCTTGCGGACGAACCGGCCGGGCTCGCCGGCGTAGATCTCGGCGGGGGCCTCGTCCTCCAGGCGCTCGAACTCGGCGCAGATCTGGTCGCGCAGGGTTTCGAACCAAGCGCGGGCGGCGCTTTTCTTCTGGCCGAGATCGGTTGGGGTGGGGGACAGTTCGCTCATGTCGACGGATTAGGCGGTTCGGCTTTCCCGTGCAAATCGGGGCCAGCCCATACGGGTTTACGCGTAGCCGAGTTCAACTCCAAGGAGGGCTGGACCGGAGCGACAACTTCTTGGTACGTCAGAGCCCTCAGTATTTCGGGGGTTTGTTATGGGGTTGATCTCAGGCACGACTGGCGACGACGTTCTGGTCGGCACGAGCGGCGGCGACACGCTGGACGGCGGCGCGGGCAACGACAGCCTGTCGGGCGGCGCGGGTCTTGACGTGCTCCGCGGCGGTACAGGCGACGACGTGCTCGACGGCGGCACGGGAGACGAGCGACTTCCCCAGCTGATCGTCAATCAGGCCAAGCTCACTGCGGAACTCGCGGTCAATGGCGGCGACATCGCCGACTACGGCGAGGCGACGAACGGCGTGATCGTCAATCTGACTCTGACCAGCCCGCAGAACACCGGCTGGGGCATGGATACCCTGCTCGGAATCGAGGACGTCTACGGCAGCGCCAGCACGGATATCCTGACGGGCGACGGCAAGGCCAACATGCTGCTGGGCGGGGGCGGCGACGACCAGCTGGACGGCGGCGGTGGAGACGACATCCTTGTTGGCTCGCTGGGCAACGACCTGATTCACGGTGGCGACGGAAACGATATTTTGCGGGGCGGTTCGCTCTCGCTGGGATACGACGCGGACGGCGGCGTGGACCATCTCTACGGCGACGGCGGCGACGACACTATCCGCGGCTCGGCCGGCCTCGACTGGCTCTATGGCGGCGACGGAAACGACTCCCTTTGGGGCGCGCACGGCGCCGACTACTATTCCGGTGGGGCCGGAGACGACCTCATCAACGCTGATCTGGGCGACCTGGAAGTCGACGCCGGCGAGGGGAGCGACTGGATCTACCTGGACGTCGCTCCGGACGGCGAGACGCAGCGGCTGGTGCTGGTCACGGGCGGCGCGGGCGACGACGTTTTCAAGGTGGGCGACATCGGAACCCTGGCCAAAGGGCTGACGTTCGATGGCGGCGCGGGACTGGACACCCTGGCGATCGAATTGCCGCTCTATGTCAACGGTCCGACCGTTCTGAACCTGACCACCGACGCCAGCGCCCCCGGACTGCACCTGACGGACGTCGAGTGGATCACGGCCTACACCCTCGACCTCAACTTCACGGGCGGCGCCGGCAACGAGACGGTTCTCACCGGCGACCGGAACGACCAGTTGAGTGGCGGAGGCGGCGATGACCACCTGGACAGCGCAGGCGGCGACGACCAGCTGTTCGGCGGCGTCGGCAACGACCAGCTGTTCGCCGGGGCGGGCAACGACCACCTGAACGGCGGCGCCGGCGCAAACTACATGGACGGCGGGGCGGGGGCGGACCTGGTCCGCTACGACGACGCCGTGTCGGGCGTAACCGTCGATCTGGGGGCCGGCGCCGGCGCCGGCGGTGCGTCCGGCGATCTCTACATCTCGATCGAAAGCGCGGTCGGCTCAAACTTCTCCGATGTCCTGCTTGGAGACGCCGGCGACAACGCCCTGTACGGCCTCACCGGCGACGACCTCATCAGCGGCGGCGCCGGGAACGACCAACTGGCGGGCGGCGAAGGCAATGATCACCTTTACGGCGGCGTGGGCGCCGATTGGATCGACGGCGGTGCGGGCTTCGATCTGGCGCGTTTCGACGGTGAGGCCGCCGGCGTCGTCATCGATCTCCAGAACGGCGTGACGGGAACCGGCGACCATCTGGTCGCCATCGAAGGCCTGGTCACGACGAATCAAGCCGACAGCCTGTGGGGTGATGGCGGCGCCAACGTGATCTACGCCATGGGCGGCGACGACCGCATCGTCGGCGGCGCGGGCGACGACCGACTGTACGGCGGGGCCGGCGCGGACGTCTTCGCGTTCGATGCGAGTTCGGGCGTGGATTGGATCGGAGACTTCAATACCGGCGCCGGCCACGACGTCATCGCGATCCAGAAGAACGTCAACGGTTCCGGGATCGTCGATTTCGCGACCCTGGCGACCCGCGCCCATGACAGCCAGTCCGGCTTGGTGGTCGACCTGGGCGGCGCCAACGAGCTTCACCTGACCGGCGTCACCCTGGCCGATCTCAACGCGGGGCTCTTCCTCTTCTACTGAGCTGCGAGCGGGCGGACGGGTTCAGCTTGGAAACCCGTCCGTCTGCCGCAGCGCTTCGCCCAGGGCCATGGCCGCCGTCGTGGCCAGGTTCATCGAGCGGGCCTCGGGCCGCAGGGGGATCGTCAGGCGCGCAAAGGCCGTCTCGTGAACCTCCGGTGGCGCGCCGCGGCTCTCATTGCCGAACAACAGGGTGTCGCCTGCCCGAAACTCGAACTTGTGGAACGGGGCGGTCGCCTTGGTGGTGAACAGCAGCAGGCGGCCCTCGCGGCGCTCCGGCGCGGCGAGGAACGCTTCCCACGAGGCGTGGCGGGTCATGTGCGTCAACGGGCCGTAGTCGAGGGCCGCGCGCTTCAAGCTCTTGTCGTCCAAGGGGAAACTGCAGGGCTCGATGACGTCCAGTCCGACCCCCAGGCAGGCGCCGAGGCGGATCGCCGCGCCCACGTTCTGAGGAATGCCGGGTTGAAAAAGCGCGAGCCGCATTCTAAGCGAACCAACCATAAAGCCAGCAGGGGCATTTGCTGCGAATCGAAAGGGCTTGCGGACTTCGTCCGCGCGTCCGATAGGACGATCCGCTTTTGCCTGTTGTGGCGAAGACCCGTTCGCGGGTCCAGACAGTATGCGCCGACAGGCGTTTCTCCAGGCCGGGCCGTCTTTGGCGGCGCGGCGGCATCGAAGGGTGACTTGGGTGGCCGACACCGCCGTGGGCGCAAAAACTGATCCGGCGCATGGGGAAGACCCCAGCCGCCGGGATTTCATCTACATCGCAACGATGGCGGTCGCCGCCGGCGGCGCGGCCGCGATCGCGTGGCCGTTCATCGACCAGATGAACCCCTCCGCCGACACGCGGGCCCTGGCGTCGATCGAATTCGACGTCACCAAGGTCCCCGAAGGCCAGCAGGTCGTCGTCAAGTGGCGCGGCAAGCCGCTGTTCGTGCGCAACCGCACCAAGGCCGAGATCGCCAAGGCGGTGGCCGACGACGGCGCGTCGATGAAGGATCCGGAAAAGGATTCGGCCCGCGTGAAGCCGGGCAAGTCCCAGTGGCTGATCGTCGGCGGCAACTGCACCCACCTCGGCTGCGTCCCCACCTTCGGCGGCGGCGAGTACGGCGGCTGGTTCTGCCCCTGCCATGGCTCGGTCTACGACACCTCGGGCCGTATCCGTAAGGGCCCCGCGCCCAAGAACCTGGTGGTTCCGGAATACGCCTTCCTGTCCGACACCAAGGTCAAGATCGGTTAAGCGAGATGAGCGGACATTCGACCTACGAACCCAAGACCGGTATCGAGCGCTGGCTCGACGCCCGTCTGCCGATCGTGCGCCTGGGCTACGACAGCTTCGTCGACTACCCCACGCCGCGTAACCTGAACTACTGGTGGACCTTCGGGGCCATCCTGTCGCTGTGCCTGGCCTCGCAGCTGATCACCGGCATCATCCTGGTGATGCACTACACGCCCAGCGCCGACCACGCCTTCGCCAGCGTCGAGCACATCATGCGCGACGTGAACTATGGCTGGCTGATCCGCTACATGCACGCCAACGGCGCGTCGATGTTCTTCATCGCCGTCTACATCCACATGCTCCGCGGCCTGTACTACGGCTCCTACAAGGCGCCGCGCGAAGTGCTGTGGCTGCTGGGTTGCGTGATCTACCTGCTGATGATGGCCACCGCGTTCATGGGCTACGTCCTGCCCTGGGGCCAGATGTCGTTCCACGGCGCCGTCGTGATCACCAACCTGTTCGGCGCCCTGCCGCTGGTCGGCGAGAGCATCACCACCTGGCTGTGGGGCGGCTTCGCGGTCGACAACCCCACCCTGAACCGCTTCTTCTCGCTGCACTACCTGCTGCCCTTCATGATCGCCGGCGTGGTGATCCTGCACATCTGGGCGCTGCACGTGGTGGGCCAGAACAACCCGACCGGCGTCGAGCCCAAGTCGAAGGCCGACACCGTGCCCTTCACCCCGTACGCGACGGTGAAGGACGCGTTCGCGCTGAGCGTCTTCCTGATCCTCTTCGCCTTCTTCGTGTTCTTCATGCCCAACGCCCTGGGCCACGCCGACAACTACATCCCGGCCAACCCGCTGGTGACGCCGTCGCACATCGTTCCGGAATGGTACTTCCTGCCGTTCTACGCGATCCTGCGCGCCGTGCCGGACAAGCTGATGGGCGTGCTGGCCATGTTCGGCGCCATCGCCTGCCTGTTCGCCCTGCCGTGGCTCGACACCTCGAAGGTGCGCTCGATGCGCTACCGCCCGACCGCGAAGATCCACTTCTTCATCTTCGTGGTGGCCTGCTGCATCCTGGGCGTCTGCGGCGCCAAGCTGCCTGACGACCAGGTCATCCCGCACCTGACCACCTTCCAGCTGATGGCGTCCGACCTGAACAGCTTCGTGTGGCTCAGCCGCGTGGCCGCGCTGTACTATTTCGCTTTCTTCCTGGTGATCCTGCCGGTGCTGGGCCTGACGGAAAAGACCCTGCCGGTGCCGGACTCCATCGCCTCTCCCGCCCTGTCGCATCCGGCCGCCGCGCCGGCCGAAGCGACCGCCGCGCCTGAAATGAAGGGCTGATCCCGATGCTGCGCAAACTCTCCGTCATCGCAGCGGTCGCGGGTCTCCTGACGGCCGTCGCCGGCCCGGCCCTGGCCCAGCACGGCGCCCTGCCGGCCAAGGACGTCCACTGGTCGTTCGAAGGCCCGCTCGGCAAGTTCGACCAGGCTCAGCTGCAGCGCGGCTACAAGGTCTATCGCGAGGTCTGCTCGGCCTGCCACTCGATGAACCTGGTCAGCTTCCGCAACCTCGGCGACAAGGGCGGCCCGTTCTACGACAAGAAGTACCCGAACTCGAACGACAACCCGTACGTCAAGGCGATCGCCAAGGACTACGAGGTCGCCGACATCGACAACGAGACCGGCGACGCGATCAAGCGTCCGGCCACTCCGGCCGACCGCTTCCCCGCGCCGTTCCCGAACGAGGCCGCGGCCCGCGCCAGCAACGGCGGCGCCCTGCCGCCCGACATGTCGCTGCTGGCCAAGGCCCGCGAAGAGGGCCCGGCCCACATCTATTCCATCATCACCGGCTACGCGGCCCCGCCGCCCGGCCTGAAGATGGACCCGACCCAGCACTACAACCAGTACATGACGGGCGACCTGTCTTCGTACTGGTCGGGTCCCAAGGAGCACGTCCCGCCGGGCGGCTTCATCGCCATGGCCCCGCCGATCAAGGCCAACCAAGTGACCTTCGACGACGGCACGCCGGCGACGCTGGACCAGGAAGCCAAGGACGTCTCGGCCTTCCTGATGTGGGCCGCCGAGCCCAAGCTGGAAGAGCGCAAGCAGACCGGCTTCGCCGTCCTGGCCTATCTGGTGCTCTTCTCGATCCTGCTCTACGTCAGCTACCGCAAGGTCTGGAAGAACGAGTCGCACTGACCCGTCTTACGGCTTGAAGATCGAGGGCCCGGCGGCGACGCCGGGCCCTTTTCTTTTGTCCCGTCAGCGAGCGGCCTGGATTGGCGTCAGCCACAGGCGCAGGGCCTTGGGGTCCAGCCGCAGGCGGTAGGCCGCCAGCACCTGGACGCCGATCGCCCCGACCACGCCGTCGGGCAGGTCGCCGGCCACCACGGCCGGCAGGTCCTGGCGCAGGGTTCCGTCCAGCGACAGGCCGCGCAGGGTTCCAGCCGGCTTCTGGCGCGGGCCGTCGGCGGGCCCGCGGGCCCGGACCCCGCCCGCCGAGGCGGTGTCCAGGGCGAACGGCCCCGAGACGCCCCTGAGCCCGTTGGAGGCCGCCGCGAGGATCGTGGGCGTCCCGCCGACCATCGTCACGGGCAGGCCGCCTTTCCGACCGTCCAGGGACACTTCTCCGGGCCGGTCGAGCCGCAGGCGGCAGGGCGAGAAGTCCAGGGTCAGGGTGTAGCGGTCCAGGATGTCGGCCCCGATCACCCCGACGATCGGCGTCGAGAAGCCGACGGCCCGGTAGTCCAGGCTTTGGACGGCGATCGGCGCGGCCTCGACGGTTTGACCCGCCAGGCGCACGGGCAGGGACAGCGCGGTGTCGGTGAAGCCGGCGCCCTGGGCGACGTCGCGGTGCAGCAGGGTGTGCGGGGCCGACAGGTCGATCACATAGTCGCCGGCGACGCCGCCGACCGCTGCCGGGGCGACGATCGCGCCGTTCTCGAACCAGCAGGCGGTCTCGCCGGCCGCGGCGGGCCCGCCATGCGCCGCCAGCAGGGTCAGGAACAGCAGGGGGGCGGCGCAACGCATGCGGCGATCCTAGCCAAGGTTTCGCCGCACGGCGAGCGGACCTAGGCTTCGCCGCGCGACCCACCCGCCCGCTGGAACAGCTGCAGCGTCCGCAGCATGGCCAGGGCGGCGCTGTCGGCATGATGGCCGCTGGGGGCGACGAAGGCGTGGCCGGCGTCGTACAGCCAGACCGGCAGGTCGGGATGGGCGGCAGTGATCCGCTCGACGTCGCTCATCGGGATCAGCGGGTCGGTGCGGCCGAAATGCAGGATGGTCGGAACCTTGGGCTGTTCGTCGGCATAGCCGGCGATGTCGCCGCCATAGAAGCAGGACACCGCCGTCAGGCCGGTGCAGCGGGCCGAGGCCAGCCATGCGGTGGTGCCGCCGAAGCAGAAGCCCATGGCGAAGACCTTGCCGGCGCCCGACAGGCTGTCGATCGCCGCCTGGACCCGGGGCAGGGTCGCCGCGCCCCAGCCGCTGGCCTGGCCCAGGGCCATGCGGGCGTCCAGATTGGGCGGGTCGAGGTCGGCGGCCGGGAAGGGGGCGTCGGCGTCGTCCAGGAGGCTGGGGGCGATCACCTCGTAGCCCTGCTCGGCCAGGGTGTCGGAGAGCTGGCGGATGTGCGGGGTGACGCCCCAGATGGCGTGCAGGATCACCAGCCCGCCGCGCCGGGCCTCGCCGGGCGGGGCGTGATAGGCGGCGACGGCCGAGCCGTCGGCGGCCGCCAGGGTGACGCGGCCGGTCTCAGCCACGCTTCTTGTCGGCCAGGGTGCAGGCCACGCCGGCCGCCTTGGCCTCGTCGCAGGTCAGCGACGAGAGCGGCGCGGTCGAGCCCGGCGCCGGGGCGTCGACGATGTAGCCGCCGCCGCCTTTGCAGGCGGTCTCATAGCGCCGGATCGGCGGATCGCCGCCGCCGCCAAGGAACGTGCCGTCGGCCACGGTGCAGGCGGACGAGGCCTTGGCGGCCAGCGGCTTGAGCCCGGCGACGGGGGCGGCGTTGCCTGGCAGCGAACAGACCATGCCCTTGGGCCAGGCCTTGCCGGCGGCCAGGGCTCCGGTGTCCAGCGCCAGGCAGTCGTTCAGCTGCGGCTTGCCGTCGGGACCCTGGCTGATGATCCAGCCTAGCGCGTCCTTGCAGACGATCTCGTATTCCGGCCTGCTGCTAGGGCGGGTCGAGAGCGGGGCGGCGTCGATCACCTCGCACGGCGCGTGCAACTCGGCGGCGACCTTGGCGGCGGCCCTGACCACCATCGGATTGCCGGATTCGCGCGGTGTCAGCCGAGCGGTCGGCCGGTTGACCGAGCTGTACTCCCTCATGTTGTACTGCTCGGTGCCGTAGAGCCGCGTCGGCGGCGGCGGCGGCTGCCCCGTCTGGGCCTGCGCCGAGCCCGCGACCGCCGCCAGGGCGGCGGCCAGGATGAACAGGTGACCGAGTTTCTTCATGGGACCCCCAAGGTCTTTGTCTAGGCTCAAGGTTGTATCGAGCTTGGCCGCTCCGCAAGCCCTAAGCCGCGCCGTTCGCCTGGAAGAGCGCCAGCGTCCGCTTCCGCGCCAGCCTGGCGTCCTCCGGGTCGGAGTCGGGACGGCCGTCGTTGTTGAAGCCGTGGCCGCTGTTCTCGTAGACGTGGACCGTCACCTCGGGATGGGTCTCGGCCAGCCTGGCCTTCACCGCATCGGCGGGGATGTGGGGGTCCTTGCGGCCCAGGTGCACGATCAACGGGGCGTTCAGCGGCAGGTCGGCGTTGGCCGCGATCATGCTGCCGTAATAGGCCGAACCCGCCGCCAGGCTCCTCAGCTTGCCGGCCGCCAGCCAGACCAGCGAGCCGCCCAGGCAGTAGCCGACCGCGAACACCGGCCCGCGCGGCGCCAGGTGGTCGATGCAGGCCTGGATGTCCGACAGCATCTTGGCCGTGCCGATGGCGTTCACGTGGGCGACGCCGGTCTGGAAGTCCTCGGGCGCGCGGCCCGCCACGTAGCCCGGCACGGCGCGGTCGAAGATCGACGGCGCCAGCACCTCGAAGCCCAGGGCCGACCAGCGGGCGACGTCTGCCTGGACGTATGGGTCGAGCCCGAAGATCTCCTGCACCACCACGATCCCGCCCTTGCGCTCGCCCTCGGGCTGGGCGTGGAGGGCGGTAAATTCGAAGCCGTCGAGGCCGGAGGTCAGGGTGACGGTGTCGGTCATGGAAGCTCCCGAGAGATGGCGCGGATCGGACGTCTTTCGTGTCGTAGCGTCAAGCCGTCCATCGGGGTCAGGCGGACGGGGCGAACAGGTGCGGCGCGGCCCGGTGAATGAACAGCTTCAGGCTGGTTGGAGAAAGATCGATGCCGTCGATGGGGATATCGACATAACGGTGCTGCTCGTCGGAGGCGACGATCTCAAGCGCCGAGGACGACGTCAGGACCAACCGCAGCCGTGGTGGCGTTCGGTGGAAGGCGGGCTCCAGGCGCGCGGACTGGATCTGCGACCAGGCGACGTGCCGCAGCTCCTTTTGGCCCGCCTCGCGCCAGCCCAGGCGCTCGGCCGAGATCACCAGGCGCGGCCCGCGATAGGCCAGGCGGCCCGCTCCCGCGACGACCAGCAAGGCCGCGAACACCGCGAAGGTGATCAGGCGCTGGCGCGGACCCATATAGTCCACGCTGGCGGCGACGCCCGCGAGTCCAACGCCGCCGAGCAGAAGTGGAATGACGACCTCGGCCGGCGAGGTGCGAACCTCAATCGTCTCGAACCGGCTGGGCGCCGTGCTCAAGGCAAGATCCTGACCGCCGCGCCGTCGCGGGTCAGTCGCCAGACCTCGTCCATCTCGGCGTCGCTCACCGCGATACAGCCGTCGGTCCAGTCATGCCCCCGGTAGAGCGCCGCTATCTCGCCGCGTCCGTTGGGCAGGCCGTGGATCATGATGTCGCCGCCGGGATCGACACCGGCCGCACGGGCCCGGGCGACCTGGGCGGGCGTCGGATAGCCGATCCTCAGCGACAGATGATAGGCGCTGCGAGCGTTGCGATCGGTGATGCGATAGTCGCCCTCGGGCGTGCGCCGGTCACCCTCGCGAACCTTCGGCGCCAGGCCGCCACGGCCCAGCGAGATGCGATAGGTCGCCAGCTTCCGCTCGCCCGCGAACAGGCTCATCCGGTGGGCGGCCTTTTCGATCACAATGCGATCGGCGATCGCCGCACCGGCGATGGGTGGTCGAGCTCGCGCTTCACAGCCGCCGCACGCCAGGGCCAGCAGCGCCGCCGCCGCCATGACGGCTCGGAGCCAGTCGCCAGGGCGGCGGCTCATGTCTCTAGACGTTGAACCGGAAATGCATCACGTCGCCGTCCTTGACGACGTAGTCCTTGCCCTCGGCCCGCATCTTGCCGGCCTCCTTGGCGCCGGCCTCGCCGCCCAGCTTGACGAAGTCGTCGAAAGCGATGGTCTCGGCGCGGATGTAGCCCTTCTCGAAGTCGGTGTGGATCACGCCGGCCGCCTGCGGGCCGGTGTCGCCGACATGGATGGTCCAGGCGCGGGCTTCCTTGGGGCCGACCGTGAAATAGGTCTGCAGGCCCAGCAGGCTGTAGGCCTCGCGGATCAGGCGGTTCAGGCCCGGCTCCTCCAGGCCCAGGGTCTCCAGGAATTCGGCTCTTTCTTCAGCTTCAAGCAGCGCGATCTCGCTCTCGATCTGGGCCGAGATGACCACGGCCTTGGCGTTGTCGCGGGCGGCGCGCTCGGCCACCAGGTCGCTGTACTTGTTGCCCTTGTCGGCGCTGGCTTCCTCGACGTTGCAGACATAGAGGGCCGGCAGCGAGGTCAGCAGCTGCAGCATGTGCCAGGCCTTCTCGTCTTCCTTGTCCACGACCGCGGCGCGGGCCGGGCGGCCCTCGCGCAGCTGGGCCAGGGCCAGGTTGATCAGGCGCAGGGTGTTGGCGGCCTCCTTGTCGCCGCCCGACTTGGCCTTCTTCTCGATGGCCGGCAGGCGCTTTTCCAGGCTCTCCAGGTCGGCCAGCATCAGCTCCATCTCGATGATCTCGAGGTCGCTGAGCGGGTCGATGCGGCCCTCGACGTGGGTGATGTCGTCGTCCTCGAAGCAGCGGGCCACGAAGGCCACGGCGTCGCAGTCGCGGATGTTGGCCAGGAACTGGTTGCCCAGGCCCTCGCCCTTCGACGCGCCGCGCACCAGGCCGGCGATGTCGACGAAGGTGATCCGGGCTGGGATGATCTCCTTGGAGCCGGCGATCTTGGCCAGGGCGTCCAGGCGCGGCTCGGGCACGGCCACGTCGCCGGTGTTGGGCTCGATCGTGCAGAACGGATAGTTGGCCGCCTGGGCCGCCGCCGTCTGGGTCAGGGCGTTGAACAGGGTGGACTTGCCGACGTTGGGCAGGCCGACGATGGCGACTTTAAGGGCCATGGAACTCTCATGAATTTCGTTGGCGCGCGCTTAGCACGTATCGCGGGGGAAGTCCTGTCGGACATCGGCCGTGCGGCGGACGCTCGCCCCCCTACGGACCGCTTCGCGGTCGTCTTCCCCCAAAGGGGGAAGAGCACTTGGCGCGAAGGCTCCGCCCCCTCTGGGGGCGGACAGACCGCGAAGGTTCGTCCCCGATGCCCCGAGGGCAGCACCCCCGCTGGGGACACGCCGCAAGGGCGTGTCCCCGACGTGCGCGTGAGCCCTATTTCCGGTCGTCGACCACGCGGGTGACGGGACGGTCGTCGCCGGCCGACAACTCGTCGCGCCACTGGCCGCGGTCGTCCTCGTAGGAGATGCCGGTGTCCTCGCCGGCCACCCGCTGCTCGCCGGCCGCGCGCTGGGCGGCGTGCAGGGCCGCGTCGTGGGTGCGGAAGGTCTCGGAGAACACCTCGCCCACCTTGTAGGCCCAGCCGCCGTCGTGCTCGACGATGGTGTAGGTGATGTCGGTCATGGGACGGCTCCGTTCGGTTTGGCTCAAGGAAACTGCGCCTCGAAGGCCACGGTTCCAAGCCGGAAGTCTTGAACGGAGCGGTCGTGCCGCTACGCCTTCGGAAACAGCCAGGTCAGGCCGCGGGTGAACGCCACCGGAAACGTCGTCTCGTGGAAGGTGTCGTCCATGATCTCGTCGCGGACCTTCAGGCCCGGATAGCCCCGCCCCCGCAACGCCCTGGCGAAGGCCTGCTGGTCGGCGACCATGTCCTCGGCGTCGCCGCCGGGACGCGGTCGTTCCAGCGCGCCGGTCGCCAGATAGATGCGCGCCTTCAGATCCTTGTGGCCGGCGGCGTAGGCGGCTTCGGCCTTGAACATCTCGCGATGGCCATACCAGAGCGACGGGCTGGTCAGGACGTAGCTGTCGAACAGCTCAGGCTCGGTCACCGCCACCCAGGCGCCGAACAGCCCGCCATAGGATTGGCCCGCCAGCGTCCGGCGTCGCGGATCGGCCCGATAGCGGCTCTCCACGAACGGCAGGACCTGTCCCTTGATGAAGACCAGGTAGTCGGCGGCCCCGCCGCTGGCGGAAGCCAGGCTGGCGTCCTTCCACGGCGTCATGTCGCGGCGACGGCTGACCATGCCGTTGTCGCCCTGGGCGTAGGAAATCCCCACCAGGATCGCCTGTTCCAGACGTCCAAACCTGAAGGGCAGGTCGGTGACGCCCGAGGCGACCTGGAAGGCGTAGGGGCCATCGTTCAGATAGATCACCGGCCATTTTCGGCCGGCGTTCTCTGGCGCGTCGTAGCCGAAGGGCGTCTTGACGTAGACCTGGTAGACGCGGCCCTGGGCCGAAGCCGGCAGGGTGTGGACCTTGCTGCCGGGCACGGCGAACTCGGCGGCGTCCGTCTGGAAGACGGCGACGGGCGAGGCCGGCCTCGCCTGTTCGGCCGCCCGGGCGTCGGCCGCGGGCTTGCAGCCGGCGAGAGCCAGCAGCGCCGAGGCGCTGGCCAGCAGGGCGAAGAGCGGTCGCCGGGCCGAACGCGGGAACACCAATCGCCTCTTAAGCCACCTTCACCCGCGCCGCGCTCTCCGGCAGGTCGGTGCCGAACGCCCGCTGGAAGAACTCGGCCACGGTGGGCCGTTCCAACTCATCGCACTTGTTCAGGAAGGTCAGGCGGAACGCCAGGCCGATGTCCTTGTCGAAGATCTCGGCGTTCTGGGCCCAGGTGATCACCGTGCGCGGGCTCATGACGGTCGAGATGTCGCCGTTCATGAAGGCGTTGCGGGTCATGTCGGCGACGCGGACCATGGCGGCCAGGGTGCGCTTGCCTTCCGGGGTGTCGTAGCCGGGGTTCTTGGCCAGGACGATGCCGGCCTCGACGTCGTGGTCGAGGTAGTTCAGCGTCGTGACGATGCTCCAGCGGTCCATCTGACCCTGGTTGATCTGCTGGGTGCCGTGATAGAGCCCGGTCG
Source organism: Caulobacter rhizosphaerae (assembly GCF_010977555.1). Taxonomy (GTDB): domain Bacteria; phylum Pseudomonadota; class Alphaproteobacteria; order Caulobacterales; family Caulobacteraceae; genus Caulobacter; species Caulobacter rhizosphaerae. Next base: position 708,484 of record NZ_CP048815.1, read on the forward strand.
TGTCGCCCAGGCCGATGGTGTTGGTCGTCGAGAACAGCCGGAAATACGGGTTGGCGCGGATCACCCGGTTCTGGTCCAGCAGGGTCAGCTTGCCTCCGGCCTCCAGCACGCGCTGGATGACGAACATCACGTCCGGCCGCCCGGCGTCGTACTCGTCGAACACCAGGGCGATCGGGCGCTGCAGGGCCCACGGAAGAATGCCTTCGCGGAACTCGGTGACCTGCTTGCCGTCCTTCAGGACGATGGCGTCCTTGCCGACCAGGTCGATGCGGCTGACATGGCTGTCGAGGTTCACCCGCACCAGAGGCCAGTTCAGCCGGGCGGCGATCTGCTCGATGTGGGTCGACTTGCCGGTGCCGTGATAGCCCTGGACCATCACCCGGCGGTCGTTGGCGAAGCCGGCGCAGATAGCCTTGGTCGTCTGCGGGTCGAATTTGTAGGCGCCGTCGATCTCGGGCACGTGGGCGTCGCGATGGCTGAAGGCCGGGACCTTCATGTCGCTGTCGACGCCGAACGCGTCGCGAAGCGTGACCCACTTGTCGGGGGCCAGGGTGATCAGGGGATCGGCGGCGTGGCTGTCGGTCAGGTCGGGCATGATGTCTCCCGCTTACCGCTTTGACGTGGGGGAGGGGAAGGGCGAAGGCCAGCCCCGCGTGGAAAAAACGCCATGCCAGAGCACGACGCCCCGGGCGGCTGGGGCCGTCCGGGGCGCGATGGGGCCTTCTGGGAGGGGAAGGGCCTAGTTGTTGGCGATGATCACCGAGGCGATCAGGCCGGTGGCCACGGCGGCCAGGATGTAGTTGTTGTCCACGCGCTGCCAGCGATAGCCGCGGGGCGGGGCGCGAAGGCCGTGACGGCGCCAGTCGCTGACATAGTAGCGGTTGTCGCGATAGCGGGCGTCCAGGCGCTGGCCGCGTTCCCAGCGACGATAGTCGCGGCGCTCATGGGCGGCTTCCCGGCGGCTGTGGCCGTAGTCGCGGCGGTCATGGCGATCGTAGCGGTCGTCGTGGCGCTGGTCGTAGCGGCCGCGGTCGTGGTCGTCATAGCGTTGCCCGGCGGCCATGGCCGTGCCCGACAGGGCCGTGCCGGCCAGCAGGGTGGCGGCCAGGGTGGTGATGATCAGACGCTTCATAACGAGGTCCTTTCCTGTTGGTGGCGGTCCGACACCGCCGAACCTCTTTCGATAGTCCGACACTAGCGAATGGGGTTTGGACCGGACATGAACGGCGCTGGTCAGGAATGGTTCATCGTGTTTCCGAGTGGAAACATTTCGCCCGACCTTGAGAATACTGGACGGTGCGAAACCGACCTTTGCGCGTTGTCTCATTCATGAGGCGCTTTTCCTTCTTTCAACCTCGCCGCGATTTGCCGCGACTGCTGACCGCGGCGCGAAACGAGCTGGGTGCGGTGGCGGCCCTGCTGGTGTTGGCCGGCGGCGCGCTGGCTTTCCTGGAGCTGTCCGACGACGTGGCCGAGGGCGACACGACCGCCTTCGACCTGGCCGTGCTCAAGGCGCTGCGGCTGCCCGGCGACCCCAACAGCCTGATCGGGCCGAAATGGCTGCACGTTGCGGCGGCCGACGTCACCGCGCTCGGCTCGATCACCGTGCTGGGCCTGGTGGTGGTCCTGGCCCTGGCCCTGATGCTGAGCCTGCGGCGCTGGAGCGAGGCCCTGGTGGTGCTGGTCGGGGCCGGCGGCGGGGTGGCGATCAGCCAGGGCCTCAAGCAGCTGTTCGGGCGCGAGCGGCCGGAGCTGGTCTATCGCGCGGTCGAGGCGGCCAATCCCAGCTTCCCGTCCGGCCACGCCATGCTGTCGGCCGTGGTGTTCCTGACCCTGGGCGCCCTGGCGGCCCGGTTCGCGCCGCGCCGACGGGTCAAGGCCCTGGCCTTGGGCGCGGCGGTCCTGCTGAGCCTGCTGGTCGGGGCGTCGCGGATCTATCTGGGCGTCCACTGGACCAGCGACGTCCTGGCCGGCTGGAGCCTGGGCGCGGCCTGGGCCATGGCCTGCTGGGTGGCGGCCTGGGCGTGGGAGCGGCGGTTTCCCAAATCTCCACTCATCCCGGCGAAGGCCGGGACCCAAGCCGACCTTCAGAACGAGAACGACTCGCCCAAATGATCGAGCAGATCGACCCAGCCTGGGTTCATCTCCTCGATCAGGCGGATCTTCCAGGCGCGCCGCCATTCCTTGATGCGACGTTCGCGCCGGAAGGCGTCGATGCGATTTTCGTGCTGCTCGACCCAGACCAGCCGGGTCACGCCATACTTCTGGGTAAAACAGGGATTTTCCATGGCGCGGTGCTCGGCCACGCGTCGCCAGATGTTGTCTGTCGAGCCTGTATACAGCGTGCCGTAGGGCTTGCTGGCCATGATGTAGGTGACGAAAGCCAAGTCCCCGCTCCGCTCCCAGGCCCCAGCTTGGGTCTCGGCCTTCGCCGGGATGAGTGGAACATTATGGGAACTTGGGGTTGAGTCCAGCCCCTACTTCGCCAGGCCCGACTTCTGCAGCGTCTTGTACGCCTTGATCACCCGCTGGAGCTTGTGCTCGGCGCTGCGGTCGCCGCCGTTCATGTCGGGGTGGCAGCGCTTGAGCAGGTCCTTGTACTTGGCGCGGATCGCCGCGCCGTCGGCGTCGGCCTCCAGGTCCAGGTCCGCCAGGGCCTGGCGCTCCAGCTTGCCCAGGGCTCGGCCGGCGGCGGCCGATTCGGCCTTGCGCTGCTGGGCGCGGAACAGGCCGAACGGGTCGTTCAGGTGGCGCGCGTCGCGAGCGGCGGCGGCTGCGGCCTCGCGCGAATTGGCGTCGGCCTTCATCGACCAGGTCGGACGGCCGCCGGTCATCTTCTCCTTTTCCTGCGCGGCGCGGATCTGGCCCTCGCTCATGCCGGCGTAGAAGTTCCAGTTCTTGTTGTACTCGGCCGCGTGGCGCTGGCAGAAATTGTAGTAGACGCCCGGCATGTCGCGCGACTTGGGCGCCTTGGCCGTGGCGGCCGAGCGGCACTCGGGGTGGTCGCAGCGCACCTCGCCCGGTTTCAGGGCGTAGACGTCGTTCTCCCGAGCCGCCTCCTCCGGCGATTTGGGGGGGCGGACACGGATGTCGAAAAACTTGGGGCGATATTCGAAGTCGGCGCTCATGGCGCTTAGAGTAAGCCGACGCTATTTCCGTTCAAGGATTGACAAGCAAGGAACCGTCATGGGCGCTATCGCCGACGCCATCGCCGCCAAGCTGACCGCCGCCTTTTCGCCCACCCGGCTGGAGGTCGTCGACGACAGCGACCGCCATCACGGCCATGCCGGACATCGCGAGGGCGGGGAGAGCCACTTCAACCTGATGATCGAGGCCGAGGCCTTTGCGGGCAAGGCCCGGGTGGCCCGTCAGCGGCTGATCTTCCAGGCCCTGGCCGAGGAGATGGCGGGGCCGGTGCACGCCCTGTCGATCGTCGCCAAGGCTCCGGGCGAGGCGTGATCCGACGCGCGAAAACGGGCTTGCCAGGGCGGCCCGCGACTGATTGCCTCTCCGCCCGGCGCGACCCCGCAACGACGCGGAATCCGCCGGCGACGAGGCCGGCATGAGCGCAACCGAGACATCTCCCACCATCCCGATCTTCCTGGACGAGGACAGCGAGGCCGCCCTGGCCGCCGCCTTGCCGGCCCTGCTGGCGCGGTCCTACGCCCGTTATTCGAACTTCACCGTGGCCGCCGCGGTGATCGACGCCGACGGCCGCGCCCACCTGGGGGTCAATGTCGAGAACGCCGCCTATCCGTCGGGCACCTGCGCCGAGCAGACGGCGATCGGGGCGATGGTCACGGCCGGCGGGCGCGGCATCGCCAGGGTGCTGATCGCCGCCGGCTCCAACGGCGTGGTCCAGCCCTGCGGCGCCTGCCGCCAGCGCATCGCCGAATTCGCCACCGACGCCTGCGAGATCGTCTCGGTCCAGGACGGCAAGGCCACCCGCCGCACGCCGTTCTGGAGCCTGCTGCCCGACTCGTTCGGCCCGCGGGACCTAGCGTAGGGCGCACGAAAAAGGGGCGGCCCGCAGGCCGCCCCTTCATCTTGCTCGGCCAGACGGCTAAAGGCCGCCGGGCTTGCACTCGTTCTGGAAGAACTTCTCGATCTCGACCAGCTGGGTCTCCATCATGGCCGGCGTCATGGTCAGGTATGGGTGACCCATGTCCTTGATTTCCAACCACTTGTAGGGCTTGTTCGCCGCCTTCAGGCCGGCGATGAACCGCCGCGAGTCCTTGATGTCGACATTGGTGTCGCGCTCGCCGTGGTACAGGAAGATCGGGATCTTGGCCTCGCCGGCGTGCTGGATGGCGTCGAGGCCGTCCACGAACGGGCGCTGGTATTCCCGCATGGTGCGGCTGTCGCCCGTCACCCGTTTCATGTCCGCCAGGCTGCCGCCGGCGCCCGACACGGCGCATTGGTAGATCCCGTTCGGCCGGATGCTGGCGGCCAAGGCCGAATAGCCGCCGTAGGAGTAGCCGAACATGGCGATGCGCTTGGGATCGGCGATCTTCTGGTCGATCAGCCACTTGGCGCCGTCGTCCTTGTCGTCCTGCATCTTCTGGCCCCACTCGTTGTCGCCGGCGGTCCAGAGCTTGCGGCCCCAGCCCTCGCTGCCGCGGAACTGGGGTTGCAGCACGGCGTAGCCGCGGCTGGCGAAGTACTGTGTCCAGCCGCCTGGATCCCAGTCGAGCGAATCCCGCGACCAGGGCCCGCCGTGGGGCAGGATGATCGTCGGATAAGGGCCGGCGCCGGCGGACGCCGGGGGCGTGGTCAGGAAGCCCGGGACCACCAGGCCGTCCCGCGCCGTGTATTGGACCAGACGGGTGTCGCCGAGGACCTCCGGCTTGAGCCACGGCCGCTCCTTGCCCAGCAGCGACAGCTTGCCGTCCTTGGTGAACAGGTAGTAGTCGCCCGGTTCCTTGGGACCTGATTTCAGCACGATGATCGAACTATGATCGTCGGACCATGAGACCACCGACAGGTCCGCGCCGTCGGGAACGTTGATCTTGGCCTTCTGGCCGGTGCCCGGATCGGTCCAGGCCAGGGGCGTGGTCTTCACGCCCAGAGCCGCGCGCACGCCCTTGTCCATGGCCTCCAGCTGCGGATCGACCCAGTAGATGTTGTTGCGGGCGCCGTTGTAGCGGAAGCCCAGCAAGCGGTCGGACGAATCGGCCACGATCCCGCCGGCGTCGAACAGCTTATGTTCGAAGGCCGGTTCGACGATCTTCTTGGCGGTGATGTCGTAGACATAGATCCCCGCCTTGTCGGCGCCGGGCTGCCGCCCCGCCACGTAGACGATATTGGGATCGTCGCTGAAGCCGGCGACGCCGAAGAGGTTGCGGTCCTTGAAGTAGGACCGGAAATGCGGCTCCCACTGGCCCTTGGGGTTCTTGATCCACTGGATGTAGACCGCCTTGCCGTCCTCGTAGTCCAGCTGGATCTTGGCGCGGATCTCCCCCTTGGCGTCGGCTTGCAGGTCGCCGAACTTCTCCGAGCCCCGCTCCACGCGCTCGGCCGTGCCGGTGTAGATGTTGGCGCGGTAGATGTCGCCCTCGCCATCGGTGCTGGTGTCCATCACCAGGATGTGCTGCGGATCGCCGGGCAGGCGGCTCAGGATGGCGGGATTGCCGGTCTGCTTCTCGAGTTCGGCGTAGTCGCTGGCGGCGCGCTCTTCGGGCAGGGCGGGCTTCCAATCCTGGCCCTTGAGGTCGGTGATATAGATCTTCTGCAAGTGGCCCTTCATCGAGCCCACCGTCAGGGTCTGCTGGACCACGATCGCCAGGCGGTCGTTCTTGACGAACTCGACGCTCATGAGCCGCATGTGCCGCGAGCCGATGACGAACGGCTGGCGGTCGGGATGAGCGGTTTCCCAGATCGCCAGGAGCCGCTCCTCCCCGTCCGTCGAGATCAGGCCGGCGATATGCTGGCCGTCAGGTGAAACCACGACGTCGGACAGGGCGGCGTAGCGGCTGAAGTCCTTGGCGCTGGGCGGCGCGGCCTGGGCGGCCGACGCGCCAAGAATAGCCGCTGGCGCCAGGCCCAGGCAGGCGGCCGCGGCCATGGCCAGCAGCAGTGTCTTGGATTGAGTTCGCACGTGAACCCTCGTGTGAGTGAACGGATTGTTCCGACGGTAGCGATGATCGGCCTGTGTCCGCAATGTGTCGCCGATGTATCGCAATCAAAGGTGGTTGCGCAGGGAGCGCCTATCTTGGATGGGGAAAGCGCATCGGATCAAGGCACGAAATCGGCCCAAGCGGGGCCATTGTGGCGTCGATGTGACTAAATTGTAACTCATGGCGCAAGAAATCACCGATCGTTCACCGCGTTCGTTGAAGCGCGGCTTTTGACCTGCCTAACTGCCCGTTCGAGCCTTGGGGGACGTCAGGTCGCTAGGCTGGTTCATGCGGGGAGTAAAAATGTTCTTACGTAAAGTTCTACTATGCACGACCATGATCGCGGGTGTGATCGCGGTGGGTGCGCCGACCCTCGCGACGGCTCAAGACACAGCCGCCACGCCGGCCGCCGCGACGCCGGAAGGGACGGAAGTAGATGAACTGGTGGTCACCGGTTCGCGGATCCGTCGCAATGAATTCAACAGCATCTCTCCGGTCCAGGTGATCACCTCGGAGGGATCGACCCTGGCCGGCCTGGTCAGCGGCAGCGAAATCCTGCAGGGCGCGTCGGTCTCGGCTGGTTCGACCCAGATCAACAGCCAGTTCACCGGCTTCGTCGTCAACGGCGGCGGCGGCGTGAACACGGTCTCGCTGCGGGGCCTGGGCGATCAGCGCACGCTGGTGCTGCTGAACGGCCGGCGCCTGCCGCCCGCGGGCACCCAGGGCGCGGTCGCGGCCGTCGACCTGAACATCCTGCCCGACGCCATCGTCGAACGGTACGAGATCCTGAAGGACGGTGCCTCGTCGATCTACGGCTCGGACGCCGTGGCCGGCGTCGTCAACGTCATCACGCGCAACAAGCTGGACGGCGGTCGCCTGGAGGCGTCCGGCAACTTCGGCGGCGGCGGCGACGGCGGCAACGAATACACCTTCAGCGGCGCCTACGGTAGGGTGCTCGACAAGGGGCGGTTCCAGATCAGCGGCCAGTACTATGAGCAAAAGGCGCTCAAGTACGGCGACCGCAAGGACCTGATGTGCCAGGAGCAATATAGCTTCGACCCCACCACCGGCGCGCGCAACGACTGGATCGACGTCGACACCGGCACCTACAAGTGCACGGGCCCGTCGGGCGCGCTGTTCAACTACATCCCCGTCTATTCCTCGAGCGGAGCCTTCTATGGCAGCCGCGCCAGGATCTCGACGGACGGCCCGGCCTATCCGGCCAACCCGCCGATCGTGGCCGCCTCCAACGCCGATCCCCGCCTGCCGGGCTATCGTTTCGCGCCGCTGAACGACCGCGACACGATCAACGCCCTGGAACGGAACGCCGACTTCATCTCGCCGACCAAGCGCTACACCCTCTATGCCGACGGCCAGTACGACCTGAACTTCGGCGAGCTGTACGGCGAGTTCCTGGGCCACCAGCGCAAGTCGCAGCAGACCAACCTCCAGCAGCTGTTCCCGATCATCGCGCCGGAAGCCCCGTGCGACGTGAACCCGTTCAACTGCCCGGGCGCTTCGTTCGCGAACACCGCCCAGACCATCCCTGGCACGGGCCTCTACGCGCCTCAGGCCCTGGCCCTGACGCCGTACAAGTACACCCAGGACGTCACCGTGTTCCGGGGAGTCGTCGGACTGCGCGGCAAGTTCGGCGAGAACCTGGGCTACTTCAACGGCTGGACCTGGGACGGCTACGCCAGCTTCTCCAAGAACCGCGGCAAGTACAGCCTCACCGGCATCAACAGCCAGAAGTTCCTGGACGGCATCGGCGGCGATTGGGCCGAGAGCGACTTCACGCCGATCGTCGGCCGCCACATCAACCTGTTCTCGGACGAGGTTCTGCGGACCGGCAACCTGACGGCGGACGACTACGCCTATCTGAAACTGACGGACAAGGGCGTCACCGACTACGAGCAGACCATCGCCGAATTCACCGTGTCCGGCGACCTGTTCAAGCTGCCGGCCGGCCCGGTGTCGGGGGCGTTCGGCGTGTCGTATCGTCATGACAAGCTGGACGACAAGCCCGGCACGGACCTGACCACCCAGAACTTCTACAACCTGGCCACCGCCAGCCGCACCAAGGGCAGCGACACGGTCAAGGAAGCGTACGGAGAACTGGAAGCGCCGATCCTGAAGGCGCTGCCGGCCATCGAATCCCTGACGGTCAACCTGTCGGGACGTGTGTCGGATTACGACTCGTATGGCACGAACTACACCTACAAGGCGGGCCTGAACTGGCAGATCACCCCGGCCTACCGGCTGCGCAGCAGCTACGGCACCTCGTTCCGCGCCCCGGCGCTGTTCGAGCTGAACCTGGGCGACCAGGGCGGCTATCTGAGCCAGGCTTCGGTGGATCCCTGCATCCGCTACGCTCCGCCGGAAGGCGGCGGCGTGTCGAACCCGACGATTGCCAAGAACTGCGCGGCCCAGGGCATCCCGGGCGACTACGGCGGCAACAACCCGTCGGCGTTCATCGTCACCGGCGGCGGCAAGGACCTGAAGCCGGAGAAGTCGAAGGCGTTCAGCGCGGGCTTCATCTGGACCCCGGATTTCGCCGACATCAACATCGCGATCGATTACTACGAGATCGAGGTCAATGATCAGGTCACCAGCAACGGCGCGGCCGTCATCGGTCAGTGCTACGCGGCGGCCGACTTCCCGACCAATCCGTTCTGCAGCCTGTTCACGCGCGACCTCGACCCGGATTCGTCGACCTATCTCGGCATCACCGACATCGACGGCTCGTTCCGCAACATCGTCAGCCAGACGAGCCGCGGCATCGACCTGACGGCGCGCTACAATCGCGATATCGGCCCGGGCAAGCTGACCCTGGACGCCCAGTTCAGCTACACCCTGGAGGACTCTCAAGAGCTGTTCCCGGGCTCGACGGACGACTTCAACGGCGTGATCGGCGAGCCGAAGGTGGTCGGCAACACCCAGCTTCGCTATCGCTGGAACGACTTCACGATCGCCTGGTCGACCCAGTTCGTCGGCCACCAGTCGAACTACGACTACCAGTTCGGCACCAATCTCTCGCCGCCGTCGAACTACACCACCCCGCAGGGTTCGGCCTTCGTCGCCAAGAACCATGCCGAGGCGATGTGGTACCACGGCCTGTCGGTCCGCTATGAAGCCGACAAGTGGGAAGGCATCGTGGGCGTGACCAACCTCTTCAACGAGGCTCCGCCCAAGGTGTCGCCGGCCCTGCAGGACCGCGGCAACTTCACCTACGGCCGCGTCGGCAGCTACGCCTTCGCGACCCAGTACGACTACATCGGCCGTCAGGTGTTCGTGAACCTGACCCACCGGTTCTAGGCGTCCCGGCGAACTGGACACCGTTCGTCGTCAGAAAAGCCCCGGCCTGAGCAGTCAGGCCGGGGCCCCAGACCGGATCAAGCCTGGAAACGGAAAGGGGCGGACCTTCGAGGTCCGCCCCTTTTTGTTCGCCCATGCCGCCGCCGGGCATGAGATTCGACCGTTCGCGGATCCTGGCTTTTCCTCAAGCCAGGGCGTGAAGCTCAGACGCTCTGCGCCGCCAGGCCCTCCAGGACCTTGCGCAGGTCGGCTTCGCGGAACGGCTTCTGCAGCACGGTCGCGCCCTTGTGGCCTTCCGACAGGCCGGCCTCGCCATAGCCGCTGGCGAAGGCGAACGGCACGCCGCGCGCCTTCAGGGCGTCGGCGACCGGGAAGATCGGGCGGCCGCCCAGGTTGACGTCCAGCAGGGCCGCGTCGATGTCGGCCTCGCCGGCCAGGCGCAGCGCCTCGTCCAGCTCGGCCGCGGGACCGACGACCACGCAGCCGAGGTCGCTGAGCATGTCCTCCACCAACATGGAGACCAGCGCCTCGTCTTCGACGACCAAGACCTTAAGGGCGGCAAGGGTCTTCATGGTTCAGGGCTCCAGAGCACGGATCGGCAACCGCATGGTGCATACGAGGCCTAGGCTATCATAGGCCAGTGAGACTTGTGCGGACAGTTCTCCCGCCAGACCCTTTTCCAGCAGGCGGGCGCCGAATCCGTGACGGCGGGGCGCCACGACCGGCGGGCCGCCGTGCTCGGTCCAGGTCAGGCGCAGGCGTGGCTCGGACTCCGGCCCGCTCGATTCCGGCCCGCCCGGCTCGGGCCCCCAGGCCGCTCGCACCCCGCCGCCGGGAACCGACAGCGCGCCGTACTTCAGGGCGTTGGTCGTCAGTTCATGGATCGCCATGCCCAGGGCCACCGTCGCCTTGGGGCTCAGCTGGACGTCGCGGGCGTAGTCGAAGGCGATGCGGTCGCGGGCGGCGAAGGCCTCCAGCTCGAAATCGAAGATCTCGCGCAGGCTGGCGCCTTGCCAGTTCTGCTGGGTCAGCAGGTCGTGGGTGTGCGACAGGGCCATGATCCGCCCCTCGAAGGCGTCGCGGAACGCCTCGGGGGTGTCGGTCGTGCGTAGGGTCTGGCTGGCGATCGACTGCACCGAGACCAGGGTGTTCTTCACGCGGTGGTTCAGCTCGTTGACCAGCAGCTTCTGCCGCTCCTCGGCGCGCTTGCGCTCGGTGACGTCCAGCGACACGCCCGCCATCCGCCGGGCGCCGCCGTGATCGGCGGTCTGGGCGGCCCGGCCCCGGGCGTGCACCCAGCGGACATCTCCGCCCGGGGTGCAGACCCGGTACTCGATGTCGTAGTCGGCCCCGTGGCGGATGGCGTCCTCGATGGCGGCGATCATCCGCGGACGGTCGTCGGGGTGCACGGAGGCGACCAGGTCGGCGAACCCGAAGTCGTCGCCGGGGGCGCGGCCGTAATTGGCCTTGCAGATATCCGAGGCCAGATAGGCGCGGGTCTCGACGTCCAGCTCCCACGAGCCCAGGCGGCCGGCCTCCAGGGCGAACTTCAGGCGCTCTTCGGCGTCGCGACGCTGGGCCAGCTCGGCATGGGCGGCCTCGTGGGTCCGCACGGACTCGATCGCCACCGCCGCCTGTCCGGCCAGGCCGACCACCAGGCTCTCGGCGCGCGGCCCGAAGCGCCCCGCCTGCGGATGGCCGAAGAACAGTCCGCCCAGCACGACCCCGGCGCGGGTGACCACCGGCACGGCCAGGTAGCTGCGGACGGGCAGGTGGCCTTCGGGCATGCCGTGATGGGGCGGGTCACGGCCGTAGCGCGGGTCGCGGGTGATGTCGTCCGACCGCACCACGCCCTGGCCCTTGAAGGTGGGGGCGAAGACGGCGGTGCTGCGCGGCGTCGGAAAGGCTTCGAAGGCCGAGCGCGGCGCGCCCGACAGGCTGTAGAGCATGAAGCTCTCGCCGGCCTGGTCCGTGATCTTGTAGAAGAACGCGCCGAACTGGGCACCGGTCAGCTCGACCCCGCCGTCGACCACCGTCTGGACCAGGGTCTCGGCGTCATGGCCGGCTCCGATGGCCTCGGCGATGCGGTTGAGGGCGCGCGAGCGGCGCACCTCTTCGGCCAGGGCCTCTTCGGCCGCGGCGAGGCGTGCGACAAGGTCCTCGCCCTCGTCCTCCTCGGCGCGACTGGTCGCCTTGGCCAAGCTGTTCACCCCCACTCGCCCCGGTGCTCGTTCTCGAGCGCGATCACAAACGCATCGCCACAGTGATGGTTCCGCAGGCCGCCATAGTGCGCTGGGAACCGGCCGCCCTCAACCCGCCCGTGCGGCAAATCATCGGGCAGATCGGCGAAAATCAGGCCGTTGAGTCGAGTATGCGACGCAGGGCGCTCAGCGGACGCTCTCGTCCAGCCGTCCGCTGATCCGCAGGCCGGTGATCTGGTTGCGCTGGCGGCGCAGCACCTGGAAGCGGTGGTGGTGGAAGATGAAGATCTGGCCGGGCTCGGGAATGGTCTGGGCCTCGTGGATCACCAGGCCGGCGATGGTCACCGCCTCGCCCTCCGGCAGGCGCCAGTCCATGGCCCGGTTGAGGTCGCGCACGGTGACGTGGCCGTCGACGTGCACCGAGCCGTCCGCCTGCGGACGAAGGCCCTCGACCTTGGTGTCGTGCTCGTCCTCGATCTCGCCGACGATCTCCTCGAGGATGTCCTCCAGGGTCACCAGCCCCTGCAGCGCCCCGTACTCGTCGACCACCAGGGCGAAGTGGCTGCGCCGCTTGAGGAAGGCGTTCAGCTGGTCCTTCAGATTGGTGGTGTCGGGGATGAACCACGGCTCGCGCTGGATCGAGGCCACGTCGATGTCGTCGATCGCGCCGTTGGCGGCGGCCAGGGCCCGCAGCAGGTCGCGGGCGTGCAACACCCCGACGATGTTGTCGGCGTTGTCGCGATAGAGGGGGATGCGGGTGTGCTGGGCCTCCAGCGCCTCGGCCACCAGCTCGCGGATCGGCAGGTCGGCGTCGATCAGGGTGATCGACTTGCGGTGGACCATGATCTCGGAGACGTCCATGTCCGACAGGTCCAGCACCCCGCCCAGCATCCGCCGGTCGCCGCTTTCGACCCCGCCTTCGGAGTGGTGGTATTCGACCGCGCCGCGGATCTCCTCGTGGGCGGCCAGGACGTCGACCTCCATGGTCAGCTTGACGCCGAACAATCGCAGCGTACGGCGCACCACCCACTGGATGGCGTAGATGATCGGTCCGAACAGCCGCACCACCAGCAGGGTGGGTCCGGACAGGAAGCGGGCCACGTCGTCCGACTTCAGGATCGCCAGGGTCTTGGGCAGCACCTCGGCGAACACCAGGACCAGCACGGTCATCGCCCCGGTCGCCGCCGCCACGCCCCACGGGCCCGGGATGGCGGCGGTCAGCACCTGGGTGGTCAGGGCCGAGGCCAGGATGTTGATCAGGTTGTTGCCCAGCAGCACCGCCCCGATCATCGTCTCCTGGTCGGCCAGCAGCGTGTTGACCCGCTTGGCCGGTCGGTCGCCCTCGCGTTCCAGCTGGTGCATGCGGGCCCGCGAGGCGGCGGTCAGCGAGGTCTCGGCGGCCGAGAACAGCGCCGACAGGGCCAGCAGGACGATGACGATCGGCGCGAGGCCGAGGATGGCGGTCAGGATCATGGAAGGGTTGTACGCCGGGGCGGCGGCGAGGGGGAGATGGCATGGGCGGCGGGCCCGATGCGGATCGGACCTTACGAAGCCGTGCGTGGTCCTCGTCCTTCGACAGGCTCAGGATGAGGACCAGTGTTAGGGCCGTGTCAGCAGAAAACCTCATCCTGAGCTTGTCGAAGGACGAGGTTTTCGGCCCCGGAGCTGAAGGTCGATCCGCAGGTGCGTGGGCTCAGGCGTCCAAGCCTCCTCGGCGAGGCGGCCCTTCAGCTAGGGTTTCCATCGCAAGTTGAGACTATTCTGTGGATATTGTGCCCGTTTGGCGGCGGTTGTTCAAATCTAAGCAATATCTTTGTGGATTTACGAGAAAAATGTCACATAGCCGTGTCATGGCCTCCCCCGATTTCATTCGCAGGAGGGGCCATTGCACCGGATCATCGACACAGGCGCCGCGTCCAGGCGCGCGGGCCGGGCTGGAACGCGCAGACGCGCGCTGATGGCCGGGGCCATGGCGACGGCGGCCTTCATGACGGGCCAGGCTTGGGCGGCCGAGCCGACAGCCGAACCCGCGGCCGACGCCGGCGACCCCACGACCGTCGACTCCCTGGTCATCGTCGCCAAGCGCAACGACGCGGCCAAGGCCCAGATGAGCGCCCTGACGCCGGTGGCGATCCTGTCGGCCGAGGACCTGGAGCACACCGCGGTCCACAACGTCGCCGAGGCCCTGGGCATGATGCCCAGCGTCAATGTGATGAACACCGGCTCGTCGTTCTTCGGCGGCATCGACGGCGCCTCGCGCGGCGAGGGCATGTTCGTGTCGATCCGCGGCCTGAACGCCGAGTTCAACGTCAACATGATCAACGGCGTGACCGTGGCCCAGGGCATGCCCTACAGCCGCCAGGTCCAGCTGAGCCTGCTGCCGCCGTCGGGCCTGCACACCATCCTGCTGAACAAGACCTCGACCGCCGACATGGACGGCGACGCGATCGGCGGCACGGTCGATTTCCGCACGCCCTCGGCCTTTGACTACCACGACGACGTCCAGGGCTCGATCACGGTCTCGGGCCGGGTCGAGAGCCGCGCCCGCGACTATGGCGACAAGGGCCTGGGCGGCGGCCTGTCGGGCGAATGGGCCCGGAAGTTCGGGGCCGACCAGACCTTCGGCGTCTATGCCAGCGCCTTCTACGACAAGCGCAACTACGCCAACAGCGAGATGGCCGGCGTCATGGCCGCCCGCAACGACGGCGGCTGGGGCTTCCTGGTCAAGGACAAGGATGGGAACAGCTATCCCGGCCTGGATCCGGAGCAGAACATCACCCAGACCGGCGCCAACTTCGGGGTCTCCAACGGCTACACCGCCCGCTGGGGCGGCAACTTCACCGCCGACTGGCGCCCGGACGACACGCTGGACGTCTATCTGCGCGGCTCCTACGCCTACGCCAAGACCCAGCAGAACTCGACGCTCAGCCAGTATGTGAGCGCCGCCAAGAGCTACAAGGAGACCGTCCCCGGCTCCGGGCGCTACGCCCTCAGCGTCGACGCGATCTCGACCCGGGTCTGGTACGAGACCAACCCCGAGAAGGCCGACCTGGGCACGCTGCAGTTCGGCGGCGACAAGACCCTGGGCGCGTGGACCCTGTCGCCGCAGCTGTTCTACAGCGAGGGCGACAACGACCGGCCCAACCATATCGAGGCCTCGGCCCGCATCAACCAGAGCGACCGGTTCAACAACGGCTCCAACCGGCCGCTGGGCGGGCTGTCGATGAGCTATACCGACGACCTGCCCCGGCCGCTGCTCACCCCAGACATCTATAACGACCTGAACAACGCCGGCTCCGCCTTGCTGGCGCGCCGCGCCGGCCAGCTGACAGAGCAGTACAGCGGCCAGCAAAAGTACGGCTTCAAGTTCGACGCCAAGCGGGTCTTCGAGGACGGCGCGCTGCAGTGGGTGAAGCTGGGCGGCAAATATGTCGACAGCCACCGCCGGGTCACCAACCGCGACTGGACCAACGACCACTTCGCCAACCTGATCGGCCAGGGCGGCCTGACCTGGGACAGCCTGGGCCTGACCACCGGCTATTACGACCACATCTATCCGGGCGAGTATGGCTGGCGGGTGCCGAAGGTCAGCCAGGACAAGCTGTTCGAGTACTTCAACAAGTACAAGACCGACGCCAGCTTCGACACCTGCGGCTCGAACGCGGTCAACAACTTCAACTGCAACACCCAGAAGGGCGACGAGGCGGTGGCCTCGCTCTACGCCATGGCCGACTACCAGTTCGGCGATGTCGAGGTCATCCCTGGCCTGCGCTACGAGCACACCAAGATCGACAACACCTACTGGGCGATCCCGACCACCAGCGCCGGCCAGCAGACCGGGAACTGGGCCAAGAGCGACACCACCTATGACGAGGTCCTGCCCAGCCTGTTCCTGACCTGGCGGCCCAGCGACGCCGCGGTCTATCGCGGCTCGGTCTGGACCTCCTACACCCGTCCGGCCTTCATCCAGCTGGCCGGCGGCGAGCGCCGCCAGGTCAGCGACGACGGCAATGTCACGATCACCAAGGGCAATCCCGACCTGAAGCCGATCAAGGCGATCAACCTGGACCTATCGGGCGAGTGGAGCAACGCCAAGGGCGGCTACGCCATGGTCGGCGGCTTCTACAAGCACCTGTCGGACTATCTGTACGACAACGGCTCCAGCCCGGTGAACTCCGACACCCTGACCGAGGGCAGGGTCACCACCAACCAGCCCACCAACGGTGGTGACGGCGACGTCTATGGCCTGGAGCTTCAGCTGCGACAGAAGTTCTCGGATCTGCCGGGCCTGCTGGGCGGCCTGGGGGCGGGCCTGAACGTCACGCGTCAGTGGACCAGCGTCGACCTGGGCGACGGCGTCGACAACCGCATCCAGAACGCGCCGGACTGGCTGGCCGACGCCCAGCTCTTCTACCAGAAGGGCGGCTTCAGCTTCGACGTGATCTACCACTACACCGGCACCTATGTGGCCGACTACGATGTGCTGGACCAGGCGGGAGAGTGGGACAACCTGTGGGTTCGGCCCATGCGCAGCGTCGACCTGCATGTCGGCTACGCCTTCGACAACGGCGTGAAGCTGGACCTGTCGGTCGCCAACCTGCTGAAGGACGAAAGCTACTGGTCCCACATCGGCCAGCACAGCCTGGCGCTTTCCGACGTGGTGGACTCGGGCCGGACCAGCCTGCTGACCCTGAAATACGCCTACTGATCCCGCGGATCCCGGCCGTCCGCGGCCGGGATCCCTCGCTCCGGCGCGAGGCTCGCGCCGATCTCACCGACAGGCGCGCCTGATGAAGCCCATCCTTCCGATCCTCGCCTTCGCGGCGCTGCTGGCCGTCGGCGGCGGCGCGAGCGCCCAGACTGCGGGGCCGCAAGGTCCGCTCAAGGTCGAGCGCACCGTGATGCTGTACCGCCACGGCATCCGCGCTCCGCTGCCGGGCGAGGCGGCGGTCGACGCCTACGCCCACCCGCCCTGGCCGGTCTGGAGCACCCCGCCCAGCCTGCTGACGCCGCACGGCCGCCAGGCGGCGCGGCTGATGGGCGTCTATGATCGCCAGCGGCTGGCCAGTCAGGGCCTGGCCGCGCCGGAGGGCTGTCCCGCGCCCGGCGCGATCGTCATCTGGACCAACACCGCCCAGCGCACCATCGCCAGCGGCGAGGCCTTCGCCGAGGGCTTCGCGCCCGGCTGCCACCTGGCCGTGGGCCACCAGCCGC
This sequence comes from Caulobacter rhizosphaerae, assembly GCF_010977555.1. GTDB lineage: Bacteria > Pseudomonadota > Alphaproteobacteria > Caulobacterales > Caulobacteraceae > Caulobacter > Caulobacter rhizosphaerae. The sequence goes on from NZ_CP048815.1 coordinate 725,330, forward strand.
TCGACACCGAGGACCCGCTGTTCCACTCCGTCGAGGCCAAGGCGGTGGAGTTCAGCGGGGCCAAGGCCGCCGCCGCGATCACCGCCGAGAACGGCGGTCCCGCCGCCCTGGTCGCCCCCTACGCGGCCAAGATCCGCGAAATGGAGCGCGTGCTGGGCTGCGACCGGACCCAGCCGCCGTGCGACATCGCCTCGGCCCCGACGCGCCTGGCGCCCAGCCCTGACGACGGCCTGGCGCTGGACGGACCGATTTCCATCCTGTCCGGCACGGCCCAGGTGTTCATGCTGCAATACGCCGAAGGCCTGCCGCTGGATCAGGTGGGCTGGGGCCGCGCCACGCCGCGAGCGCTGGAGGACGTCTCGCGCCTCCACGCCCTGCTGTTCGATATCTACACCCGGCCGCGCTACATGGCCCGGCGGATCGGCGGGCCGATGGCCAGGAGGATCTCCGGCATCCTGGCGGCCAAGGACGCGCCCGCCGTCAACGTCTTCGTCGGCCACGACAACAACATCGCCGCGCTGGCCAGCCTGATCGGTGCGCACTTCAAGATGGACGGCTACGGCCAGGACGACCCGCCGATCGGCGGCGCCCTGGAGCTGCAGGTGTTCGTCGACGGCCAGGGCCGCCGGTTCGTCGGCGCCTTCTACGAGGCCCAGACCCCCGACCAGCTCCGGAGCTTGGCGCCCCTGTCGCTCGCCAGCCCGCCGGTCCGACGCGAGCTCGACCTGGCCTGCCACGCGCCAGGCCAGCGGCTCTGCCGGCTGGAGGACTTCCTGGTCGCGCTGGATCGCCGCCTGAGCGCCGACTAGACCGCGCCTTCCTCCAGCAGGAACGCCCGTAGCGCCGCCCGGTCGACGTCCTTGGCCACGAAGGCGTCGCCGATGCCGCGCACCAGGATGAAGGTCAGCAGCCCGCCCTCGGCCTTCTTGTCCTGGGCGCTGTGGGCGATCAGGGCGTCGGCGCTGAACGGCTCGGGGCGGATGTCGGACAGGCGGGTTGGCAGGCCGGCGGCCTTGATCGCGGCCTCGGCGCGGACGGCGTCCTGGGCCGAGCACAGGCCCTGGCGGACCGAGAAGCGGAAGGCCTGGGCCATGCCCAGGCCGACGGCCTCGCCGTGCTTGAGCCCGTCGCCGAAGCCCATCTCACCCTCGACCGCGTGGCCGAAGGTGTGGCCCAGGTTCAGCAGGGCGCGGCGGCCGGCTTCCTTCTCGTCCTCGGCGACGATCTGCGCCTTCATCTCCACCGAGCGGCCGACGGCGCGGACCAGGGCGGCGGTGTCGCGCTCCAGCACGGCCTTCACGTGGGCTTCCAGCCATTCGAAGAAGGCGAAGTCGCCCAGCAGGCCGTACTTGATGATCTCGGCATAGCCGCAGGCCAGCTCGCGGGCGGGCAGGGTGGCCAGGATGTCCAGGTCAGCCAGCACCAGCCGCGGCTGGTGGAAGGCGCCGATCAGGTTCTTGCCGCGCGGGGTGTCGATGGCGGTCTTTCCGCCCACGGACGAATCCACCTGGGCCAGCAGGGTCGTCGGGATCTGGATGAAGTCGATGCCGCGCTTGTAGATCGCCGCCGCGAAGCCGGTCAGGTCGCCGACCACCCCGCCGCCGAACGCCACGACCATGTCGCCGCGCTCCAGGTTCAGGGCCAGCAGCCGGTCGCTCAACTCGGCCAGGCCCTCGAAGCTCTTGGTCTCCTCGCCGGGCGGAACCAGGATCACGTCGGTGGCGACGCCGGCGTGCTCCAGGGCGTTGGCCAGGCGCTCGCCGTGATGCTCGCCGACATTGGTGTCGGTGACCACCGCCACCCGCTTGCGCTTGAGCAGCGGGGCGATGTGCTCGCCCGCCCGGTCGATCAGGCCCGTGCCGACGACCACGTCATAGGCGCGCGCGCCCAGGCCCACGGGAATGGTGGTGATCACTTGGACTCGCTTTCGGATGGGGAGGGGGCATCGGACGGGGCCAGGTAGCCCCTCAGGCCCTGGATCACGGCCTCGACCGCCACGGCGTGGGCGGTGTCGCCGGTCTCGACGGTCAGGTGGGCCTCGCCATAGGCGGGGTAGCGCAGGCTGGCGTGCTCGCGCAGCACGTCCATCGGGTCGCGGCCCTTCAGCAGCGGCCGGCCGTCCTTGCGGCTGACGCGGCGGGCCAAGAGCTCCAGGTCGGCCTTCAGCCAGACCGCGACGGCCTTGGACTTGATCAGGGCGCGGGTCTCGGCGTTGACGAAGGCCCCGCCGCCGGTGGCCAAGACGTGCGGCGGCTCGTCCAGCAGCCGGGCGATCACCCGCCGCTCGCCGTCGCGGAAGGCCGGCTCGCCCATCTCGGCGAAGATCTCGGGGATTGAGCGGCCGGCGGCGGCCTCGACCTCGTTGTCGGCGTCGCGGAACGGCAGGTCCAGGGCCGCGGCCAGGCGGCGGCCGACGCTGGACTTGCCCACGCCCATCAGCCCGACCAAGACGATGGTCTTGCGGCGCAGGGCGGCCCTTGGGTCGGGGCTGGAAGGGGCGGTTTGGTCGGTCATGCCTGCGCGCGGTTTACACGAGGGCGAGGCCTCCCGCCAAGGTTTGGACCAAAGCCGCGTCCAGGGTGTTCCGGAGGGCGAAAAGTTTTCTTCAACCTCTGTCCTGCGGCATAGTTGAACCATGGCCCCTTCCAAGCGACTCACGACCTGTTCGGCCCTCGTCCTGGCGGCGGCGATGCTTGCGGCGGCTCCCGCCTGGGGGCAGGGACCGGTGCAGGTCCAGTCCCTGGCCGCGCCGGACCTGTTCTCGTCGCCGGCCGCCGAGACCGGCCTGTCGGGCGACCTGTGGAAGGACGCCTCGCCGGGCGTCGCCAAGGAAGCCCTGCCCAAGCTGGCCGCCAAGCCGCTGTCGCCGGCCGCGGCCGGCCTGGCGCGGCGGGTGCTGGCCACCGGCGCCAACGCCCCGGCCGGGATTGGCGACGACCCCGAGCTGGGCGCGACCCGGGCCATGGCTCTGATCGCCCTGGGCGAGGCCAAGGGCGCAGACGCCGTGCTCGACCGCGTCCCCGGCGTGGCCGGCAGCGCCCAATTGTCGATGGCGGCGGCCGAGGCGGCCCTGATCACCGGCGCCGACGACAAGGCCTGCAAGATCGGCGAGGCGCTGAGCGTCGAGCGCGGCGCCCCCTACTGGCTGCGGCTGCGGGCCTTCTGCCAGGCGATCGGCGACCAGCACGACGCGGCCCAACTGACCTTCACCCTGGCCGCCCCGCAGACCAAGGACGCCGACTACGCCCGGCTGATGAACGCCCTGCTGTCGGGCGCGCCGGCGGGGGCGGCCAGCCTGAAGAATGGGATCAACTACGCCCTGTCGCGCAAGCTGGGCCTGGACGTCTCGGCGCCCGCCGCCGTCGCCGCCGCCTCGCCGGCGTTGAAAGCGGCGATCAAGCCGGCCGACGCGGTCCCGCCCACCGACCTGACCGCCGCCCAGGCTTCGGCCGTCGCGGCCCTGCGCGGCGCCAAGGGCCTGGCCGCCTTCACCGACGCCGCCAAGGCCGCCCAACCGGCCATCGCCGCCCTGGCCGGGGCCGACGCGCCGCTGGAAGATCCGGTCCTCTTCGCCCGCGCCGCCCTGGCCGCCGGCGACCCGGCCACCGCCCAGGCGATCCGGGGCAAGCTGACCGGCGACGCCCTGCCCGCCGGCGCCGCCACCACCGACCTGGCCCTGCTGGACGCGACCCTGGCCGCCGCCGGGGGCAAGGCGGACAGCCAGGTTCTCGATGGCCTGATCGAGCGCGGCGCCCAGGGCGGGGCCAAGTCGCCCGCCCAGCCTGCCGCCCTGATCCTGGCGGCGCTTGGCGGCGTCATGGGCCCGGAGGCCCGCGCCTCGTTGGCGACCTTCGACCCCGGCAAGTCGGCCGCTCCGGCTGGGCGGCTGATCGTGCTGGACGACGCGGCCACCGCCGGTCGCCAGGGCGAGACGGCCCTGCTGGTCCTGTCGATCGCCGCCGACGCCGGTCCGTCGGGACCCGGGCCGGTCGACCGCGCCCGGCTGGTCCGCGCCCTGCTGAAGGCGGGCCTGGAAGCCGACGCCCGCGCCTTCGCCGTGGAGGGACTGTTGGCGCTGCAGGTCAAATGAGCGCCGCCGCCTCTTCGGGAAAGAGCGGGGGCTGGATCGACGCCTTCCTCGAGATGATGGCCGTCGAACGCGCCGCCGCCCGCAACACCCTGACCGCCTATGAGAAGGACCTGATCGACGCCCGGCTGTTCCTGGCCTCGCGCGGCGACCTGGACGGCGCCTCGGCCGAGGCGGTCGAGGCCTATTTCGCCGACCTGGGCGCGCGCGGCCTGTCGCCGGCCACCGCCGCCCGCCGCCGCTCGGCCCTGCGCCAGTTCTACCGCTTCGTGCTGGGCGAGGGCTGGCGCGACGACGACCCTTCGCGCCGGGTGGAGGCCCCCAAGGCCGGGCGGCCGCTGCCCAAGGTGCTGTCGCGGGACGCCATCCTGCGGCTGATCGCGGCGGCCACGGCCAAGGACGGGGCCCAGGGCCTGCGCCTGACCTGCATGATCGAGCTGCTCTACGCCTCGGGCCTGCGGATCTCCGAACTGCTGAACCTGCCCCTGGCCGCCCTGGCCCGCGACCCGGCCTTCCTGATGGTCAAGGGCAAGGGCGGCAAGGAGCGGCTGGCCCCGCTGAACGACGCGGCCCGCGCGGCGGTGAAGGCCTATCTGGAGGCAAGGCCGCAATTCCTGCCAAAAGGCGTCAAGGACAGCCCGTGGCTGTTCCCGTCGCGCGGCAAGGGCGGGAAGCTGACCGGCCGGCGGGTGTCGCAGCTGCTGGAGGACGCCGCCATCGCCGCCGGCATCGACCGCGAGACGGTCAGCCCGCACGTCCTGCGCCACGCCTTCGCCACCCACCTGCTGGAGGGCGGCGCGGACCTGCGCGTCATCCAGACCCTGCTGGGCCACGCCGACATCGCCACCACCCAGATCTACACCCATGTGGCGGGGGATCATCTGGCGCAGGTGGTCAGAACCAAGCATCCACTGGCGAAGAAGGGGTAGGTCGAGGGCAGAACGGGGATGCACACGGCGACCTCGGCTCCAGGACCCGCGAGCCGGTGGTGCGGGCGTGTGTCCCCGCCTTCAGGCGCGGCATGACAAGACGGGGCGCGCCCTGCTAAGGCCCCTACTTTTCTGGAGAACGGCATGTCCGACGAAACCCGCGACAGCAACGATACGATCCTGGCCGACGGCGACAACGTCACCTTGATCAAGGACCTCAAGGTCAAGGGCTCGGGCGGCGTGACGCTGAAGCGCGGGACCCTGGTCAAGAACATCCGCCTGACCGGCGACACCGACGAGATCGAGGCCAATGTCGAGAAGGTGCGCGGCCTAGTGCTGCGCACCGAGTTCGTGAAGAAGGCCTAGGCGGATCGACATCGGCTTCGACGTTCGAAAACCTCGTCCTTCGACAAGCTCAGGATGAGGTTTTCTATGGCTGAGCCTGCAAATGGTCCTCATCCGGAGCTTGTCGAAGGACGAGGACCACGCACGACCATAGACGTCGAGCCACCAAAGCTCAGGCCCCGTCGAACGCCGCCTTCAGCGCCGGCATGTCCAGCTTGACCATCTGCATCATGGCCCCGAACATCCGGGCGACGGCGGCCTTGTCGGGGTGGGGCAGCAGGTCCAGCAGTTCCTGGGGCACGATCTGCCAGGAAAGGCCGTACTTGTCCTTCAGCCAGCCGCACTGGCTTTCCCGGCCGCCGTCGGCGACCAGGACGTCCCAGTAGCGGTCGACCTCGGCCTGGTCGGCGCAGTGGACGACGAACGACACCGCCTCGGTGAAGGTGAAGTGGGGGCCGCCATTCAGGGCGGTGTAGGCTTGGCCGTTCAGCTCGAAACCCACGGTCATCACGTCGCCGGGCGCGCCGGGACCGCCAGAGCCGTAGCGGGTGATCTGGGTGATCCGCGAGTCGGGAAACAGCGAGACGTAATAGTTGGCGGCCTGCTCGGCCTGGGTGTCGAACCACAGGAAGGGAGTGATCTTGGGCATGGCTTTCCTCCACGGGACCGCCGGTCGGCGGGTTCAAGCCGAGGACGATCAGGACACGCGTCTCCCGACATCGACCCGGACTTTTCAACGAAACGCCCTTCTCACGCGGCGGCCAGCAGGTCCGCGCCCTTGTGGTCGGCGTCGCAGCCGGGGACCAGGATGACCTCGCCCCGCGAATGGTCGGTGCGCAGGCCCAGGATCGCCTGGTAGGCGGGCGAGGCGTACCAGGCCCGGGCCGTCGCCAGGTCCGCGAAGGCGATGACCACGATGTCGCCGGGCCACTGGCCTTCCAGCACCTCGACCGTGGCGCCATGGACGACGAAGCGGCCGCCGAACGGTTCCAGGGTGGCGTCGATGCGCCGCAGGTATTCGATGATGGCGGGCCCGAAATCGACCTGGCGCAGGTGGGCGATGGCGTAGGCGGTCATGGCGGCTCCTCGTTGACGACAAGGAAGCTTCGTTCGTTCCGGACCTTGAAGCGATAACCTGTGAGGTTATGCGGATGTTGATCTCAGTTGAAGGCGGCGGCGTCCAGGCTTGAGACCTGGCGCGCGGTCAGGGTCCGGATGATCCGGATCAACAGGACGCCGGCGCCGATGATCAGGCCGGCCGACACGATGGCCACCATGCCCGCCGCGAGGTGGCCTTTTACGGTGCGCTCCTGACGCAGGACGTCGGACGCCCAGCCGGTGACGTTGCTGGCCAGGTAGAAGCCCCACCAGAGGCGCAGGATGAACGGGGTGTCGAGCGCTCTCCAGCGCGAGGGCTCGGTGCTGACGCGCCAGGTCTGGTCCAGGGCGTGGAACGGCTTCCACAACGAGACCAGCGGCACGAAAAACCAGCCGACCGCCCAGCCGGGCGAAGTGTCCATGCCGCCGGCCAAGCTGTGGGCGTTGCGGTTGGTGCGGTGGACCCACATCCGGAACAGCACGCCGTAGGCCGCCAGCGAGGCGATCTGCAACATGGCCGCCAGACCATAGGCAAGGGCGTAGGGAGCGAAGGCCGGCAGATCGAAGCCTTCGCGCAGCGGCGTCTCGCCGTCGGCCGCCAGAAGGTAGGACAGGTTCATCCCGACCATGCCCGCGAAGATGGCCACCGCGATCAAATGGGCCACGATGCCCACGACCGCTCCCTTGGCGCGCCGAAGCGGACTCTTGGCCGTGTAGAGACGCTTCTTGCCCATCGTCATTCCCCCGAACACGAGCGGAGCTAGACCGTTTTGAACCGTCCGACAACGCCGCCGTTGTCGCCCCCACCGCCACGGACTAGTTAGGCGGCATGTCCGCCTCTGAGATCGAACCCTTTCACGCCATCGCCATCAGCCGCCTGGCCCACCAGATGAAGGCTCAGGGCCGGTCGATCATCCACATGGAGTTCGGCCAGCCCTCGACCGGCGCCCCGGCGGCGGCGATCGCCACGGCGCATCACGTGCTGGACACCGACGGCATGGGCTATTGGGAAAGCCCGCTGCTGAAGGCGGCGATCGCCCGGCGCTACGCCGACCTGGACGGGGTCGAGGTCGATCCCGAGCGGGTCATCCTGACCTGTGGCGCCTCGCCGGCCCTGGTGCTGGCGCTGGCCTCGAACTTCCAGCCGGGCGACCGCGTCGCCCTGGCCCGGCCGGGCTATGTGGCCTACCGCAACACCTTGAAGGCTCTGAACCTGGTCCCGGTCGAGATCGGCTGCGGGGCCGAAAGCCGCTTCCAGCTGACCGCCGCCCACCTGGCCGCGCTGGACCCCGCCCCGGCCGGCGTGATCATCGCCAGCCCGGCCAACCCGACCGGCACGATCATCCCGGCGGCCGAACTGGAAGCGATCGCCGGCGTCTGTCACGAGCGGGGGATCCGCGTCGTCTCCGACGAGATCTATCACGGCCTCAGCTACGGCGAGCCGGCCCGCTCGATGCTGGCCTTCGAACCCGAGGCCCTGATCGTCAACAGCTTCTCCAAGTACTTCAGCATGGCCGCCTGGCGGCTGGGCTGGGTGGTCGTGCCGACAGAGCAGGTCCAGCGGGCCCGGGCCTTCATGGGCAATCTGTTCCTGACCCCGCCGTCGCTGAGCCAGCACGCCGGCCTGGTCGCCATGGACTGCCTGGACGAGCTGGAGGGCCATGTCGCCGTCTACCGCGCCAACCGCGCCCTGCTGCTGGACGCCCTGCCGGCCCTGGGCCTGGCCTCGATCGCTCCGCCCGATGGAGCCTTCTACATCTACGCCGACATCGGCCACCTGGCCGACGACAGCCTGGCCTTCTGCGAGGCCCTGCTGCGCGACACCGGCGTGGCCACCGCGCCTGGCGTCGATTTCGACCCGGTCGACGGCCGCCGGTTCATCCGCTTCAGCTTCGCGGTCTCGACGCTCGAGGTCGAGGAAGCCCTGCGGCGGATCATCCCGTGGTTTGCGGCGCGGGCGGCGGCTTAGGAGGACGGCGATGCGACTGATCGGAATGCTGGATTCGCCCTATGTGCGGCGCGTTGCCGTGACCCTGCGGCTGCTGGACCTGCCGTTCGCGCACGAGCCGGTGTCGGTGTTTCGCCACTATGACGCCTTCGCGGCGATCAATCCGGTGGTCAAGGCGCCGACCCTGGTCACCGACGACGGGGTGGTGCTGATGGACTCGACCCTGATCATCGAGCACCTGGAACGGCTGGCCGGGCGGCGCCTGAGTCCCGACCGTCCGGCCGATCACGCTCGCGCCCAGCGGATCCTGGGCCTGGCCTTGGCGGCCTGCGAAAAGACGGTGTCGCTGGTCTACGAGTTCAACCTGCGCCCCGAAGAGAAGCATCACGCCCCCTGGATCGACCGGGTGCGCGGGCAGGTCAGCGCGGCCTGGAGCCTGCTCGAGGCCGAACTGGCCTCGCCGCCGACCTGGCTGGAGGGCTCCCAGGCCTGGCTGACCTGCGCGGTGGTCTGGACCTTCGCGATCAGGACCTTGCCGGAGTCGGTCGATGCGGCGGCGTGCCCTCGCCTAGTCGCCCTGACCGCGCGGGCCGAGGCGACGCCGGCGTTTCTGGTGACGCCGTTCGACGAAGTCTAGCGCGATCGGGGCTGACCGAGGGGCCGGCGCGCTTCGCCAAATTCGCCGTCATTCCCGCCAAGGCCATGTTCAGCCGGACCGACAGTTCCAGGCTCGGCCGACCTGTCGCCTACCCATCCACGACAGCGAACGCATCCACCTCGATGAGGTAGCCAGGAGAAAGGGCGGTGACTCCCAGGAGGACGTCGGCGGGCTTGTGATCGCCGAACAGCCCAACGCGAGCCTCTTCGATGATCGACAGATGGCGATCACGGTCGTAGTCGACAACGTAGATCGTAATCTTCGCGACGTGTTCAGGCGCGGCGCCGGCGGCCGCGAGGGCTCGACCAAGGTTGGCGAACACCTGACGCGCCTGAACCGCCAGATCACCGGAACCTACAAGCTTCCCGTCGATGTCTTCCGGTTCCTGGCCGGCGACAAATATGAGCTTGGAGCCTTTTGCGACGACGACTTGAGTATAGGTCGTTGGGGTCGGCAGATCGTGCGGGTTGATGCACTCTAGCGTCATCTTCTTTCTACTCCATTCATGGCTTCGCCGTCCTGCTGTTCGCGTCTATCGGAGCGCCTGTCTTCAAGAGGCCGATCCCGCTTCGCAGAGCGGATCGAACACTATTGATTACAATGGCTGTATGACAGCTTCCCTGGCTATCCCCCTCGACCGACGCCGTCTTCTCCTCACCCGTGAAGCGGGTGGAGGTGGCTCGGCGGGCAGCGACGAGACGGAAGGGGCGTCGTGCGGCTCCAAGCGCGAACGCCGAGGGGCCCCTAGGCCCGCATCCAGTCGATGAACGCCCGCAGGGCCGGCGAGAGCTGGCGGCGGCTGGGATAGTAGAGGAAGAAGCCGGGGAACGGCTCGCACCAGTCGTCCAGCAGCGAGACCAGTCGGCCGGTGGCGATGTCGTCGGCCACCTGGTCGCGGATCAGGAAGGCCAGCCCGGCGCCGTCCAGACAGGCGCGGCGGATGACCTCGTTCTCGTCGCTGACCAGCACGCCCGGCGGGTTGACCACCACCTCGCGCCCCTGGCGTTCGAACTCCCACGGCCAGGGCTGGCCGCTGCCGCGCCGAAACAGCAGGCAGCGGTGGTTCAGGACGTCCTCGGGCCGTTCGGGCGCACCGTGGGCCACGACATAGGCCGGCGCGCAGACCAGGGCCTGGCTCAGCTCGCGGCCCAACGGGGCGGCGATCATGTCGGCCTGCAGGCTCTCGCCCAGCCGCACCCCGCAGTCGAAGCCGCCGGCCACGATGTCGGACAGGCCGTCGTCGCAGACGATCTCGATCCGCACGTCCGGATAGGCGTTCAGGAAGCCGCCGATCCGCGGACCGACCAGCCAGCGGGCCGCCGAGCGGGCGATGTTGATCCGCACCCGCCCCGACGGCCGGTCGCGGAACGCCGCCACCTCGGACAGGGCCGCGTCGATGTCGGCCAGGGCTGGGGCCAGCCGCGCCAGCAGCCGCTCGCCGGCCTCGGTGGGGGCGACGCTGCGGGTCGTGCGGTGCAGCAGCCGCACGTCCAGCCGGGCCTCCAGGTTGCGCATCGTGTGGCTGAGGGCCGAGGCCGAGACGCCCAGCACCTGGGCGGCGGCGCGGAAGCTGCGATGCTGGGCCACCAGGGCGAAGACGGCGAGGTCGGGCAGGGGGCGGGAATCCATTGCTGAGTATTGCTCAGCAGTTCGTTGAGACTTCAAGCGCTTATCCCGGGAGGGGCCCGCCCCCATCTTCACCCCGTCGGCAGGCCGCGCCTTTCGACCGCAAACCCAGGCATGAGGATATCACCATGAAGACGCGCAAACTCGGCGACGGGCTGGAAGTCTCGGCCATCGGCCTGGGCTGCATGGGCATGGGCCAGGTCTACGGCACGGCCCTGGACAAGGCCGACGCCTTCAAGGTGCTGGCCCGGGCGGTCGAGCTGGGCGTCACCTTCTTCGACACCGCCGAGGTCTACGGCCCCTACACCAACGAGGTGCTGGTCGGCGAAGGCCTCAAGCCGTTCCGCGACAAGCTGGTGATCGCCACCAAGTTCGGCTTCGACATCGCGCCGGAAGGGACCGCCGAGGGCTTCGCGAGGATGCGCGGCACCGACAGCCGCCCCGAGCACATCCGCACCGTGGCCGAGGCCTCGCTGAAGCGGCTGGGCGTCGAGGTGATCGACCTGTTCTACCAGCACCGCGTCGACCCGAACGTGCCGATCGAGGACGTGGCCGGGACGGTCAGGGACCTGATCGCTGAGGGCAAGGTCAAGCATTTCGGTCTGTCGGAAGCCGGTCCCGAGACCATCCGCAGGGCCCACGCGGTGCAGCCGGTCGCGGCCCTGCAGAGCGAATATTCGCTGTGGTTCCGTGAGCTGGAGCAGACCACCCTGCCGGTGATCCGTGAACTGGGGATCGGCCTGGTGCCCTACAGCCCGCTGGGCCGGGGCTTCCTGACCGGGGCGATCAAGGCGGACGCGCCGCTGGCCAAGGACGACTTCCGCCGGGGCCTGCCGCGCTTCCAAGGCGAGGCCCTGGCCAAGAACCTGTCCCTGGTCGAGGCGCTGACCGCGATCGCCGCCGAGAAGGGGATCACCCCGGCCCAGCTGGCCCTGGCCTGGATCCTGGCCCAGGGCGAGCACATCGCCCCGATCCCCGGCACCACCAAGATCAGCCGGCTGGAGGAGAACCTCGGCGCCGTCGACGTGGCCCTGTCGGCCGACGATCTGGCCCGCATCGCCGCGGCGGTGCCCGAGACCGCGGTCGAGGGCGCGCGCTACAGCGAGGCCGGCCTGGCGATGGTGGGCAGATAGTCGCCCTCTCCCGGAGGGGAGAGGGAGGGACCCGCCGCGTAGCGGTGGGAGGGTGAGCAACCATGTTGATCAGGCGTGGCGAACCCAGGGCTGCTGTCGCTTGAGGACGAGGTTTGCGGCTTCGACGAGTTTTCGCATGACGGCGACGATGGCGACCTTGGGCGGTTTGCCGGCGGCCAGGAGGCGATCGGCGAAGATCTTGAAGGCGGCATCGAAGCGCTTGGCGGCGATGGCGGCCAGATAGAGCATGCGGCGAGGTCGGCTTCGACCGCCGCCGATGAAGCTCTGGCCCTTCCATTGGCCCGACTGGCGGTCGAAGGGAGCCACGCCCAGCAGGCTGGCGGGCTGGCCGCGCTTGAGGGCGCCCAGCTCGGGCATGCGGATCACCAGGCTGGCGGCCACCAGCGGCCCGACACCTGGCAGAGACCGCAGCAGCGTCCAGCGGGCCAGAAGGTCGGGCCAGGCCTTGAGCGCGGCCAGGATCTCGCGCGCCAGCCGGGCCTTCAGCCGCGCCAGGCTCTGGATCTGCTCGCCCAGGCTGGCGGCCAGATCGGGCAGGGTCACATGCTCCATGAAGGTCTTCAGCTGGGCGGCCTGGTCGCTGATCTGCTCGTAGGCCGTCAGGCGTTCGGCCAGATGGGCCAGGCGCGGGTCCTGGGCCGCCCGCACCGTGTCCACCTGCGCCGTCGCCGCCGCGATCAGCGCCGCATCCAGCCGGTCGGTCTTGGCCCGCCGCCGCTTGAGGCGCGCGAACAGCTTCACCTCCAGCGGCTGGTGCACCACCACCTCCAGCCCCGCCGCCTCAAGTCTGGCCCGCACGCCGCGCTCGTAGCCCGCCGTCGCCTCCAGCCCCACGCGTCTGACGCCGCGTTCCGCCAGCCAGGCGATCAGCCCTTCCCAGCCCGCTGCGTCGTTGGCCACCCGATGCTGCTCGGCCCTGCCGAGCACGGCCGCATCCAACTGGCGCTTGCCCACATCGATCCCGGCGATCGTTGTGCTAGACTTGTTCCTATCCATCGATCCCATCCTTGTGGCTCCGGACCCATACGTCCCTGCAACCATCCGGGTCATGGATATGCCAGCGGCGACCAGGCTCACCCGCAGCGCCAAAACGCTCAGGGGTTATCGGTCCCTCCGCCGGCGGTCCGCCTGGTGCTGAGAACACCAGGCGGACGTCCCGGAAGACACCAGCAGCTTACCGCTTCTCCAACAGACAAGGGGTTACACCCTCACCGATTTCTCGCAACGCCCTGCCGGCGCTCCGTCGGACTCACCACCCCCTCACCCTCCCACGCCTGGCGGCGCGGGCCCCTCCCTCTCCCCATGGGAGAGGGAGCTTTGGGTATTGCCCCTTCCGTCCCGGCGCCCCCACACTCGCCGTCATGGCCGACAATCCGCTGCAGCGCCTCGACGCCCTCGAACTGGTCAAGATGGGCAAGAGCACCATCACCCTGGGCGGGCTGGGCGCGGCGATCGTGATCGTGGCGGCGGCGATGCTGGCCGCGCGCCTGGCCGCCGCCGGCCTGCGCCGCCTGCGGGCTCGGGCGGTCGACAACGCCTCGTCGCTGTACGTGGTCGAGAAGCTGGCGACCTACGGCCTGGTGGTGATCGGCTTCCTGGCCGCCCTGTCGACCATGGGCATCGACCTGACCTCGCTGGCGGTGTTCGCCGGGGCCCTGGGCGTCGGCGTGGGCCTCGGCCTGCAGGGGGTGATCAAGGACTTCGCCTCGGGGATCTCGCTGGTGTTCGAGCGGCTGGTGGCGGTGGGCGACTTCGTCGAGCTGTCCAACGGCGCCCGGGGCGTGGTCCACGAGATCGGGCCGCGCGCCACCCGCATCCGCACCAACGACAGCACCGACATCATCGTGCCCAACTCGGTGCTGGTGAACGACCAGGTCATCAACTGGACCCTGCACCACTCCAACCGCCGCATCCGCGTGCCGTTCGTCACCGCCTTCGGCGCCGACAAGGAGAAGGTGCGGGCCGCGGTGCTGAAGGCCGCCCATTCGGTGCCGTTCACCTCGCCAGACGACGCCGTGCGCAAGAGCCAGGTCTGGCTGGTCGGCTATGGCGACTCGGCGCTGAAGTTCGAGCTGGTCGTCTGGCCGACCATCGAGTCGGTGCGCCGGCCGGCGGCGATCTTCGCGGCCTATACCTGGGCCATCGATGACGCCCTGCGCGGGGCCGGGATCGAGATCCCCTATCCGCAGCGCGACCTGCGCCTGCGCGGCGTGCTGGGCGAGGAGGGCGACGACGCCCGCGCCGCCCTGCGCCTGGAGCCCCGCGCCGCCCGCCGGGCCAAGGCCAAGGCCGCGGCCCCCGCGTCCAGCAACGACGCGGCCGAGGACCTGACGCGCGAGGATCCCGAGGAGCCGCCGCAGCCGGTCCAGGGACCGCCGGCGAAGGGATAGTTAGGGAATTCTGACCCCAGCATAGGCGCGGTCGGCTTTGACGCACGGGTCGAAGGCGATATCGTAAAGCCAACCCTTGTCTCTGCACATCCGACATGCGCCGCCCGCGCCTCGACGCACCTGCGCATCGGGATACGCGCTGGCTTGTCTCGCCAACTGACGACACGAGATCTCTCGCTGTGCAAACCACCCGCCGGTCGCCAGCAGAAGAGCGGCAGCGACGATCGAAATGGCTAGACGGCGCGGCTTTCTGGTGAGCATTCGGGCAGCTTAGCTGGTCGGTTGCAATTATTCACCGTCGAGCTTTCGCGAGGGCGGCGGCTTTCCGCTGACCCATGCGTCAGCCTTGACCCCGCCCACCCCGCGCCGCAGTCTTCTCGCAACTGCGAAATAAGAAACGACGCCGGGAGCCCGCCATGAAGACCCCCCGAGGCTTTTTCAAACCCCTGGCGATCGGCGCGCCGACGCCGTGGCGCGAGCCGCCGGCCCGGGTCGAGCGAATGATCCACTTCGTGCCGCCGCACCTGGACAAGGTGCGGGCCAAGCTCCCCGAGATCGCCCCGACGGTCGACGTGATCCTGGCCAACCTGGAGGACGCCATCCCCGCCGACGCCAAGGGCGCGGCCCTGGCCGGCGCGGTGGCGATGTCGCGCGAGGTCGACTTCCGGGCCCTGGGCGTGGGCCTGTGGGTGCGGATCAACTGCCTGAACTCGCCCTGGCACCTGGACGAGGTGGCGACCCTGGTCGAGAAGGCCGGCGACCGCATCGACGTGATCATGGTCCCCAAGGTCGAGGGGGCGTGGGACATCTTCTACATGGACCAGCTGCTGGCCTCGCTGGAGGCCAAGCACGGGGTCACCCGGCCGATCCTGCTGCACGCCATCCTCGAGACCGCCGAGGGGGTGATGAACCTCGAGCAGATCGCCGGGGCCAGCCCGCGCATGCAGGGCATCTCGCTGGGACCGGCCGACCTGGCCGCCAGCCGGGCCATGAAGACCACCCGGGTCGGCGGCGGTCACCCCGGCTACCGGGTGATCGAGGACCCGCACGCCGACGGTTCGCCCCGAGCTTCCGTCCAGCAGGACCTGTGGCACTACACCTTCGCCAAGATGGTCGACGCCTGCGCGGCTCACGGCATCAAGCCGTTCTACGGCCCGTTCGGAGCCATCGACGACCCGGTCGCCTGCGAGCAGCAGTTCCGCAACGCCTTCCTGATAGGCTGCGCCGGGGCCTGGACCCTGCACCCCAGCCAGATCGCCATCGCCAAGAAGGTGTTCTCGCCGGCCCCCGACGAGGTGGCCTTCGCCCGGCGCATCCTGGAGGCCATGCCCGACGGGACGGGCGTGGCCATGCTGGACGGCAAGATGCAGGACGACGCGACCTGGAAACAGGCCAAGGTCATGGTCGACTGCGCCCGGCAGATCGCGGCGAAGGACGCGGAATATGCTGGGCTGTATGGGTTCTAGGGGGCGAAGGACCCCCTCAGTCGCTTCGCGACAGCTCCCCCAGAGGGGGAGCATCTGCTCGGACTAAATCCTCCCCCTCTGGGGGAGGTGGCCCAGAGGGCCGGAGGGGGTTACGCCGCCACCGACGTCACCACCCGCGACCCCGCCACCAGCATCTTGTGCACCGGGCACGCCTCGGCGATCTCCATCAACCGGGCGCGCTGGGCCTCGTCCAGGTCGCCGGAGAGGGTGATCGTCCGCTCGAACAGGTCGGCCGGCTGCGAGGACGGGTCGCGACGCCAGGTCACCTCCACGTGCACCGCGCCCAGCGCCCAGGCCTTGCGCCGGGCGTAGAGCCGCAGGGTCTGGGTGGTGCAGGCCGCCAGGCCGGCGGCGACTAGGTCGTGGGGATTGGGGCCGATGTCCAGCCCGCCGTCCACGGGGCCCAGGTCGGCGGCGAAGCGGCTGGGGCCGGCGGCGACCAGGATCTGCACGCCGCCATGGCCGCTGTCGTCGGCGGTGGCGGAGGGGCGGGCGGGGGCGACGATCATGGCGGACTCCGGCGAACGAAGCCCGACTTATAGCGCGCCGAAAAGGACGCGCTTGAAGCTTCGTACGATCAGGCCGCCGCGCGCTGGGCCGAGGTCACCTCGAACAGGCGCGTGGCCCCGCGCCACACCTCGACGGTGTCGCAGCCGCGATGGACGCCGACCAGCTCTTCGGCGCGACGGCGAGCGGCATGGTCGTCGGGACAGGGGGTGACGTCGAAGCGCGGTACCGAGCCATCCGGCTCGACACAGAAGAAGGTGAACACCTGCATGGGAACGTCCGTTCGCATCAGGCGGGACCGGGTCCATATTCGATGGGCGGGGCCGCAGGCGTCGGCTTTGGTTCTAAGCCGACCAGAAGCATATAGGCGAGAACCCCGCGATTAACCAGTAACCATCGGTTTTCAGACGAGACTCTCCTGGGGACGAATCCCTGGGACGCAAAAGGGGTTCCCACACGGCCAAGGTGTCGCTGCGACGACGAGTCGCAGGGCCGGCCAGCGCGTGAGGCGCTTCTGGGCCGATTTCGTGGCCGGGACGCCAAAACCGGTTTCGTTTTCGGCTATCGCGCTCTAGGTTCGCCACCTTTCCGCAACGGCGACGTTAAGAGACCCATGGCCGCGCACTATCTCGACTTCGAGCGACCCATCGCCGATCTGGAAAGCAAGATCGAGGAGCTGTCCCGGCTTTCCGAGACGGCGGGCCCCGGCGCGTTCGAAAGCGAGATCCAGGCGCTGCGCGACCGCGCCCAGCAGTTGCGCAAGGAAGCCTATGCCGGCCTCGACGCCTGGCAGAAGACCATGGTCGCCCGCCACCCCGAGCGGCCGCACCTGAAGGACTACATCGCCGGCCTGATCGATGAGTTCGTCGAGCTGCGCGGCGACCGCAAGTTCGCCGACGACCAGGCGATCGTCGGCGGCCTCGGCCGGTTCCGCGGCGTTCCCGTCGTGGTCATGGGCCACGAGAAGGGCCACGACACCACCACCCGCCTGAAGCACAATTTCGGCATGGCCCGCCCCGAGGGCTACCGCAAGGCCGTGCGCCTGATGGACATGGCCGAGCGCTTCAACCTGCCGGTCATCACCTTCGTCGACACTGCCGGCGCCTATCCGGGCCTGGGCGCCGAGGAGCGCGGCCAGGCCGAGGCCATCGCCCGCTCCACCGAGCGCGGCCTGGTGCTGGGCACCCCGATGGTCGCCACCATCGTCGGCGAGGGCGGCAGCGGCGGGGCCATCGCCCTGGCCGGGGCCAACAAGGTGCTGATCCTCGAGCATTCGATCTATTCGGTGATCTCGCCGGAAGGCGCGGCCTCGATCCTGTGGCGCGACGGCGCCCGGGCCAAGGACGCGGCCGCCAACATGAAGATCACCGCCCAGGACCTGATCCAGCTGAAGATCGTCGACCGCATCGTCGGCGAGCCGGCCGGCGGGGCCCATTCCGACCCGGCCGCGGCCATCGAGGCCGTTGGCGACGCGGTCGAGGACGAGCTGAAGGCCCTGATGAAGCTGTCGCCGGCCGAGCTGAAGAAACAGCGGGCCGAACGCTTCTACGCGATCGGCCGCGAAGGCCTGCAATAGGGCGGACAGGACCGAAGGGACCGCTAACATAGCGATTGACCCGGCGAGCCCCCCATTCCATCCTTTATTGCAATAACAACAAAGGGAGGATCGCCATGAACCGTCGTACATCGCTGGCGATAGGATGCGCGCTGGTCGTCATGGGCCTGGGCGCGGCCGGCCAAGGCATGGCCGCGGACGAGGATCCCTCGGCCGCCGTCATCGAGGGCCTGGTCTCCACCCTGCCGGGCGGGGTGGTCAGCATCAAGGCCGACCCGACCCTGTCGAACGGGCGGCTGGTCCTGCGGGTCGTGGCCTTCAACAAGGGCGCGGCGCCTGTCACCCTCAACGCCGCCGATATCAAGCTCTATACCAGCGCCAACCAGCCCGTGGCGCTGCTGCCCCTGGACCAGTTGATCGCCGAGGTTTCAAGCCCGGCGCCGGGGCGGTCCGTCGGATCGGCGACCGGCTATGGGGGGCAGGCTCTGGCCACGGGTCAGGACGGACGGCTGGACGTCAGCGGCTTTTCGGGCGCCAACCAGACGGTGGCGGGCGGCTTGTCGTCCCAGGTGCAGGCCCAGATCGGCGCGCCCGGCAAGCTCAGCAAGGCCGACCAGGCCCAGGTGGACACCCTGCGGGCGGCGATCCTGCAGTCGGTCGAGGTCGCGCCGAACACCGCCGCGGGCGGCCAGATCGTCACCGACAAGCTGAAGTTCGATCGCGACGCGCCGCGCGAGCTGAAAATGGTGGTCCGCTTCAACGGCGAGAAGCACGGCTTCATCTTCGGCGCGCCGCCCGCTCGCTGAGCGGAAGGTTTTTTCGCCGCCGATGTCACGCGGGCCCCGGCTGCGTCGTCTTGTTCCCGAAGCCCCAAGATCGGGCCAGACGAGGACAAGACCATGAGCGCCCAAACCGCCCCCTTCCGCCACGACATCAACGTACCGGCCGTCTACCAGGCCTTCATCGCCGCCGAGACGGCGGCGGTGGGTGCCGGCGTGGACAAGCACCTGGTGCACCTGGTCAAGCTGCGCGCCTCGCAGCTGAACCAGTGCGCCTTCTGCGTGAAGATGCATTCCAAGGAGGCCCGCGACGACGGCGAAACCAACGAGCGGCTGGACCGCCTGGTGGTCTGGGGCCACGTGTCGGACTTCACCGCCAAGGAGAAGGCCGCCCTGGCCTGGACCGAGGCCCTGACCCAGCTGCCCACCCACGCCGACCTCGGCCCGCTGCGCGCCGCGTTGCGCGAGCACTTCACCGACGTCGAGGCCAGCGCCCTGACCACGGTGATCGCGATGATCAACCTGTGGAACCGGCTGGGCGTGTCGGTGCACTAGGCGGAGTTCCTATCCGGTCGGTTTGTCGTCCCGGATCCCGCTTCGCCGGGATGACAAATGTGATGTACGGCTAGTCGATCTCGTCGTCTCGCAAGAGACGGTCGAGATCTTCCGGCGCCAGTTTCTTGATCGCGGCTTCCTGCTTGCGATCATAGTCCCGATCGTTGGGTTCCTGACGCTTTTGCTTCGGACGCCCATATTGACGAACGAAACGCGCGAGATCCGCCACTTGGCGCGCGAGCTTCTCGTCCCGGTTCAATTTTATCGCCATGCCCTGCAGCCTAGCTTGAAATCAGCGGCGCGAAACCTCGCCGATCACCGCTCGGGATCGCTCGCGGTAAACACCCCGGCAAACACTGTGACGTCCCCGCGAAGTTTTCGTGAAATAGCCACGCTTGCGCCCCGGGATTAGCCACTCGTTAGGCGAGAAATGGTCCCTCCAGCCCCGAGTAAAGGGGCTTGCCATGTTCACCCTGCGAGACACCGTGTCGTCCCTGGTTCCGGCCCGCGCCGACACCCTGGGCAAGACGCTGTACGAGCGGTTCCGCGAGGAGCCGGACACCCTGATCGTCCCGGTGCTGGACGCCGACGACCGTCCCATCGGCCTGGTCGAGCGCAACGCCTTCTTCCTGCGCATGGCGGCCGAATATGGCCGGGCCCTGTACGCCCTGCGGCCGATCTCGGTGCTGATGGACAGCGACCCGCTGGTGGTCGAGGCCGACGTCGAACTGGCGGCCTTCACCAGCGACAGCCTGTCCTATCGGGCCAGCGACCTGCTGCGCGGCTTCATCGTCACCGACGGCGGCCGCTATCTCGGCGTCGGCACGGTGCTGGGCCTGCTGCAGGCCGCCAACGAGACCAACCGCCGGGGCGTCGAGGCCCTGGCCTCGGCCAAGGCCGACGAGGAACGGGCCCGCACCTTCATGACCGCGGTGGTCGAGGCCATCCCGTCGATGGTGTTCGTCAAGCGGGCCGACGACCACGCCTACGTGCTGCTCAACCGGGCCGGCGAGAAGATCCTGGGCCACCCCCGCGCCGACATGATCGGCCGCACCGACGCCGACTTCTACCCGGCCGAGCAGGCGGCCATCTATCGCGAGCGCGACGCCGAGGTGATTTCGTCGGGCGAGGTGCGGGTGATCGAGGAGGACCACGTGCCACGCAAGGACGGCTCGGTCGCCCTGCTGCGCACCAAGAAGATCGCCATTCCCGGCCCCGACGGCGCGGCCGAATATCTGCTGGGGGTCTCGGAGGACATCGCCGAGCGCAAGCGGGCCGAGGCCCAGATCGCCCGCCTGGCGCACTATGACCCTTTGACGGACCTTCCCAACCGCCTGCTGTTCCAGAAGGACCTGTCGGCGGCGGGAGGACCTGGTGGCGGTGCACTGCATCGACCTGGACCGCTTCAAGACCGTCAACGACACCCTGGGCCATCCCGTTGGGGACGCCCTGCTGAAGATCGCCGCCGAGCGCCTGCGGGCCTGCGTGCGCGAGGGCGACACCGTCGCGCGGCTGGGCGGCGACGAGTTCGCGGTGGTCCAGTGCGGCCTGACCGACCTCTCCGGCGCCACCCGCCTGGCCGGACGCATCGTCGAAGCCCTGGCGGAGACCTTCGAACTGCAAGGCCAGCAGGTGATGATCGGCGGTAGCGTCGGGGTGGCGGTGTCACCTAACGACGGGGCCGACAGCGACGAACTCCTGAAGAAGGCCGACATGGCCCTCTACCGCGCCAAGGCCGACGGTAAGGGGGCTTTCCACTTCTTCGAGCAGGCCATGGACGAGGCCCTGCAGGCCCGTCGCGCCCTGGAGCTGGACCTGCGTCTGGCCCTGGCGGAGGGCCAGTTCGAGCTGTACTACCAGCCGCTGTACAGCCTGGGCGTCGACCAGGTGACGGGCTGCGAGGCCCTGCTGCGTTGGCGTCATCCGGTGCGCGGCATGGTCTCGCCGGCCGATTTCATCCCGCTGGCCGAGGAGATCGGCCTGATCAACGCCCTGGGCGAGTGGGTGCTGCGCGAGGCCTGCCGCGAGGCGGCCGGCTGGCCGCAGCCTGTGCGGCTGGCGGTCAACCTGTCGCCGGCCCAGTTCCGCGACCGGCATCTGGTGTCCACCGTGGTCTCGGCCCTGGCCGCCTCCGGCCTGGCCGCCGAGCGGCTGGAGCTGGAGATCACCGAGTCGGTGCTGCTGCAGGACACGGCCGGCAACATGTCGATCCTGCACGACCTGAAGGCCCTGGGCGTACGGATCTCGATGGATGACTTCGGCACCGGCTATTCCAGCCTGAGCTACCTGCGCAGCTTCCCGTTCGACAAGATCAAGATCGACCAGACCTTCGTGCGGGACATCCTCGACGACGCCGACGCCCTGGCGATCATCAAGGCCGTGCTCGACCTGGGCACCA
Organism: Caulobacter rhizosphaerae; assembly: GCF_010977555.1. Classification (GTDB taxonomy): domain Bacteria; phylum Pseudomonadota; class Alphaproteobacteria; order Caulobacterales; family Caulobacteraceae; genus Caulobacter; species Caulobacter rhizosphaerae. The sequence continues at coordinate 746,846 of NZ_CP048815.1, forward strand.
GCCTGGGCATCACCACCACGGCCGAGGGCGTGGAATCGGTGGAACAGCTGGATGAGCTGCGCCGCCAAGGCTGCGGCGAGATCCAGGGCTATTTCATCAGCCGCCCCAAGCCGGCCGCCGAGATCGCGGCGATGCTGGGGGTTGTCGTGGAGAACAAGATGAAGGCGCCCGTGGTCGCCTTCTCCCCTGGGGAGAAGGAGAGGCCCGTGGCGCAGGCGTGGGAGGATGAGGGGGTTCTGAGCTCGACGGCGCGCCGATAAGGCGGTTCGTAAAGCCGGGGACAGGCGCATGCGCCTGTCCCGTCCAATTTATCCCCGACCTTTCCGCCCTCGCCCCCTAGCCTCGCGCCGCGATCTTCGCCACACAGCGACCATGCGCATGGTCGGCTATCTCAGGGTTCCGCCCGTCAGGGGCGTGGTGATCGACGGGCCGCAGTCGCAGCGGCTGTTCGACGCCGGCTGCGACCAGCTGTTCCACGACCGCTGCTACGGCCTGGCCGTGCACAAGCCGGGGCTGGACCAGGCCCTGGCCGCGATGAAGCCCGGCGACGTGCTGGCGGTCATCAACCTGCACGCCTTCGCCGCCCACCTGGTCGACCTTCTGGAAGTGCTGGCGCGGTTCGAGGCGGCCGAAATCCACCTGCTGACTCTGGCCGAGGGGATCGACACCCGCGCGCCCGGCGGCTTCTTCACCGCTTGCGCTCAGCTGGCGACCTTCCACGACCAGCGCCGCATGGTGCGCACGGCTGAGGAGAAGATCGTGCGCGACGGCGGGCGGCGGCCGGCCGAGGCTGGACAAGCGTCCGAGCCGGTCCCAGATCTTGGTCCCGACGCCTGAGGACATCGCCATGACCGCCGCGCCCGCACCGAAACGCACCGCGGACGGGCGCCCGGCCATCGGCGTATTGCTGCGCGAGCAGCGCGAGCTGCGGCGAATGAGCCAGCTGGACCTGGCCCACGAGGCCGGCGTCTCCGCCCGCCATCTCGGCTTCGTCGAGATCGGCAAGGCCCAGCCGGGGCGGGAGGTCATCTCGCGGCTGGCCGACGCCCTGGGCCTGCCGCTGCGCGAGCACAACGCCCTGCTGCTGGCGGCCGGCTACGCCCCGCAATATGGCGAGCGCGACCTGACCAATCCCGCGATGGGGCCGCTCAGCCAGGCGATCGACCTGATCCTGCGCCACCAGGAGCCCTATCCCGCCTTCGTGATCAGCCGCCGTTTCGAAGTGCTGGCCGCCAACGAGGCGGCGATGCGGGTCAACGCCTTCCTGATGGAGGGGCGGGCCAGCCCGCACACCAACCTGCTGCACCAGGTCTTCGACCCCGACGACTTTCGCCCAGTGATCGCCAACTGGCCCGAGGTGGCGGCCAAGTTCGTCCGCCGCCTGCAGGACGAGCTGATCGCCTCGCCGGCCGACCCGGAGATCCGCCGCCTGCTCGACGAGATCCTGCGCTATCCCGACGTTCCGGCCGCCTGGCGGCTGCGCGAGCTGGGCGCCGAGCCCGAACCCGTGCTGACCATGGTGTTCAACAGTCGCGCGGGGCCGTTGCGGTTCTTCGAGACGATCACCACCTTCGCCGCCCCGCGCGACGTGACCCTGGACGAGCTGCGCATCGACTGCGCGTTTCCGGCCGACGCGCGCACCGCCGAGGTCTGCGCCAGGCTGGCGGCCGGCGAGTTGCACTGACCCGCGAGGTAGTTGCGGCCGTCCGCCCGACCGCGCACGTCTTCCCGGCGTTGAATCGGGAGGAGCGGATGATGCGGATCGGGTTCAGGACGGCGTTGATCGTGGCGGCGGCGATGCTTGGCGCGACGTCAGGGGTGCGGGCTGAAACGCTGGACGCCGAGCACGCGGCCCTCGCGCGGTTCGCCGGCCACTGGACGGTCAAGCAGAGCTACTGGACCAGCCCCGACAAGCCGCCGGTCGTCGACCAGGGCGAGGCCGACCTGGCCATGGTGCTGGACGGCCGCCACCTGCGGCAGGACCTGCGGATCGCCGGCAAGGACAAGCCGTTCCACGGCCTGGGCTATATCGGCTACGACACGGCGGCGAAGACCTTCTTCAGCACCTGGATGGACGTCAATTTCACCGGCCTGATTGTCGCCCGGGGCGCCTATAACGCGGCGGCCGGGCGCTACACCTTCGTCGGCGAAACGCCCGACTTCGACCATCCGGGCCAGTCGATCCCGTTGCGCGAGGTGCTGACGCGCCAGGACGACGACCACTTCACCTACGCCTATTACGAGACGCGCGGCGGGCGGGAGTCGCAGGCGGTGCGGCTGGAGTACACGCGGGCGCGTTAGGACCCGCCGGATTCAAAGGCGGAGTGATCCGAGTTCGGCACGTTACGGCGTTCGGGATCTGGTGTGGGTTTGGCGGGCGAGCGGGTCACTGCCGCCAATGCGCGCCACTAGTCTCCCGAACGTCTCACAGCAGCCGGCGCGGTGAATGTGCAGCAGGCCTGGATGGCCGGCGCGCCTTTTTCCGGCTCGACCGGCACGAAGCCGGATCCATCCCTGACGTAGATGATGTTGCCTTCGACGTGGTCGATGCCGGCCGCGCCGATGATGGCGAAGTAGTAGGTCTTGTCCGGCTCGATATCGACCTGGAGTTCGGCGTTGTTCTGCGCCGAAAGCAGAGGCCAGCCGAGTTTGAGCTTGTGGACTCCAGCAGCGACCTGAACCGCGGTGAAGCTGTTCTGCTTCAGGGTGGCGACGTTGCGGCCATCGATCTTCAGGGTCGTCGACCATAGGGTTGGTTCGGCGTAGGCGCGGAAGATGAAGACGTTCTCGCTTCCAGTCAGGGCGGCGGCCTGGGCGGAAATTTGCGCTGGGGCGGGCGAAGCGCCCAGCATGACGATCAGGCCCAAAGCCGCCGAAGCGAACTTTCCGTGCAGCGCCATTCCGTTCCTCGCGGCTGATCTGGCGCGTATCTTAGGTGGCGGCCTGGGTGAACTCAACGGCTTAGCTTCAAGCCACCGCCTTCAGCGCCTCGCCCAGTTCCTCGACCATCTCCGGCGTCGTGGCCCAGGAGCACATGAAGCGGGCCGTGCCGTCCAGGAAGCGGTAGACGAACCAGCCCCGCGCACGCAGGCGCTCCAGGGCCGCGTCGTCCATGTCGACGAACAGGCCGTTGGCCTCGACCGGATGGCGCAGGGGGAAGGGCATCAGGGCGGCCAGCTTCCGCGCCATGGCGTTGGCATGGGCCGCGCGGGCGGCCCAGGGCCCGCCGTCGCCGGCCTCGCCCAGCAGGCCCAGCCATGGCGCGGACAGGAACCGGCCCTTGGAGACCAGCTGGCCGGCGTGCTTGAGGCGGGCGTCCAGGCGTCGGGCCAAGGCCTTGTCCAGGAACACCACGGCCTCGGTCGGGGTCGAGCCGGCCTTGGTGCCGCCGATCACCAGGATGTCCACGCCGATCTTCGCCACCCGCCTGAGGTCGAAGCCCGCCGCCACGGCGTTGGCCAGCCGCGCCCCGTCCAGATGGACGCCGTAACCCCTGGCCTTGACCGGCGCGATCAGGGCGGCCAGGTCGTCGGCGCTGTAGACCGTGCCGTACTCGGTGGCGTTGGTCAGGGACAGGGCGGCGGCCGGCTGGCGGTACGAGACGTCAGGCTCGGCCAGGGCCAGCTCCAGCCCCGGCAAGGCGATCTTGCCCGAGGCGCCGGGCAGGCCGATCAGGCCCACGCCCTGGCCGAAGAAGCCCGGCGCGCCGGTCTCGTCGGTGCAGATATGGGCGTGCTCGTGGGCCAGCACCGCCTCGTGCGGCTGGGCCAGGCAGGTCAGGGCGAAGGCGTTGGCGGCCGTGCCCGAGGCGGTGAACCGCACCTCGGCGTCGGCGTCCAGCAAGGTGCGGATGCGGTCGGCGGCGGCGGCGCTGACATGGTCGGTCCCATAGCCCGACGCCGTGCCTTCATTGGCGGCGACGATCGCGGCGATGACTTCCGGCATGGCCCCGGCGACGTTGTCGGAGGCGAAGTCGTAGCGGGCCATGGGGGAGTCTCGGTGGAGGCGTGGGGTGTTTCCGATGCCATGGCGGAGGCGGGAGCGTCTAGGGCAAGAGCGTCTCCCCGATCACCTCATCCTCTTCATCCTCGGACTTGTTCCGAGGATGACGAACGGGGGATGATCCTCAATCGAACACGATCACCGACCGCGCCAGTTCACCCCGCTTCAGTTCGTCGAAGGCCGAGTTGACGTCCTCCAGCTTGATGCGCCGCGAGATCAGTTCGTCCAGCTTCAGCTTGCCGCCCATATAGGCGTCGACCAGGCGGGGCATGTCGACCGGGAAGCGGTTGCTGCCCATGAAGCTGCCCTGGATCTTCTTCTCGCCCAGGAAGTCGGGGCCGTGCAGCTCGATCATCGTGCCGACCGGGATCATGCCGATGATGTTGGCGGTGCCGCCCCGACGCAGCATCTTGAACGCCTGCTCGGCGGTGACCTTCAGGCCGATGGCCTCGAAGCTGTGATGGACGCCGCCGCCGGTCAGCTCCTGCACGGCCTTGACCGGATCGTCGGCCCCGGCGTCGATCACGTCGGTGGCCCCGAATTGTCTGGCCAGCTCCAGCTTGCTGTGGATGCGGTCGATGGCGATGATCCGGCCGGCCCCGGCCATGGCCGCCCCGTTGATGGTCGCCAGGCCCACGCCGCCGCAGCCGATCACCGCCACGGTCTCGCCGGGCCGCACGCCCGAGGTGTGGATCACCGCCCCGACGCCGGTCATCACCGAGCAGCCGATCAGGGCGGCGCGGTCGAACGGCATGTCGCGGCGGATGGCGACGCAGGCGTGCTCGTGCACCAGCATCTGCTCGGCGAACGACGACAGGTTCAGGAACTGGGCCATCTTCGTGTCGCCGGATCCGGACAGGTCCTCGCGGAACAGTCGCGGTTCCTCGCCCTTGGCGCGCTTGGTTTCCGGGCTGATGCACAGGCTCATATGGCCAGTCAGGCAGACCTCGCAGTGGCCGCAATAGGCGCTGAGGCAGGTGATCACGTGGTCGCCCACCTTGACGGTGCGGACCTCGGACCCGACCGCCTCGACGATCCCGGCGCTCTCGTGGCCCAGCACGGCGGGCAGAGGATGGGGATAGGAGCCTTCGACGAAGTGCAGGTCGGAGTGGCAGACGCCGGCGGCCTTGGTGCGGATCAGCACCTCGCGCGGACCCGGCTTGCCGATCGAGACCTCCTCGATCGTGAGCGGCTTGCCCACTTCGCGCAGAACGGCGGCCTTCATTGGCGATCTCCCTAGTTCGTTTCGGGAGACCCTAGCGGGCGGGCGGGGGGCGAAGGAAGGGGTGTTCGAACAAATGTTCGGAGAGGGCGTCGCCCTCGTCCTTCGACAAGCTCAGGATGAGGATGATGGATGCGCCGCGTTCGAATTCATCCTCATCCTGAGCTTGTCGAAGGACGAGGATGCGGCAAGCCTTACGCCGCGATGGCCACCTTACGCTCGGGCAGGATGGCGTCCACGGCCAGCAGCACGATCATGGCCGCCTCGGTGGTGATCACCGCCGCCACCAGGGGCGAGGCGGCGTCCTCGCCCAGCGGGGGCGGGGGGCTGATGGCGTCGGCCGAGACGATGAAGCTGTCGCAGACGGCGTCGACCAGCAGGCCGGCGACGTCGTCGTGGTGCTCGACCACGATGATCACCTGGCGGGCGCTGTCGGCGGCCACGCCCTTGCCCAGGCGTTCGGACAGGTCGATGACCGGCATCACCTGGCCGCGCAGGTTGATGACGCCGCGCACATAGGGCGGCGCGTCCGGCAGCGGGGTGGCCGGGGTCACGCCGCGGATCTCGCGAACCGCGCCAACGGGCACGCCATAGGTCTGGGTCCCGACTTCGAACGACAGGATCTGCAGATCCTCGCCGGCCGCATAAGCCACGTTCCTGGACATCGCCTGGTCGCCTTCAAGCCTGTCGCCGCCCGTTCTGGGCGCCGTCTTGGCCGCATCCTCGCGCGGAAAGGTGAATCAATCGGCTTGTTTCAAGGATTTAGGACTCCAGGCCATGGTCGCCGAAGCTGACGGCCCCGTTCAGCCTGCGTTCAGCCGCTGGGTCCGAGGATGGTCTCAAGAAGGAGATGGGACGTATCCGAACGCCTCCTCCAGGAAGGAACAGCGTCATGACCCGCAATCTGAAGACCACGATCGGCCGTGTCGCCGCGGGCGTCGCGGCCCTGGCCATGGTCGCCGGCGCCAGCGCCGCCTCGGCCCAAGGCTACCGTCACGGCGGCTATGGCGGCTACTACGGCGGCCGTCACCACCACCACGGCAACGACGCCGGCGTCGCCATCGCTGGCGGCATCGTCGGCCTGGCCCTGGGCGCGGCGATCGCCGGCAACGGCAACAACCACTATCGCAGCGGCTACAGCTACGGCTACGCCCCGCCGCCGCCCCCGCCGCGCTACTACGGCGGCTACGGCTACGGGCGTCCCTATGGCTACGGCTATGGCCGGGGTTACGGCTACGGCCGCGACTGCTGGACCACCCGCGACTACGACCGCTACAGCGGCTCGGTCTACGAGCGGACCGTCTGCCGCTAGGCGAGGTCCACACCGACACGAAGACGCCCCGGGTTCGCACCCGGGGCGTTTTTCGTTTTGGAGCAGTGGTTGGCTTTACCCCGCCGCCGCTTGCAGCCGCTCCAGCACCAGGGGGTGCAGCTCCTGGTTCGAGGCCAGGATCGAGACGCCGGCCACCGGGTCGCCGTGCTCCTCGATGGTGCTGACCTTGCCGCCGCTCTCGGTGACCATCAGCACGCCGGCCGCCACGTCCCACGGCTTGATGTTGCGCTCCCAGTAGCCGTCGAAGCGGCCGGCCGCGACCCAGGCTAGGTCCAGGGCCGCCGAACCGAAGCGGCGCACGCCGGCGACCTTCTGGCTGATCTGGTGCAGTTCCTTGAGGAACTGGGCGTGGCCGGGCTTGCCCAGGAACGGCACGCCGGTGGCCAGGACGGTTTCGTCCAGGTGGCGGCGGGCGGCGACGCGCAGGCGCTTCTCGGCGCCCAGATAGGCGCCCTTGCCCTTTTCGACCCAGAACAGGTCGTTGGTGATGGGGTTGTAGGTGACGCCGGCCACCACCTCGCCCTCGCGCTGCAGGGCGATGTTGACCGCGAAGTGGGGGATGCCGTGCAGGAAGTTGGTGGTGCCGTCCAGCGGGTCGACGATCCAGGTGTGGGTCTTGTCGGTGCCCTCGACCAGGCCGCGCTCCTCGCCCAGGAAGCCATAGCCGGGGCGGGCCTTCTCCAGGATCTCGAAGATCACCTGCTCGGCCTTCTGGTCGGCGGCGGTGACGAAGTCGGCGGGACCCTTCTTGGACACCTGCAACTCGGTGACTTCGCCGAAGTCACGGGCCAGGCCGCGGGCTGCTTTACGCGCAGCGTCGATCATCACGTTCAGGAGGGCGGAAGCGGTGGCCAAGGCGGGTGTTCCTCATAGTTCCCCCTGCGCAGCGTCATGAGGATGACGGCGGGGGATATGCATGCGGGCGGATAGAAAGATCGGGAAAGTGGGCGCGATACCTAGTCGCCTGGGCCGCCGAAAGCAAGGCGAGGGGATTTTGTCGCGCTCAGGCGCCGGGCTTGCGGTCGCGACAATGGAGATGGCGCGCCACCCAGGCCAGCACGCCCAGCACCAGTAGGCCGAAGGCGATCAGCAGCGCCTTGACGATTCTGGGGTCCGCCACGTCCACGATGTCCCCAGACCTGACTTGGACGGTCACCTGGACCGCGTCTCGCGGGATGATTGGGTTTCCGGCCGGAAGGTTCAGGGCTCCGAACGCTGCGAGAGCCAGAAGGACCAAGGCGACAAGTTTCAAACGGGTTTTCATGCTGTCCGTCGTATCGATTTCCTGCGCAGCTTGGCGAGCTTCACCCTTTCCGGCAACCTAAGCGCGGATTCCCACGCCGCCATGTCACATCTACGGCGCCAATCTCGTCCTGCTTCTGAACAACGGAGGGCGTGACGATGCAATGGGCGAAATGGATCCTGCCGGCCATCCTGGCGATCAACGGCGCGGTGATGATGCTGGTCCCGGCCTGGTGGTATCCGCGCGTGCCAGGGGTGATCGAGACCGGGCCGCTGAACGACCACTTCGTGCGCGACATCGGGGCCGCCTACCTGGCCTGCGCCGTGGCCCTGGGCTGGGCGGTGCGGGACCCGGCGCGCGGGCTGGGCGTGGCGGTCGCCGCGGCGGCCTTCCTGACCCTGCACGCCGCCATCCACCTGATCACCCCGTTCTGCGGCGCGGGCCTGCCTTGGCCGCTGCTGGCCCGGGACTTCCCGGGCGTGTTCCTGCCGGCGATCGTCAGCCTGCTGGTGGTGCGATCGTGCGTTCGGCGCCAGAAGAGGACGGCATGAGTCAGCAGGATTCCATCTTCGAGGAACGGCGCGGCGCGATGACGGGCCTGGCCTACCGCATGCTGGGCTCGCGGGCCGACGCCGAGGACGTGGTCCAGGACGCCTGGATCCGCTGGCGCGGCGTCGCGGCCGGTGAGGTCGCCAACCCGGCCGGCTTCCTGAACAAGGTCGTCACCCGCCTGTGCCTGGACCGGCTGAAGTCGGCCCGCGCCCGGCGCGAGGTCTATGTCGGCGAGTGGCTGCCCGAGCCAGTGGTCGACGACGACCACGAGCGCCTGGGCGAGGACCTGTCGGTGGCCTTCTTGCTGGCCCTGGAGCGCCTGACCCCGCTGGAGCGCGCCGCCTTCCTGCTGCACGATGTGTTCGACCTGCCCTTCGCCGAGGTGGCCAAGACCCTGGGACGCGGCGAGGCCGCCTGCCGCCAACTGGCCGCCCGGGCCCGCGAGCACGTCAAGGCCGGCAAGCCGCGCTACCGCCCCACCGCCGAGGAGGAACAGCGCCTGACCAGCGCCTTCCTGACCGCGGCCCTGAGCGGCGACGAGAGCCTGCTGCGTGGGATCCTGGCCCAGGACGTCGTCCTGCACGCCGACGGCGGCGGCGTGGTCAGCGCCAACCTCAACCCCGTGTCGGGCCTGGAGAAGGCCGTGCGCCTGCTGATGGGCATCAAGAAGAAGTGGCCGGCTCCAGAGGGCACGACCGCCCGCCTGGCGCGGATCAACGGCGCCCCCGGCATTGTGCTCAGCCACGACGGCGTGGTGTTCCAGACCATGGGCCTGGAGATCGCAGACGGGCGCATCGCGGCGGTCTACACGATGCGCAATCCGCAGAAGCTGGCGCGGCTGAACAGCTGAGCCGTCGTGCGTCCTTCGAGGCTCGCCCTTGGCTCGCACCTCAGGATGAGGAGGTCGGCACAGGGTTCCTCATCCTGAGGCGCCCGCCCATTCTTGCCTAAGGAGGGCGGGCCTCGAAGGACGCAGGGCCTCGACGTCTAAGGCAAAGCCACCTTCTGCAGGGTGTCCTTGGTCTCGCAGGCCACGCGGCCGGCGCCGCCGGCGGCGCCCTTGATGTCCTCGATCTTCTCGCCCGCGCGCCAGCCCTTGGGCAGGCCCTGGTCGCCGGTGAAGTCCATGCCCAGGTCGATCCACTTGTCGGTGGCGCAGTCCAGGGCGAAGACCATGATCGGGCCCTTGCCGGCCGGCCAGGCCTTGTAGGGGCCGTTGGGCCTGCCCTCGGCGATGCGCACCACGATCAGGCCGGACGTCTGGTCCACCCGCATGAAATCGGCGTCGTAGAAGGTCTTCGCCTCGCCGGGCGAGGGCTTCCAGTCTTCCGCCCGGGCGGGACCGGCCGTCGCCAGGACGGTGACGCCAAGCAAACACAGACCAAGCCGCCACATGAGCGTCCTCCCCGTATTTTATCACTGGGGAGAGGCTACGCCCGGCAAGCTTGAGCGGCAAGGTCGAAGAACGATGTTATTCGCTCCGGGCCGCCAAGCGCGCTTCAAGGCCCTGGGCGATGGCGGCGTTGATCGCCGCGACGCCGGCCGCGGGCCCGCCGGCGTGCTTCCAGACCCCGGCCGAGACGGCCAGGAAGTCGGCCCCCGCCCTCGCCAGGCCGGCGGCGTTGTCGGCGGTGATCCCGCCGATCGCCACCGAGGGGACTTCCATGGTTTCCTGCCAGATCGACAGAATCTCGGGATCGGCGGTGGTCGGGGCGTCCTTGGTGGTGGTCGGGAAGAAGGCCCCGAAGGCCACGTAGTCGGCTCCGGCCTCGGCGGCCTCCATGGCCAGGTGGCGGCTGTCGTGGCAGGTGACGCCGATCATCGCCCCGGGGCCCATGATCTTGCGGGCCTCCTTGAAGGGCGTGTCGCTCTGGCCGACATGGACGCCGTCGCAGCCCAGCCGCGCGGCCAGGTCCGGCCGGTCGTTGAGGATCACCGCCACCTCACGCGCGCGGGCGATGGGGGCGAGCGCCTGGACGGCGGCGGCGATCACCTCGTCGGAGGCGTGCTTCAGGCGGATCTGCAGCGCGGCCACGTCGCCGCCGTCCAGGGCCGCGGCCAGGTGGCGGCCGAAGCCGGCCAGGTCGTCCAGGGCCGGCGGGGTGATCAGATAGAGGCGGCAGTCGGTCATGGGTGCGGATTACGCCGATTTGCCCGCTGACGCAGCCCCCTCCGGCCCTTCGGGCCACCTCCCCCAAAAGGGGGAGGATCTAGTCCGAGCAGATGCTCCCCCACTGGGGGAGCTGTCGCGTAGCGACTGAGGGGGTTTGTCGCACTGCGAGTCAGTTGCAAAAGCTCCGCGCCTGGGCTACATGAGAATGACAATCATTCGGCGGGACCTGCGGCCTTGTACGTCTGCAACTGTAACGGCATTCGCGAGCGGGAAGTCCGCGCCGCCATCGACGCCGGGGCCACCCGCCCGGCCGACGTGTTCCGTCACAAGGGCTGCCAGGCCCAGTGCGCCAAGTGCGTCTGCGAGATGCGGCAGATGATCCAGGACAACCGCCAGGCCCTGGCCTACGCGGCCGAATAACCGGCCGGATCGACCCAAAATCAGCGATCGCGAAGCAGTCTCACGCTTTTCCGTGAGGCTGAGAAACACTTGCACACATAGCGGTTGAAGCTCGCGTTCCGATCGATCACGGTCGCGCCGAATCTTTATCTGAGGAGGCCGCCATGCAAGGCGATCCCGGCATCATTCGGCTCTTGAACGCGGTGCTCACCAACGAGCTGACGGCGGTCAACCAGTACTTCCTGCACGCGCGGATGTACGACAACTGGGGCTTCAAGCGTCTGGGCAAGATCACCTATGACGAGTCGATCGGCGAGATGAAGCACGCCGACAAGCTGATCAACCGCATCCTGTTCCTGGAAGGCCTGCCCAACCTGCAGGACCTGCACAAGCTGAAGATCGGCGAGACCGTGCCCGAGTGCCTGGCCAGCGACCTGTCGGTCGAGCTGGGCGGCCGCGAGACCCTGATCCCCGGCATCATCCAGTGCGAGACCGCCCGCGACTATGTCAGCCGCGAGCTGCTGCGCGAGATCCTCAGCGACACCGAGGAGCATATCGACTTCCTCGAGATGCAGCTGGGCCTGGTCAAGGCGCTGGGCGAGCAGAACTACCTGCAGAGCGCCGTGGGCGAGTTGCCGGCCTAGGTCGAAGGCGAGAGCCTATCCCAATAAAGCACCGTCATTCCGGGCCTTGTGCCCGGAACCCCTCTATCCGCCGCAGGTGCAGTGGTGTGGCGCGCCGGCGCGCCAAGGCAGCGCACCGTCAGCTGAACTAGGGGTCCCGGGCACAAGGCCCGGGATGACGAGTTGTTGGGTTTGGGGGAGGACACCTAGACGTCCCACACCATGAACACCCGCGCGTCCTCGTCCAGCCCGCGCGCCAGGTGTTCGGCCCGGATCGTCGCCATTCCCGGCGTCGGCGCCGCCACGTCCACGAACCCCAGCCGCCGGTAGTAGGGCGCGTTCCAGGGGATCTCGCGGAAGGTCGACAGCGACAGGCCGGCCAGGCCGGCGGTCCGCGCCCGTTCCGCCGCCGCGTCCAGCAGCGCCGCACCGATCCGGCGGCCCGCGAAGGCCGGCAGGACGTCGATCTGCTCGATATACAGCCGGTCCTCCACTGGCCGGAACATCACGAAGCCGGCGATGGCCTGGTCCTCGACCGCCACGTCCAGGCCGCCGTCGGCGATCCGAGCGGCCAGCACGGCGGCTGGGCTGGGTTCGTCGGCGGCCAGGGCGTCCATGAGCCCGACGAAGCGCTGGGCCGAGGCGCGTTCGAGCGCGCGGATCGTCTCGATCTCTTCGGGACGGGCGGAGCGCAAAACGACCATGGCGACCTCACAAACCGTTGCCCCGCTTGGGAACCAAGGTCCAGCTAGACGGTTACAAGCATGTTTAGCGAGGAGTCCCGTCATGCACATCCCGAACGGCAAATCCCACGGGAGGCGGACTCTCGCCGGCCGCGAGTCGTTCGAGATCGACGCCAAGGCCGACACCGCCGCCACGGCGGGCGCCCAACTGGCCCTGGGGCTGGCGGTGGCCGGCGGGGCGATCCTGCTGTCGACGGTCCTGGGCCGCCGGCACGAGCGGATGATCGACGACGAGGAATATGCGGTCGGCTACGCCGAGATGCACGAGCCGGTCGCCCACCAGCCCAAGATGCTGACCAGCCTGATCCTGCCGCCGCTGTTCATCGCCATGACCCTGTCGGGCCTGCGCATCTGGAACGCGCCGTCCAGTCCCACCCGCACCCGGGCGCTCACCCTCTGGAGTCTGGTCCAGGGCTTCAACGCCCTGTGGCTGGCCCTCGGGGCCAAGCGGGTGGGCGGACAGCTGGGAGCCGCCACCGCGTCCCTGGCCGCTTCGGCCGCCTACGCCCTGCAGGCTCGCAAGCTGGTGGCCCCGGCCTCAGGCTTCAACAGCCCCTATCTGGGCTGGCTGGGCTTCGCCAATGCCCTGACCGAGGAGCTGTGGAAGCGTCCGCGTCGCGTGACGGTCCACTAGAATAACGCCGGTTCGCCGTCGTTCAGCGGCCGTTCAGGCGGCCAAGCCCTAGCTTCCTCCAAGCCACGCCTTGGGGGAGCTATTCACATGCGTCGTCTTTGGACCCTGGGAACCGCCGTCGCGGTCGTCGCCCTGGCGGGCTGCGCTACCATGAGCAAGGAGGCGTGCCTGCAGGGCGACTGGGCGGGCGTCGGCTTCAAGGATGGCCAGGCGGGGCGCCCCCAGAGCCGCCTGGACGAGCACGCCAAGGCCTGCGCCAAGACCGGCGTGGTCCCCGAGGCGGCGCCCTATTTCGCGGCCCGTGACCAGGGGCTGAGGCTCTATTGCACCCAGGACCGCGGCTTCGACGAGGCCCGCCACGGCAACGGCTATGCGGGGGTCTGCCCGCCGGACGCCGAGCGCGGCTTCCTGGTCGGCTATGCCGACGGCCAGCTGGTCCACGACGCGGTCTCGCGCCTCAGCCAGGCGGAATCGGACCGCGAAAGCGCCGACAATCGCGCCGAGAAGCGTGACCGCCAGGCGCGCGGCGTCGAGGACGAGCTGAAGAACCCCAAGCTGAACGACGAGCAGAAGCACGAGCTGCGCGACCGCCTGAACCGCCTGCGCGCCGAGCGCCGCCAGGCGGTGGAGGATGGCCGCCGCGCCGACTGGGCCGCCCGCGACGCCGAGCGCGAGGTGGACGAGCTGCGGCATCGGTTCGGGCCGCGGTACGGGGGATGGTAGGCGACCGGACGCCTACTGGATTCCCACCGCGCGATCCAGGCTCCACCTTCCCCCACCCCTGGCCACGAGGAACAGCAGGATCGCCGCCCAGGACAGGTGGGTGCTCCAGGCGTCGGGATAGACGAAGACCTCGATCACCAGGGTCATGCCCAGGAACGCCAGGGCCGAGAGCCGGGTGAACAGCCCCAGCACCAGCAGGATCGAGAACAGGTGCTCGCTGTAGGTGGCCAGGTGGGCGGCGACGTCCGAAGGGATCAGCGGCAGGGCGTAGTCGTCGGCGAACAGCGAATAGGTCCCGTCGGTGATATGCAGGATCCCGTCGACCTTGGTGCGGCCCGACAGGAAGAACACCGAGGCGATCCCCAGGCGCGCGACCAGGGCCAGCACGTCGTCGGGCAGGGCGCGATGGGCCACGGCGGCCACGGCGTCGAACGGCCGGCTCCAGGGACGCGCGGCGGCGGGGGCGAGGATCTGGTCGGTCATGCGGGATCTCCAAGGTCGAGGCCGACGAACACGCCGTCGGCGATCAGGGCGGCGAACAAGGACGCCAGGTCGGCGGCGGGATCGGCCTGCGCGGCGGCGGTGATCGCCTCGCCCAGGGCGGCGCCGTCACGGGCGGAGGCCAGGAAGGCGAAGCCGGCCGCGTCAAGCCGGCGGCTATGGACGACGTGGTCGGGGCGGACGACCAGCGCGCCCTGCGGATCCTCGGACAGCGTCATCTCGCCCGGCGCCGGCTCGCGAGCCGCCAGCCACAGGCCAGGCAGACCGCTGTCGAACCAGGCGAAGGCCAGGCTGGGATGCAGGCGCGGGCGAGCGGCGGCCAGGATGTCCGGGGCCAGGGCGAAGGCCTCCGCGGCCAGGGGCTCGGCCTCCGGCGCGAACAGGGCGGTGGTCCACATCCGGTCAAGCTGGGCCATGGCCGGCAGATAGGGCAGGTCGCCGGCCGGCGGGAAGCGCTCCAGCCAGTCCGCGAAGGCCTCGCCATAGGCCAGCAGGGCGGCGCTGGCGGGCGGATGCTCGCGGGCGAACAGGGCGGCGGCGGCGCGGAACCAGTCGTCGCCGACCAGGCTGGCCACGGTCGGGAAATTGGCCGCCAGGGCGTCGACGCAGCCCTTGGCGATGGTGTTGCGGTAGACTGCCAGGCCGGCGGGCTCGGCCTCGCCTACCCGATCGCCGCCTGGCAGCCAGCCAGCGATCGGGTCGGCGGTGCGCGCGTGGAGCGCCGCCACGAAGGCGTCCTGGAACTGGCCCAGCTCAGACATGGGCCGGTTCCTGCACCGGCTGGGGACAGGCGCATGCGCCTGTCCCCGTCAGCAGTCCATGCGCCCGGTCCCGCTCGGCCATCAGCACCGCGAAGGCCGGGATGTCGTCGTCACGCTCGATCAGGGTCGGGCGCGGGCCGATGCGGTCGATCAGGCGGCGGTAGAGCGCCCAGACAGGTTCGGCCACCGGCGCGCCGTGGGTGTCGATCAGCAGGGCCGAACCGCCCTCATCGGCGCCGTGGCCGGCCAGGTGGATCTCGCCGATCGCCTCGGCGGGCAGGGCGTCCAGATAGGCCTGGGCCGCGTAGCCCAGGTTGCTGGCGCTGACGAACACGTTGTTGACGTCGACCAGCAGGCCGCAGCCGGTGCGGCGGGCCAGCTGCGCCAGGAAATCGGTCTCGTCGAGGTCATGGCCGGTCAGCGGCAAGTACAGCGACGGGTTCTCGACCAGGATCGTCCGGCCGAGGGCGTCCTGGGTGCGGCCGATGTTGCCGGCGATGCGGTCCAGGGCGGCGCGGGTGCGGGGGAAGGGCAGGAGGTCGGGCTGGTGGACGCCGCGCCAGGCGCTCCAGGCCAGGTGCTCTGAGACCACGAACGGCTCGAACCGGTCGGCCAGGGCCTTGAGGGCGGCCAGGTGGGTCGGGTCCGGATCGGCGTCGGCGGCCAGGGACAGGCCCACCCCGTGCAGCGACAGCGGATGCTGGCGACGGATCGCCTCCAGCGCCCGCAGGCGCGGCCCGCCGGCGGCCATGTAGTTCTCGGGATGGACCTCGAACCACAGCCCCTCGTCCTCGGCCGCGAGGGCGTCGGCATAGTGCTGCGGCTTGAGGCCGAGGCCGGCGGTGGGGCGCATGGTCGCTTCCTGGAAGCTGGGTGGCTGTCATCCCGGACAGCGCGGCGCGCCTCCGGGATGACAGCGGAAGAAAAGGGGGCGCTTAGGCCTTGGGCGTCAGCGAGCCCATGCCGTTCGGGGTCTTGATGCTGGTGCAGGTGCCCTTGGCGACCTTCTTCCAGGCGTCACCCTGATAGTCGGCCTTGGAGGTGCCCGCGCACGAGGTGCCGGCGCCGGCCTTGCAGTCGTTGTGGCCGGCCTTGGCCACGCCGTAGCACTTTTCCATCTCGACCTTGGCTGGCTTCATGTCGTCGCGGGCCATGGCGGCGCCGGCGCTCAGGGCGAAGACGGCGGCGAGGGCGAGGGCGGGGGTCTTGGTCACGAGGCTCATGGGAACGTTTCCTTCGTCGGTTCTGGCCGCGCCCGGCGCCGTTCGTCGGCCCGTCCTGCGCGGTCAAGGAGGAGTTACGGACGGGGGCGGCGAAAGGTTACACCGGTATCCGAACAAAAAATCCGGGACCCGAAAACCGCCTCGTGCCGAAAGCCCTTTCCCGCCGTGCGCAGGCGCGTGTAACCATCGGCCCGTCTCGCGCGAACAAGGGGGAGGCGTGACGGAAACCGAAGCCGCCCTGAAGGCGCTGATGCTGCTGGGCCTGGACGGCGACGCCCCGGCCTACCGGCTGCTGCTGTCCCAGCTGGGCGGCCGGCTCCGCGTCTATTTCGAGCGCCGCATGCGCGACGCTCCCGGCGATGTGGAGGACTTGGTGCAGGAGACCCTGATGGCGGTGCATACGCGGCGCGCGACCTATGATCGCGCCCAGCCGTTCACCCCGTGGGCCTTCGCCCTGGCGCGCTACAAGCTGATCGACCACTGGCGGCGTCGCAAGGTGCGGATGACCCTGCCGATCGACGACTATGTCGAGGTCCTGGCCGCCTACGCACCCGAGCCGGGCTCGGCCATGGACCTGGACCGGGCGCTGGAGACCCTGCCCGAGCGCCAGCGCAAGCTGGTGCGCGACGTCAAGATCGAGGGCCTCAGCCTGGCCCAGGCGGGCGAGCGGGCCGGCGTCTCCGAGGGCGCGGCCAAGGTCGCCCTGCACCGGGCGCTCAAGAGCCTCGGAGAAAGGATGCGCGGCCGTGCGGACGGATGATCTGATCGATCAGCTGGCGGCCGACCCGCGCGCCATCCCGGCCGGGGCTGTGCAGCGCCGGTTCGCCGGCGTGGCCGTGGCCACGGCCCTGGCGGCCCTGGTCATGGTGCTGGCCTGGCTGGGGACGCGTCACGACCTGATGGACGCCATGGCCGGCCGGATGTTCTGGATGAAGGCGGCCTATACCGCCCTGCTGGGCGTGGCGGGCTTCTGGGCCCTGGAACGCCTGGCCCGGCCCGAGGGCGCGCCGCGCAAGGCGCTGTTGTTCGGGGCCCTGGTGCTGGCGGTGTTCGTCGGCATGGGCTTGGGCCAATGGCTGGCCGCCGATGCGGAGCACCGGCGGCTGATGATGATGGGCGGATCCTGGAAGGTCTGCTGCCGCAACATCCTCGCCCTGGCCCTGCCCGGCCTGGCGGCGACCCTGGCGGTGCTGCGCGGCATGGCCCCGACCCGCCCGGCCCTGACCGGCTTCGCGGCCGGCGCCTTCGCCGGCGGGGTGGCGGCCACGGTCTACGGCCTGCACTGCGGCGAGAGCACCATGGTGTTCGTGGGGACCTGGTACACCCTGGGGGTGCTCGGGACCGGCCTGCTGGGCGCGGTGGTGGGGAAGTGGGCGCTGCGGTGGTGAGCGGCTGAACGAAGAAGGGCCGCACGGCTTTCACCGGTGCGACCCCTCATCCGTCGGCTGGCGCCGACACCTTCTCCCGCAAGGGGAGAAGGAAGATGGACCCTTAGTCCTTGGCGCGTTCCTGGTACGAGCCGTCCTCGGTCAGGATGATCACCTTGGTGCCGGCGGCGATATAGGGCGGAACCATGGTGCGCACGCCGTTGCTGAGCACGGCGGGCTTGTACGACGAGCTGGCGGTCTGGCCCTTCACCGACGGTTCGGTGTCGACGATCTCCAGCACCACCGTGCGCGGCAGTTCCAGGGCGATCGGCACCTCGTTGTGCGTCGACAGCTGGACGGTCATGCCCTCCTGCAGATAGGCGCCCAGGTCGCCGACCACGTCCTCGGTCGCCACGAGCTGGTCGTAGCTTTCCGGGTTCATGAAGTGGTAGCCCTCGCCGTCCTGGTACAGGAAGGTGTGGTTGCGCTGGTCGACGAAGGCGCGCTCGACCTGCTCGGTCGTGCGGTAGCGTTCCGACACCTTCACCCCGTCCGAAATGCGGCGCATGTTCAGCTGGGTGACCGGCGTGCCCTTGCCGGGGTGGATGTTCTCGGCGTTGAGGACCACGTAGAGCTTGCCGTCCATATCGACGACGGAACCCTTCCTCAGCGAGCTGGCGGCAACTTTAGTCACGAGTTCGTCCTTGATCCCGCGGCGGCCCGAAGCCGCGCGAATTTGCGTTGGATATCGCCCTCCTATAGCGATCCTCGCCAAGTTCGCCAGCCCGACCAGGGACTTTCCCGTGCAAGCACCCTCAGCCTCGCCCTGGTGGCGGCCCGAAAACCACGCCGACCGGCGGCCGTTCCTGCTGGCCCGCAACCGGATCAAGGCCGCGTTCCGGGCCTGGTTCGAGGCGCGCGACTTCCTGGAGGTCGAAACGG
The DNA here is from genome assembly GCF_010977555.1 of Caulobacter rhizosphaerae. Classification (GTDB taxonomy): domain Bacteria; phylum Pseudomonadota; class Alphaproteobacteria; order Caulobacterales; family Caulobacteraceae; genus Caulobacter; species Caulobacter rhizosphaerae. The sequence continues at coordinate 765,227 of NZ_CP048815.1, forward strand.
CGGCCCTGCAGGTCTCGCCTGGCAACGAGGCCCACCTGCACGCCTTCGAGACCGCCGCCCTGACGCTTTCGGGGCACAGCGCGCCGCTCTACCTGCACACCTCGCCGGAGTTCTCGTGCAAGAAGCTGCTGGCGGCGGGCGAGCGGCGGATCTTCGATTTCGGCAAGGTCTGGCGCAACCGCGAGCGCGGGGTGCTGCACCATCCGGAGTTCACCATGCTGGAATGGTACCGGGTGGGTCAGCCCTACCAGGCCTTGATGGACGACTGCGCGGCCCTGCTGGCCCTGGCGGCGGAAACGGCGGGAACGCTTGAGTTTCGCTTCCGCGGCCAGGCCTGCGATCCGTTCGCCGCGCCTGAACGGCTGACGGTCGCCGAGGCGTTCGAGCGTCACGCGGGGGTCGACCTGCTGGCCTCGATCGGGGCGGGCGGCGAGACCGACCGCGCGGCCCTGGCGGCGTCGGCGCGCGCCGCCGGGATCCGCGTCGCCGACGACGACACCTGGGCCGACGTGTTCAGCCGGGTGATCGTCGAGAAGGTCGAGCCCAAGCTCGGCGTCGGCCGCGCGACCATCCTCTGCGAATATCCGGCCGCCGAGGCCGCGCTGGCCCGGCCCAAGCCCGGCGACCCGCGGGTGGCCGAGCGGTTCGAGCTCTATGCCTGCGGCGTCGAGCTGGCCAACGCCTTCGGCGAGTTGACCGACGCCGGCGAGCAGCGCCGCCGCTTCGAGGCCGAGATGGACGAGAAGGCCCAGGTCTATGGCGAACGCTATCCACTGGACGAGGATTTCCTGGCGGCCCTGGCGATCATGCCCGAGGCCTCCGGCGCGGCCCTGGGCTTCGACCGGCTGGTGATGCTGGCGGCGGGGGCGTCGCGGGTGGACCAGGTGCTGTGGACGCCGGTGGCGGGGTAGGTTCGTCGGCCATTTCCGTCCAATCGTCATTCCCACAAGGGCGGGAATGACGGCTGATTAGAGGGGGCGATCAGTCTAGGCTCGCCCTCGCACCCTCCAGCACGCCGCCGTGAACCGCGCGGCGCCGTCGATCACAAAGGGCTCGAACCCGCGCCTGGCCGCCTCGACCACTGCGCGCCGGCGATCCTCGTCCAGGCTCGGCAGGACCAGGCTCACCGGTCCCATGCGGGCGGCGTAGGTGTCCAGGGCCGGCGTCGGCATCGCGCAGGCGACGTCCAGCGGCTGGAAGTCGACGTCCCGCCAGCCGGCGGCCGACAGGATGGCGCCGACCCGGTCGCGGTCGGCGAAGGCGAACTGGCCTGGCGCATCGGGGTCGCGCGGCGGCGCCTCGGGCAGCAGCGGCGCGGCGGCGCGCTCGGCCGCCGTCATGAACGGGTTCTCCGCCGCGCCGCGCCAGACGATGCAGGCCAGGGTCGCGTCCGTCCGTGACGCTCGCCGCAGGTTGGCGAAGGCGACGACGGGATCGTCGAAGAACATCACCCCGAACCGCGAGATCACCGCGTCGAAGGCGGCGGGCTGGAAGGCGTGCTGCTGGGCGTCGGCGACCAGGAACTCGGTGTTGTCGGCGCCGGTCTCGACAGCCTTCCGCCGCGCAAGCTCGATCAGCGGCGCGGAGATGTCGGCGCCGGTGCAGCGGCCTTGCGCGCCCAGGCTCCGCGCCACGGCGAAGGTGGTCGCGCCGGCCCCGCAGCCGATGTCGAGCACCGCCGTCGCGCCGTGGACCGCGTCCACCAGCAACGGCTCGAACGGCGCGAACAGCCGATCGAGCATGGCGTTCTGCTCGACCCAGTTCTGGCCAGCCTGGTTGTTCCAGAGTTCGGCCTGGGCCTGGTTGGCTTGCGTCATGCGCGGTCCTCCTTGCTTCATCGTGGGCTATGGACGAGGCTACGACTTCAAGCCCACTTGAGGTCAATGGTGAAACTTCTCGACATCGCGCAGGTCGCCGGCGCCACGGGAATGGCGGCGTCCAGGCTCCGATATTACGAGGAGAAGGGGCTGATCGCCTCGGTCGGCCGGCGGGGGCTGAAGCGCTTGTTCGAGGCCGGCGTGCTGGAACGCCTGTCGCTGATCGCCCTGGCCCAGACCGCCGGCTTCTCGCTGGACGAGATCGCCGGCATGGTCGACGCGGCGGGCCGGCCGCGCCTGGACCGCGCCCAGCTGTCGGCCAGGGCCGACGACCTGGACCGGACGATCCGCCGCCTGTCCGCCCTGCGCGACGGCCTGCGCCACGCCGCCGCCTGTCCCGCGCCCAGCCACATGGAATGCCCGACCTTCCGGCGGCTGCTGAAGGGCGCAGTCGAGACCCGCCGCCGGACGTTCGTGGAGGACCTCGGTTAGGGCGTATCGACGTCCGGCTCCCGGGGGGCGAAAATCTCGTCCCCCCTAAGCTTTTTTGGCGACACGCTCAGGATGAGGTTTTCTATTCGCCGGGCCTGTAAACTGGTCCTCATCCTGAGCTTGTCGAAGGACGAGGACCACGCACGGCCTTGAATGTTGCTGGAGCCCATCGCATTGCGCCGACGGGCCTAATCGGCCATACCGCCGGCCTCATGACCGCCGCCCGCACCCTTCGCAGCGCCGCCGCCCTGGCCGAGGCCGGCCTGATCGCCCCCGGGCGCCTGGCCGCGCTGGAAGCCGTCGCGGCGCGCTATGCGGTGGCGATCACACCGGACATGGCCGAGCTGATCGACCCGGCCAACCAGAGCGACCCGATCGGCCGCCAGTTCCTGCCGTCGGAAGCCGAGCTGCTGGAGAGCCCGGGCGAGGTCGCCGACCCGATCGGCGACGCCGCCCACAGCCCGGTCGAGGGGATCGTTCACCGCTATCCCGACCGCGTGCTGCTGAAACCCACCCACACCTGCGCGGTCTATTGCCGGTTCTGCTTCCGGCGCGAGGTGGTCGGGCCCGGCGGGGCCGCCAATCTGTCCCCGGACCAGCTGGACGCCGCCTTCGCCTACATCGCCGCCCATCCGGAGATCTGGGAGGTGATCGTCACCGGTGGCGACCCGCTGGTGCTGTCGCCGCGCCGGCTGGGCGACCTGGGCGAGCGGCTGGCGGCCATCGACCACGTCAAGGTCGTGCGCTTCCATACCCGCGTGCCGGTGGTCGACCCGGCGGCGGTCACCGACGAAATGGTCGCGGCCCTGAAGGCCAGTGGCAAGACGGTCTATGTGGCCCTGCACGCCAACCACGTTCGCGAGCTGACCCCGGCGGCCCGCGCCGCGATCGGCCGGATCATCGACGCCGGGATCCCGATGCTGAGCCAGACCGTGCTGCTGAAGGGCGTCAACGACGACCCCGAGGCGCTGGGCGCCCTGATGCGCGGCTTCGTCGAGAGCCGCATCCGGCCCTACTACCTGCACCACGGCGACCATGCCCCGGGCACCGCCCACCTGCGAACCACGGTGGCGGAAGGCCGCGCCCTGATGCGCGCGATCCGCGGCCGGTTCTCGGGCCTGTGCCAGCCGACCTATGTGCTCGACATCCCCGACGGTCACGGCAAGGTGCCGATCGGTCCGGACTACCTGGCGGTCGACGGCGAGGTGGAGGACCCGAACGGCGGCGCGCACCTGTATCCGCCGAAAGGATAGCGCTCGGCGGTTGGGGACACGCACAAGTGCATGTCCCCGTTCCGGGGCTGGAGACCCCAACAACGCGCCAAACGAAAAAGGCCTCCCAGGTGTCCCTGGAAGGCCTCCTCGTATCCTCGAAAGCAGAAGCTCCTACTCAGCCGCCGCCTTCTTGGCCGCCGCGCCGAACTTGGCGTTCAGTTCGCCGGACACGTAGCGCTTGGCCATGGTCGCGGTGGACAGGGCCTTGATCTTGTCGGCGTGGCCGGCCGAGCCGAACTGCACGAAGCGGTCCTGGCAGACCTGGCGCATGGCCTCCTTGGCGGGCTTGAGATAGGCGCGCGGGTCGAACTCGTGCGGCTTCTCGGTCAGGATCTTGCGGATCGCGCCGGTGATGGCCAGGCGGTTGTCGGTGTCGACATTGACCTTGCGCACGCCATGCTTGATGCCGCGCTGGATCTCTTCCACCGGCACGCCCCAGGTCTGGGGAATGGCGCCGCCGTACTGGTTGATGATGTCCTGCAGCTCCTGCGGCACCGAGCTGGAGCCGTGCATCACCAGGTGGGTGTTGGGCAGGCGCTGGTGGATCTCCTCGATCACGTTCATGGCCAGGACGTCGCCGTCCGGCTTGCGCGTGAACTTGTAGGCCCCGTGGCTGGTGCCCATGGCGATGGCCAGGGCGTCGACGCCGGTGCGCTCGACGAACTCCACCGCCTGGTCCGGGTCGGTCAGCAGTTCGTCGTGCGAGAGGACCCCCTCGAAGCCGTGGCCGTCCTCGGCCTCGCCCATGCCGCTCTCAAGGGACCCGAGCACGCCAAGTTCGCCTTCGACCGACACGCCGCAGGCGTGGGCCATCTCGACCACCTTGCGGGTGACCTCGACATTGTACTCGTAGGTGGCGGGGGTCTTGGCGTCCTCCATCAGCGAGCCGTCCATCATCACCGAGGTGAAGCCGTACTGGATCGCCGTAGCGCAGGTGGCCGGGCCGTTGCCGTGGTCCTGGTGCATGCACACCGGGATGTTGGGGTAGATCTCGGCCAGGGCGTCGATCATCCGGGCCAGCATGATGTCGTTGGCGTAGCTGCGCGCGCCGCGCGAGGCCTGGATGATGACCGGGGAATTGACGGCTTCCGCCGCCTCCATGATCGCCAGGCCCTGTTCCATGTTGTTGATGTTGAAGGCCGGCAGCGCATAGTCATGCTCCGCCGCATGATCCAGCAACTGTCTTAGCGTGATCCTCGCCACGTGGTGTTCTCCTGCAAGCGTGAAGTGATTGGGTGGTGGTTTCTTGTTTTTGGGGCTTTTGACGCTTTGCGTTCTTCGCCCGTAGTCGCGTCGAGTTTCCTCGGTCTCGACGGTGGAAAGTTATCCCGGGTTTCCTCGGCCCCGGTGGTCGAATGATGTTTCGCCGGATTGAATCAGGTCTCCCATCCCGTCTTCCCCGGCCGTGGCCGGGGATACGTTTCTAAACCTCAAGGGCCGCGACGCCCGGAAGCGTCTTGCCCTCCATCCATTCCAGGAACGCGCCGCCGGCGGTCGAAACGAACGTGAAGTCCGCCGAGACGCCGGCGTGGTTCAACGCCGCCACGGTATCACCCCCGCCCGCGACGGCCACGATCTTACCCGACTTGGCGAGTTTGGCGGCGTGTTTTGCCGCCGAAACGGTCGCTTCGTCGAAGGGGGGCACCTCGAAAACGCCCAAAGGGCCGTTCCAGATCAACGTCTGGCTCGAATCCATGGCTTCGATCAGCCGCTGGGCGCTCTTGGGGCCGGCGTCGAGGATCAGGTCGTCGTCCTGGACGTCGGAAAGGTCGCGGGTCTCGGCGTCGACGCCCGGGGCGACCTTCTTGGCCACGACCACGTCGATCGGCAGCAGCAGCTCGCAGCCGCTCTTCTGCGCGGTGGCGATGATCTGGCGGGCGGTGTCGGCCAGGTCCTTCTCGCAGAGAGAACCCCCGACGTCGTGGCCCTGGGCGAACAGGAAGGTGTTGGCCATGCCGCCGCCGATCGCCAAGCGGTCCAGCTTGGCGACCAGGTTGTTCAGCAGGTCCAGCTTGGTCGAGACCTTGGAGCCGCCGACGATGCCCAGCACGGGCTTCTTGGGATTGCCCAGGGCGGCGTCGAGCGCGTCGAGCTCGCGCTGCATGGCCAGGCCCGGATAGGCCGGCAGGAGGCGGGCCAGGGCTTCGGTGGAGGCGTGGGCGCGGTGGGCGGCGCTGAAGGCGTCGTCGACATAGAGGTCGCCGTTCTCCGCCAGCTGGGCGGCGAAGGCGGGGTCGTTCTTCTCCTCGCCGGCGTGGAAGCGGACGTTCTCCAGCAGGGCCACGCCGCCGTTCTCCATGGCGTTGACGACCTCGGCGGCGGCCGGGCCGACGCAGTCGCTGGCGAAGGCCACGTCCTGCTCCAGCAGCTTGCCCAGCGGCTCGGCCACGAAGGCCAGGCTCATCTCGGGCACGACCTTGCCCTTGGGGCGGTCGAAGTGGGCCAGCAGGATGACCTTGGCGCCCTGGGTCGACAGGTAGTGGATGGTCGGCAGGGCGGCGCGCAGGCGGGTGTCGTCGGTGATCTTCCCCCCGTCGACCGGAACGTTGAAGTCCACCCGGACCAGGGCGCGCTTGCCGGCGAGATCGGCGGTGTCGAGGGTGCGGAAGGGCATGAGGTCAGCTCACCAGTAATGGATCTTCGCATGCCAGGTCATCCAGACGCTGACCGCGAAAACACCGAGGAAGACAAGGAAGAGCACGGTCGCGGGGGCGGGCGTCCGAGAATTTGAAAGGTCTCGAGCCGGCGCGGATTTCGCCATTCGCCAAATCGCGGCCAACCAGACGACTGGTCCTAGCAGTAACGCGACCGCCAAGGGCCAACCGTCCGTGGAAAACTGGATAGGCGTGATGTCGCAATGCGAGCCGCACCAAGCGGTCCGCCATAGCAAGGCGGTGCTGAAGTGAACACCGACCGCCGCCAACAGATAGGCCGCTGGCCAGGCCGTCAGACCCAAGAGCCCTATGCCTAGCCAGCGTTTCATTCTCAGAGGAACTTCGCCATCACCAGGGCCGTGTCGGCCATCCGCGTCGCGAAGCCCCATTCGTTGTCGTACCAGCTGAGCACGCGAACCAGCTTGCCCTCGATGACCTGGGTCTGGGGCAGGGCGGCCGTCGAGCTGGCGGCGATGTGGTTCAGGTCCGACGAGACCAGCGGGTCGGTGGTGGTGAACAGCACGCCGTTCATGTCGCCGTCGGCGGCGGCCTTCAGGGCGGCGTTGACTTCGTCGACCGTGGTGTCGCGCGAGGGCACGACCTTCAGGTCGATGACCGAGACGTTGGGGGTCGGCACGCGGATCGACGAGCCGTCCAGCTTGCCCTTCAGGGCCGGCAGCACAAGGCCCAGGGCCTTGGCGGCGCCGGTCGAGGTGGGGATCATGCTCAGGGCCGCGGCGCGGGCGCGGTAGAGGTCCTTGTGCATGGTGTCCAGCGTCGGCTGGTCGCCGGTGTAGCTGTGGATCGTGGTCATGTAGCCGCGCTCGATGCCGACCAGGTCGTGCAGGACCTTGGCCACCGGGGCCAGGGCGTTGGTGGTGCACGAGCCGTTGGAGACGACGATGTCCTCGGCGGTCAGGGTGTCGTGGTTGACCTTGTAGACGATGGTCTTGTCGGCGCCGTCGGCGGGGGCCGAGACCAGCACGCGCTTGGCGCCGGCCTGCAGGTGCAGGGCGGCCTTGTCGCGGGCGGTGAAGATGCCGGTGCACTCGAACGCGATGTCGACGTTCAGGTCCTTGTGCGGCAGCTCTTCAGGGTTACGGATCGCCGTGACCTTGATCTTGCCCAGGCCGACGTCGATCCAGTCCTCGCCCGAGGTGACCACGCCCGGGAAGCGGCCGTGGACGCTGTCGTAGCGCAGCAGGTGGGCGTTGGTCTCGACCGGGCCCAGGTCGTTGATCGCGACGACCTCGATGTCGCGGCGCGCATGCTCGGCGATGGAACGCAGGACGAGACGTCCGATCCGGCCGAAGCCGTTAATGGCGACGCGAATGGCCATGAGGTCTTTCTCCTAACGAGCGTCCGGCCGAGGCGACCGGCGTTACCTTGATTTTGCAGCGCGTTTTGCGGTGCGGGGCGGGGAAGTCAACCCCAAGAAACCTGTGCGAGCGCTCACATTGGATGACCTATTGTTATCCGCGCGGTTTCGTCGCCCAATTGTCGCCATGGCGGGTGGCGAAGCAGGCCGCAGTCTATATGTTGCGCTGCATGACCGTTGGACGATGCCGATGACCCCGGGCGAAGGGAACGCCCTCGAACTGGCCGCGCGCCGCCTGGAGCGCGCCGTCAGCCAGCTGGAGCAGAAGATCACGGCCGAGCGCACCGCGCGCCTGGCCGCGTTTTCGGCCGCCGCCGCGGCGGCTTCGGCGTCGTCGACAGGCGCCGCGTCCGACGATCTGGGCCTGTTCGACGCCGAGGCCCAGGCCCAGGCGGAGTCCAAGGCCGCCCGCCTGGCGCTCGACCTGGAAGCCGCTCGGGCCCGCGAGAAGGCGCTGGAGGAGGCCGGCGAGCAGGCCTCCGAGGCCCTGGGCCGCGCCATCGCCGAGATCCGCGCCGCCCTGGGCGACGAGAGCCTGATCACCGAGGGCGTCCACGACGATGAGGACGACCAGGACGACGGCGCCGAGGCGGGCGACCTGTTCGGCGACCTCGACCACGATGACGGCGTCACGGAACGGGAGGCCTGATCCATGGCCCAACTGACCATCCAGGTGAACGGCCGGCCCTACACCGTCGGCTGCGAGGACGGGCAGGAAGCCCACCTGCTGGAGATCGCCCGCCTGTTCGACCGCCAGGTCCGCCAGGTCAGCCAGGACGTCGGCCAGCTGGGCGAAACGCGGCTGTTCCTGATGGGCGCGCTGCTGTTGGCCGACGAGCTGTCGGACCTGAAGCTGCGCCTGGCCCACGCCCAGTCGGAACTGGCCCGCCTGCAGACCGAACAGACCCGTGTCGAGATCCGCGCCATAAAGGCCCTGGACGCCGCCTCAGAGAAGATCGAAGCCCTGGTCCAGGGATAGGGCGATCGATCGCGGCTCCGATATTTCCAGGCCTGCCTAAGATCACTTGCCGCTGATCGCCGGCGGGGCGGGAACGGCGGGCGGCACGTCGGACGGGCCGTTCGGGTCGTCCGGCAGCGCCCAGGCCCAGCCCGCCTCGGCCCGTTCGCGGCCCAGCTGGAACAGGGCCGCGCGGTTCTTGGCGTCGAAATCCAGGCCCGAGGTGTCGGCGTCGGCGCTGTCGGGGATGGCGCTGTAGAACAGCTGGCCGCCGTTGCGCCGGGCGAAGCCGTAGCTGGCCGCCAGGTGGGTGCGCATCAGGGCCTTGCTCATGGCGTCCCATGAGCGTCCGACGATCGACAGGGCCCCGCCCTTGGTGAAGCCGAAACTGCCGTCGACCTTGCCGTTGACGATCACGTACATCCGTCCGGGCCGGGCCGAGTTCTTGGCGGCGGTCCACAGCAGCAGCGATTCGGGCGCCACGAAGAACGGGATGGTGACTCCGCCGTCGACATGCATTTCCGACAGCTCGCGGCCCTTGCCCTCGATCTGGATCAGGGTGGGCGGGAAGACGCCGGGAATGCTGGTCGAGGCGACCAGGACGCGCTTGAACAACTCCTTGGACGCGTCGTCGCCGCGGCTGGCGATCGCGCCCATGTCCCAGATCACCGTCTCTTCGGTGTCGAGATTGGTGGTGGCGATCAGCAGGCGGCGGCCGCGCCGGTGCTCGGCGACGATCGCCTGGAGCATGTCGTCGGTCACATAGGCGTCGACCAGCTGGCGCAGGGCGGCGCTGCTGTAAAAGCTGGGATGGAACAGCACGCCCAGGCCGCGGGGCTTGAGGATCCGGCCGGCCTCCTTGCCGGTATAGGCCTGCGTCAGGCGGTCGTCCCAGCTGGGGCCGAGGAAGGCGAACGGAGCGGTCAGGGCCCCGGTCGAGACGCCGGTGACGATGTCGAATTCGGGCCGCTCGCCGCGCTTGGTCAGGCCCACCAGCACGCCGGCGCCATAGGCCCCGTTGGAGCCGCCGCCCGACAGGGCCAGCACGTCGAAGGTGCGCTGGGCTAGGGCGCGCTTGCGAGCCGGGTCGCCGAACCGGACGGCGGCGTCCTTGTCGCTGGCGTTGAAGCGGATGTCGGCCAGGCCCTTGGGCGGCGGCCCGGCCAGGTCGCTGGCCTGGAACGCCGGGCGCGACAGCGACCCGCAGGCGCACAGGCTCAGGGCGGCCAGGAGGAGGGCGAGGAGGCGGGCTGGACGCATGGGCTGTGGGCTCGCTGCCTAAACCTTCGCCCCCTGTTACGCCCCCACGGGAAGCGCGCAAGAAAAATGGGCCGGCGCCAGGCGCCGACCCATTCCAAATCTCGTGAGCGTGAGGCGATTAAGCCTGCAGTTGGCCCGCCGACATCTTGCCCGAGCGACGATCTTGCTCGAGTTCGTAGGTGATCTTCTGACCTTCATCCAGGCCGCGCAGACCGGCGCGTTCAACGGCCGAGATGTGCACGAAGACGTCGGCGCCGCCGTCGTCCGGTTGAATGAAGCCGAAGCCCTTGGTGCCGTTGAACCATTTCACGGTGCCGGTAGCCATAGTGGTAGTCCTTGCAGTTCGATAGGCGTCGGCGGAGTCGTTCCGCGCGACGATCAAATTTCGTTGGGGGTCGGTGGGCGCGTCCGGCGCTCTCGCAAAGGAGAGCATGGAAAAGCAGGCCGAACGTCAGCGAATTTCGATAAGCCACCATGACCCTCATCCGAGGCCACGGCAAGTGAATTCGTGAATCGACTTGAATCGCGAATAGTTTTGGACCCCAAGCCATGCCTTGAACGTTAAGCAAATTCTCTCGCGCTACTGCGGGAATTGCTGAGTTTCAAGGAGCACGACATGACCCTGATCGAGCGGATTCCTCTGCTGAACGACCGGGAGCTGGTGACGCTCCTGGCCAACGCCCGCCGCCTGGACGTCGTGGGCACCCCGGCTCAGAGGCTGGCCGCGTCGGAGGTCCTGCCCGTGCTCGAATTGGAAGCCTCCAAGCGCCGCCAGGTCACCCTGGAAGCGGCGACCAAGAAGCGCGGCGCGACCGCCGCCAAGCGCAGGGCCGTTGCGGCCGCCGAAGCGGCCTGAGGCTCTCAAAGACGCCTTGCCTCCGTCGTTATTGATAGTCATTCTCAATAACGACGGAGCGCTTCGGAGGCGATCATGGTGTTTCTGACGGCGGGCAGCGGCTGGCTGGCCCTGATGATGCGAGCGGAACGGACCCGGGCCGGCCACGAGCCGCCCGCCGCCGAGTGGCTGTTGCGCGACTCCGAGACCATCGAGGATGACGAGCCGCCGACGGCGCTGCTGGCGGCGGAGTAGGTGTTCTAGGATCCTCCCCTGTGGGGCAGGGCTATCGCATATGACCCAGGAGTGAGAGCAGGAAGGTTTCATCCCAGCCGGCGCGCTTGATCTTGGTCTTGATGGAACCCTTGCCGGGGTGCTGTCGCAGGGTGTTGAGGGCGAGCTTTCGGATCAGGGCGAGGTTTTGCGGTGCGTTGTCCTTGCGGCTGCGCGAGGCGTCCTCCAGCAGGGCCACGTCGAGCACCCAGTGCAGCTGGTTCTCGATGGTCCAGTGGGTCTGGGCGACCTGGAGCATCCTTTCGGGGGACAGGAGCGTGGACAGCAGGAAGAAGCGGACGATGACCGGCTCGGGGGCGCCGGCCCGCTTGCAGTGGGTCTCCACGCGGGCGACGGCGGCCAGGCCGGGAAAGTCCATGTCCTTGGCGGGGACGACCAGGGCGGCGCGGCCCTCGATCCGGTCGTGGCCCTTGGCGGGGCCTTGGAGGGCCTCGTTGGTGGGATCGGCGGCGGCGAGCAGGGCCTGGGCCTTGGCCAGCAGGGTCGGTTGGTTGGCCTTCAGGGCCAGGGCGTAGTCGGCTCCGGTGTCCAGGATGGTCTGGGCGGTGTCGGCCCGGCAGTGCAGGGCGTCGGCGGTGACGATGCAGCCTTCCAGGCCCAGCAGGGCCAGGGCCTGCTGGGCGCCCAGCACTTCGTTGCGGCCCGGCGCCAGGCGCTGGCCGATCACCAGCCGGGCCTCGGCGGCCCAGACATTGACCAGATGCAGCGGCGAGGCCCGGCATCCGCGCTCATAGGCTCCGCGCAGAGCCTTGCCGTCGATCGCCACCACGCCCTTCAAGGCCCCGGCGAAGGCGGCGGTGAACTGGGCGAAGGCCGCTTCGAACGGCTCGGGCGCCAATCGGCGAAACACGCGGCTGAACGTGTCGTGGCTGGGCGGACCGTGCTCCAGCTTCACCACCTGGCGCAGGAAATCCAGCTTGGCCCGCGCGAAGGCGGCCATGTCAGTGCAGTCCTCCGCCCCGCACAGCACCGCCGCCAGGGCCACGAACACCAACTCCAGAAGATCATGCCGAGCGTTCCTCGCCCGCGGATCCTCCATCGCCGAAAAACAAGCCGCGAACGTCTCCATCCGACCGTCTCCCTCTCACAAGGAGACACCCTCAGAATCCCGTTCGGACCAAAAATCCATATGCGATTCCCCTGCCCTGTGGGGGAGGTGTTTTCCGAAGCCCCTAGACAAGCGCCTTGCGCGCCGCTTCCCAGTACTGCGCGCCGGTGATCAGCGTCACCACGGCGGCCAGCCACAGCAGGCCGTGGGTCGCGTAGGTGGCCGGGGTCACCACCGACGGAGCGGTCGGCAGGTGAAAGGCGGACCATGAGGCCAGGACCATCTCGGCCCCGATCGCCACCAGCTGCAGGGTGGTCTTCCACTTGGCCAGCACGGTGACCGGCAGCTTGACGCCCTTGCCGGCGCCGACCTCACGCAGGGCGCTGACGGCGAACTCCCGGAACAGGATCAGGCCCGCCGGCAGGATCACCAGCGGATTGGGACCCAGGGCCATCAGGCCCAGCAGGGCGCCGCAGACCAGGATCTTGTCGCCGATCGGGTCGAGGATCGCGCCCCAGACGCTGACAGCGTCCAGCTTGCGGGCCAGCCAGCCGTCGAAGAAGTCGGTCACCGCCGCCACCACGAACGCCCAGAACGCCCAGCGCTGCAACGACATCTGCTGGTCCACGCTCAGCTGGTCGCTCAGCCACGGCACGCCGCCGGCCGCCGCGGCCAGGGCCACGAACATGAACAGGGCGATGACCAGGCGGGCGGAGGTCAGGATGTTGGGCAGGGCTTTCATGGCGCCGGTTCTAACGCATGAAAGCGACGAAGGGCTATGGGGGCGGATCCCGATCACCAGGGCCGTCGTCGCAAGCCCAGGGCCTGATGACCTGCGAGGGACAAGGCTTGAGGCGATTCCGTCGGTTAGGCTTACCGCCGTGGAATGAACCCATCGTGCGCCGCGCGAAAACCCTGTCGTCGAGGTCGTTTCTGCCCTGGACCAGTTGACGCGGCGTCTTTCGGCCGCCAAGCCATGGCCAAGTTCTTCGAGGGCGTCATGGCCAATACCGACCAACCGACCGCGACCAATTCCAACCGCCGCGTGCTGGCCGCCAGCCTGGTGGGCACGGCGGTGGAGTTCTACGACTTCTACATCTACGCCACCGCCGCCTCGCTGGTGTTCGGCCAGCTGTTCTTCCCGTCCAAGTCGGCCAGCCTGCAGCAGCTGGCCGCCTTCGCCAGCCTGGGCGTGGCCTTCCTGGCCCGGCCTCTTGGCGCCGTGGCCTTCGGCCACTTCGGGGACCGGGTCGGACGCAAGTCGACCCTGGTGGCCTCGCTGCTGCTGATGGGCGGCTCGACCCTGGCGATCGCCTTCCTGCCCACCTACGCCACGGCCGGCTGGCTGGCGCCCGCTCTGCTGTGCTTGCTGCGGTTCGGCCAGGGCTTCGGCCTGGGCGGCGAGTGGGGCGGGGCGGCCTTGCTGGCGGTCGAGAACGCGCCGCCAGGCTGGCGGGCGCGGTTCGGCATGTTCCCGCAGCTGGGCGCGCCGGTCGGCTTCATCGCCGCCAACGGACTGTTCCTGATCCTGGGCCTGGTCCTGACGCCGGACCAGTTCCAGGACTGGGGCTGGCGCCTGCCGTTCCTGGGCAGCGCGGCCCTGGTCGGGGTGGGGCTGTGGGTGCGGCTGAAGCTGACCGAGACCCCGGACTTCGCCGCCGCCATCGCCCACGAGGCGCCGCCGGCCGTGCCGCTGGGCGAGCTGCTGCGCGACCACTGGAAGGCCACCCTCTGCGGAACGCTGGCGGCCGTCTGCTGCTTCGCCGTCTATTACCTGATGACCGCTTTCGCGTTAGGCTACGGCGCCAAGGACCTGGGCTATGGCCGCACCGGCATGCTGAGCGCCCAGTTGATCGCCATCCTGTTCATGGCCGCCGGCATCGTCGTGGCCGGCTACTGGGCCGACGCCGCCAGCCCGCGCCGGGTGCTGATGGCCGGCTGCGCCATGACCGTCGGGGTCGGGATCCTGCTGCCGCTGATGATGGTGGCCGGCTCGCTGCCCACCATCGGCGCCTTCCTGGCGATCGGCCTGCTGGTCATGGGCTTCGTCTACGGACCGCTGGGCGCCTTCCTGCCCGACCTGTTTCCGGCCCGGGTGCGCTACACCGGCGCCTCGGCGGCCTTCAACCTCGGCGGCATCCTGGGCGGCGGCCTGGCGCCGACGATCGCCCAGGCCCTGGCCAACCGGGGCGGCCTGGTCCCGGTGGGGGTCTATCTGGCGGTGGCGGCGGGACTGAGCTTCGTGGGCCTGCTGGCGCTGAAGCCGAAGGCGGCGGCCTAACCCCAAATCCCGCTCATCCCGGCATTCGCCGAGATGAGTGGAATTGGAAGGGCGAACAGTTGTTTGCCCTTGGCGGATATCCGCGCCACTCTGCCTCCAACGATAAGATCTCGGGAGGCGGGCCCATGAACCCTTCAACAGAATTCGACGTCATCGTCCACGGGGCGACCGGCTTCACCGGTCGGCTGGTGGCCGAGCACTTCGCCAACCATCACCCCGACGCCAAGTGGGCGATATCCGGCCGTAGCGCCGACAAGCTGGCCGCCGTGCGTGACGAGATCGGCGCGGCCTCCGACACGCCGCTGATCGTCGCGGACGCCGACGACCCCGCCTCGCTGCGGGCCATGGTCGCGCGGACCAAGGCGGTGCTGACCACCGTCGGCCCGTACCAGCTCTATGGCTCCGATCTGGTGGCCGCCTGCGCCGAGGCCGGAACCGACTATCTGGACCTGTGCGGCGAGCCGGCCTGGATGCGCCAGATGATCGACGCCCACGAGGCGGCGGCCAAGGCCAGCGGGGCGCGGATCGTCTTCTCCTGCGGCTTCGACTCCATCCCGTTCGAGCTGGGCGTCTGGTTCGTGCAGCAGGAGGCGGCCCGGCGATTCGGCGCGCCTGTCGCCCGCGTGAAGGGGCGAGTGCGGGCCATGCGCGGCGGCTTCTCGGGCGGCACGGCGGCCAGCCTGAAGGCCACGATGGCCGCGGCGGCCCGCGACCCAAAGGTGCTGGAGCACCTGAAGGACCCCTTCGCCCTGACCCCCGATTTCGCCGGCCCCAAGCAGCCGCATGGCGCGGCCGTGGCCCATGACGACGACCTGGACGCCTGGACCGCCCCGTTCGTGATGGCGGCCATCAACACCCGCAACGTCCACCGTTCCAACTGGCTGATGGGCCAGCCCTACGGCGCGGACTTCGTCTATGACGAGATGGTGCTGACCGGCTCCGGCGAGGCGGGCGAGGCTGCCGCCAAGCTCGTCACGGCCGCCAACGCCGCGATGGGCGCCGAGAGCGGACCCAAGCCGGGCGAGGGGCCCAGCAAGGCCGAGCGCGAGGCCGGCTTCTACGACCTGCTGTTCGTCGCCCTCGCCCCCGACGGCCGCCAGGTCCGGGCTGGCGTCAAGGGCGACAAGGACCCCGGCTACGGCTCGACCAGCAAGATGATCGCCGAGACGGCCTTGTGCCTGGTCGATACGCCGGAGGCGGCCGGCGGGATCTGGACCCCGGGTGCGGCCCTGCGGGGCAAGCTGGTGGAGCGGTTGCAGGCCAAGGCCGGACTAAACTTCGCGGTCGAGTAGGGCGATCGGCGCTTTTTCCGGCCGACGCCGTTGCCAACTTCGCCGTCCGCGGCGACCCTGGCGCCATGCTGATCTTCGAGTGGATCCTGGCCCTGCTGCTGGGCGCGGTGCTGCTGTCGACCCTGGCCCGGCGGATCGGGGTTCCGTATCCGGCGCTGCTGGCCCTGGGCGGGGCGGCGGTGGCCCTGGTTCCCGGCGCGCCCCGGCTGGACCTGGAGCCGGAGCTGATCCTGGCCCTGTTCATCGCCCCGGTCCTGCTGGACGCGGCCTATGACTCCTCGCTGCGAGACCTGAAGGACAACTGGCGGCCGGTCTCGTCCCTGGTGCTGGTGGCCGTGAGCCTGACCACCTTGGGCGTCGCCTGGGTGGCGCGGCTGCTGTTTCCGGACATGCCCTGGCCGGCCGCCATCGCCCTGGGGGCCATCGTCGCCCCGCCGGACGCGGTGGCGGCCCTGGCCGTGCTGCGCCAGATCCAGCCGCCGCACCGGATCCTCAAGGTCCTGGAGGGCGAGAGCCTGCTGAACGACGCCTCGGCCCTGCTGATCTACCGCCTGGCCGTGGGGGCGGTCGGCGGCGGCTTCAGCCTGGCCCATGCGGCTCCCACCCTGGCCCTGGTGGCCGTGGGCAGCGTGGTGGCCGGCTATGGTCTGGCGCGGCTGACCGGCCTGTTCTTCCACCGCATCACCGACGTGCCCAGTTCGGTGATCGTCCAGTTCGTCTCGACCTTCGGGGTGTGGATCCTGGCCGAGCGGCTGGGCCTGTCGGGGGTGGTGACCATCGTCGTCTACGGCGTGACCGTCGCCTGGCGGCCGGGCGCGCAGCTGTCGGCGCGATTGCGCATCCCGTCCTTCGCGGTCTGGGAGTCGGTGACCGTGGTGCTGAACGTCCTGGCCTTCACCCTGATCGGCCTGCAACTTCGCCCCATCCTGGAGGGTTTGTCGCATCAGGAGCGGTTCGATTACGTGCGCGCCGCCCTGGTGATCCTGGCCACGGTGATCGCCGTGCGGATCGCCTGGGTGATGAGCTACAACACCGCCGTCCGGTTGAAGAACCATTGGTTCGGCGTCCATGTCGCCCGGTCCAGCATGGCCCCGCCCACGGCGCGCGGCGGTTTGGCCGTCGCCTGGTGCGGGATGCGCGGCATGGTCACCCTGGCCGCCGCCCTGGCCTTGCCCGAGGGCTTTCCCTATCGCGACTTCATCCTGTTGGCCGCCTTCGCGGTGGTGCTGGGCACGCTGGTCGTCCAGGGCCTGACCCTGAAGCCGCTGCTTCGGATCCTGCGCCTGCCCGACGACGACCCGGTGCGCAAGGAGCTGAAACTGGCCCGCGCCAAGGCGCTGAAGGCCGCGCTGGCCGAACTGGACGGCGATCGGTCCGAGGCCGCGGACGCGCTGCGGCGGGAGCTGGGCGAGGCCCTGGACCAGACCCGCAAGGGCGCCGACGCCCGCGACTCCGCCGAGAACGCCCTGCGCCGGCGGGTGGTGGCGGTGTCGCGCGAGGCCATCGCCGACCTGCGCCGGCGCGGCGAGATCGGCGACGACGCCTATCGGGCGCTGGAGGAGGAGTTCGACTGGCTGGAGCTGGCGGCGCGGGAGTAAGGGACGTCCACGATTGGGGACAGGCGCATGCGCCTGTCCCCGTCCCCCGTCACGGCTCCAGCGACACCACCGGCAGGACCGCGGCCGCGTGGGCGAAGACGCCGGCGGTGCGCCAGGCGTCGTGGCGGCCGACGACGTACAGCGCCTTCTTGGCCCGGGTCACCGCCACGTTGAGGATGTTGGGGGCGCCGCCCGCCCAGTTTCGCGAGCCGCGGCCGGCGTCTGCGCTGGCCCCCAGCACCAGGATCACGGCCTCGGCCTCCTTGCCCTGGAAGGTGTGGACGGTGCCGACCCGCGTCTCGCCCCAGCGCCGGTGCTGCTTGGCGGGCACGCCCAGTTGCTCAAGCACGCCGCTGCGCACGACCAAGGCCCGCAAGGTGTCGGCGACTTCGCGGAACGGGGCGATTAGGTAGAGATCGGGATCGTGCACGCCCTGTTCGGCCAGCCGCCGCAGCAGGTCCAGCACGACCTGACCCTCGCGCGGGCTCCACTTGGCCGAACTGGACATGACGTCGAGCCAGCAGCTGCCCGGCGCGATCTCGGCCAGGGCCCGGCGGATCGGCGAGGGGGATGGGCTGATCGCGTGGACCATCAGGCCGTCATAGGCGATCGTGTTGGAGATCGAGAACATCGGCTCCTCGCACCGGCGGTGCACCAGCAGCGGCATGCCGATCCGCCGGGCGTCCGCGCCCCAGCCGACGGCGGCGGTCAGGGGGCTTGCGGCGTCGGCCAGGGTCTGGACCGAGGCGCGGGGCGCGGCCCAGACATCTGGATGGGCGCCCCGGCTGGAGAAGATCGACCGCACCAGGCCGGCCGGAACGGTCGAAACGGGCTCGATCTGAAGGGGATCGCCGATGACCAGCGCCCGCCGCGCCCGCCACAGGGCGCCGACGGCGGCTTGGGGCGTGGCCTGGCCGGCCTCGTCGACGATCAGCCACCCCACCGAAGCCTCGCCCAGGCCGTCCATGAGCCGGTCGAGCGAGGCGAAGGTGGTCGAGACCACGGGCACGACCAGGAAGAAGCTGTCCCACAGGGCGTCGAGGTGGGCCGCGGCCCCGGACGGCAGGCGCTTGCCCTTCAGGTGGTCCATCATCAGGGCCAGGTTCGACTTCATCGGCCGGGCGGCGGCGTCGAGGAAGGCGCGGTGCAGGGCCAGGGTGGCGGCGAACCGCTTGTCGCGGGCCTCGGTCAGGGCCGCGTCGGCCCAGGGGCTGGCCGTGTGGATCGCCGCGTGGCCGCTCTCCCAGAAGCCGGGACCGATTTGGTCGCCGTAGAGCGCCCGGCCCTCGGCTTCCAGCCGCAGCAGGGCCTCGCGCCGGACCATGGCCTCGGCTCGGGCCGCCTGGGCCAGGGTCAGCCGGGCCGCGGCGTCGCGGGCCCGCCGGTCGGCGGCGTCCTGCTCGGCGCGCGCCGCCGCTTGGTCCGCCATGGCCCGTTCGAGCAGGGCCAGGGTGCGGGCCTGGGACTGCCGCCAGGCGGTGTCCTGGCCGACCAGCCGCGCCACCCATCCCGGGCGCAGGGCCGCGCCGCCGTCGTGCAGCCGGCGGGCGTCGGCCAGCGCCGCCTCGGCGCGCGTCAGGGCCAGGGCCGCCGCCTCCCGGGTCTCTGCGGCCGCCCGTCCGTCGGCCTGGGCGGTCGCCTCGGCGGCCTGGGCGTCCTCCAGGGCCTGCTGGACGGCCGCGGCGTCGGCCAGCGCCAGGCGCATCTGCTCGCGTCCGGCCAACAGCCGGGCGACAGCGGACTTGCGCTCGCGATAGTCCATCTGGGCCCGCCGCCAGCGCTCGCGCGCCTCGCCCCGCGTGCGGGGCGGGGCTTCGGTGGCGACAATGGCCGGCGGTTCGGCCTCGGCCCGGCCGTTGACGGTGGCCAGGTACTTCTCCAGGCCCCAGTCGGGGTCCCACCAGACGCTTTCGACGAACTCCGAGCGGTTCTTGCGATTGCCCAGCACCGCCGCGACCAGGCCCCAGCAGTCGGCGTCGCCGCCCTGGGCGACGCGGGCGGTATCGGCGAAATAGCGGACGGCGGCCGGATCGTTGACCGCCCCGGCCAGGGGCAGTTCGGCGCTGACATTGCGGACGGCGGCGTTGTTGGACGAGGCCACCACCACGCCGCGCCCGGCCAGGGCCGCCGACGGACGATACAGCACCCGCTTGTGGCCGCTCTCGGCCACCAGCTCGACCGGCGAGAAGGCCGAGGTCGGATCGTCCAGCGCGACCAGGGCGTCGGCGCGGGCTTCCAGCACCGCGGCGATCACGTCGCGCAACAGGGTGGTCTTGCCGGTGCCCGGCGGCCCGTTGATCGACAGCAGGCCGCCATCGGCCAGGTCGCGAACGGCGGCGTTGACCGCCGCCTGCTGCAGGGTGACCAGCTTGGCCGGACGGGGCGCGGGCCAGCGCGCGCCGGGCGTCAGGGCCGGCGCCACAAGGCTCTCCAGCACCGCCTTGTCGGCCAGCACGTCCAACTGTTCGGTCGAGATAGGCCGCCAGGGTCGCGCCGCCCGCCCCGGCCGCAAGCGCCGTGCGCACGCGGTGGAGGTCGCGCAGGTAGAAGCTGTTGATGATGTCGACCGGCTCGCCGTCGGCCTCGCCGACCACGCGGATGGCCACGCGCGGCCGTTCCAGCAGGTCGGCCGGCAGTTCCAGCGCGGTCATGATCGCCGCCATGCCTTCGAGGAACCGCTGTCGCGAGGTGGCGACCTTGCGGCCGTCCAGGTCCAGCTGGACCAGCGCCTGTCCCAGTTGGTGGCGCAACTCGCCCTCCAGGTCGACGAACGCATGCAGGCGGTCGATGTCGCCGGCCAGCACGCGTCCGCACGCCCAGCCGAAACTGGACAGCAGCAGGCTCGAGGGCAGGGCCCGGCCCGCCTCGTCGAAGGCGGCCAGGGCCAGCACCGCCACGCCCACGCCCCGCTCGCGCTCAGGGCCCTCCGGCTGGACCTCGGTCACCAGGCGTTCGACCGCCGGCTCCATCTTCACGAAGCCCAAGGGCACGTACCAGACAAGACGGTCGTCCTCGGACATCGCCAGTCGCTCGCGATCGCCCTCGGGGCCTTCCCAGGGCATCCGGCCGCTGGCCAGGTCGAACGGGAACAGGGCGCGGGGCAGCGGAGCGTCGCGCTGGCCTCTGGGTTTTCGCCTGGCGGGCGGCGGCTCGCGTCCCAGCAGGTCTTCCTGCGTCGCGAAGGTCTGGGGCTGCAGCGCCTCGACCGCCAGCCAGGCGTTGAGCAGAGCGACGGGATCGGGATTGTCCGCCGGTGAGGCCTGCGCGGACGCAGCCTGGCCGAACCTGGACTGAGGGGACGCAACAACCATGGCGCACTCGGCAAGCCTGGACGGAGAACCAGCCGTCTCAGGATTGCACTATTGTCGTCACACGCCTGGGGAGTAAATGGCGCCGCCGCGTTTTCTCAACCTTTGCGGAAGAAGGCGTGGATCCGCTCGGCCAGGGGCTGACTGACGCCGTCGACCTTCATCAGGTCCTCGACCCCGGCCCGAGCCACGCCCTTGGCCGAGCCGAACGCGTGCAGCAGGGCCTTCTTGCGACCGGGACCGACGCCCTCGATCTCGTCGAGCGGGTTCTTCTTCAGGTCCATCGAGCGCCGCGTGCGGTGGGCGCCGATCGCGAAGCGGTGGGCCTCGTCGCGCAGGCGCTGCAGGTAGTAGAGCACCGGCGACTTGGGCTCGAGCATGAACGGGGTCTTGTCGGGCAGGAAGAACCGCTCCAGCCCCGCGTCGCGGTCCGGACCCTTGGCGACGCCGACGATGGCGATGTCGTCGACGCCCAGGTCGGCCATCACCTCCAGCGCCGCGTCCAACTGGCCCTTGCCGCCGTCGACCAGCACCAGGTCGGGACGGGTGGAGCTGTCGCCCTCCTCCTCTTCCTTGACCAGGCGGGCGAAGCGGCGGCGCAGGACCTCCTTCATCATCCCGTAGTCGTCGCCTGGCGTCAGCTCGGTCGAGCGGATGTTGAACTTGCGGTACTGGCCCTTCATGAAGCCCTCGGGTCCGGCCACGATCATGCCGCCGACGGCGTTGGTGCCCTGGATGTGGCTGTTGTCGTAGACCTCGATCCGCTCGGGCGGGGCCTCCAGGCCAAAGGCCTCACAGACGCCGGCCAGCAGCTTGGTCTGGGCCGAGCCCTCGGCCATCTTCCGGCCCAGGGCTTCCTTGGCGTTGGTCAGCGCATGGCCGACCAGGTCGGCTTTTTCCCCGCGCCTGGGCGTGGCGATCTCGACCTTGCGGCCGCTCTTCAGGCAGAAGGCCTCGGCCAGCAGGTCGCGGTCGGCCGGCTCCAGGTTGGTCAGGATCAGGCGCGGGATGGGCTTGTCGTCGTAGAACTGGCCCAGGAACGCGGTCAGGATCCGCTGCTCCTCGCTGGCCGTCTCGTCCTCCTCCTCGGCGTTGCCGGTCACGCGCGGGAAGTAGGCTCGGTTACCCCAGTTCTGGCCGGCCCGGAAGAAGAACACCTGCACGCAGGCCTGGCCGCCCTCGACGTGCAGGGCCACGACGTCGGCCTCCTCCACGGTCTCGGGATTGATCTGGCTTTCCTGGGCCACGGCGGCCAGGGCGCGGATGCGGTCGCGCAGGCGGGCGGCGCGCTCGAACTCCAGGTCCTCGGCCGCGGCCTCCATCTGCTGGGCGATCAGGGCCATGACCGCGCGGGACTTCCCTCTCAAGAAAGCCTCGGCCTGGTCGACCAGGGCCTGGTAGTCGTCCTTGCCGATCAGGCCGGTGCACGGGGCGGCGCAGCGCTTGATCTGGTGCAGCATGCAGGGCCGCGAGCGGGTCTCGTAGACGCTGTCGCTGCACGAGCGCAGCAGGAAGGCCTTCTGCAGGGTGTTGAGCGTGCGGTTCACCGCCCCGGCGCTGGCGAACGGCCCGAAATAGTCGCCCTTGATGGTGTGGGCGCCGCGATGCTTGCGAAGCTGGGGGGCGTCGTGATCGCGGCGGATCATGATCTCGGGAAAGCTCTTGTCGTCGCGCAGCAGCACGTTGAAGCGCGGCTTCAGCGACTTGATCAGGTTGATCTCGAGCAGCAGGGCGTCGGCTTCGGTGCGGGTGGTCACGAACTCCATCGACCGCGTGGCGTCGACCATGTGGGCGATACGGTTGGTGTGGAAGCGGCCCTGGGCGTACTGCACGACCCGCTTCTTCAGGCTCTTGGCCTTGCCGACGTAGAGGACTTCCTCGTTCTCGCCGATCATCCGATAGACGCCTGGCGCGTCGGGCAGGCGCGAGACCTCGTCCTTGATCAGGGCGGCGCCCTTCAGGGCGTTGGCGGGGGCGATGTCGGTCGTCGTATCGGTCACGAGCGACATATAGGCGAGTCTGGCGCGGTCAGCGATCTTCGAGGCTGTGGAAGATGCGCAGGATAATCACGTGCTGGGGCTGCACATCATATTGGAGTACGTAGCCAGCCGAGCCGAAGGGAACGATGAGTTCGCGCAGGCCCTCTGGGATCGCGCGGCCTCGTTCCGGAAATTCGCCTAGGGACTTATAGGCGGCAATGATGACGTGGACCGCCTCGCGCGTGACGTGAGGCGCACGCTCTTCCAGCCATTGCCTGAGGCGGTTCAGGTCGCGTCTCGCCGTCGGCGAGAATTCGACTGTTCTCATTCGCGGACACGAGGGCGAGGCTCCGGCGGAGGAAGTTCGGCGTCGGTTCCCCAGGATCGCATCCACCGCTCGATGTCCTCAAGGGGAATGCCGCCATTGCGCAAAGTCTCGTTCGCCTCGCGCCGAAGCTCCTTCCAATAGGCGTCGTCTTCCTTGCGCGGATCGAGGCCCGTATAGGCGTCGAGGAGTTGCGTGGCGTACTCGTCCAAGCTCTTGCCCAGGTCTTCGGACACAGCCTTCAGCCGCTCGGCAAGCGCCGCATCGATCTTCAGCATGTGATCGCCATCGGCCATGACCAAATGTCCCACCATCCCCGTTTGTCGTCAACGCGGCGGGGCGGTATGACGCCCGCCATGACCCTGCGCCCGCTCTTCGTCACCCACCTCTATGAGGGCAGCCTCGCCGCCGACAAGGGCTTCGAGGCCTTCAACGCCCAGATGGAGGACGCCTGCCGCGCCATCGCCGCCGAGGACCGGGCGGGCCGCGCCTGGGCCAGGGAGAAGGGCTACAGCGGCTACACCTCCTACGCTTCGCTCGACGACCTGCCCCAGCGCGACAGCCTGTTCGCCGACCTGAAGAAGAAGCTCGACCGGCACGCGGCCGCCTTCGCCAAGGACCTGAACCTGGAGCTGGCCGGCGGGCGGCTGGTGATGGACAGCCTGTGGATCAACATCCTCAAGCCCGGCGGCGCCCACAGCGGCCACATCCACCCGCACAGCGTGCTGTCGGGCACGGTCTATGTCGCGACCCCACCTGGCGCCTCGGCCCTGAAGCTGGAGGATCCGCGCCTGCCGCTGATGATGGCCGCCCCGACCCGCCAGGCCGACGCGCCGGAGGACCGCCAGACCTTCGTCTATGTCCAGCCGCGGCCGGGCACGGTGCTGATGTGGGAAAGCTGGCTGCGCCACGAGGTGCCGGCCAACGCCGCCAAGCAGGAGCGGATCAGCATCAGCTTCAACTACGCCTGGCGCTAGCCGGCGATCAGCGGTGAGCTTGATCCTTGGCGTAGTCGGCCATGACGGCGTCGAACCGCTGCTTGTTCTGATAGGTGGTCCAGCCGTAGCCGACGGCCGCCACGACGGCTAGGCAACCGAGGATGATGACGACCTTCTTCACAGCGGCTCCTTCAAGCGAGGCCGCTCTACCTTAGCGGTCGCTCGCGGCCTGTCCAGGCCCCGCCGGACCTGGGCCGTGAACCTTGCGGACGGCGGGCGGGTTTAGCTCCCACAGCCAGGAGCCGCCCATGCCCCACGCCCACACGCCCGACCATTCCGGCGCGGCGATCACCATGCTGAAGGTCCAGCCGTTCGGTGAAAGCAGCCTGATCCTCACCACCCCCGCCACCGACATCAACGGCCGCATCGCCGACCGCCACAGCGCCTATCACGACAATCTCTCGCCGCCCCTGGTCTGGACCCCGGTCCAAGGCGCGGGAGCCTATGCGATCATCGTCGAGGATCCCGACGCGCCTCGGGAACAGCCTTTCGTGCACTGGCTGATCTGGAACATTCCCGGCGAGGCGACCAGCCTGCCCGAGGGCCTGCCGAACGAGGCCAGCCTGGGCCTGGTCGGCGGCGCGACCCAGGGCGTCAACGACAACGGCACGGTCGGCTGGTTTGGCCCACGCCCGCCGGTCGGGCACGGCGTGCACCACTATCACTTCCAGATCTTCGCCCTGGTCGAGCGCCTGCCGTTCGACGAGAAGACGCCGCTGGCCGACCTGGTCAACGCGCTGAAGGGCGACGCCCTGGCCTCCGACGACCTGATCGTCACCTACGAGGCGGCGGGGGCGTAGTCGGGTTCGGCGGTCGGTTCGCGGTCCACTGGAGCGGCCGTCAGGTCGCGGGCTCGCCAGTGGCGGTCCAGGCAGAACGCGGCGATCGCCAGCCACAACAGGCCCAGGAACGCGTGGCCGCGCTGCCAGAAGCCGACGTCGTTGCCGGTGCGGACGTTCCAGACGCCGGTCAGCAGGGCCAGGACCAGCAGCAGGAAGAAGAACCAGCCCAGCGAGAAGCGCGCCAGCCGTCGATGCGCTGGCTTGCCCCACAGGGCCCAGGCGGTGAACAGCGGGGCGAACTGGATGGCCAGTCCCACGCCGCAGGCGCGGTGCATCGGGTCGGGCCAGTGGAACAGGCCGGCGAACAGCGCGCCCAGGCCGGTCATCGCCACCCACAGACCCGCGAAGGCCGAGACCTGGCGGCGGCCCCCGGCGTGTTCCAGGGCCTGGGTGAAGCCGGCCCCGGCCGCGATCCCCGCCAAGCCGGCCAGGATCATGCCGACATTGAAGATCGCCGGATTGGGCGCGGCCGGGCCGCCCAGCTCGCTGATGAACTGCGCGCCGGGCCGGAAGCCGGGGAACATGTGCTGGGCCACCAGGACGTCGGCCACCATGATCGCCGGAACGACCAGGCCGATCCTCAGCAGGTTTCCCACGCTTATCACTCGTCCCGTCTCCGGCTGGTTGGGCCCGTCTAGATCGCGCCGGGCGGGGGCGGGGTCAAGGCTGGATGGCGGCTGACGAGGACAGGCGCCTGCGCCTGTCCCCAATCCTGTCCCCGTCGCTCCTACTTCTTCCCGAACAGGGTCCCGAAGAAGTCGCCCTTGTTCCAGCTGGGGCGGGCCGGGGCGTCGGCCAGTTCGCGGGCGATCTCGTAGTTGACCAGGGCGAAGCGGGCCCCGGCCTGGTAGTTGATCGGTTGGTTCAGGTCGTCGTTGGGCTTGTGGTAGTGGGTGGCCAGGAAGTCCTTGAAGCCCTTCTCGCCGCCGTTCTTGAAGCCGGTCATCAGGAACACCGACGGCACGCCCTGCTCGACGAAGCGATAGTGGTCCGAGCGGGTGAACAGCCCCTCCTCCGGCAGGGGATCGGGCGACAGGCCGATGCCGACGCGGCCGGCGGCCCGGGCCACGGCCGGGCCGATCGACGAGCGGTCGGCGCCGAAGGCCACCACGTCCTGGAAGTCGTACAGCAGGATCGGCATGTCCAGGTTGACGTCGGCGGCGATGCCGGCCTTCGGCACGGTTGGATTGTGGGCGAAATATTCCGATCCGATCAGGCCCTTCTCCTCTGCCGTAACCACCAGCAGTACGATCGAGCGCCTGGGCTTGGTCCGGGCTTCCTTGAAGCCGCGCGCCACCTCCAGCAGGGTGGCCACGCCCGAGGCGTTGTCCAGGGCGCCGTTGTTGATCTTGTCGGCGTCCTTGCCGTGGATGCCCAGGTGATCGAGATGGGCCGACAGGATGATCGTCTGGGCCTTCAGCGTCGGGTCCGAGCCCTCGATCAGCCCGACGACGTTGCTGCTCTGGCGCCTCTCGATCTCGGTCTTCAGCTGGACGGTGACGTTGGCGGGCAGGGCGAAGCCCTTGACCGCGCCGTCCGGCGTCTCGGCCGCGGCCAGCACCGCGTCCAGGCTGGTCGGCGCGCCGGCGAACAGCTTGGCGCCGCCCTTCAAGCTGAGGCTGGCCAGGCCCGGCGCCTCGGCGCCGCGTACATAGGCTGCGCCCTGGGCGTCGTTCCAGGTCATCTTCCATTCCTGGTAGTTGCCGACGTTGCGCGCGAAGGGGCGACGCTTTTCGTAGCTGGTGGTCGGCAGGGTCAGCACCCCGACCGCGCCGCGCCGGGCGGCTTCGGCCCGCTTGACGTTGGTGTTGCTGTAGTGGGCGCGGATCTCGGTCTGCAGGCCGCTGGGGGCGCCGCTGAGGACGACGACGATCTTGCCCTTCACGTCCAGCCCCGCATAGTCGTCACGGCCGCGTTCCGGGGCGACGATCCCATAGCCCACGAAGACCAGAGGCGCGGTGATCGAGGTCTCGGCCTGGCGGGCCTGGGCCGAGGGCAGGTAGTCCTCGCCGAACACCAGGGCGCCGGACTTGCCGTCCGCGCCGGTGTAGGACACGCCGCCCTCGTTGGCGGCCCGGTACGCCGTCAGCGGCACCTGCTGCAGGTAGGAGCCGTCGTCGCCCGCCGGCTTGACGTGCATCAGCGCGTATTGCGAGGCCACGTACTGGGCGGCGATGTCGTAGCCGCGCGTGCCGGCTTCACGGCCCTCCAGCAGGTCGTCAGCCAGGAAAGCCATGTGCGCCTTGATGGCGTCGGCCGAGGGCGTGAAGCCGGCGGCTTTGGCGGCGGCGGCGGGCTTGGGCTTGGCGGTCGCGGCGAAGGCGGGCTGGACGGTCAACAGCAGGGCGACGCCGGCGAGGGCGGCGCGACGGGAGAACGGCATCAAGGCAGGCTCCAAATACGGGCGAGGCCCGTGCAAGCCCGAACCTTGGCCAGCCCCGCTCGGCTTGTCGAGATTTCGCGACCTGAACGTTTTGTAATCTTCGCGAAAAAACGATGCCGAAAGAACGCGTTATCTCAGTCGCGGCCGCGTTTACCGTCTCTGGTCAAGCGCGCTTAAGGGTTCGGGACGAAGCTGGCGAGGACCTCGAAGGAAGACCTCGTGCAGATTCCCGCCAACCGGCCCAGCGCCGGCCTCCAGCGGTCCGCCGCCCCCGCGCAGAGCGCCCCGCCGGTCGACCTTACGCAACTGGCCGTGGCCCAGACCAACGCCAAGATGACGGCCTCCGCCGGCGCGGCCCTGGCCCAGGCGACCGGCGAACTGACCGGGACGCTGGTCAATATCAGCGTCTAGGCGTCCCCCTGGATTCGACGGTTAACCGAATAACTTCACCGTCTTTGCTTAAGGCCGATTAACCGGCGCGCCCGACATTGGCCTGGCAACCAGGGAGATGGGCGTGCAGGTCCTCAACACCGCCGCCGCCGGCATGTTCGCCGCGGCCGACCGACTCAGCGCCAGCGCCCAGCGCACCGCCGCCTGGGGCCTGGAGCAGAGCCAGGCAGAACAGAAGGTCGACCTGGCCCACGAGGCCGTCGAACAGGTCTCGGCCAAGACCGATTTCAAGGCCAACGCCGCCGTCATCAAGACGGCCGACGAGATGACGGGCGCCCTCCTGGACATGAAGGTCTAGGACGGACGTTCGTCCCGTCGGCGCGAGCCGGTCCGGGCTCATCCCGCATTCCCCCCTGCGCGGGTCCGGACCCGCCGCCCTCCGGTCTTACCGGGGGGCGGCCCCTCCCTTTTCGGCGTCAGGCGCGGGTTTCCAGCCGGCGGCCCGCGCCTTGGTTTCGCCGGCCGCGTCCAGCGGCGCTCCGGCGATCATCGCGTCGACCGCGGCCAGGATGGCCGCCGGCGTCTCCGAGCCGGCCATGCGATAGTCTCCGGCCGGACCGGGGCCGGCTGGGCTGACGGCCCGCACGCGCCAGGCGTCCGGATCCCGACAGGCCACGCCGGCGATCGGCGAGCGGCCCGACGCCTGGAACGTCCGGCAATAGACGCCCGACGCGGTCTTGAACGACAGCTTGACCTGCACGGGGCCGGCGGCCTGGCCCGCGCTCTGGCTGTTCAGGGCCTGGGCCAAGGGGCCCGCGGCGATCGGGGCGGGGTCGTCGCCCCCGTTCAGGGTGACGGGCGGAGGCGCGGCCATGCGGCCGATCACCAGGCCGG
Source organism: Caulobacter rhizosphaerae (assembly GCF_010977555.1). Lineage (GTDB taxonomy): Bacteria > Pseudomonadota > Alphaproteobacteria > Caulobacterales > Caulobacteraceae > Caulobacter > Caulobacter rhizosphaerae. Next base: position 793,527 of record NZ_CP048815.1, read on the forward strand.
CGACGAGGCAGGCGGCCAGGCCGATCCAGGCGGGAACGCCCCGCGCCGCCGCGCCAGGCGGCTTGGGAAGTTTGGGCTCGCGCGGCCTGGCCTTCTCCTTGGCCTTGCCCTTGGCTCCAGGGAAGGCGATCACCTCGGCCGGCCTGGAGGCGGGCGGCGGCTTGGCGGCGATCGCCGCGCTCAGGGCCTGGGGCGGCGTCTCGCGCATGACCCCGGCGTGGGCGCCCGACAGCAGCCGGCGCAGCGCGCGCTGGGTCTCGACGCGCAGGGCCAGTTGCGGGTCGGTGGCCATGGCCGCCTCGATCCGCGCCATGTCCTCGGGGGGCAGCTCGCCGTCGACAAAGGCGAAGACCTCTTCGTCCGGAACGGTCATGGCTGGGCTCCTTGGTCGATCAACGCAGTCTGCAATGTGGCCCGGCCCCGGGCCAGACGGCTGGTCAGGGTGCCGATCGGCACCTCCAGGCTGTCGGCGGCCTCCTGGTAGGACAGTCCCTCGATCAGCACCAGGGCGACCGCGACGCGCTGGTCTTCGGGCAGGGCGTCCAGGGCGCGCTCCACCGCCGAGGCCCCCAGCCGCGCCTCCAGAGAGGGCGCGCTGGGGTCGGCCGCCGCGGCGCCCGCCTCGGGCGGGGCCAGGACGCGGCCATGGCGCTGGCGGGCGCGGGCTTCATCGATCCAGGCGTTGCGCATGATCCGAAACATCCAGCTGTCCAATCGCGTACCGGGGCGCCACTGGTCGCGGCGCAGCAGGGCGCGCTCGACGGTCAGTTGCGTCAGGTCGTCGGCGTCCGCCGGCTCCCAGGCCAGGACCCGCGCCATCCGGCGCAAGCGCGGCAGCAGGGTCAGCATCTCCGTCTGGAAGGAATCCAAGGTTCGCCTTCGTCCTATGGAAGAAACGTATCGCCGGGGACGTTTAATCCCTGAGCCTAAACTTATTTCATGCGGGCCGCGATGCGGCCATTGTGACGTTTCGTTCGCCGAGGAAGCCTCTAACCGCCATGCGCCTTCGTGACGCCCTGATCCCGATCCTGGCCGGCCTGGCGACACTGGGCGGCGCGCCCGCCGACGCCCAACTGCTGCCTTCGCCGTCGTCCGTGGTCGGCCGGACCGGGCTGCCGCTGCCGCAACTGCCGCTGGCCGACCGCCTGACGCGCGACGTCGACGCCCTGGCTGATCGCCTGACGCCGGACGCCCTGGCCGCGGCGCGCCTGGACCGGCTGGCTGACCTGGTCCGGGCCCATCCCCGAGCGCTGGAGCTGGACGACCAGGGGCAACCGGTGGTGCGCGGCGAGGTGCTGGCCGTCTCGCCGACGCCCGAGGCCCTGGCGAAGATCACGGCGGCCGGCTTCGCCGTGGCCCGCCAGGCGCGGTCCGACGAGCTGGGCCTGTCCCTGGTGACCCTGACGCCGCCCAAGGGCCTGAGCGCCCGGGCGGCGGTCAAGCGGCTGCGTGAGCTGGATCCCAGCGGCGACTACGACTTCAATCACGTCTATGCCGACGCCGGACTGGGCGCGGCCCTGACGACCTCGGCCGCCGGCCCGGTCGCCGCCCAAGGCGGCGGAGGACGCGCGGGCCTGCTGGATGGCGGCGTCGCGGCCGACCAGCCGGTGTTCACCCGCGTCCAGCTGGAGCAGCGCGGCTTCGCGGACGGCGGGGCGCGGCCCAGCGCCCACGGCACGGCCACCGCCTCGCTGCTCGCCGCCACGGGCGTCGATCGGATCCTGGTCGCCGACGTCTACGGCAAGGGACCCGCCGGAGGCTCGGCCTCCGCGATCGTCGGCGCCCTGACCTGGATGGCCCAGGCCCGGGTTCCGGTGGTCAATATCAGCCTGGTGGGGCCGCCGAACGGCGCGCTGGGAGCGGCGGTCAAGGCGCTGCTGGCCCGGGGCTGCCTGATCGTGGCGGCGGTGGGCAATGACGGTCCGGCCGCGCCGGCGCTCTACCCGGCCTCCTATCCGGGGGTGATCGCCGTGACCGGCGTCGACCGCCGGCGCCGGCTGCTGCCCGAGGCCGGCCGCGCGGCTCATATCGACTTCGCGGCCTATGGGGCCGAGGTCAAGGTCGCCGCGCCCGGAGGACGTCCGGCCAGCGTGCGGGGCACCTCCTACGCCGCGCCCGTGGTGGCCGGCCGGCTGGCGGGCTTGCTCGCCGTTCCCGACCCGGCGGCGGCCCAGCGGGCGGTGGCGCGCCTCGCCGCCCAGGCCGTGGACCTGGGCGCGCCGGGCCCCGACGACCTCTATGGCCACGGCCTGGTCGAGGCCCGCCAGCCCTAGACCCTTCCGGGGAGGGTTCAGGCCAGGCCGTCGACCCACGCAGGCAGTTCCGAAATCGATCCCAGCTCCGCATACCGGGCGTGGTCCTTCGGCGCGGCGGCCGCCTCGTGCGCCCAGACCAGCGGGTAGGGGATCAGGGCCGCCCAGGCGCCCGCGTCCAGGGCGGGGATGATGTCGGACTTGACCGAATTGCCGGCCATCACCGCCTGCTGCGGTCCCGAGCCATGGCGGGCGAACACCCGGCGATAGGTGTCGGCGTCCTTCTCCGACACGATCTCGACCGCGGCGAACAGATCGCCCAGGCCCGAGCCGGCCAGCTTCTGCTCCTGGTGCAGCAGGTCGCCCTTGGTGATCAGCACCAGGCGGTAGCGCTGGGACAGCTGCGCCAGGGCCTTCTCCACGCCGGGCAGGGGCTCGACCGGCTCGGTCAGCATCTCGCGCCCGGCCGCCAGGATCTGGCGGATCACGCCGATGCTGACCTGGCTGTCGGTCAGGTCCATCGCCGTCTCGATCATCGACAGGGTGAAGCCCTTGGCCCCGTAGCCATAGAGCCGCAGGTTACGCTTTTCGGTCTCGGCCAGCCTGGCGTCGATCTGCGCTTCGTCGCCATAGGGGGCCAGCAGCTCGACGAACCGCTTGTGGGTCAGGCGAAAGAGGGTCTCGTTGTGCCAAAGGGTGTCGTCGGCGTCGATGCCGACGGTCGTGACGGGCATGGAAAGCTCTCCGGATCTCGCCCGGTGATACGCCGCGTCGCCGCCTCAGGCCAAGACGCGGCGTGCGGTCAGCCTTCCTCGCCGGCGCCTTCGAACTCGTCGCCGCCGTCGACGCGGAACGTCCGCTCCTCCAGCTTGAGGCGTTCTTGCTCGAACCGATTGGTCAGGTGGAGCATCTGCTCGGTCAGATTCGCGGACACGGCCGAGGCCGGTTCTTCGAAACGATCGTCATAGGAATTGGACATGAAAAGCCACAGGCACAATTAGGGCGCCCCCGCCCATGCTCAGCCAAACGATGTCGGCTACCCGACGTTCCCAAGGCCAAGATAGGTTTTTTGAATCGGGCTCGGATTTAGAAGCTCTGTGTCACGAAGATCACGGCGCTGATCGGGGCCGCGGCGGCCAAGAGCAGGCGCAGCCCAGCATCGACCAGGCCGAACCAATCCGTGACGATGGGGGCGATGCGGGCGACCGGCGGGTTCATGCGACCAACTCCTTTGAAGCTCGACCATGAGCCTCAAGGGGTTAATGCGTCGATCGCGCGAACGGACGCAGCCCCGCGACAAGTTGTTCCAGCTGTGGCGCCGAAGCCGCGCCTTGAAGAGCCGTCACGCCCACGCAGGCGGCGGTCGCCTTTCCTGGGGCGGCGGGCGCACGGGGGCGCAGGCCGGGTGGGCCTTGTAGACGCGCTTCAGCGAAGCTGGGAAGCGATGCAGGGCCGCGCTGGGCCGGATCGGCCGAGCCGACAGGTCGCCGCCGCAGTTGGGACAGACCCCGGAGAATCGCGTTTCCACACAATCGGCGCAGAAGGTGCATTCGAAGGTGCAGATCCGCGCGTCCGGGCTGTCGGGCGGCAGGTCGCGATCGCAGCACTCGCAATTGGGGCGCAGTTCGAGCATGGGCCGTCCTCCCGATGTTCTTATGCTGATTGTGGCGCTTAACCCTTCCAGCATAGGGGCTTTGGGGCTCCCCGCGCGAGGGGGCTTGTTGGGTGATCACGGGAATGTGGGGCCACGCTTCGACTCCCGCGATCGAAGGGGTTGACCCCCCTGCCATACCCCCCTAGACACGCCGCCGTTTGCGCGGCGGGCAGGGGTTACTCCTGGCCCGCCTTTTTGCGACAATGACCGGCCTGTTCTGGCCCTGCGTTTAGGAGGCGCTTCCGAGATGTCCCAAGACCTTCTCCCCGGCGTCACCGGTGTCCTGGCCCTGGCCGACGGCACGATCCTGCAGGGCGTCGGCTGCGGCGCGGTTGGCGACGCGGTCGGCGAGGTCTGCTTCAACACCGCCATGACCGGCTATCAGGAGATCCTGACCGACCCCTCCTACATGGCCCAGATCGTCGCCTTCACCTTCCCGCACGTCGGCAATGTGGGGACCAATCTGGAGGATCTGGAGCAGATGAGCGGCGGGGCCGAGACGGCCGCCCGCGGCGTCCTGTTCCGCGAGGTCCCGACCGATGCGGCCAACTGGCGCGCCAACAGCGACTTCGACGCCTGGATGCGGCGCCGCGGCGTCATCGGCCTGGCGGGCGTCGACACCCGCGCCCTGACCCGCAAGATCCGCGAGACCGGCATGCCGCACGGCGTGATCGCCCACTCGCCGACCGGTGAGTTCGACCTCGACGCCCTGGTCGCCAAGGCCAAAGCCTGGGCCGGGCTGGAAGGGCTGGACCTGGCCAAGGACGCCTCGACCACCCAGACCTTCACCTGGGACGAGGGCCTGTGGTCGTGGCCGGAGGGCTACGCCAAGCTGGACCAGCCCAAGTACGAGGTCGTGGTCCTCGACTACGGCGTCAAGCGCAACATCCTGCGCGCCCTGGCCCATGTCGGGGCCCGCGCCACGGTGGTGCCGGCCGACACCAAGGCCGAGGACATCCTGGCCCGCAATCCCGACGGCGTGCTGCTGTCCAACGGTCCGGGCGACCCCGCCGCGACCGGCGCTTACGCCGTGCCCGAGATCCAGAAGCTGGTCCAGAGCGGCAAGCCGGTGTTCGGCATCTGCTTGGGACACCAGATGCTGGCCCTGGCCGTGGGCGCCAAGACGGTGAAGATGGAGCAGGGGCACCATGGGGCCAACCACCCCGTGAAGGACCTGACGACCGGCAAGGTCGAGATCGTCTCGATGAACCATGGCTTCACCGTCGACAGCGCCTCGCTGCCCAAGGCCGTGACCGAGACCCACGTCTCGCTGTTCGACGGCACCAACGCCGGCATCGCCCTAGCCGACAAGCCGGTGTTCTCGGTGCAGCACCATCCCGAAGCCTCGCCCGGCCCGACCGACAGCCTGTACCTGTTCGAGCGCTTCGCGGGGCTGATGGACGCGGCGAAGTAGAAGGTCCTCCCCCTGTGGGGGAGGTGTCGGCGCAGCCGACGGTGGGGGGAGTATTCGGCCGCTTGCCGGATCCCTGGGCGACGATCCTATCCCTCCCCCCCCCCCCCAACGATCGCTGCGCGATCGCCTCCCCCATAGGGGGAGGAACTTAGGTCCCGAACTGGGTGAACGGGACCTTGTTGAACAGTTCGCGTTCCGCCCCGCGCGGGTCGTCCTCCATCCGGGTCGTGTTGTCGAACACCAGGGTCTGGCGCCTGGGCAGGGTGTAGGGCTCCCAGGCCGGGATCGACGGGTTATTGGGGTTTCCAGTGCGGGCGAAGGCGACGAAGGTGTCGGCCAGGCGCTCGTGCATGGCCACGGCGTCGGGGCCCGAGCCGGTGATCACCCCGGGCGCATCGAAATTGCCGAACACCAGCTGCATGTCCAGGGTGTGGGGCGCGCCCCAGACGCCGCCGTCCTTGGGCGCGCGCCAGTCCAGCTGGTAGGCCCAGGCCGGGGCGCCGGCCTTGGCCCGCTCCTCGTCCTGGATGATCGCCGCCTTCCACGAGCGGCCCGCCGTGCTGGCCGCGAAGTACACGTCCGAGGGCGAGTAGTGCGGATAGATCTTGCGATAGGCCGCCACCACGGTGGCCGGGTCGATGTCGATCCGGGCGTTGAACTGGGCCGGCAACTTCTCGACCACCTGTTCCCAGGTCAGCTCCGTCAGGCTCTTGTCGTAGCCTACGAAGCCGCGCGTCTCGTCGTGGGTGTTGCCGCACATCATCGGCACGTCCAGGCTCTGGGGCGCGGCGTCGGGGAAGAACGGGTGGCGGGTCAGCGACCGCTCGTCCAGCACCGGGCCCATATAGACCCCGCCGCTGCCGGCGATCGGATCGACGGCCTTGAGCCCGGCCAGGAACTGGTCGGCGGGCAGGGCGCGCAGGGCGGCCAGGTCCTTGATCCCCAGCTTGTCGACGAAGCCCTTGGCCCGCTTGGTGGCGTTGAACGGGCCGGCGGCGGTGACCTGCTGGCCGCTCATGGTGGCGGCGCGGTGGAACAGGCCCTTGGCGGCCGGCATGGCCATCAGGGTGGCGATCTTGGCGCCGCCTCCGGACTGGCCAAACAGCATGACCTTGCCCGGATCGCCGCCGAACGCGGCGATGTTGTCGCGCACCCATTGCAGGGCCAGGACCAGGTCCAGTTGGCCGGCGTTGCCGCTGTCGGCGACGCTCGGATGGTCGAACAGGCGGGCCAGATAGAGATAGCCGAAGGCGTTCAGGCGGTGGTTGACGGTGACCACCACCACGTCGCCGCGCTTGGCCAGCTTGGTCCCGTCGTACCAGGGGCTGGCGCCCGAGCCGGTGTTGTAGGCGCCGCCGTGGATATAGACCATCACCGGGCGTTTCTGGCCGTCGGCCAAGCCGCTCTTGCCCGCCTTGGCGGGGGTCCAGATGTTGAGGAACAGGCAGTCCTCGCTCAGCGCCTCGCCGTCCTCGCCCTTGCCCTGCGGACAGGCCGCGCCATAGGCCAGGGCGTCGACCACGCCGGTCCAGGGCTTGGGTGGCTGGGGAGGCATGAAGCGCAATGGTCCCGTGTCGGCCCCGTAGCGCACGCCCTTGAACACCTGGACGCCGTCTCCGGCCGCGCCGCGCACCTTGCCGTAAATGGTGGCGACCACGGGACCGGGTCTGGCGGCGGCCAGGGCTGGTCCCGAGGCCAAGGCGAGGACCGCGCCGGCGATCAGGCCGCGGCGATCCAGGTGAAGGTGATCCATGGGTTTCCTCCGGCGCGGTTGGGCTCGCGCTCGGCGGATTGGCTACCACGGATCATGACACCGGTGACATCCACTTTTTGCCGGCGGTAGGGCCCCTGTACGCAGGCCAGCAGGTTCACATCGGGGAACGAAAGCTGATAGCCCGTCTGGGCAGGTCTGCAAATCCTGGAGGCTTCATGCCACGACGCCTGATCGCGCTGATCGCCTCGACGTTCCTGGCGGCCGCCGCCCACGCCCAGCCGTCCCAGGGCGAGCTCGATCGTTTCGCGGCCACGCTCGACGTGCGCTACCAGGTGCTCGACAACCGCCCGGGCCCCGCCGCCTGCGCGCCCGCGCTGGGCTGCCACCTGGCCGAGCTGACCCTGACCGCAGCCGACACGCCCGCCGCCGGCTGGTCGCTGTATTTCAGCAGTGTCACGCCCATACTGCGGGCCGACAGCGACGCCTTCGCCTTGAGCCATATCAACGGCGACCTCTATCGCCTGACGCCGACGGCGGCCTTCGGCGGTTTCGCGGCCGGCCGCCCGGTTCGCATCCCGCTGAAGCTGGAAGGTCACCAGCTGTCCGAACTCTATCCGATGCCCAACGCCTACGTCGCGGCCGAAGGCGTGGCGGCGCGCACCATCGTCAGCACCCGGCCGGTGGTCGATCCCGAGACCGGCCTGGAGGGCCTGCCCTTTGTCGCGCCGTTCACCGACGAGGCCCGGCTGGCCGGCGGTTCGGCGGCCGATGCGACGGTGTGGGCCACCGCGCCCAGGGTCTACGCCGTCAACGCCGCGGCCGGGGCCAGTCTCCGGCCGATCCCGCGCGCCGCCGTTCTGCCCACGCCGCTGAGGACCCGGCTGGACCCGCGCGGCGGCGAACTGGACCTGACGCGCGGCGTGAAGGTCTCGACCAGCGGCTTGCCGCGCGCAGCCCTGGCTGCGGACCTGGCGTCCCTGGCCAAGGCCGGCGCGGCCGAGGCGGCCGGCGGCGTCCCGCTGCGCATCCGGCTGGCGCCCGGCGAGAAGCTGGCGGCCGGCGGCTACTTGTTGACGATCAAGGCGGACGGTGTCGCGATCGTCGCCTCCGACCCCGAAGGCGCGGCCAACGGCCTGGCGTCGCTGACCCAGCTGGTCGACGCCCGGCGAACGGTCCCGTTGCTGGCCATCCACGACGCCCCGCGCTTCGACTTCCGCGGCCTGCACGTCGACGTGGCCCGCAACTTTCACTCCAAGGCCGAGATCCTGGCCATCCTCGACCAGATGGCGGCCTACAAGCTGAACCGCCTGCACCTGCATCTGGCCGACGACGAGGGCTGGCGGGTCGAGATCGCAGGCCTGCCGGAGCTGACCACGATCGGTTCGCGCCGCTGCCACGACCTGACCGAGCGGACCTGTCTGCTGCCGCAGCTGGGCTCGGGGCCGGACCCGTCGACCCCGGTCAACGGCTTCTATTCCCGCGCCGACTACATCGAGATCGTCCGTGCGGCCCAGGCGCGCCACATCCAGGTGATCCCGTCGTTCGACATGCCAGGCCATTCGCGGGCGGCGATCAAGGCGATGGAGGCCAGGGCGGCCCGCCTGCGCGCCGAGGGGGCGCCGGAGGCCGAGGCCGGCCGCTACCTGCTGAGCGAGGCCGAGAACAAGTCCGTCTACAGCAGCATCCAGCACTACAGCGACAACACCATCAATGTCTGCCTGGACAGCGCCTACGCCTTCCTCGGCAAGGTGGTGGACGAGATGGCCGCCCTGCACGCCGCCGCCGGCCAGCCGCTGACCCGCTACCACATCGGCGCCGACGAGACGCCGGGCGCCTGGAGCGCCTCGCCGGCCTGCGCCGCTTATGAGGCCAGGACCGGGATCAAGCCGGCCGACCTGGGCGGCCATTTCATCGAGAAGGTCTCGGCCCTGCTGGCGGCGCGGGGCGTGGTGGTGGCCGGGTGGAGCGACGGCATGAGCCACGCCCAGCCCGACCGCATGCCGGCCAAGGTCCATTCCAACAACTGGGGCTCGCTGGCCGGCGAGGGACCCGCCAGCGCTCACCTCCAGGCCAACCAGGGCTGGGAGGTGGTGATCTCCACGCCCGAGGTCCTCTATTTCGACAGCCCCCAGGCCGCCGATCCCAAGGAACGCGGCTACGACTGGCCCTCGCGCGCCACCGACACCCGCAAGGTCTTCGACTTCATGCCCGAGAACCTGCCGGCCCACGCCGAATTCTGGCCCGACCTGAGCGGCAAGGCCCAGGCCTCGAAGGACGACCACCCGCTGGAGCCCGGCGTGCGCTTCAGCGGCCTGCAGGGCCAGCTGTGGAGCGAGACCATCCGCTCGGACGGCCAGGTCGACTACATGCTGTTCCCGCGGATGCTGGCCCTGGCCGAACGGGCCTGGCACGGCGCCAACTGGGAGACGCCCTACACGCCCGGCAAGGCCTACGACCCGACGACCGGCGCCTTTACCGCCGAGATGCGGGCCCGGCGCGACGCCGACTGGACCGCCTTCGCCAACCTGCTGGGCGGGCGCGAGCTGGCGCGGCTGGACGCGGCCGGCGTGGCCTATCGCATCCCGACCGTCGGCGCGGTGGTCGAGAACGGCCGGCTGCGGGCCAATGTCGAGTTCCCCGGCCTGCCGATCGAGTACCGGGTCGATGGCGGCGCCTGGCGGTCCTATGCGCCCGACGCGCCGGTCGCCGGCAAGGTCGAGGTGCGGGCCCGCTCGGCCGACGGCAAGCGGGCCGGACGGGCCGTCGTCGTCCCCTGAGACGACCTTCGGGCGCCGCAGAGGCGCCACGATCATGATCATCGCGCTGCACAAAAATCATGGCTGGCGCCCCGCAAAGGGGCGCCAGGACCTCTCGGGACGTTCGTTACGATCCGATGACGGTCGCGGCGCTTGCAGAAATTTCAGCTTCGACGAAATGTTTCAATCGCGTCATCGACGTGAAACTAAAAGTATTCGTGCGAAGCAAAAAGAACACGCTTACCGGGAAACGCCAGAGAGGAGAAAACAAGCGCGCTTAGATAGCGCATGAGGGGGTATAAATGACTAACCGTTCGCGTAGCATCCTGTTCGTGGGGGTGTCCGCTGCCAGTATTCTCTTCGCCTATGGCGTCAATGCTTATGCGGCCGAGGTCCCCGAGCCTTCGCCGGACACGGCCGAACTCGAGGCCGTCATCGTCACCGGCACGCGCACCACCGGCATGAAGGCCGTCGACAGCCCTGCGCCGATCACGGTCCTGGGCGCCGACATCCTCAAGAAGACCGGCCAGCCGGACATGATCCAGGCCCTGGCCCAGAACGTCCCGTCGTTCAACGCCCAGGCCTTCGGCGGCGACACCGCCGCCCTGACCTTGTCGGCCAAGCTGCGCGGCATCAGCCCCAACCACACCCTGGTCCTGCTGAACGGAAAGCGCCGCCACGGCACGGCCAATCTCGCGGTCCTCGGCGGAGCCTATCAGGGCGGCGCGGCCGCCGACCTGAACTTCATCCCCCTGGCCTCGGTCGACCACATCGAGGTGCTGCTGGAAGGCGCGGCCGCCCAATATGGCACCGACGCCATCGCCGGCGTCATCAACATCATCCAGAAGAAGGCCACCTCGGGCGGCGAGGTCATCATCAACGGCGGGGGCTATATCGACGGCGGCGGCACGACGGGCGACTTCACCGCCAATATCGGCATCGCCCCGACCGAGAAGTCGTACCTGAACCTGACCGGCGAGACTAAGTACCACGGCTACAGCTTCCGCGGCGACTACGACCCGCGCGTGGTGAACACGCCCTACAACACCGGCGCCACCAACAGCCCGGCCCGGAGCTATCCGCAGGTCGTTAACGCGCCGAACTGGCCCTATGTGAACCGCATCGCCGGCGACGCTCAATACCGCCAGACGGTGCTGTCCTACAACGCCGGCTACGAGATCACGCCCGACGTCGAGGCCTACAGCTTCGGCACCATAGGCCGCAAATGGAGCGCCGCCCACGAGAACTACCGCCTGCCCAACGTGGTCAAGGGCAAGATGGCGACCGACATTCCGTTCCCCCTGGGCTTCGATCCCAAGGAGTCGATCACCGAGACCGACTACGCCGTCACCGGCGGCGTCAGCGGCGCGACCAACGCCTGGAACTGGGACCTGAGCTCGACCTACGGAAAGGACGACGACTCGGTCAACGTCCTGGATACCGCCAACGCGTCGCTCTACGCCGACACCTCGACGACGACGACCAAGGGCTATTCGCCGACGGACATCCATGCGGGCGGCTTCATCAACACCCAATGGAGCAACACCATCGACGTCAGCCACGACTTCGAGGTCGGCCTGGCCGGCCCCATGACCTTCGCGGCGGGCGCCGAGTATCGCAAGGAAAGCTACGAGATCACGGCGGGCGACCCGGCCACCTACTATGGCGGCGGTTCGCAATCGTATTTCGGCTTCGCGCCGGTCAACGCCGGCAAGCACAAGCGCAACAACAAGGCCGTCTATGTCGACCTGGCGGTCAGCCCGGTCGAGGCGCTGAAACTGGACGCCGCGGTCCGCTACGAGGACTTCAGCGACTTCGGCGACACCACGGTGGCCAAACTGACCGGTCGTTACGACTTCTCGCCGGCCATCGCCGTGCGCGGCACCGTCAGCACGGGGTTCCGGGCCCCGACCCTGGCGGAGTCGTACTATTCGGGCATCAACGTTTCGCCCAGCTCGATCAGCGGCCAGCTGCCGCCGAACTCGCCGGGCGCGAGCCTGCTGGGCATCAACGGCTTGAAGCCCGAGAAGTCGAACAACTTCAGCATCGGCCTGGTCACCCACCTGGCGCCCAAGCTGACCATGACGCTGGACGCCTACCAGATCACCATCAAGAACCGCATCGTCAGTTCGGGCACGCTGTACGGCGAGAACGTGGTGACGGTCGGCGGCGTGAAGGTGACCAACGGGATCGTCTCGCCGGCGGTCGTCGCCGCCCTGACGGCGAACGGCGTCAACGTGGATCCTTCGATCCGCACCAATGCGACCTACAGCGTCGGCGCCAACATGTTCGTCAACGGCCTGGACACCCGCACTCGCGGAATCGACTTCGTCTCGACCTACTACAGCGATTTCGACGACTGGGGCCGGGTCGATTGGTCGCTGAGCGCCAGCTACAACAAGACTGAAGTGACCAAGATCGCGCCCAATCCGCCGGGCCTGGATCCGAGGTTGACCCTGTTCGACGCCATCGCGATCGCCAACCTGGAAGACACCTCGCCCAAGTTCAAGATCATCGCGGGCGCCTATTGGAGCCTCGGCAAGTTCTCGATGAACCTGAAGGAAAGCGTCTACGGCAAGTCGTCGGGCCTGAGCAACGACAGCGGTTCGCCGGCGCTGATGAAGACCACCGTCAAGACGGCGCTGATCACCGACCTGGACCTCGTCTACCAGGTGTTGCCGAGCGTGAAGGTGTCCGTCGGCGCCAACAACCTGCTCAACCGCTATCCCAACCGGATCAACGGCCTGCTGCGCGAGCACTACCTGAAGAACAACAGCAACGGCTTCGTCACCCAGTTCCCCTCGTTCTCGCCCTTCGGCATCAACGGCGGCTACTACTACGGCAAGGTCACCTACAGCTTCTAGGTTCCGGGGCGGTCCCGGCGTCCACGGTTCGGATGTCGGGGCCGCGATCGGGCCGGTCCGCGAGCCGGGCGTTCGCGTCCGGCTCGTCCTGTTTCGGGGGGCGCGAGGGGCTTCCTTGCGGCCCGGACGCCAAGCCGATGATCAGAAGACGGCCAGAAGGCGCCATGGGCGCCGCGCAAAGGGGCGCCCGGGCCGATCTGGCGCCATGCCGGGGTTCATTAAGGGTTACGGCTATTGCCGAACTTTACCCCCTGAGGAAGTCTTCGATCAGCGGCGGTCGGCCGCCGCTTGTATATGTCATCAGAGCTTGAAATATTCTTCCTACGGTTGACAGCATTCAGTTCAAGAAGAAGAAAAAAATCTATCGGGGGATTCCACAGGCGGCGAAAACCACAGCGCGTTTGTAACGCCACCAGGGGATCTTAATGAATAAGTGTTCGCGGAATATCCTGCTTGCCGGGATCTCAACTCTTTCGCTCGGCATGGCGAGCGCCAGCTTGGCCTATGCCGCCGACACGCCGCCCGAGCAGGCCACCACCGAGGTCGAGACGGTCATCGTCACCGGCACGCGCACCACCGGCATGAAGGCCGTCGACAGCGCCGCGCCGATCCAGGTCGTCGATTCCGCCTCGCTGAAGCGGGCCGGCAAGCCGGACCTGATCGCGGCCCTGGCCCAGGCGATCCCCTCGTTCAATGCGCAATCGTTCGGCGGCGACACCGCGGCCCTGACCCTGTCGGCCCGGCTTCGCGGCCTGAGCGCCAACCACACCCTGGTGCTGATCAACGGCAAGCGGCGACATGGCACGGCCAACCTGGCGGTTCTAGGCGGACCCTACCAAGGCGGCGCGGCGGCCGACCTGAACTTCATCCCGCTGTCGGCCATCGACCATATCGAAGTGCTGACCGACGGCGCCGCAGCCCAGTACGGCACCGACGCCATCGCCGGCGTGGTCAACATCATCCTGAAGAAGAACACCTCCGGCGGCTCGCTGGACGTCACGGCCGGCCGCTATTACGGCGGCGACGGCAAGACCGGCAACGTGTCGGGCAATATCGGCCTGTCGCCGTTCGCCAACGCCTACCTGAACCTTACCGCCGAGACCCGCTATCACGACTTCAGCGACTGGGGCGGCGACGACCAGCGGGTGATCCGCGGAAACACCGCCGCCAACGGCTGGAGCACGATCCTCGCCGGCTATCCGCACACCAACAAGATCTCGGGCGACGCCCGCTACCAACTGACCACCGTGGCCTATAACGGCGGCGTGGAGATCGGCGACCTGGAGGTCTATTCGTTCGGCACCTACGGCCACAAGTACGCCGGCGCCTACGAAAACTTCCGCACGCCTACCCGCCTGCCGCAGCTCTATCCGCTGGGCTTCAACCCGATGGAGACCATCAAGGAAGAGGACTACGCCGTCACCGGCGGCGTGAAGGGCAAGGTGTTCGGCGACTGGGACTGGGACCTGAGCTCGACCTACGGCCAGGACTTCGACGCGATCAACATCACCAACTCGGTCAACAAGGACCTCTATCTCGCCGCGCCGTCGGTGCCGGGCGCGGGCTCGACCCAGTCGGCCTTCCACGCCGGCGCCTTCCTCTCCACCCAATGGAGCACCACCCTGGACGTCAGCCGTCCCTTCGACGTTGGCCTGGCCGGACCGCTGACCGTCGCCTTCGGGGCCGAGCAGCGTCACGAGACCTACAAGATCAAGGCCGGCGAATACGCTTCGCGCTATAACGGCGGCTCGCAGTCCTATCCGGGCTTCTCGCTGACCGACGCCGGCAAGCACGAACGCGACAACGTCGCGGCCTATCTCGACCTGGCGGTCAAGCCGGTGGAAGCCCTGCAACTGGACGCCGCCGTCCGCTACGAGCACTTCAGCGACTTCGGCGACACCACGGTCGGCAAGCTGACCGGCCGTTACGACTTCTCGCCGGCCTTCGCCCTGCGCGGCACGGCCAGCACCGGCTTCCGCGCTCCGACCCTGGCCGAGGAATACTATTCGGCCACCAATGTCGGGCCGACCTCGGCCTTCGTGCAACTGGCGCCCAACTCCGCCGGCGCCAAGCTGGTGGGCGTCAACGGCCTGAAGCCTGAAAAGTCGACGAACTACAGCGTCGGTTTCGTGGCCCATCCGGGCGGCGGGCTGTCGGCGACCTTCGACGTCTATCAGATCGAGATCGAAGACCGCATCGCCGGCAGCGGCTCGCTGTACGGGGCTGGCGGCGCGGTCAACTACCCGGCGGTGGCCGCGGCGATCGCGGCGAACGGCAACTCGATCTCCGACGACGCCACCGACATCGGCATCAACATCTTCACCAACGGCCTGGACACCCGCACCCGCGGGGCCGAGGCGGTCATCAACTATGCCAGCAGCTTCGGCGACCTGGGCCGGGTCGACTGGAGCCTGGCGGCCAACTACGGCAAGACGGAGGTCACCAAGATCGCCGCCGCGCCGACCCAGCTGTCCGGCGCCTCGCTGTACGACAAGTCCGCCATTTCCGACCTGGAAACCGCCGCCCCGCGGTACAAGGTCTCGGCCGGCGCGCTCTACAATCGCGGTCCGGTGACGATCAATCTGCACGAGACGCTGTACGGAAAGTCCTCCAGCTACACCACCTATGACGGCGGCACTTACTGGCTGGAGAAGATCAAGCCGGCCTTCATCACCGACCTCGAGATCGATTGGCGGGTGATGGAGCAGTTCAAGATCTCGGTCGGGGCCAACAACCTGTTCGACAAGCAGCCGGAGAAGAAGAGCGCCGCCCAGATCAAGGATGCCGCCGACAACGGCAATGGTGCGCAGGACATCTATCCCAGCTTCTCGCCGTACGGCCTCAATGGCGGCTACTACTACGCCAAGTTCGCCTACAACTTCTGATCTCCGAAAGCGGTATCGAACAAGGAAAAGCCGGGCCTCGCGCCCGGCTTTTCTGTATTTTCGTCAATGATTTCCGCCGACGGATTTTCCGGCGGCGAGATCTTGATTTCGGGCGTGAAATTTCACGCCGCCCGCTCTCCGCACAAGCCTCGCCACGGGCGCCCAAGGGGGCGGCGCCAGAAGGTTTTCTCATAAGACGGACGAGTTTTTCGCATTGTTGTCGGGTCGGCTTGGTCTGACATAGCCAAGGCGATCGTCTGGCTCGCAGGCGTCTTTCGCGGCAAGAAAAAATCGGGGACCAGTATGGGTGACCAATCGGCGGCCGCGCCGTTGAGCGAGGCGGGCGGCGTGCTGACGCGGCGGCGGTTCTTCGAGGGCCTGGCGGCGTTCGGCGGGGTGTCGCTGGCCATGGCCGGCATGGACGCCCTGGGCTTCGGCTTCGCCTCGGCCCGGACCGCCCCGCCCAAGCTGGAGGGCGACGCCAAGGGGACCAAGGTCGTGGTGCTGGGCGCGGGCCTGGCCGGCATGACCGCGGCCTACGAACTGACCAAGGCGGGCTACCAGGTGCAGGTGATCGAGGCCCGCTCCTTCGCCGGCGGCCGCTGCCAGACGGCCCGCAAGGGCTTCCAGCACACCGACCTGGTCGGCAACAACCAGACCTGCGAGTTCGACGAGGGGCTCTACATCAACCACGGCCCGTGGCGGATCCCGTATCACCACCGCTCGACCCTGCACTACACCAAGCTGTTCGGGGTCCAGCTGGAGAGCTTCGTCAACGACAACGACGCGGCCTATGTCTATTTCGAGAAGGGCGACGGACCGCTGGCCGGCAAGCCGATCCGCAAGGGGCAGATCGCCGCCGACGTCCGCGGCTACGCCGCCGAGATGATCGCCAAGGCCGCCTCCAAGGGGCAGCTCGACGCGCCCCTGACCGCGGCGGACCGTGACCTGTTCGTGGCCTACATGATCAACGAGGGCCGCCTCTCGCCGACCGACCTGGCCTATACCGGCACCGAGGGCCGCGGCTTCGACGTCCATCCCGGGGCCGGCGTGGATCCGGGGCCCGGCAAGCCCTCGACGCCCTACAGCCTGTCGGACGTGCTGCACTCCAACGCCTGGCGGGTGCTCAGCTCGGTCTCGGGCTACGAGCAGCAGCGCACCATGCTGCAGCCGGTCGGCGGCATGGACCAGATCGCCAAGGGCTTCGAGAAGCGCGTCGGCACGCTGATCCGCTATTCGTGCGTGGTCGACAAGATCAAGCAGGGCCCCAAGGGCGTGGTGGTCACCTACACCGACAAGTTCGGCGAGCAGGACACGATCACCGCCGACTACTGCGTCTGCACCATCCCGCTCAGCGTGCTCAAGAACATCGACGCCGACTTCTCCAAGCCGTTCAAGGCGGCGATGTCGGGGGTGGCCTACGCGCCGGTCAACAAGATCGGTCTGCAGATGAAGACCCGGTTCTGGGAAGAGAACCACCACATCTACGGCGGCCACATCTACAACGACATGCCGGGCATCGGCACGATCACCCTGCCGTCCACCGGCTGGCAGGGCCAGAAGGGCGTGCTGCTGGGCTACTACGCGTTCGGCGGCGAGGCGGCCAAGATCAGCGCCAAGCCGCCGGCCGAGCGCGCGGCCTTCGCCGTGGCCGCCGGCCAGAAGATCTTCCCAGAATACGCCGAGAACTTCGAGAACGCCTTCTCGTTCAGCTGGCACCTGGCGCCGTTCAATCTGGGCGGCTGGGCCGAGTGGGGCGAGGAGGGGCGCAAGGCGGCCTATCCCGTGCTGTGCGAGCCCGACGGCCGCATCTACCTGGCCGGCGAGCACCTGACCTATCTGGGCGGCTGGCAGGCCGGGGCCATCGAGTCGGCCTGGCAGCAGATCGGCAAGCTGCACGCCCGCGTGCTCACGGCCTGAAGTCGCGCTATGCCTGTCCAAAGGTTGCTTGAGGAGTTTCCATGAGTCGTTCAATCGTCTTCCTCGCCGGCGTGCTGGCCGCCTCCACCGTCTCGGCGGCCGCCTTCGCCGCCACCCCTTCGGCCCTGTTCAACGACAACTGCTCGGCCTGCCACCAGACGACGGGCAAGGGCGTGAAGGGCGCGTTCCCGGCCCTGGCCGGCGACCCGTTCGTCCAGGGCGACCCGGCCCCGATGATGGCCACGGTCCTGGCCGGCCGGGCCGGCATGCCGTCGTTCAAGGACGACCTGAACGACCTGGAGCTGGCCTCGGTGTTGACCTACGTCCGCACCTCGTGGGGCAACAAGGGCAAGCCGGTCAGCGCCTCCGACGTCGCCGCCGCTCGCGCCGCGATCAAGGCCGGCAAGAAGCCCGCCAGCCTGCAGGCCCACTAGAGCATCGGATCGCGGGCGCCGTCCGCCATCCCGGAATTTCGCAACGGACAGTCTCTGGAGACGACCATGAAGCGCCTGATCCTCGCCGCCGCCCTCGCCAGCCTCGCTGGAACCGCCGCCCATGCCCAGGAGATCGTCCGGGGCGGCGCGCCGACCTCGCCGATCGCCAGCGTGGTGACCGTGCCGGCCGGCTACGACACCATCTATGTCAGCGGCATGACCCCGCCGCCGCTCGACCCCAAGGGCGACCCGGCCCTGCCCGCCACCTTCGGCGACACCAAGACCCAGACCATGGGCGTCCTGACGCGCATCCAGGAGGCCCTCAAGAGCCAGGGCGCGACCATGGGCGACGTGGTGATGATGCGCGTCCTGCTGGTCGGCGACCCGGCCAAGGGCGGCAAGATGGACTTCATGGGCATGATGGAGGCCTACAAGACCTTCTTCGGCACCGCCGAACAGCCCAACAAGCCCTCGCGCATCACCAGCCAGATCACCTCGCTGGTGCAACCGGGCATGCTGGTGGAGATCGAGGTCCAGGCGGCGAGGAAGCCCAAGTAGGATCGATTGGCACGGATGGGGACAGGCCCATGGGCCTGTCCCCAGCATCTTCCTCGGCGACCTTTCGCCACGCGCGCAACTGCCCTCTGTTAATCCTCCCTAACCGGCTGTTAACCATGAGGGACGATGGTGCGAGTCACCGTCAGTTCCCGCGTACGCGCGTCACGTAGAGGCCTTCCGATGAGCGGAGCCGAAGTCCTGGATGTCGGCCGCGACGCCATCTGGCTGACCCTGCAGCTCTGCGCGCCGATCCTGATCGTCGGCCTGGTGGTCGGCGTGGCCATCGGCCTGTTCCAGGCCCTGACCCAGATCCAGGAGGCCACCCTGGTCTACGCGCCCAAGATCGTGGCGATCTTCGTGGCCCTGCTGCTGTTCCTGCCGCTGATGGGCGCGCTGATGTCCGGCTTCATGAAGGAAATCGCCGCCAAGATCGCTGGAATGTAGGGGGAGGGGGCTTGGACAGCTTCGCCACCGTTCTGCAGGTCTATGCCGGCGGCCTGGTCTTCGCCCGGATCGGCGCGATGGTCATGCTGATGCCCGGCGTCGGCGAGACCGTCGTGCCGCCGCGCATCCGGCTGTCGTTCGCCGTGCTGATGGCCCTGCTGCTGGCCCCCCTGGTCTCCAAGTCGATCGTCACCGTACCCAGCAGCGTCGGCGCCGTCGGCGGCGCGGTGCTGCACGAGGTGCTGGTCGGACTGATGATCGGGGCGGTGCTGAAGCTGTTCGTCAGCTCGCTGACCACCGCCGGCGAGATCATCTCGATCCAGACCTCGCTGTCGTTCGCCCAGACCACCAACCCGGCCGGCGCGCCCAGCAGCACGGCCGTGGCCACCTTCCTGTCGATGCTGGGCCTGACCCTGATCATGGTCACAGACCTGCATCACCTGTTCATCGGGGCGATGGCCAAGTCGTTCGACCTGTTCCCGTTCAGCCGCCCCGTGCCGGTGGGCGACGCCGCCGAACTGGCCGTCCGCACGGTGGCCGAGTCGTTCAAGCTGGGCCTGCAGCTGGCGGCTCCGGTCCTGGTGTTCTCGATCGTCTTCAACCTGGCGACCGGCCTGGTCGGCCGGGTGATGCCGTCGTTCCAGATCTTCTTCGTCACCTCGCCGCTCAGCGTCATCCTGGGCCTCTCCCTGCTGGGCCTCTCGCTCGGCGGCATCGCCATGGTGTGGACCGATCACTATCGGGACCTCCTGGCGGTGTTCAACTAGGGGGACGCCATGGCCGACGAGCAGGACGACGCGTCAAAGACAGAAGAACCAACAGCCAAGAAGCTGTCGGATGCCCGCGCCAAGGGCGACGTTCCCAAGTCCGCCGACATCTCGCAGCTGGCCTCGCTGTCCGGGGCGTTCGGCGTGGTGGTCATCGCCGGCGGCTGGCTGGCCCGCGACATGGTCAATTCCCTGACCCCGTTCCTGGCCCATGCGGGGACCATGGACGTCGAGGGCGGCATCCGCGCCATCGCCAAGACGGCGGTCATGGCCGCCCTGCCGGCGGTGGTGCTGGTGATGGTGGTCTCGGGCCTGCTGGGCGCGGCGGCCAACGTGGCCCAGTCCGGCTTCATCCTGTCGGCCGACAAGATCAAGCCGGACCTCAAGAAGCTGGACCTGATCAAGGGTCTCCAGCGGGTCTTCGGTCCCGACGGCTTCGTGCAGTTCGCCAAGTCGGCCGTGAAGTTCCTGGTCACCGGGCTCATCGCCTGGTTCGTGGTCAAGCCGGACGCGGCCCAGATCACCACCCTGGTGGGCATGGACGTGGCGGCGATCATCCCCCTGTCCTTGAAGCTGTGCATGAAGCTGTTCTGGATGGTGCTGATCTTCCTGATCGCCACCGCCGGCTTCGACTGGTTCTGGCAGCGCCTGCGCTTCAACAAGCGCATGCGGATGAGCGTCCAGGACGTCAAGGACGAGATGAAGCAGTCCGAGGGCGACCCGCACATCAAGGGCAAGCAGAAGCAGCTGCGCATGCAGCGCTCGCGCCAGCGGATGATGGCGGCCGTGCCCAAGGCCACCGTCGTGGTCATGAACCCGACCCACTACGCCGTGGCGCTGAAGTACGAGCAGGGCGAGACCGCCGCGCCGATCTGCGTGGCCAAGGGCGTCGACGACCTGGCCCTGAAGATCCGCGCCGTGGCCGAGGAGGCCGGCGTCTACGTGCTGGAAGACCCGCCCCTGGCCCGCGCCCTCTACGCGGCCATGGACATCGACGAGCAGATTCCCGCCGAACACTTCGAGGCCGTGGCCAGGGTCATCGGCTTCGTGATGAGCAACAAGCAGGCCAGGAAGCGGGCGTGGGCGGACTGAGTTGCGGCGTCTTGGCGGACTGGGCCGGACCACCATAATCCCGTCACGGAATCAGCGGTCGATCACGGATCGCGCTCTGCGAGCGGGTTAAGGCTATTCTATTCCGCGAATCGATGGGCTGGATGCCCGCAAGGCTGAAGAAGGATTTCGGTCCCCCATGACCGAGGCGCCCATGAAAGACTTTGGCGCGACAGACGCCGCCGGCGCTGGCAAGCGCCGCCCCGACCTGCTGATCTGGGGCGCGGCGGTGTTCCTGGTCCTGGCCGCGGTGTTCGCCGCCGCCCCCGCCCTGCGGGCCGGTCCCGCCACCCTGGCGGGCCTGCTGCTGCTGGGCGGCGTCGCCGGCGTGGCGATCCTGGGCTTGGTGGCCATCCGCGCGTCAACCACGACCGGCGACCCCGAGCCCGAGGGCGCCGAGGCGTTCGTCGAGGCCTTGTCCGAGCCGGCCGCCGTCACCGCCGCCGACGGCCGCGTGCTGGCGGCCAATCTCGCCTGGGTCCAGGCCGTAGGCGACGCCCGACGCCTGCCCCGTGGCGCGGCCGGGGCTCGTCTGTTCGCCGCCCTGGTCAAGGCCCGCGACGGCCAGCGCGCCGAGGGCACGTTGATCATCGCCGGCCAGGAGCGTCGCGCCGAGGCCGCCCGCCTGCGGGGCGGCCGCCTGCTGGTTCGCCTGCCGTCGGTGGTGGAGAAGGAGGTCTTCGTCCCGACCGCCGCTCCGGCTCCCGTGGTCGCCCAGTCCGCCCCGGCCCCGCGCACGCTGGACGCCTTCTCCGGCGCTTCGCCGTTCGGCGCGGCCCTGCTGGAGGGGCTGGACCCATTCAACTCGCGCGTCCTCGAGGCCAATCCTGCCCTGGCCGCCATGACGGGCGCCGTGCCGTCCGGCACGCTGTTCGGCGCCCTGATCGACCCGCCGTCCCGCGCCGAGGCCGAGACCCGCCTGGCCGAGGGCAAGAGCGGCCCGTTCGAGGTGCGCCTGGCCCGCGATCCCGCCCGCATCGCCCATCTCTATCTCTACCGCGCCGACGGGCGGCTGGTGGCCTATCTGATCGACGTCTCCGAGCAGAAGCAGATGGAGCTGCAGCTGGCCCAGGCCCAGAAGATGCAGGCCATCGGCCAGCTGGCCGGCGGCGTGGCCCACGACTTCAACAACCTGCTGACCGCCATCCAGCTGCGTCTGGACGAGCTGCTGCACCGCCATCCGGTCGGCGATCCGTCGTACGAGGGCCTCAACGAAATCCGCCAGACCGGCGTGCGCGCGGCCGACCTGGTCCGCAAGCTGCTGGCCTTCAGCCGCAAGCAAACCGTGCAGCGCGAAGTGCTGGAGCTGGGCGAGCTGATCAGCGAGTTCGAGGTCCTGCTGCGCCGCCTGTTGCGCGAGGACGTCAAGCTGGTCACCGACTACGGCCGCGACTTGCCGCAAGTGCGGGCCGACAAGAGCCAGCTCGAGACCGCCGTGATGAACCTGGCCGTCAACGCCCGCGACGCGGTGCGGGCGGCCAAGGGCGGCGGCGTCGTGCGCATCCGCACCGCCCGCCTGACCCAGGACGAGGCCCAGAGCCTGGGCTTCCCCGGCGCCGAAGGCGACCAGGCCTTCATCGAGGTCAGCGACGACGGCCCCGGCATCCCGCCCGAGGTGATGGGCAAGATCTTCGACCCGTTCTTCACCACCAAGCCGGTGGGCGAGGGCACGGGCCTGGGCCTGGCGACCGTCTACGGCATCGTCAAGCAGAGCGACGGCTGGATCCACGTCCACAGCCGTCCGGGCGAGGGCGCGGCCTTCCGCATCTTCCTGCCCGTGCACGAACCGACCCCGGCCCAGCAGGCCGCCGCCGCGACCGCCGCGGCCGCCCCGGAGGCCAAGCCGCGCCCGCCGCGCGACCTGTCGGGCGCCGGCCGCATCCTGTTCGTCGAGGACGAGGACGCCGTGCGCGGCGTCGCCGCCCGCCTGCTTCGCGCGAGGGGGTACGAGGTGCTGGAGGCCAGCGACGGCGAGGAGGCCCTGATCATCGCCGAGGAGCACGCCGGCACGATCGACCTCCTGATCAGCGACGTGATCATGCCCGGCATCGACGGGCCGACCCTGCTGAAGAAGGCCCGCGCCTATCTGGGCAACGCGCCGGTGATGTTCATCAGCGGCTATGCCGAGGCCGAGTTTAGCGACCTCCTGGAAGGCGAGACGGGCGTGACCTTCCTGCCCAAGCCGATCGACATCAAGACCCTGGCCGAACGGGTCAAGCAGCAGCTGCAGGCGGCGTAGGGCCGATCAACCGGCAAATCCCCCCACGCCTCGGTCCTGGGGCGTGGACCTGTTCGCCAGCCGGGAGCGGTCCCGAGCTCGGCGAGAAAAAATCGCAAGGTCCCGGAAGAAAGCGCGCGGTCCCGTCGTTGGACGGATCAGGAAGCGGTGGAAGCGCCGCTCCGAGCCATCTTCAGGAGAAGACCATGCGCAAGATCTCGTTCTTCATGACCGCCACGGCCGCCGCCATGCTGTTGGCCGCGCCGATGGCGCAAGCCCAGATTCTCGGCGGCGGCGGCGGCGGGCTGGGCGGCGGCCTCGGCGGAGGTCTCGGCGGCGGCTTGGGCGGCGGCCTGGGCGGACTGACCGGACAAGGGAGCGGCGCGCTGACCGGGGCCGGCCAGTTCGGGACGCCCGATGTTGGCGGCGTCGCCTCGCGGGCCACCGAGGCGACTGGGCGGGTGCGGGACCGCGCCACCGACGCCACCGGCCGGGTCCGCGACCACGCCGATCGCGCGACGCGGCGGGCCCGCGACACCGCCGGCGGCGTCCAGGGCCTGGCGCAGGGCGCCACCAGCAACGCCGCCGCCAGCGGTTCGGCCGCGGGGTCCGGCTCGGCCTCGGCCGCCGGCCAGTCCCTGACCGGCGCCCTGTCGGGCAATGGGGCCGGGAGCGGTTCGTTGACGGCTCCGGACGCCAGCGGCGCGACCTCGCAGGCCGCCGGGACCGGTCGCAACACGGTCGGCGCGGCGCGCGACCGGGCGACCTCGGTCGCCTCGCGGGGGACGGGGCAGGCCCGCAACGTCCTGGGTTCGGCCCGTGACGCCGCCGGTTCCGCCAGCGCGGGCGGTTCCGGCGACGCCGACGCGGCCGGCGGCCTGACCGGCGACGGTCTGTCCGGTTCGCTGACTGGCTCGGGGTCGAGCAACGCCACGACCAGCCAGGGCTCGACCGGCAACAGCGGCTCGCTGGGCCTGTCGGGCTCGGCCTCGCGCCATGGGGCCAACGCCTCGGCCAACGGCGCCGGCTCGGGCGACGTCAAGGTCGGCAACTAGCCCGACCGCTCCGGATCGATCGGAAAGGGCGTCGCCACAGGGCGGCGTCCTTTTCGCATATCGATGTTCGCTATCGTGCTAGGGTCTGGCGCCGGTTCGAGCCGGCTCACCAGGGGGACGACCAGATGCCTAGCCACGCCGCGATCCGACCGCCGAGTCCGATCCTCCTCGCCTTGACCCTCGCCGCCTGGGTGGTGTCGACGCCGGCGGCCTGGGCCCAGCGGCCAGTCATCCGAATGCCCGTGCAAGCCGCCCCGGCCCAGCCGCCGGCGACCAATCCGCTGCTGAAGATGCCCGCCGGGACGATCACCAGCGCCGCCGATCCGCTGGAGCTGCTCAAGCAGGTCAACATCCTGCGCGGCCAGGTCGCGACGCTACAGCAGCAGACGGCGACCTTGCAGGGCCAGGTCAGCGACCAAGCCCATATGATCGACAGCCTGAAGAATGGGCTGGCGACCGTTTCGCTGAAGGGAATCGCCAACACCAACGACCTGGTGGCCGTCAACGGCGGCTTGGCCAGCCTGCAGAGCGAGTTGGCCAACGTGAAGGGGCAGTTGGGGAGCGTGAAGAGTGACTTGGGGACCGTGAAGAGCGACGCGGCGACCCTGAAGTCGAACTTCGACTCTCACGGGCACTATCACAAGTTCGCCTACGACCTTAATGGCCAGCAGAAGATCGACGCGATGCTGACTTCGGGGCCGTCGGTCTATTGCAAGAAGACCAAGGACGGCAACAGCTGGATCTGCAATCAGCCATAATTAGAGGTCCCGTAGTTCCGGCTTGACGCCCAACACTCGATTGGGGACAGGCCCATGGGCCGGTCCCCAGCCCGTTTCATGCGAACAAAAAAGCCCGCCCCATTGTCCGGGGCGGGCTTTTCCATTCAGGCTTGGCGGTCTCGAGCGCTTACGAGTCCAGGAAGCTGCGCAGCTTGCGCGACCGCGACGGGTGCTTGAGCTTGCGCAGGGCCTTGGCCTCGATCTGCCGGATGCGTTCGCGGGTGACCGAGAACTGCTGGCCGACCTCTTCAAGGGTGTGGTCGGTGTTCATGCCGATGCCGAAGCGCATGCGCAGCACGCGCTCTTCGCGCGGCGTCAGCGAGGCCAGCACGCGGGTGGTGGTTTCCCGCAGATTGGACTGGATGGCCGCGTCGATCGGCAGGATGGCGTTCTTGTCCTCGATGAAGTCGCCCAGGTGGCTGTCTTCCTCGTCGCCGATCGGGGTCTCGAGGCTGATCGGCTCCTTGGCGATCTTCAGGACCTTGCGCACCTTCTCCAGCGGCATGGCCAGCTTTTCGGCCAGCTCTTCCGGGGTCGGCTCGCGGCCGATCTCGTGCAGCATCTGGCGGCTGGTGCGGACGATCTTGTTGATCGTCTCGATCATGTGCACCGGGATGCGGATGGTCCGCGCCTGGTCGGCGATCGAGCGGGTGATCGCCTGGCGGATCCACCAGGTGGCGTAGGTCGAGAACTTGTAGCCGCGGCGGTACTCGAACTTATCGACCGCCTTCATCAGGCCGATGTTGCCTTCCTGGATCAGGTCCAGGAACTGCAGGCCGCGGTTGGTGTACTTCTTGGCGATCGAGATCACGAGACGCAGGTTGGCCTCGACCATTTCCTTCTTGGCCTGGCGGGCTTCGCGCTCGCCCTTCTGCACGGTCTGGACGATGCGGCGATAGTCGTCGATCGGCACGCCGGTCTCGGTGGCCAGGGCCGCGATCTCCTGGCGGATGTCGCTGACCGAGTTGACGTCGTTCTCGACGAACTTGGTCCAGCGCACGCCCATGGCCTTGACCTGCTCGACCCAGTTCGGGTTCAGCTCGGAGCCGAAATAGGCCTTCAGGAACTCGCCGCGGCTGATGCCGTAGCTGTCGGCCAGGCGCAGCAGACGACCTTCCAGCCCGATCAGGCGCTTGTTGATCGCATACAGCTGCTCGACCAGCGCCTCGATGCGGTTGTTGTTCAGCTTCAGCGTCTTGAGGTGCTGGATGATGGTGTTCGACAGGCTTTCATAGGCCTGGCGATCGGCCTCGCTGAGGTCGGCTCCCTTCAGGCGGCTGCCCACCAGCTTGTCCTGCAGCTTGCGGAAGGTCTCGAACTCGCCGGCGATCGCGTCGAGGATGGCCATCACGCCTTCGCGCAACTCGCCTTCCATGGCGCTGACCGTGGGGCCGGCGCCGTCGTCGAAATCGTCCTCGTCCTCGCCTTCACCTTCGGCCTTGGCCTCGCCGCCGGCTTCGTCGTCGACCGGCTCGGCCGGCTCCTCGTCGGCGGCCGGGGCGGCGGCTACGCCGTTGATCGCGGCGTAGGTGCCTTCCAGGTCGATCACTTCGCGCAGCAGGATGCGGCCGGTGCCCAGCTCCTCGCGCCACACCATGATGGCCTCGAAGGTCAGGGCGCTTTCGCACAGGCCCCGGATCATGGTGTCGCGGCCGGCCTCGATGCGCTTGGCGATGGCGATTTCGCCCTCGCGCGACAGCAGCTCGACGCTGCCCATCTCGCGCAGGTACATCCGCACGGGGTCGTCCGTGCGGTCATAGGCCGCAGGCTTCTCGCTGGTGATGACCTGCTGGTTGTCCTCGCGGGCGACGACCTCGCCGCCTTCCGAGCCTTCGGCGTCTTCTTCGGCCTCGACCACGTTGACGCCCATCTCGCTCAGCATGGCGAGGGTGTCTTCAATGGCTTCCGAGGTGACTTCCTCGGACGGCAGGACCTTGTTCAGCTCGTCCATCGTGACGTAGCCGCGGGCCTTGGCCTGCTTGATGAACTTCTTGACGCCGGCGTCGGTCAGGTCGAGCAGGGGCCCGTCGCCGCCGGTGGCTTCAGGGGCTTCCGTCTCGGCCGAGGAATTGGTGCTCATTCAGGTCTCCGAAACGACGCGGCGCCGAAATCTGGCGCACGTCGAGAATGTGTCCGTGATGGGTCGCCTGCGCATCGCGCCCTGTCGTCCGTGCAAGCTGTCCAGTGAACCGCTGAAAAAATTCTCAAGATAAACGCCTGACACGCGCGGAAGAGCCATGGGCTAACGCTCCGCGAGCAGGGCTCTTTACGGAGGCGTCGTCTTCGTGCGCGATCAGCGTCGACCCTTGAGGGTTTCGGCGGCCACTGGGACTTGGCGGCGGCGAGGGTGACATCCTGTTTCAAGGAGGGCGCGCGCATGAGAATGGCGGCCCGAGCGATGTCAATCAGCAGCGTGGCAAATCCTTGAGTCGCCAGATGGCGTTGCATGACGCGTGAGTCAAGATGTGAAGAGGGTAATCGGCCCGTCTTGTCGCGCCCGAGGCGCGACGGCCTCAAGATTTGGGGCGAAACGATCTTTGCGTGTGGCTGCGGCATATTCGCCTACAGCTAGAAACAAAACCCTTTCACCACGCTTTTCAGCGACACTCGAGGTTCGGCCATGGATCGGCGGACGTCGCGACACCGCGTGGGGAGCATCAGATGGGCAGGAAGCGACGCCACCGGGGTCAGCGGTCCTTGCGCGCGATTCAAGGTCGCGCTCGCCGGCCGAAGAGCTGAGGGAACCGACCCGCGCCCATGTTTTCGACGCCCAGCCCGGATCAGAGCGCGAACGGCCATCACCGGCCGCAACCCTCCGCGCGCCATAGCCGCCATCTGCTGATCATCAGCGCCGTCATCTTCGTCATCGCCCAGAGCCTAGTCGTGATGCTCGGCTTCGCGGGCATGGCGGTTTCCAACGTGGCGCGCGCCTATGTCGCCGGCGAGGCGCAGTACTCGAAGGCGCAGAAGGAAGCGGTGATCTCGCTGATGCGCTACGTCCAGTCGGGCTCGGACGCCGACTTCGCGATGTTCCGCGCGGCGTTGGAGGCGCCCAAGGGAGACCAGGCGGCGCGATACGCGCTGGAATCGACGCCGGCCGACTTCCGCGCCGCCAGGGCCGGCTTCCTGCGGGGGCGAAACGCCAGCGACGACATCCCGGCGATCATCTCGGGCTTCGTGATCATGCGGCGCTGGGCGCCCTTCGCCCGGGCGGTCGAGAGCTGGCGCGAGGGCGACCGGCAGTTCATGGCCTTGGAGCAGCTTGGCGAGCGGATCCGGCGCGGCGGATCGACCGACGCCGAGAAAGCGGCCTATCTGGCCGAGGCCGGCGCGTTGGACCGGTCCGCCTCGGCCCATGAGCGGCAGTTCTCGGACCAGATGGGTCGGGTCGCGCGCCTCGCGGCCGGGCTGGCCTACGCCGCGGTGGCCGGGCTCAGTCTCGCCGTCTGCGCGATCGGCGTCTGGGTGGCCTGGCGGGTGCACACGGTCTGGGTTCGAACCTCCGAGGCCCTGGCCGAGGCCCGCGACCGAGCCGAGCAGGCCAACCGCGCCAAGAGCGATTTCCTGGCCAATGTCAGCCACGAGATTCGCACGCCCTTGAACGGGGTTCTCGGGATGGTGCAGATCATGCGGCGCGAAGAGCGCGAAGCCGGCCAAAGGCAGCGGCTCGACGTGATCGCCGACGCCGGACAGACGCTATTGTCCGTTCTCGATGGGGTGCTGGACCTCTCGAAGATCGACGCCGGCCGGCTGGAGATGGAGCTTCAGCCGTTCGACATCGAGGAGGTCGTCAGGCTGGCGACGGCCGCCCACGCCGCCATGGCCGAGCAGAGCGAGGTATGCTTCCGCGTCGAATGGCGTCCGGAGGCGCGAGGAATCTGGTGCGGCGACGGCGGCAAGCTGCGCCAGGTGCTCTCGAATCTGGTCTCGAACGCACACAAGTTCACGGCGCGCGGGTCCATCGTGCTGCGGATCGGGCCGACGCCGGATGGTCTCGGATTCGAGGTGGCCGACACGGGACTTGGCATCGCGGGCGACAAGCAGGCGTTGGTCTTCGAGCCGTTCACCCAGGCGGACGCCTCCATGACTCGCCGGTTCGGCGGAACCGGCCTGGGCCTGGCGATCTGTCGTCAGTTTGTCCGGTTGATGGGCGGCGACCTGAGGCTGCTGAGCCAGCTGGGCGTCGGCTCGACCTTTTCGTTCGAGCTGCCCCTGGCGCGCGGCGAGCGAAAGACGCCGTCAGGCGAACCTGGGCAGGGACAGGCGCTGGAGCGGGCCTCGCGGCCTGTCCGCATTCTGGCGGCCGAGGACAATCCCATCAATCAGTTGATCTTGCGGGCCCTGTTGGAGCCCTTCGACATCGCGTTGACGGTGGTCGCCGATGGCCGGGAGGCGGTCGAGGCGTGGGGAAGCGAGGCCTTCGATCTGATCCTCATGGACATCCAGATGCCTATCCTGAACGGAACCGACGCGACCGTCGAGATCCGCGCACGCGAGCGTTTGAGGGGCCTCCAACGCATCCCCATCGTCGCGCTCACGGCGAACGTCATGCATCACCAGATCGAGGGTTATGTTCAGGCCGGCATGGACGGGCATGTCTCCAAGCCCATCGAGATATCCGAACTGCTTGGCGCCATCGAAACGGCCCTGGCCGCGAACGGGACGTCGGAGGACGACGCGCGGGTCGCCTAGAGTCTGCCGGGTCATCTGATCCCGGCGCGGCCTAGCTGGCCGCCTGCCAGAATTCCAGCCCGCTGATCTGGCGCTCCAACACCGCGATGCGGGTGCGCAGGTCGCGGGTGGCGGCCAGGGTTCCAGCGGTGACCGCCTCTCGGCGTAGAGCCTCCAGGGCGCGCTCGCTGTCGGCGATCTCGATCAGCGCCTCGTAGCAGGCGGACCACAGGGCGCGGGCCTGGTGGGCCTCCATCTTCGGATCCAGGAACGGCGCGCTGATCGCCGCGGCCACGCGCTCGGCCTCCGTCAGCTGCGGGCCCAAGCCCTTGCGGTTGAGGATGTCGCGGAACGGCACGTCGTCGCTGATCTCGTCGGCCAGGGCCTCGAACAGCTCGATCGCCAGCGGGGCCAGGCGCGGGTCGCCGAAGCCGACGCGCTCGACCGCCTCGTCATAAGGACGGGCCCAGGCGGGATGGCGCAGGGCGGCCACGGCCACGGCGGCGTGGAAGGGGTTCAGCCGCGTGGTGATCTGCGCCCGGGCCACGCCGCGGATGCCCGGATCGGGTGGACCGCGATCACGGCCGCCCTTCCATTGACCGCGCGGGACGAACGGACGACCGCCGCCGTCGCCGAAACCGCCGCCGAAAGCCGGCTTGGGAAACAGAGCGTCCAGCTTGGCGTAGAGATCGTCGCGATAGGCGGCCGACAGGTCCTTGTCGGCGATCGTCCCGGCGGCGGCGCGCAGGCGCTGCTTGAAGCCGGCCTTGCGCTCGGGGGTGTCCAGCGGTTCCAGGTCGCGCTCGCGGGCGAACAGGGCGTCGACGAACGGCGTGGTCTGGGTCAGCTGGGCCTTGAGGGCCGTTGGGCCCTGCTCGCGCAGCACGTCGTCGGGATCCTTGCCGCCGACCACGATCGAGAACTTGAACGAGCGGCCGGGCTTGAGCAGCGGCAGGGCGCGGTCGATGGCCCGGCTGGCGGCCCGCTGGCCGGCCTTGTCGCCGTCGAAGCTGAGGGTGGGCTCGGGATGCAGGCGCCACAGCACCTCCATCTGCTCTTCGGTCATGGCCGTGCCCATCGGGGCCACGGCCGGCAGACCGGCGCGCTGACAGGCGACGACGTCCATGTAGCCCTCGACCACCAGCAGCGGGGTCTGTTCGGTGGGCGCGGCGGCCTGGGCGGCGTGCAGCAGCTTGCGGGCCTCGTACAGGCCGTACAGCAGCCGGCCCTTGTGGAAGAGCGTGGTCTCCGGCCCGTTCAGGTACTTGGCGCGGGCCTGGGGATCCATGGCCCGGCCGCCGAACGACACCACCCGGCCCCGGGTGTCGGTGATCGGGAAGATGATGCGGTCGCGGAACCGGTCATAGGGCTGGCCGCCGTCCTCCGGGGCGATCAGCAGGCCCGCTTCGACCAGCTCGGCCGGCTTGGCGCCCTTGGCGACCAAGTAGTCCTTCAGCGCCGTGCGGCCGTTCGGCGAGAAGCCGATGCGAAACCGGCTCCACTGGTCCTCGGGCAGGGCGCGGCGGGCCAGGTAGTCGCGGGCGGCCTGGCCGACCGGACGGCGCAGCTCGCTCTCGAACCAGGCGGCGGCCAGCTCCATCCAGTCGGTCAGGGTGGCGCGCTTCTTGTCGTCCTGGGCGGCGCGGGCGTCGGGCTCCGGCAGGGCCATGCCCGCCTCGGCCGCCAGCCGCTCGACCGCCTCGGTGAAGGTCAGCCGCTCGGTCTCCTGCAGATAGGAGATGATGTCGCCGTGCTTGCCGCTGGAGAAGCAGTGGTAGAAGCCCTTGTCGTCGTTGACGAAGAACGACGGGCTCTTTTCCTTGGTGAACGGCGACAGCCCCGCATATTCGCGCCCCTGCCGCCGCAGCTTCACCGACTTCCCGATCACGTCGGAAGGGCGAAGACGTTGCTTCAGTTCGTCGAGGAAGTGGTCGTCGAAACGCATGGCGGCTGGCGCCAACATAGGCCCAGCCGGCGGATTCCGCACGCCGGATGATCAGTTCGTCCAGAGTTGGATGAGCTTTGTGGATAATCAGCGCGGGCCGGGGACATGCCCTTGCGGCCCGTCCCCATGTTCAAAGCGCCGCCTCTGCTTTGGGGACACGCCGCAAGGGCATGTCCCCGGTCTCAAACCGGCGCCAGAAACCGCATCCGCACCTTCGGCCAGAACATGTTCACCGCCAGCCCGGCCAGCACCAGCGCCGCGGCCAGCAGCTTCCAGCCCGGCAGGCTCTCGTGCAGCAGGATCGCCGAGGCGCCCATGCCGAACACCGGCACCAGCAGGGCCATGGGCGTCACCGTCGCGGCCGGGTGGCGGGCCAGGAGCCAGCCCCAGGCCGCATAGCCGAACATGGTGTTTCCCACCGCCTGCCAGGCCACCGCGCCCCAGGTCAGGGCGTCGGCGTTTCTCACGCCGGCCACCATGGCCGGCCAGCCCTCCAGCCACAGCGCCATCAGGAACAGCGGCGGGATCGAGAACAGGCTGGCCCAGACCACATAGGCCAGCATGTTCACCGTGCCGGCCTGGCGGGCGACGATGTTGCCGCCGGCCCAGCTGGCGGCGGCCAGCAGGATCAGCAGCACCCCCAGCGGCGTGGCGGCCCCGCCGCCATGGGCGGCGATCAGCACGATGCCCGAGGCGGCCAGCAGCAGGGCGGCGACCTGGAACGGCTGCACCTTCTCGCCGCTGATCTTCATGGCCATGCCGATGGTGAAGAACACCTGGGTCTGCACCACCAGCGAGGCCAGGCCCGGCGAGATGTGGCCCTTCATGGCCACGAACAGCAGGCCGAACTGCCCCGCCCCGATCAGGACGCCATAGGCCGCCAGGTTCCTCCACGGGACCTGCGGCCGCTTGACGAAGAACACGACGGGCAGCAGCACCAGGGTGAAGCGCAGGGTGGCGAACAGCAGTGGCGGCAGATGGTCCAGCGCCACCCGGATGACCACGAAATTGGTCCCCCAGACCGCCACCACGGCCAGGGCGAGCAGGAAGTGGCGCAGCGGCAGCGACATCGGCGGTCTCCGGACGAACTGCGCCGTATCTAGGCTTTCCCGACGGGCGACGCCACGCCCCAGACCTAGTCGTTCAAGGTCTCGCCGGTCAGCACCTGCTCGTCGACCTCGATGCGGGCGATGGCGGCGTGCGGACCCCGACCGGCGAACACCCGCAGCTCGTAGGTCTTGTCGGCTGGCCAGACCTTCAGGGTCCAGCAGCGCAGGGTCTGCGCGCCGCGATGGTCGTCGGAACAGGGCCAGACTGAGCGCAGGTCCGCCAGGCTCAGGCGTCGCAGGATCGCCGGACAGGATTCGGGCGTCGCCGTCGCCACCCGGCAGTCGATGTCGTAGGCTGGATCCGGCCCGGCCGCGCCCTCGGCGGCCCGGGTCAGCCACCAGGCGCCGCTCAGGGCCGCCTCGGCCGTCGGGGCCGAGAAGAAGGTCACGTCCTGGTCGGCCAGCTGGCCGCACGCCGCCTGGGCGTCGGGCGGCGGCGGACCGTCGTAGTAATCGTCCTCGCGGGCCGGCGGCGCCTCCAGGTGATAGCGGGTCGAAGCCTTCAGGCTGGCGGCGCGCATGGGCGTGTCGGCGCCTTGGTCGGGTGCTTGCGCGCCGTCGGCGGGCTCGAACGTCACGACGACGCCGTCGCGGGCGCAGACCCCCGGCGCCCAGGTGGCGCGGGGCGTGCTCTGGAAGGCCAGGTCGCGCAGCGGCCTGGTCGGGGTGCGGCCGCCGGGCGTGGGGCGGGGGTCGGATGGAACCAGCAGGTCGGCGACCAGATCCATGACCCGGTGGGTCAGTTCGACGGGCGGCAAAGAGCGCGCCTGCGTCTTGCTCAGGGTCCCGCTCGATGTCTCGGCCTGCGCCGCCGCGACGACCGGCGCAGCCAACGCCGACAACGCCGCGAGCGCCATAGGGGCCGCCGATCCTCGCCTTGCCATAGCCTGTCCTCCAAGGGCTGCTCCTAAGGTGATCTCACCAATGTGACCGTCAAGCGGCGGCGCTCGCGATGGAGTTCAAACAATCGTTTGACGTTTGGTGGCTGGCCGGCTTTAGCTTCCCGCCGAACCAACGGAGCCGCGACGATGTCCAGCTGGGATTTCCTGGTCGCCAAGACCGATCTTCGCCAGGCCAGGATCGCGCCCGTCGATGCACCGCCCCTGGCCGACGGCGAGGCACGGCTGGCGATCGAGCGCTTTGCCCTGACCGCCAACAATGTCACCTATGCGGTGTTCGGCGAGGAGATGCGCTACTGGGACTTCTTTCCTGGACCGGAGGGTTGGGGGCGGATCCCGGTGTGGGGCCATGCGCGGGTCGAGGCCTCGACCCATCCGGACCTGACCGTCGGCCAACGGTTCTACGGCTACTATCCGATGTCGACGCATCTAACGGTGACGCCGCGCAAGACCCGCACCGGTTTCGCCGATGTCGCGCCGCACCGGGCCAACCTGCCGCCGGTCTACAACCAGTACCAGGCGGTGGGCGCGGCCAGCCCGGCCGAGGACTACCAGGCCCTGCTGCGGCCGCTGTTCATCACCGGTTTCCTGATCGAGGATTTCCTGGATGAAAACGACCTGTTCGGCGCGCGGTCCGTGCTGCTGACCAGCGCGTCCAGCAAGACGGCGATCAGCCTGGCCTTTCAGCTCAAGCAACGCGGCCAGGCGCGGGTGGTCGGCCTGACCTCAGCCCGGAACGCGGCTTTCGTCGAGGGGCTGGGCTGCTACGACCAGGTGGTGACCTACGACGCGGTGGTCGACGCGCCGATCGAGGAACCAGCGGTTCTGGTCGACTTCGCGGGGGACGCGCCGTTGCGGCGGGTCGTGCACGAGCGGTTCGGCGACGCCCTGGCCTATTCCTGCGTGGTCGGCGGCACCCATTGGGAAGCCGGACCCAGCGACGGCCGGCTGCCTGGGCCCAGGCCGGTGTTCTTCTTCGCCCCCGACCGCATCCGCAAGCGCGCCGCCGACTGGGGGCCGGGCGGACTGGACCAGCGCCACGACGCCGCCTGGACTCCCTTCGCCGCCGACGCGCCGCGCTGGCTGCGGGTGATCGAGGGCGTGGGACCCGAGGCGATGGCGCAGGCCTATGCGGCCGTGGTCGCCGGCGAGGCCGGGCCGGACCAGGGGCATGTGCTGGCGCCCCAGGGCTAGCCGGCCTACTTCGCCAGGTCCGCCGGCGTGGTCGCTTGCGAGATCACCGCCTCCATCCGCTTCCAGCGCGCGTCCTGCGACGGGCCGGCCCGCTCGACGTGGGCCCGGACCATCTCCTGGCCGAGATTGTAGTTGATCACATAGCTCCGGTACGCCTCGATGAAGCTCAGCGACTTCTCGGCCTTGGCGCGCGAGGTCAGGGCGTACTTGGCCAGGGCGGCGACGGCGGCGTCCTTGTCCATCTTTCCCGACAGGTAGAGGTCGGCGATGGTGTTCTGGACGCTGGCCAGGTCGGCGGTGGCGGTGGTCAGGGCGTCGTAGGTCGCGGCCGTGGCCGGATCCAGCCCCGCCAGCGGGTAGAGCGTGCTGCGCTCGAAGGCCAGCTTTTCGGTCCCGGGGAAGGCCAGGCGGATGCCGTAGTTGGCCGAGCCTTCGGCGATCAGCGACTGCGGCGAGAACAGCGGATAGACGCTGAACTCGACCCAGCCCTTGGCCTTGGTCAACTTCTCTTCCAGCAGGGCGTTCAGCACATGGTGGCCCGGATAGCCCTCGTGGCAGCCCAGGTCGACGGCGCGGCTGATCGGGGTGGGCAGGTCGGTATTGACCTCGATCAGGCTGTGGGCGCCGCCCTTGTACCAGTTGTAGCCGCTCCAGGGCTTCTTGGTGACGAAGGCGAGATCGAAGCGCTCGCCCTTGGGCAGGGCGATGTGGGCTTGCGTCCGCGCCTTGCACTCGGCGATCGCTGCCTTCATCACCGGCTCCAGGCGGTCGGTCGGGATGGTGTAGCGCGCCTGGAAGGCGGAGACGCGGGTCGCCAGGTCGCCCTCGCCGGGGACTAGCTTGTCGATCCTGGCCAGGATCGGGTCGTAGGCGGTCAGCGGCTTGATCGGCGGGCGCACCCCGAACAGGCCCTCGGCCTCGTCCTGGAAGCTGAACTTGACGCCCGCCAGCATGGCCAGGCGGGTCTGGGCGGCCTTGACCTGGCCGGCCAGGAAGGCCTTGCGACGCACTTCGTCGGGGCTGAGGGCCTTGCCGTCGACGGTCTTCAGGGCGGCGGCCAGGCGGTCGGCCTCGGCGCGCAGGGCGGGGACCTCGCGCGGCTTGGCCTTGGCCGCGGTCGCCCACTCGGCGGGGCCGTAATAGGCGTCGACATAGCCGGGCTCGCGTTCGCCGGCCTCCAGCGTCAGCCGCACGAAGTCCTTGGCGATGACGTCCAGCTTGGCGCCTTCAGGCGGAGCGGCCAGGGCGGGCGAAGCCAGCAGGGCCAGGGCGGCGGTCGCGGCGGCGAGGCGGAGGATCATGGAAGGCGCGTCCAGGTCGAAACGGGCGTGCACGCTGCCCTGCGCCGCTGATCGCCGCAAGGGCGCGGCTAGCCCCGCGCCGTCACCGCCAGGCCCGGGAAGTCGCTGAACAGGCCGTCGACGCCGGCCGCGTACAGCGCCTTGAACACCGCGGCGACCTCGCCCGGCTGGGCCAGGTAGTCGGCCGCCGTCGCGTCGCCCCGGCGCAGGGACGCCGGCAGGAAGTAGTTCTCGGCCCGCACGGTCCAGGGGTGGACGACCAGGCCGGCGGCGTGGGCGTCCTTCACCAGCGTGGTGGCCGGCAACAGGCTGGCCGCGTCCTGCGGCACGACCTGGGTCTTCTCCGGCCCCAGGCCGTCGGCGTAGAGCGCCACGTCCTTCAGGCCGGACGGGCCGCACAGTTGGGCGTAGGTCACGTTCGGCAGGTCGGCCGGGCCGCCCTCGCTGTCGGTCAGCTGCACCAGCCGCGCCCGGGTCTTGCCGCGGATCCTCTTCAGCGGCGTGACCTCGAAGCACTGGACGAAGACCGGGGCGGTGGCGGAGTCCAGGTCGTTCTTCTTCAGCAGGGCGACCAGGCGGTCCTCGAGCGGCAGGCCGATCCCGGCGAAGTAGCTGGGGTGCTTCATCTCCGGATAGACGCCGATCGTCCGGCCAGTGCGGCGGCTGCCGGCCTTGGCGATGGCCACCACCTCGTCGAAGGTCAGCAGCGGGACCTGGCCGTCGTATGTCGTGTTGCCGGGACGCAGCTTGGGCAGCCGTTCGCGGGCCCGCAGGGTCTTGATCTCGGCCAGGGTGAAGTCCTCGGTGAACCAGCCGGTCACCGGCTGGCCGTCGATGGTCTTGGTCGCCTTGCGGTCGGCGAATTCGGGCCGCGAGGCGACGTCGGTGGTGCCGCCGATCTCGTTCTCGTGCCGGGCGACCAGGTGGCCGTCCTTGGTCGGCACCAGGTCGGGCTCGATGAAGTCGCAGCCCTGGTCGATGGCCAGGTCGTAGGCCAGCCCCGTGTGCTCGGGCCGCAGGCCCGAGGCGCCGCGGTGGGCGATGACGATCGGCCGCTTCGGGGCGGCGGCGAAGCTCAGGCCGGAGGTCAGGGTCCCCGCCAGGGCGGCGGTGGCCATGGTGTGAGTGGCGAGGGCGCGTCGGGTCAGCAGGGTCATGGCGGCCATCTAGCGCGCCGATGTGACGGTTTGACCAGCCTCGGCGCCCCCCCGTCCCGCGCTTTCCTAGTCCTTGCCGGACCGGCTGAGGATGGCCAGCAGGCCCTGCGATTTCTGGGGCAGGTCGGTGGCCAGGCGCGAGGCCATTTCGCGCACGCCGACCGCATAGGCCTCGCCGCCCTCGGCGATCTCGCCCGCCCGCCGCGCCAGGTCCTCGAGATCGCGAGCCAGAGCCTCGATCTGCTCGCGGGCCAGCAGCCGCGCCTCGCGTTGCAGGCGCCGGATGCGCTGGGTGGTGGTCTCGGGCCCGCGGCCGAGATCATAGACCTCGACGGGGCCGGTCTGTTCGGGGACCAGGGTCAAAAGCGGACCGTTCATGGCGTCGTCGCCTCCTCGGGCGGCGTCCGGACGCGGCGCCGGCCCTCGCCAATAGAAGGTTGGCGCGTCGCCGACCGTTCCCCCGCGGCGCGCCGTTTGGCGCGATCGTCGGCCGCCGTGGCCGCCATGCCACAGCTTCGCGCGGAGGTGGTCGCCGGCGCCTAGGAAGCGGGCGCCTCGCCGGCCTTTTCGCCGCCCTCCCGACCGCCCTGTCCCGCGATCGGGGCGCCCGGCTCGCAGGGGCCCTGATAGGTGCTGACCGCCTTCATGCGCAGGGTCTGCTTGCGCCCGAAGGCCGAGACCACCAGCTCCAGGTCGGTGGTGGCGGTGGTGACGAAGTCGCCGCTGACCCGGCCGGTCAGGGCGTAGTCGATGTGGTCCTTCTGGCAGGCGTGGTCCAGGCGGAAGCCGTCGGCCGTGCGCGTCACCGTGGGGCTGCCGCAGGGCGAGACCTTGCGGGCCGCCTCGGCCCCGGGGTCGAAGCCCTGGCCCACGCACTGGGTGGAGTCCTCGGGACCGGCCGGGGTCTGGGTGACCGTCTTCCACAGGCCCGGCTTGAGGGTGGTGGGGCCGCCGGCCGCCGGGGCGGCGTCCTGCTGGGCGATCGGCGTCTGGCTGTCGCCGGCCGCCGGGTCGTGGGCCCGGTCGTCGGTGCGGGAGCAGGCGGCCAGACCCAGGGGAGCGACCAGCAGGGGGGCGACCAGCAGGATCGGAACCAGGCGGCGGGAGCTCGGGACCAGGTGACGCATCCGGCGACCCTAGCGCGTTCCGCGGCCGCCCGAAAAGGCCCCACCCTTCTGGCGCGTCCCCACGGACCCCGACTCGCGCCATGCTCGCGCCCAAGCGGAGTTGCCCATGGCCGAAACCCTCGAACAGCTGATCGATCGCCTGCGCGCCGTGGAGGCGCAGATCGAGGCCGCCTTCGCCGCCCGCGACGCCGAGCGGGCCGCCGCCGCCGGCCTGGTGATCGAGGCCGGCAAGCCCTGCTTCAAGGCCGACGCCCTGCGTCGCCAGAGGGCCCACCGCAAGGGCCTGCACCTGGCCCGCACCCCGTGGCCGACCCTGCTGACCATGCCGCTGATCTACGGCATGGCCCTGCCGCTGATGATGCTGGACCTCAGCGTCAGCCTCTACCAGCTGGGCTGCTTCACCGCCTGGCGCATCCAGCGGGTGCGCAGGCGAGACTATGTGGTCATCGACCGCCACCGGCTGGGCTATCTGAACCTGGTGCAGAAGCTGAACTGCGCGTTCTGCGGCTACGGCAACGGCGTCATCGCCTACGCCCGCGAGATCACCGCCCGCACCGAGCAGTACTGGTGCCCGATCAAGCACGCCCTGAAGGTCAAGGGCAGCCACGACCGCTACCGCGACTTCCAGGCCTATGGCGACGCCGAGGGCTATGTGGCGAGCTCGGGGTCGTATCGCGAGCGGCTGAAGCGAGGCGCTTAGGGTCGCCCCGGTTCTTCTGGCCCCGACCCCGCCAGTAGAAGGCCCAGATGTCCGGCTCGGGCGGCTCGACGCCGTCCAGCGCCATCTGGCGCACCCAGCTGGGCAGCCAGAGAGCCGCCAGATGGGCGTCACGGGGATGGTCGCGGTGGACCTGGGCCATCTTGGCGATCGCCGCCCGGATGAAGCCGACCTTGAACCGCGCGCGGATATAGGCGCGCCTCGCGCGCTGGAGCCGGGCCGGGCGGGTGCGTTTGGAGCGGGGCTGGACCATGGGGTTTCCTTTCGACAGGCGGCGAGCCCCCTCCGGCCCTCCGGGCCACCTCCCCCAGAGGGGGAGGATCTGATCGGCCGCCGCATCGCGTAGCTGCTCCCCCTCTGGGGGAGCTGTCGCGAAGCGACTGAGGGGGTCTTCGCCGGCACGATCTCTCATCCTCACGCGATCTCTCGCTGAGCTATCGGAAAGGGACGCGGAGCGCCGGACATCGTCCGGAGGTCTTTGATAAATACCGTTTCGACGAAGCCGATCGCTCCGCGCGCTCGTTATCCGCCAGCGTCCGGTGGGCAGCCCTGTTGAGGCTTAGCCGGACCCGGTCTCGATCCCTTTCGGGAGAAACCGGACGCCGGGGGCGCGGGCCTATGGGCATACTCGCGCTTTATCCCCGTTCGACGCCGACGGCGGGCGGGCTCCCCAACGATGGAAGGCCCCGGACACGCTGAAGTAACCCCCTCCAGCCCAGTCCCGCTCGATCGCCCCCCGCCGCCGCATCGGTCGCTGGCCATGCGCCCTTTCCCTGCAACGAGGTGAGAGCAGGATACGGGCGGTTTGGAGGGGTGGGGATCAAAACGGGTCGAGAAAGTTCAGGGCGTTGAAATCGCTGGGGTTCGTCCCCGACGCCCCAAGGATAAGCGCCCCCCGCCGGGGGACACGCCCTTGCGGCGTGTCCCCAACCGCCTGGCTCCGTGCGAAACGTGGGGACACGCCGCAAGGGCGTGTCCCCGGCCGCCCCCTAAACCTTCACCCGGAAATGGAACGCGTCCACGGCCAGGCCCTCGCGGAAATAGAACCGGTGGGCGGCCTCGCGGACCACGTTGGAGATCAGCTCCAGGTGGCCGCAGCCCTCGCGCCGGGCCTCGACCTTCAGCCAGTCCAGCAGCGCCTTGCCGTGGCCCTTCGACCGGACCCGTTCGTCGGCGACCAGGTCGTCGACGCTGAGGAACCGGCCGCAATACAGCATGTCCAGCACCCGATACCCGGCCACGGCCCGCGCCACGCCCTCCTGCGCCACATAGGCCAGCCGGAACCCGTCGCTGGCCATCAGCTGGCGGATGCGGGCGACATAGGTCTCGCGGGCGAGGTGGGGCCGGAGCTGGGCCATCACCTCGAAGGTGGCCAGGATCTCGGCGTCGGTGTGGGCGAGGGTGATCATGGGGGGATCTAAGCCCATTCCATCGCCCCCTCTCAACCGTCATCCCGGGCCTCGTGCCCGGGACCCCTCGTTCAGCCGACGGTGCATCGCCTTGGCGCGCCGGCGCGCCACCCCTCCGCACCTGCGGCGGACAAAGGGGTCCCGGGCACAAGGCCCGGGATGACGGGGGTTGGGGGTAGTGGGCGCTTCCCCTTCCTCGCGAAGGGGAGCCAGCCTTTCATCTCACGGCGAGACGGTCGCCGGTCTGGACAGGCTGCTCAAGGACGGCGCGCCGCGTCGCGGCTGGCCGCAGGCCAGTCCTTGACTGACCTGTCCAGACCGGCACGCTGCCGCCTACGAGAGATGAAAGGGAGGTAGCGAGGCTACTACTGAAGAAGCGTCTAAGCTTCTATTTCTCGCCATACTGCATTCGCATCATGTTGAATCGCCCAGCGATAAGCCATGTGAACTTCTCAATCCCATTTTCCAAGACGAACTTCCCGAAGGCGTTGATCTGAAAAATCATAGTAAAGGCGTTCAATGTGCCCTTCTTCATCCTGCTTACTAGCAACAAGAAAGTTTATTCGAAATAGAAACTCCGCCAATTCCGAAGATGACGCACTCATATTTCTATACGAGAAGCGCAAATTTAGGCGCTCCTTAATGTTGTTAATTTTTGATATTAATTGATCATTTGTGTAGTAATTTCTCTTCTTTGGAATTATCGTATCATTTTTCGATCTTTTCGACTTCTTTATTTCGGATGGACGCATCTCGTATAGAAAATTTTCCACATCAGGAAGTTCGCTTCTGAATTCTACAACAGTATCATTCAGTCTCTTTGTGCAATATTCTGGAATTATTGCTTGTAGGGCCGAGGTGTCTATAATGCTATCCTGTTTAAGGGCTTCCTTTGCCGCTAGGCGGCATAGTCCAATTAAATCTCTTGGGCGCTGCCGTACAAATGACATCATAACGTGTCGCATTGGTGCGTTTTCCCAGGCACCCGCGGCTCGAAATTTATCTTCAAAATAGGAGCTGAAAACCCCTCGGAAAACTTCTTCCTGACTGCCATTTTCGATTAGGTCGGTTAAGTCGCGTTCTTCATAGAGCGCGATTCTCTTGGCGACGACGCGAAATATATCGTCATTAGTCCATCTAACTCTCACAACGCCGCTTTGAACTTTGTCTATTATGTCTGCTGTCACGGACATATAGTTAAATAGGTCAGATCTTATCGATATTTTGAATTTAACGTCACCGCCGCTATCTGCCGCGATTTGAAAGCAGGCCTGAACTAAGCGACCAATGCGATCGGCGCTCTTTTTGCTGCCGTCCCATTCAACATCTGTATCATCAATATAGATGTTGATTGATGGAATATTCTTAAGCAGCCAAGGCGCAATCTTTGATGCAGCTTTCTGAAGTTTCTCGTTGTGTCCGACTAAAATCGAGCTGCCGAGCTGTGAAAGTCTCCCAATCATCCCACCCGCCCCGCTCGGAACGCCAACAATCTCCATCGCATCTTCGGCCAGCTTTCCGGCTACCTCTGAGAGTAGGGCTTCTTCATAGCTATTCGAAAGCTATTTATTGAAATTGATGCGCCATCCTTTTCGGTGGATCGAGAGAGTATATTGGATCCACGAATGAATATATTCGGAAATTGATCGCGCTTATCATCCATC
Source organism: Caulobacter rhizosphaerae (assembly GCF_010977555.1). Classification (GTDB taxonomy): domain Bacteria; phylum Pseudomonadota; class Alphaproteobacteria; order Caulobacterales; family Caulobacteraceae; genus Caulobacter; species Caulobacter rhizosphaerae. The sequence goes on from NZ_CP048815.1 coordinate 835,545, forward strand.
GATGATACGAGCATTAGCGCTGTTTTTCCGATTCCTTTCTGTCCAACCACTAGGGTAATGGGGTTAGGAGCTCGAACTTCATAGTACGATTCATTCGAGACAAAAGCCGAATACAAGCGCGCCGGATCTTCAGTATCTGCTGCGTCAGATCCAAAAATCTCGCCAAGATTATCATGTGAAAACGGTGTGGTCATGACTCGCCCCTTGGTCGTGAGCGTAGACGTTTCGCGCCATTTCGCAAAGGGCTGCAGTGGTAGGAGGTGACCGCCCGGTTCAAGGAGTTTGAAGCGGAGACGTATGCCTCTTTCAAAGGCAACGTTCGGGCAACAGGGACGTACACTCTGATTTCCAGCGCACGGTCAGCGGACCCGCTGACGTCCAGCGGCAGCGGAACAGCTTCGCCCCCAATCCCGCGCCTTCTCTGGAGAGAAGCCCCCCTACAACCGCCCCTTCCGAAACGCCTCCGCCTGCTCCGCCCTTAGCTCCGCCCGCACGCGCTTGGGCATCGCCTTGTCCACCGCCTCGCCCGGGGCGGTCAGGGCCTCGTTGGCGAATTCCAGGTCCATCAGCTTCATGCGCTTGATCTCGTCGCGCAGTCTCGCGGCGGTCTCGAACTCCAGGTTGGCGGCGGCCTCGCGCATGCGGGCCTCCAGGTCCTTGAGGGCGGCCTTGAAGTTGTCGCCGCTGAACGGCTTGGCGTCCTTGCCCTCGCCGATGCCGCCGATCGGCACCAGCACGCGGTCGCCGCGCTCGTAGGGGCTGTTGAGGATGTCCTTGATGTCGCGCTTGACGCTCTCGGGCGTGATGCCGTGCTCGAGGTTGTAGGCGTGCTGCTTCTCGCGGCGGCGGGCGGTCTCCTCCATGGCCCGCTCCATGCTGCCGGTCACCCGGTCGGCATAGAGGATGACCTTGCCGTCGACGTTGCGGGCGGCGCGGCCGATGGTCTGGATCAGGGAGGTCTCCGAGCGCAGGAAGCCTTCCTTGTCGGCGTCGAGGATGGCGACCAGGCCGCATTCGGGGATGTCCAGGCCCTCGCGCAGCAGGTTGATGCCGACCAGCACGTCGAACTGGCCCAGGCGCAGGTCGCGGATGATCTCGATCCGCTCCATGGTGTCGACGTCGCTGTGCATGTAGCGCACGGCGATGCCCTGCTCGTTCAGGTATTCGGTCAGGTCCTCGGCCATCTTCTTGGTCAGGACGGTGACCAGGGTGCGGTAGCCCTTGGCCTTGGTCTGACGGATCTCGTCGACCACGTCGTCGACCTGGCTGGCCCCGTCCTTGGACACCGGGCGGACCTCGACCGGCGGGTCGATCAGGCCGGTGGGGCGGATGACCTGCTCGGCGAACACCCCGCCGGCCCGCTCCAGCTCCCACTTGGCCGGGGTGGCGCTGACGTGGACCGACTGCGGCCGCATGGCGTCCCACTCCTCGAACTTGAGCGGGCGGTTGTCCAGGGCGCTGGGCAGGCGGAAGCCGTACTCGGCCAGGGTCCATTTGCGGTTGCGGTCGCCCTTGTACATGGCGCCGATCTGCGGGACCGTCTGGTGGCTCTCGTCGGTGAACAGCAGGGCGTTGTCGGGGATGTATTCGAAGAAGGTCGGCGGCGGCTCGCCCGGCCGGCGGCCCGACAGGTAGCGGCTGTAGTTCTCGATGCCGGCGCAGGAGCCGGTGGTCTCGATCATCTCCAGGTCGAAATTGGTCCGCTGCTCCAGGCGCTGGGCCTCCAAGAGCTTGCCGTTGGCCTCCAGCCAGGCCAGGCGCTCCTTGAGCTCGGCGCGGATGGAGATGATCGCCTGGCGCAGGGTGGGGCGCGGGGTGACGTGGTGGCTGTTGGCGTAGACCTTGATGCTCTCCAGGTCGCCGGTCTTCTTGCCGGTCAGCGGGTCGAACTCGCTGATCGCCTCGACCTCGTCGCCGAACAGGCTGATGCGCCAGGCGCGGTCCTCGTAGTGGGCGGGGAAGATCTCGATGGTGTCGCCGCGGCGGCGGAACGTGCCGCGCTCGAAGGCGGCGTCGTTGCGCTTGTACTGCTGGGCGACGAGGTCGGCCATCATCTGCTTTTCGTTGATGGTCTGGCCGACCTCCAGGGTGAAGGTCATGGCCGTGTAGGTCTCGACCGAGCCGATGCCGTAGATGCAGCTGACGCTGGCCACCACGATGACGTCGTCGCGCTCGAGGATCGCCCGGGTCGCCGAGTGGCGCATGCGGTCGATCTGCTCGTTGATCGAGCTGTCCTTCTCTATGTAGGTGTCGGTGCGCGGGACGTAGGCTTCCGGCTGGTAGTAGTCGTAATAGCTGACGAAGTACTCGACCGCGTTGTCGGGGAAGAAGCTCTTCATCTCGCTGTAGAGCTGGGCGGCCAGGGTCTTGTTGGGGGCCAGGATCAGGGCCGGGCGCTGGGTGGCCTCGATGACCTTGGCCATGGTGAAGGTCTTGCCCGAGCCGGTGACGCCCAGCAGCACCTGGTCGTTTTCCCGACCTTCCAGGCCCGCGACGAGCTCGGCGATGGCGGTCGGCTGGTCGCCGGCCGGCTCGTAGTCGCTGACCAGCTTGAACCGCTTGCCGCCTTCGGACTTCGCCGGCCGCGCCGGGCGGTGCGGGGTCCACAGCATGGGCGTCGAGGCGGCGTCGACCTCGGCGTCCAGGGCGACGTCATGGATGAACTTGGCGGAGACGTCGGAAACGCCGCCGGCAGGGGTCTCGGAGGATCGGGCCATGCACGGAAGGTAGGTCCGCGCGGGCGGGAAGGCTAGGGGGCCTGCTGACAGCGGATGTCAGCAGAATGGCGGCAGGTGGCGGCATTGCCTTTCACGCTCAAGGTTGCGATCCTGGCCGGGACAACCACGGGGGTGGCCATGGCGGACATCAAGCGCGGAGGCCTGGGCCTCCTCCTGGCGATCGGCCTGATCGGAGCGGGCGCGGGCGCGGGCGCGGGCGGGGGCGCGGCCTCGGCCCAGAGCTCGGACATGCGGCTGATCCGCGAGCCTGTTTATGGCGAGCTGCGCGACGTGCTGGGCGCGGTCCTGCCGGTCGCGACGCCCAGCGCCCGCTGCGCCCGGCCCGCCCAGCTGCCCGACGGCGCCTGCCTGGAGGCGGTGCTGGCCGGGATGAAGGCCCGGGGCGCGACCACCGGCCGGGTGCTGACCGCGCCGGCCGCCGGCGGCGGGGCGGGGACGGTGATCTCCGGCCCGATCGGCGAGGCCTACCGCCTGTACGACGTGACGCTGCGCGGTGGCGGGCCGGTGGTCGTCCCGATCGACCTGCCCAGCTCCTCGGTGCGGGTCCCGCGCGACTGCTTCGCGACCGGCCGCGGCGTCGACTACCGGCTCGACCTGCGCGACGGCCAGCTGGCGGCGCGCGAGGTCCAGGCCGTCAGCTGCGGCGGGCCGGTCCCGCCGATCGGCTATGGCGGCCCGCGCCGGCCGCCGATCGGACCAAATGAGCCGGGCGAGCGCTGGCCGGCCACCGCCGCGGTCGAGGTGCTGGGCGCGCCCCGGCAGCTGGCCGCGCCGCGTCCGGACTGCCCGCCGGACGCGGCCCTGCGCGACGGCGTCTGCTTCGCGGCCGGGATCGCCGAACTGGCGTTCAGGCCCGAGCTGAAGGAACTGGACGTGATCGGCGCCAAGCGGCCGGTGGTCCCCGGCGTGGTGCTGACGGCCAAGGAGACCGAGCAGTATGTGCTCAAGCGCGGCCGCAAGGGCTTCAAGGCCGACAAGCGCTGGTTCGACAAGTCCAGCCTCGCCGCCCCGGCCGGCTGCGGCCTGACGAGCCCGGTCGACTTCGAGGTCGAGGCCGGCGACCGGGTGCACGAGCGGGCCCTGGCCGGCTGCGGCGCGCCGCCCGCCCCGCCGCCCGTGGCCACCTACGAGGCCTATGGCGCGGTGATGCCGGTGGTCATGGGCAACCGCCCCGGCTGCGCCGAACGCGGCGAGCAGCTGCTGGGCGACGCCTGCTTCAGCGACGTGATCGGCTGGATGCGGGCCCGCAAGATCCCCAAGGCCGAGGCCCTGGTGCTGGACGGCTTCTATCGTCCCGGCGAGCGGGTTTATGGCGGCGGCCCGATCCGGTTCTCTTACGCCTCGGTCTGGGTCAATCCGGACGGGACCTACAAGGCCGACCGCAAGCACAGCTATTCGGCTCAGATCCGCTCCAGCGGCTGCTCGACGCTCACCGACGCGGGCGGCGAGGCCAGCGGCATGACGCTGATCCGCGCCGACGGCGGCGTGATGGCCCGCGCCTACCAGTGGGTGGCCTGCCCGGTGCGGTAGGGCGCGCGGGATGCTTGCAGGTTTGCAATCTTGAGGTGAACCTGTCGCTCCGAGTTCAGGAAGGGCGGTGCGATGGACATGACGCGCAGGGGCGTGGCGACGGGTCTGGCGGCCGCGAGCGCGTTTCCCGGCCTAGCCGCGGCGCAGGCGTCGCCGGCGCCGGCGGAGGCCAGCCCCCAGACCCGCCTCTTCCTGGAGCGCCGCTACCTGCCGGTCTGGCGAGCCATCCAAGCCGCGCCCCAGGATCCGGGCCTGCAGCAGATGGCCTCCTTCCTCGGTGACGAGGCCACGGCCCTGGCCTCGGCCGGCCTGGGACCGGCGGGCGATCCGCCCCTGCCGGCCGACGCGACCGCCCAGGACGCCCTGGCCGCCATCGTCGAGGCGGCGCGCGACCGCCGCGTCGTCGTGCTCAACGAGGCCCACGTCGCCTCGCGCCACCGCGGATTCCTGGCGCGGGTGCTCCGCGCCCTGCGGCCGCTGGGCTTCGACGTCCTGGCCGCCGAGGACTTCCTCAATAGCCGGGAGCCCGGCGCGCCGACCGTGCGGAGCTACAGGGCGGGCGCGGCCCTGGATCCCAGCCTGGGCTTCTACCTGCACGACCCGGTCTATGCCGAGGCGGTCCGCGAGGCGGCCGGCCTGGGCTACCGGCTGGCGTCCTACGAGCAGCGGGAGGACCAATGCGTGAGCGGCGAGGACAAGCTGGCCGCCATGGCGCGTCGCGAGACGGCCGAGGCCGACAACTTCATCGCCGACGTGCTGGCGCCCAACCCCAGCTCGCGGGTCCTGGTCCATTGCGGCTATTCCCACCTGCGCAAGACGCCCGACCATCGAGGAACGACGTGGTTCGCCGCCCGGCTGAAGGAAAAGTCGGGGATCGACCCCCTCTGCGTCTCCCAGGCCTACACCGGTTCGTTCGAGCCTCACGGCGCCGATCCGCCGATGACGACCGCGGTGCTGGAGCGTTTCAGACCCGTCGATTCGATCGTGGTGCGAGGGGCGGACGGGTGGCTCGGGGCGGAGCCGGCCGGGGCCGACCTGGCCGTGTTCCATCCGCCTCTGGCCGACGTCGCCGGTCGCCCGGGCTGGCTGGCGGCCGACCATGAGCGCCGCCGGGTGGAGGTCGCCGCGCCCCGCCCGCGAACGGCGACGGTCCTCCTTCAGGCGGTCCACGCCGTCGACTCCGACCAGGCCATCCCGGCCGACCAGCTGGTGCTGGCGCCGGAGGCCGCTTCGGCCGTGCTGTTCCTGCGGCCCGGCGCCTATCGCCTGCGGCTGGAAACCGAGACCGGCCTTGTCCCGCTCAGGACGCTGACGGTCTGACCGCGCCAGAGGTCTGACCTATTCAGGCCGCGTGTAAGATGTGTTAGCGCTATCACCGGTCACGGCGCGACAGGACGCCGAGCCGCGACGGGAAGCGTATGGACCAGGGACCTCTGCAGAACCGAGCTGGCTGGCCGCGGCCGAGGCGCGTCGCGGCCGCGGCCCTGGCGGCTTCGCTGCTGCTGGTCCAGGGCGCGGCCGCCGGCATGCCCCACCTGGAGGCCCAGGGTTCGGCCCGGCGGCTGGTGGTCGACGGCAAGCCGATGCTGGTGCTGGGCGGCGAGCTGGGCAATTCCAGCGCCTCCAGCCAGGCCTACATGGCCCGCTACTGGCCCAAGCTGAAGGCCATGAACCTCAACACCGTGCTGGCGCCGGTCTCGTGGGAGCTGGTCGAGCCGAAGGAAGGGGCCTACGACTTCTCCAGCGTCGACGGCCTGCTGAAGGACGCCCGGGCCCAGGACATGCACCTGATGATCCTGTGGTTCGGGGCCTGGAAGAACAGCATGTCGACCTATGTCCCCGCGTGGGTGAAGCGCGACGACGCCCGCTTCCCCCGGGCCAAGGCGGCCAACGGGGGCAGCCAGGAGATCCTGTCGGCCTTCTCGGCCCAGACCCGCGACGCCGACGCCGGGGCCTACGCCGCCCTGCTGGCCCACCTGAAGGCGGTGGACGCCCAGGGCACGGTGCTGATGGTCCAGGTCGAGAACGAGATCGGCATGTTGCCGGTCGCCCGCGAGTGGGGGCCCGAAGCCAACGCCGCCTGGGCCGCGCCCGTGCCGCCCGAACTGCTCGAGCGCCTGGTGGCCGGCGGCGAGGCGATCGAGCCCGAGCTGCGCGCCCTGTGGCGGGCCCATGGGGCGAAGACCGCCGGGAGCTGGGCGCAGGTGTTCGGCGACGGCGACGCCGGCCAGGAGGTGTTCACCGCCTGGTTCTACGCCCGCTACGCCGACGCCGTGACCCGGGCCGGCAAGGCCGCTTATCCGCTGCCGATGTACGTCAATGTCGCCCTGAACCGCACGGGCAAGGCGCCGGGCGACTATCCCAGCGGCGGGCCGCTGCCGCACCTGATCGACGTCTGGAAGACCGGCGCGCCCAGCGTCGACCTGATCTCGCCCGACATCTATTTCCCCAACTTCAACGACCTGGCCGGCCGCTACAAGCGTCCGGACAACGCGCTGTTCATCCCCGAGGCCAACAATGTCGGCGCGCCCGAGACGCCGGCCAACGCCTTCTACACGATCGGCAAGCTGGACGCGTTGGGCTTCTCGCCGTTCCAGGTCGAGAACGCCGACGACACGGCCCAGGCGGCGGTCACCCAGGCCTATGGCGTGCTCAAGCAGTTGACCCCTGCGATCCTGGCGGCCCAGGGCCTAGGCAAGATGTCGGGCTTCAAGCCGCGCGTGCTGGAGGACGGCACGGTGCTGGACCAGCCGGTCAGCCAGGTGATCGGCGACTACAGGTTCACCGTCGGCTTCCTCGACCCCTGGACGCCCAAGGCCGACCAGAAGACCGCCGCCCACGGCGGGCTGATCATCCAGATTGGTCCGGAAGAGTACCTGATCGCCGGCCGGGGCCTGGTCGTCACCTTCGCCGGCGCTGGGAACGGTCCCGCCCTGGCCGGCATCGACAGCGCGGTCGAGGGCGTGTTCGACGCCCAGGGCCGCTGGGTCCCTGGCCGGACCCTGAACGGCGACCAGACCCACCAGGGCCGCCACATCCGCCTCGCCCCCGGCCAGTTCCAGATCCAGCGGGTGAAGTTCTACCGGTATCGGTGAGCCGGTGGCCGCCTCTGAACCCTTGGCGGACCAAGCCTATTGGCGCCGCGCCGTCGCCCGCCAAACCGCAAGATCGGTCGAGCGCGCGACGGCCGCGCGCGGCAAGCTAGGATCGTCACAGCGGATGAGAATGATGACGACGGCGCTCGACCACTACCATGCCCGGATGCAGAGGGTGCTGGACCATATCGACCGGCATCTGGACGGCGACCTGGATCTGGAGGCGGTGAGCGGCGTCGCGGCGTTCTCGAAATTCCATTTCCATCGGCAGTTCAAGGCGACGTTCGGAATCTCGCTGCACCATTACGTCCAGCTGGCCCGCATGAAGCGGGCCTCGAAACAGCTGGCCGACGGGCAGGGGGTGAGCGTCACCGAGATCGCCATGGACGCGGGCTTTGAGTCGCCCGACGCCTTCGCCCGCGCCTTTCGGCAGCGGTTCGCGCAGTCGCCGTCGCGTTTCCGGAAATCTCCCGAATGGGAGCCGTGGCTTGCGGCCATCTCGCCGCTCAACGCAGCCAGGAGCAAGATCATGCAAGAGACCTTCACCCCCGACCAGGTCACGATCCGCGAGGTGGGGCCGACCCGCGTGGCGATGTTCGAGCACCGGGGCGACCCGCAGACCTTCGACGTCACCCGCGAGCGGTTCATCGCCTGGCGCAAGGCGGCCGGACTGACGCCCAAGACAAGTTCGACCTTCAACATCTGGTACACCGAGCGGCGGCCCGCCAACCCGGCCGACTATCGGATGGACCTGTGCGTCGGCGTCTCCGCCGACCAGAAAATCGAGGGCGAGGGGGTCCGGGAAGGCGAAATCCCCGGCGGGCGCTGCGCGGTGCTGCGGGTGACGGGCGACACCCACAATCTGGAGCCCGCCGCCCTTTATCTCTACCGCGACTGGCTGCCGGCCAGCGGCGAGGAAATGCGCGATTTCCCGATCTACTGCCAACGCTTCTTCCTGGACACGCCGGAACACGGCACGGCGGCGGAGCTGCATCTGCCGTTGAGGTGAGACGCCTCGCTCACGTACCCAGACCTTCGGACCCGGGTTCGGCGTTTGGGCTCGCTTCAGAGCTTCGGCGGCGCCGTCACGTCCGGTCCCGTCGGGACCGGGACGCGGCGGGCCGAGGTGATCGGCACGGGCGGGTCGAGGATCTGGCCCTTCATCACCGGATTGATCGCCTTGCCGGGCGTGGGCAGGGCCAGGATCTTCTTGGCCACGTCCATGCCCTGGACCACGCGGCCGAAGGCGGCGAAGCCGAGGTTGTCGCCGGTTCCGGTCGGGTTGGCGTCCAGGTAGGGCGCGTCGCCGATGCAGATGAAGAAGTCCGAGGTGGCGGTGCCCGGGGCGGTGCGGGCGATCGACACCGCGCCGTCCACATGCTTGAGCCCCGTCTGGCTGGTCGGTTCGTGGGCGATGGGCGGCAGGGCGCCGACGTTCTGCAGCCCGCCCTGGATCAGGCCGTAGTCGACGGCGCCGGGCGCCCGCGAGGCCCGGAAGAAGGTCGCCTTGTCATAGAGCTTCCTGTCGACATAGCGCAGGAAGTTGGCGGTGGTGATCGGGGCCTGCTCGACGGCCAACTCGATGACGATCCGGCCTTGCGGGGTGTCAAGGGCGACGTAGGCGTTGGGCAGGGGCGGCCGCGTCAGGGGCGAAGGAGCAAGAACCTGGGCGGCGGCCGGAAAGGCGGCCAGCAGGCCGGCGCCGACCAGGATCTCGCGGCGGACGAAGGGGCGTTGGGTCATGGGGATGAGACTAGCGTAGTCCCGCATCATTCTTCCACCGTCATCCCGGGCCTTGTACCCGGGACCCCTCTGTCAGCCGCAAGGGCAGGGGTGTGGCGCGGCTAGCGCGCCAAGGCGCTTCACCGTCAGCTGAACCAGGGGTCCCGGGCGCAAGGCCCGGGATGACGGCTGAAAGAGGGACGGGCGATCTCTCTAAAACCTAAACCAGCATCCCGTGCCCGCGCAGCACCACCAGCCGGCCGGCGTTGAAGAACGGCAGGGACAGGGTGACGGCGATCAGGATCTCGAAGGCCAGGCTGCCCAGGTTGAGGCGGTCGCGCGCCCGGTCGACCAGGGCCGAGACCGCCCGGCCCAGGGCCGCGCCCAGCCAGGCCATGGCCAGGGCGAAGGCCATGGCCGCCCCGACGTGCGACTGGTAGCCCAGGAACAGGGCCGCGGCGGCGTGCGACAGGATCAGCAGGCCGCCCAGGGCCCGACCCTCGGTCCTGCCGTCGCCGTCCGGAGCGGTCAGGCCGAGGACCGAACCTGGCCGGGCCAGGGTCAGGCCGCCCAGCACCCCGCCGATCACGCAGGCGATGATCGCCAGGAGAAGCGAAAGGCCGTAGCTCGAAATGATCACGCGGGTCAGGTCTCCAGCCGCCTATGCGGGCTTATGCGGGCGCATGGCAGACCGCCTCGATGTTGCGGCCGTCCGGGTCGAGCACGAAGGCTCCATAGTAGTTGGGGTGATAATGCGGCCGAACCCCCGGCGGCCCGTTGTCCACCCCGCCGGCGGCCAGGGCGGCGGCGTGGAAGGCGTCGACCTGGGCCCGCGTGGCCGCCACGAAGGCCACGTGCATCGGGCCCGTCAGGGTTTCGCCGCCGCCGATCCAGAAGCTGGGCTTGCCCGCCTGGATGTCGCGGCTGTCGGCGCCGGGGCCGTAGCCGAGGTAGCCGTAGGATCCCGTTTCGTCGGCGGTGACGCTCATCACCACCTCGACGCCCAGGGGCGCGAAGGCGGCGTCGTAGAAGGCCTTGGAGACCTTCAGGTCGCGCACGGTCAGTCCGATATGGTCGATCATCAGCGCACTCCTACCCTGAACACGACTCCGCAGTCGCCTCGCCGGTCGGGCTCCCCCGGCCGCTTGAACCTGAAGGCCAGGTCGTCCGGGAAGGTCAACAGCCCGATCAGGGCCAGGGCAGGGGGCTTCATCGTCTTCATGCCGCCGTCTTCGTTCCTATCTATGTCCGTCGCCGGATCGTCGTCCATCCGGGAGCCGGCCTGCCTACGGCAAATCGCCCCCAAGCAAGTTGGAGGCTCGTCCTTGACTCGCCTCACCGCCGGTCCTAACTCCTGCGCGGCGTTAGCACTCGATGGGAGCGACTGCTAACAGCGGCGCTCCCGACTGCAGACGAACCATAAATGAAAACCGTCCCGACGGAGAACGAGTCATGAAATTTCGCCCTCTCGGCGACCGCGTCCTGGTGAAGCGTGTCGAAGAAGAAACCAAGACCAAGGGCGGGATCATCATCCCCGACACCGCCAAGGAAAAGCCGCAGGAAGGCGAAGTCGTCGCCGTCGGCCCCGGCGCCCGCAACGACAAGGGCGACATCGTCGCCCTGGACGTGAAGGCCGGCGACCGCATCCTGTTCGGCAAGTGGTCCGGCACCGAAGTGAAGGTGGACGGCCAGGATCTGCTGATCATGAAGGAAAGCGACGTCCTGGGCATCGTCGAGGCCTAAAGGCCCGAGTTGCTCTCCGCTTTCGACCCCAAGTTTCTCTTTTAGAAGGGCTCTCAAATGGCCGCTAAAGACGTCTATTTCTCCTCCGACGCGCGCGACAAGATGCTGCGCGGCGTCAACATCCTCGCCAACGCGGTGAAGGTGACCCTGGGCCCCAAGGGCCGCAACGTCGTGATCGAAAAGTCGTTCGGCGCCCCGCGCTCGACCAAGGACGGCGTCTCGGTCGCCAAGGAAATCGAACTGGCTGACAAGTTCGAGAACCTCGGCGCGCAGATGATCCGCGAAGTCGCGTCCAAGACCAACGACAAGGCCGGCGACGGCACCACCACCGCCACCGTGCTGGCGCAAGCCATCGTCCAGGAAGGCCTCAAGTCGGTCGCCGCCGGCATGAACCCGATGGACCTGAAGCGCGGCATCGACAAGGCCGTCCACGTCGTCGTCGACTCCATCAAGGCGTCGTCGAAGAAGGTCACCACCAACAACGAGATCGCCCAGGTCGGCACCATCTCGGCCAACGGTGACAAGGACGTCGGCGAGATGATCGCCAAGGCCATGGACAAGGTCGGCAACGAAGGCGTCATCACCGTCGAGGAAGCCAAGACCGCCGAGACCGAACTCGACGTCGTCGAAGGCATGCAGTTCGACCGCGGCTACCTGTCGCCGTACTTCATCACCAACGCCGACAAGATGGAAGTCCAGCTCGAAGAGCCGCTCATCCTGTTGTTCGAAAAGAAGCTGTCGTCGCTGCAGCCGCTGCTGCCGGTGCTGGAAGCCGTCGTCCAGTCGGGCCGTCCGCTGGTGATCATCGCCGAGGACGTCGAGGGCGAAGCCCTGGCCACCCTGGTGGTCAACAAGCTGCGCGGCGGCCTGCGCGTCGCCGCCGTCAAGGCTCCGGGCTTCGGCGATCGCCGCAAGGCCATGCTGGAAGACATCGCCATCCTGACCGGCGCCCAGGTCGTCAGCGAAGATCTCGGCATCAAGCTCGAGAACGTCTCGCTCGACATGCTGGGCAAGGCCAAGAAGGTCTCGATCACCAAGGACGACACCACCATCGTGGACGGCGTCGGTGAGAAGTCGGCCATCGAAGCCCGCATCTCGCAGATCAAGAAGCAGATCGAAGACACCACCTCGGACTACGACAAGGAAAAGCTGCAAGAGCGTCTGGCCAAGCTGGCCGGCGGCGTCGCGGTCATCCGGGTCGGCGGCTCGACCGAAGTCGAGGTGAAGGAAAAGAAGGATCGCGTCGACGACGCCCTGAACGCGACCCGCGCGGCCGTGGAAGAAGGCATCGTCCCGGGCGGCGGCGTGGCTCTGCTGAAGGCCTCCAAGGCCCTGGCGACCCTGGTCGGCGACAATGACGACCAGACCGCCGGCATCGCCATCGTCCGTCGCGCCCTGCAGGCTCCGATCCGCCAGATCGCCGAGAACGCCGGCGTCGAAGGCTCGATCGTGGTCGGCAAGATCCTCGAAAGCGACTCGACCACCTTCGGCTTCAACGCCCAGACCGAGCAGTATGTCGACCTGATCACCGACGGCGTCATCGACCCCGCCAAGGTGGTCCGCACCGCCCTGCAGGACGCCGCCTCGGTGGCCGGCCTGCTGATCACCACCGAAGCCGCCATCGTCGAGGCGCCCAAGAAGGGCGCCGGCGCCGGCGGCCCTCCCGGCGGCGGCATGGGCGGCATGGGCGACATGGACTTCTAAGAAGTCCGGTCAGCCTAGGCTGAACGAAATGGAGAAGGGCGGGACCGAAAGGTCCCGCCCTTTTCTTTTGGCTATTGCGCCTGCGCCCGACGCCGCTCCCACGCGACCAGGATGTCGAGGAAGGCCGTGACCCGGGCGCGCCGAAAGCGGGTCGCGGGCGTGACGGCGTAGATCCCGCCGCTCTCGAGACTCCAGGCGGGCAGCACGCGGATCAGGCGGCCGCTGGCCAGGTCGGCCTGCACCGCATAGTCCGGCAGGATCGAGAGGCCGACGCCGGCCCGCACCGCTTCCAGAACCCCCAGGGTGGCGTCGATGGCCAGCGCCGCCGACACCCGCACCGACCGCTGCTGGCCTTCGCCGTTGGAAAAGGTCCAGCCCAGCGGGTCGCGCAGGACGCTGTTGGCGACGAAGGGCAGATCCGCGACCTGGCTAGGCTCGGCGCCGTCGCCCAGCCGGGCCGCCAAGGCGGGGCTCGCGACCAGGATCTGCTGGAACGATCCGATCCGCCGCGCCCGCAAGGCGCTGTCGGTCAGCCAGCCGACCCGGATCGCCAGTTCCATGTCCTTCTCGACCGGATCCAGGGTCCGGTCGCTGATCACCAGGTCGGCGGTGCAGGCCGGAAACCGGCGGTGGAACTCGGCGATGGCCGGGACGACGACGGCGACGCCGTAGTCGAACGGGGCGGTCAGCCGCAGCAGGCCGGTCGGCGCGCGATCGTCGGCCTCCAGACCGTCGAAGGCCTCCTGCGCTTCGGACAGCACGCGGGCGCAACGTTCGTAGAAGGCGCGCCCTTCCTCGGTCGGCCGCACGCTGCGGGTGGTGCGGACCAGCAGGGTGGTCTCGAACGCGCGCTCGAGCTTGGCGACCTGCTGGCTGACCACGGCCTTGGTGATGCCCAGCCGATCGGCCGCCGCCGTGAACGAGCCGGTTTCGACCACCTCGGCGAAATAGGCCATGCGCTTGAGATTGTTGAGGCCGCGATCGGCGCCGTCCCGGTGATTGTATGTCTGTGACATACGATGAGTGTATTTTCCCGACCTTTGCATGGCAATCGGCCGGGCGCATCCTGCGGGAGATCAGGAGCCCCTCATGCCCACCCGGAGACTGATGATGACGATGATCGCAGGCGGCGCCGCCGCAACCCTCGCCGGCCAGAGCGATGCGCTGGCCGCTGGCGTCACGCTGGACTGGAAGGCCTTCCCCGCTGGGGAAAACGGCTTCTTCCGCGCGCCGGTCCTGGTCTGGGGCCCCAAGGAAGCCGTGCTGATCGACGGCGGCTTCACCCTGCCCGACGGCCAGGCGCTGGCCGACGCCATCAAGGCCACGGGCCGCGAGCTGACGACCGTCTATGTCAGCCAGAGCGACCCGGACTATTATTTCAGCCTAGGACCGATCAAGGCCGCCTTCCCGGAGGCCAAGGTCTTGGCCGCTTCCGACACGATCGCGGCGATCCAGGCCAGCGTCGAGAAGAAGCTGGCGACCTGGGGGCCGCAGTTGGGCGACAACGGCCCCAAGACGCTCGCGGACATCGTCATGCCGACCGCCTTCGACGGTGATCAGTTGACCGTCGACGGCCAGGCGATCCAGATCGTCCCGGCCCAGGGCTTGGCCAATCGCCGCTATCTCTGGGCGCCGTCGCTGTCGGCGGTCTTCGGCGGCGTGCTGGTGTTCTCCGGCGTCCATGTCTGGACCGCGGACACCGCCGGCGCCGAGGCCCGCGCCGCCTGGGTCGCGCAGCTGGACGCCCTGCTGGCCCGCAAGCCGGCCGTGGTCGTGCCCGGCCACATGACGACCACGGCGCCAACCGGCTCGGCGGCGTTGACCTACACCCGAGACTACCTGCTGGCCTTCGAGCAGGAACTGGCCAAGGCCAAGGACTCCGCGGCCCTGATCGCGGCGATGACCGCCCGCTATCCGGACGCCGGCATGGGCCTGGCCCTGCAGATCGGCGCCAAGGTCGCCACCGGCGAAATGAAGTGGGGCTGAGATGGCCTCCAACAAGGACGTCATACGCGGGACCTACGAGGCCTCGCCGGCGCAGAAGGGCGAGCGGCTGCGGGCGGCGCTCGCGCCCGACGCGACCTGGACCGAAGCGGCCGGCTTTCCCTATGCCGGGACCTATGTCGGCTTCGACGCCATCGCCGCCAACGTCTTCCAGCGCCTGGCCACCGAATGGATCGACTACCGCGCCGAGGCGCACACCTATCTCGAGGACGGCGACCATGTCGCCGCCTTCGGGGTCTATTCGGGAACCTATCGCGCCACCGGCAAGGCCATGACCGCCACCTTCGCCCACCTCTACACGCTCAAGGACGGCCAGATCGTCCGCATGGAGCAGGTGGTGGACAGCGCCATGGTGCTGCGGGCGCTGGATCCCGGCGCCTGAGCGGTCCTGGCGAGGCGAGCGCCGCCGCGAGTTCCCGCCCCGCTTGTGGATAACCGATCACGGTCGCGTTAACACCTGCAGCGAAAACGTGGCGAAGCTCGTTCCTGACTCCGCGGACGCAAAAGGCGTCGAGGAGGCTGGTCGATGGCGAGACACGAGATCCACCATTTCCGTAACCGGCGTACCCCCAAGGCCGTCTATATCGCCCTGGGCCTGGCTTTGTGGCTAACCCTGGGCCTGCTCAGCCAGGCGGCGTTCCAGATGCTGGGCTAGGGCTTCCAGGGCGGATTCGCGGAGGATCGGCGGGCAGGCCTGGCCAGGACCGGCCGGGGCGTCTGCCGCCCGGGCCGGTCATCGGCGCGCCGCCGCCCCAGGCGTCCCAGCAGGCGAACGTCTCTTCCTCGGTCATGTGCTCGCTGGACTGGCCCAGGCACGCGCGCTTGTAGCGGCGGTCCTCGGCCGCCTCCCACAGCCTGCGGGCCCGGCGGGCGCTGGCCGGATCCAGGTACTCGCCGCCGCCGACCCGCCAGCGCGGCTCCACGGCCTGGGACATATTCGGGCCGGCCGGGACGGTGGGCAGGACCAGCGGCGCGACGCTGGACGGCGACGTCTGGAGCCGAGGCGGGGCCGGCGAGGGCGGACCGGCCTGACGAGGCGGCGCGGTCCGCCGGTCGGGCTCGACTTTGGGCGGAACGGGGCGCGGCTCCAGGGCGACGACCACGGTCGGCGGGTCGGCCATGGAAGGCGTCCGCCGTTCCAGGGTCAGCAGGGCCAGCAGGCCGGCATTGATCGCCAGGCCCGCCCCGCCGGCCGCCAGCCGCGCTCGCCATCGCCCCCGCGCGGTCATGGATCCGACCTCCCGTCGTACGTCCGGAGGTTGCGGCGTCCGGCTTGGCCGATTTACGGCGACGCTATGGCCGATTGCGGCAAGGCTTGAGCCGGCCCGCGAAATCGCTACATCGATCCCATGTTCCGCCAGCGCCCCGACGCCGATCTGATTGTTCAAGGCTGGGTGGTCGGCGTGATGGTCGAGACGCCCGGCGAGCGGCTGCCCGTCCGCCACTACTTCGCCGTCGGCAAGCCCGACCGCGCCCAGGCCGAATGGGCCGCGGTGGACCTGGCCATGCAGGCCGGCCCCGTTGCGTCCAGTCCTTCCGCCGGTCGCGAGCCGGTCGAGGCCCTGCGCGAGGTGGTCGCCTACAAGATGCGCGAACTGGGGCTGAAGCCCGGCGAGGCGCGGGCCCTGGGCGACAAGTTCCCGCGCCGATGGCTGCCGGCCTAGGGCGGACCAAGATCCAGGCTCCCGGGGGAGCGAAACCTCGTCCTTCGACAAGCTCAGGATGAGGTTTTCGACTGCTGAGCCTGTAAATGGTCCTCATCCTGAGCTTGTCGAAGGACGAGGACCACGCTCGGCCTTGAATGATCGGTCCTGGCGCGCTCGTCCGGGATGACAACTTGGAAGACGTGCGTCATCCTCCGCCGCGAACAAGCGTTGGGGGTGTCGATGTCACGCAAGCTGTGGGCCGCTCTGGGCCTGGTCACCGCGTTGGGCCTGGGGGCGGCGGCCTGCGCCCAGCCGGCCCCCGCCGGTCCGGTCGCGCCGAACGACTACGCCAAGGACGAAAACTGGCTGTGCCGGCCCGGCCGCGACGACGCCTGCGCCGCCGACCAGACCGCCACGGTGGTCCAGGCGGACGGCTCCACCCGCATTGAGCCGTTCAAGGCCGATCCCGACGCCCCGATCGACTGCTTCTACGTCTATCCCACGGTGTCCAGCGACCCCGGCGGCAACAGCGACATGACGCCGGACCTGCCGGAAAAGGCGGTGGCCGACCAGCAGTTCGCCCGCTTCGGCCAGGTCTGCAAGCTGTACGCCCCCAGCTATCGCCAGGTGACCATCGCCGCCCTGCGCAAGGTGATGATGGGCCAGGCCTCGAACGGCGACGGCGAGCTGGCCTATGCCGACGTGCTGGCCGCCTGGAAGGACTACCTGGCCCGCGACAATCACGGCCGCGGCGTGGTGCTGGTGGGCCATTCGCAGGGGTCGCGCATCCTGCTGCGGCTGATCAAGGAGGAGATCGACGGCAAGCCGGTGCAGAAGCAGCTGGTTTCGGCCCTGATCCTGGGCATGAACACGCCGGTCGACCCGGCCACCGACGCCTATGGCTCGCTGCCCCTGTGCCGCAAGGCCGGCCAGACCGGCTGCGTGATCTCCTACGTCTCGTTCCGCGCCGACAGCCCGCCGCCGGCCAGCAGCAAGTTCTTCGGCAAGGTCGCCGAACCGGGCATGAAGGCCGCCTGCGTCAATCCCGCGGCCCTGGCCGGCGGCTCGGCCCCGCTGCGCAGCTATTTCGCCGACCGCACGATCATGGGCACGGCCATGCGCCCGGCCACGGTCTGGACCAAGGACGCGACGGTCTCGACGCCGTTCGTGGAACTGCCGGGACTGGTCTCGGCCGAGTGCGTCAGCAGCGGCGGCTTCGACTATCTGGCCGTCACGGTCCACCCCGACAAGGCCGACCCGCGCACCGACAACATCCCCGGCGACCTGCTGGTGCTGGGCCAGCCGCTGAAGGACTGGGGGCTGCACCTGGTGGACGTCAACCTGACCATGGGCGACCTGGTGGCGGTGGTGGGGGAACAGGCCAAGGCCTACGCCGCGGTAAGGTAGGCCGCTGAAACGCGGTGCGTCCTTCGAGGCTCGGCTGGGCCTCGCACCTCAGGATGAGGAAGTCAGCACAAAGGTCCTCATCCTGAGGCGCCCGCGCAGCGGGCCTCGAAGGACGCAGTGAGCTACTTCGTCACGCTCTTGAACACCGTCACCCCCAGGACGGCGAAGATGATGAAGCCCAGCAGGAACAGGAAGAACAGGATCTTGGCGATCCCCGCCGCCGCGCCGGCGATGCCGGTGAAGCCCAGGGCGCCGGCGATCAGGGCGACGATGGCCAGGATGAAAGCCCATTTCAGCATGGTGGTTTCCTCAAAGGCTGGGCCCGCCTGTCGCGGGCTTCCCAGGGGCAACGCGGCCTCGGCGCGCCCTGTTCCCGTCGCGATCCCGTTCGGCGCCTTGTGTTAAGGGCCTCGGCTGGGTAACCCATTCCCCATGGCCTCCAAGCCCGAAAGCCCGACCGAACCGTTCAAGCGCGCCCTGGCCCACGCGGCGCGATCGCTCGCCGAGACCCCCGACCTTGAGGTGGTGTTCTCCGGCGAGGGCCCCAGCCTGATCGGCAACCGGGCGGTGCTGCCCCATCCGCCGCGCGACCTGAACGCCAAGGAGGCCGCCCGCATCCGCGGCCTGGCCGACCAGATGGCCCTGCGCCTAGCCCACCATGACGCGGTCGCCCACGCCCGGGCTCGCCCCGGCTCGCCCGACGGCCAGGCGGCCTTCGAGGCCATCGAGCAGGCGCGGCTGGAAGCGATCGGTTCGAACGCCCTGGGCGGGGTGCGGGCCAACCTGACCGCCGCCCTCGAGGCTCGCCTGGAAAAGCAGGGCCTGACCCGCGCCGTCGCCACCGACCGCCAGTCCGCGCCGATGGCCGAGATCCTGTCGCTGATGGTCCGCGAGCGCCTGACCGGCGACGCCCCGCCTGATGGCGCCAAGGCCCTGGTCGACATCCTGCGCGCCGACATCGAGGCCCGGGCCGGCAAGGACCTGGACCGCCTGGCCGCCGCCATCGACGACCAGGCCGCCTTCGCCCGGGTCACCCGCGAGATCCTGCGCGACCTGGACCTGGGCGAGGACATGTCCGACGCCACCGAGCAGTCCGACGAGGACCAGGGCGACGAGGACCAGAACACCGAGGCCTCCGAGGACGATTCCGGCGAAGGCGAGGGCGAGCAGTCCGACGGCGCCCAGCCCGAGCAGGCCGAGACCTCCGACCGCGAGTCCGAGGCCGGCGACGAGGAGATGGTCCAGTCCGAGCAGGACGGCGACCCGGAGGACACCGAAGAGGCCCCGGAGATGGGCGACGGCGCCAAGCCGGCCCGTCCGGACCAGGGGCAGGGCGGCTCCAACGAGCCGGCCTACAAGGTGTTCACCACGGCCTATGACGAGGTGGTGCCGGCCGAGGACCTGTGCGACGCCGACGAGCTGACCCGCCTGCGCGCCTATCTGGACCAGCAGCTGGCGGCCTTTTCCAGCGTCGTTTCGCGGCTGGCCAACAAGCTGCAGCGCCGCCTGCTGGCCCAGCAGAACCGCGCCTGGACCTTCGACCTGGAGGAGGGGATGCTGGACGTCGCCCGCCTGACCCGGGTGATCATCGACCCCACCGCTCCGCTGTCGTTCAAGCAGGAGGAGGACGTCGAGTTCCGCGACACCGTCGTGACCCTGCTGATCGACAATTCCGGCTCGATGCGCGGCCGGCCGATCATGGTGGCGGCGGTCTGCGCCGACATCCTGGCCCGCACCCTGGAGCGCTGCGCGGTCAAGGTCGAGGTGCTGGGCT
The DNA here is from genome assembly GCF_010977555.1 of Caulobacter rhizosphaerae. GTDB lineage: Bacteria > Pseudomonadota > Alphaproteobacteria > Caulobacterales > Caulobacteraceae > Caulobacter > Caulobacter rhizosphaerae. The sequence goes on from NZ_CP048815.1 coordinate 854,908, forward strand.
TCACCACCCGCGCCTGGAAGGGCGGCAGCGCCCGCGACGAGTGGATCAAGACCGGCAAGCCGCCCGCCCCGGGCCGGCTGAACGACCTGCGCCACATCATCTACAAGAGCGCCGACGCGCCTTGGAGAAGGGCCCGCAAGAACCTGGGCCTGATGATGCGCGAGGGCCTGCTGAAGGAGAACATCGACGGCGAGGCCCTGATGTGGGCCCACCAGCGGCTGATCGGCCGGCCCGAAGCCCGCCGCATTCTGATGGTGATCTCCGACGGCGCGCCGGTGGACGACTCCACCCTCAGCGTCAATTCGGGCCACTATCTGGAGCGCCACTTGCGGCAGGTGATCGCCGAGATCGAGACCAGGAGCCCCGTCGAGCTGATCGCCGTCGGTATCGGCCACGACGTGACGCGCTACTACCGCCGGGCGGTGACCATCGTCGATGTCGAGCAGCTGGGCGGCGCCCTGGTCGACCAGCTGGCCGGGCTGTTCGACGAGGAGCCCAAGGCGGTCAAGCGGGCCCGGGGGCTTCTGGCCGCCCCGCCGACCGTGCAGCCTTCTCAGCCGAAACCCGCCCGCAAGGTTCCCGCGTGATCGGACTGCGCGGCTTGCTGGTGCTGGGCCTGGCGTCCGCGGCCCTGGGGCAGTGCGCCAAGGCCCCGCCGCAACCGGTCGTGCTGCCGATCGCGCCGGTCAAGGTCGGGCCGGAGATTAGCGTGGTCGCCACGCCCGTGCCGCTGAGCTCGGCCAATCCGCCGCCCACAGCCATCGGCCGCTTCGTCTATGCCGGCGGCGTGGCGATCAGCAGCCCCGACACCCAGCGCCTGCACGGCCTGTCGGACCTGAAGTTCGGCCCCGACGGCGGGTTGGTGGCGATCGGCGACGACGGCGACCTGTTCGAGGCCCGGCTGAAGCTGGACGAGGCCGGCCGCCTGGTCGGCCTGACCGACGGCAAGCTGTCGCCGCTGAAGGGCCCGGACGGCCAGCCGCTGCAGGGCAAGGAGAAGGCCGACGCCGAGGGCCTGGCGATCCTGCCCAACGGCGACCGCCTGGTCAGCTTCGAGCGCGACCACCGCATCTGGCTCTATCCGCGCCAGCCGGACGGGACCTACGGCCTGCCGCGGGCCGTCAACAAGCCCAGCACCACCTTCCCCGACAACGAGGGCATGGAGGCCCTGACCGCCTATCCGATCGCCGGTCCCGACGCCTATCTGGTGGGCGGCGAGGAGGGCGAGGTGTGGCTTTGCCGGCTGTCGGCGCCGTGCGTGGGCCAGACGCCGCAGTCGCCGCCCGACTTCACCTGGGGCCTGACCAGCTTCGCGGCCTTCGAGGGCCAGTCGGTCGCCGCCCTGTTCCGGGCCTATGACCCGATCCGCGGCTGGCGCGGTCAGGTGCGGTTCGTGATCGACCCCCGCGCCCCCGCCGCCCGGCAGTACCTGGCCGCCACCCTGACCCTGGACGGGGCGATCACCCGCGACAATTTCGAGGGGATCGCGCTCAGCAGGAGCCCGTCCGGCGCGACGCGGATCTACATCCTGTCGGACGACAACGACACGCCGACCGAGCGCACCCTGCTGATGGCCTTCGACTGGACGGCCCCGCCACCGCCGCCCCCCGCGCCGCCGAAGCCGAAGAAGCCGGTGCGGCGGCGCTGAGACCTTCCGCCGGAATCCTGATGAGCGCCCTGCTGGCGACCGCCCTGGGCTGTCCCGCCATGGCCGGGCCGCGGGCCCTCGCGCCCGTCGCGATCATCTCGGCGGACGCCCAGCACGTGGTCGGGCTCGTCGAGGGCGTCATCGTGGGGGAGCCCGGGGCGAAAGCGGTCCGCCGCGCGCGCATCGTCCTCTATTCGCCCACCCAGGACGACGTCGCCGACGCCGCCGGTCGCTATGTCGGCAAGGCCAATGTCAGCGTGTTCCGGTTGCAGGTCGATTGCGACGGCGCCCGCATCCGCGCGGCCGCCGCCGACTATTTCCAGTGGCCCGATGCGGCGCGCGCCCACCACGTCGACTATGACAAGGCCCTGTTCATCCCGGCCGAGGAAGGCCAGACCCGGGCCATCGTCTCGGCGGTCTGCGCGGCGACCGCCGATGATCCTGGGGCACCCGAGCTGGCGCCCGACCTGGCGGCCTTCGTCCAGGCCGCCAAGGCCCGCTTCTAGAGCCCTGACTGCGCGCCGATCCCCTCCAGGTCCGCCATGACCTCGTCCGGCAGCGCCAGCGACGCCGCCGCCAGGTTCTCGCGCAGGTGGGCGACCGACGAGGTGCCGGGGATCAGCAGGATGTTGGGGGCGCGGCGCAGCAGCCAGGCCAGGGCGACCTGCATCGGCGTGGCCTGCAGCCGCGCGGCGACGTCCGACAAGGCGGTCGATTGCAGTGGGCTGAAGCCGCCCAGCGGGAAGAACGGCACATAGGCGATCCCGTCCCTGGCCAGCGCGTCGATCAGGGCGTCGTCCTCGCGGTGGGCCAGGTTGTACTGGTTCTGCACGCAGACGATCTCCGCGATCCCGCGGCCCTCCGCCACCTGGGTCGGGGTCACGTTGGACAGGCCGATGTGGCGCACCAGGCCCTGCCGCTGGAGATCGGCCAGAACCTGGAGCGGCGCAGCGATCGAGCCCTCGGCCGGGCCGTGGACGTCGAACATGATCCGCAGGTTGACGACGTCCAGCGCCTCCAGGCCCAGATTGCGCAGGTTGTCGTGCACGGCGCGCTCCAGCTGGTCGGCGCCAAAGGCCGGAGTCCAGGAGGCGTCGTCACCGCGCATCGCGCCGATCTTGGTGACGATCACCAAGTCGCCGGGATAGGGCGCCAGCGCCTCGCGGATGATCTGGTTGGTGACGTGAGGGCCATAGAAGTCGCTGGTGTCGATGTGGTTGACGCCGGCCGACACCGCCTCGCGCAGGACCGCCAGCGCAGCGTCGCGGTCGCGCGGCGGGCCGAAGACGCCGGGTCCGGCCAGTTGCATGGCGCCATAGCCCAGCCGCCTCACGGTCCGGCCGCCGAGGGTGAAGGTTCCCGCCTGATAGATCGCCTGCATGGTCGTCTCCTTGTGACGCCGCCAAGTTAGGGCTTCGGTCGGCCGCCGATAATCTGGGGCAATCGATACGAACTGTGCGGATATGCGAACAATCCGAGCCGCTCGCCGACGAGCGCGGGGATTTTCGACGGCGGGCGCTGGGCGCCCGAAAACTCGGCAGCCGTAGGTAGTTTCTTTTGAAACTCAATATTTTAGTTCAAGCGGCGGTATGGCTATGTTACCGCTACCTTCGATGGATTGAGCGGGCGAGATCCCAACGGCCATCAGAGGAACGCGTCGGGAGGTGGTTGAACTCCAACCCCCTTTCGGAACTGAAATCATGAAGACTCTGTTTGTTCTGGCCGCCTCGGCCATCGCCCTGACCAGCGTTTCGTCGGCCTTCGCCGGCGAGCAGCACGTCAAGGTTCGCGGCCGCACCGTCGCCGCCATCCACGCCGACATCGTCGCCGCCGCCTCGTCGATCTGCCGCGAAGAGATCGGCCAGCACCCCAACGACCTGTATTCCGATTGCGTCCGCGAAGTGACCCGCGACGCCGTGCAGAAGGTGGGCAGCCCCACCCTCAAGGCCTATGACCGCCAGGCGTTCCGCACCAGCGGCCTGCTGAAGGTCAGCTACTAGGACTCGTTCGGGCCCGGTTTCGCGCGGCTTTTGGCGGCGCGGGACCGGGTTTCCTCCCAAGGTTGTCGCGGCCTTGCCTGTCAACGAATTTTGTGACCGCACTGCAATATAACCGTTGATAAGTAAAAACGAGCAAGCTATGGCTTGGTCGAGGCGACAGAGCGGGCGAGATCCCGGACCAGCCGCCGCGGGGAAACGCATTTCGGACGGGTTGAAGTTCAACGCTGTCCTGGAATCCGTCCCATGATCCGCTCCATCGTCCTGGCCGCCTCGGCCGTCGCCCTGTTCGCCGCCGCGCCCGCCGGCGCCGCCGAAGTCCGCATCAAGACCGCCGGCAAGGCTCCGGCCGAACTGCGCGCCGAGATCGTCAAGGCCGCCTCGACCGTCTGCTGGCAGACCGTCCGCGGCGAGAGCCTGGCCTCCTACCTGTACCCCGCCTGCGTCCGCGCCTCGGTCAACGACGCGGTGGTCAAGCTGAACAACCCGGAACTGGTCTCGTACAACGACGCCAACCCGGCCATCCGCGCCCGCTAAGACGCGTTTCCAAGTTTAGTACGGGGCGGCGTATCGGCCCCTTCAGTGGCGTTGAAGAGCCCTCTCCGGTGACGGGGAGGGCTTTTTCATGGGCCGTCGGCGCGCCAGGCCGGGACTTTCGACATCGCTGACGCCGACCGTAATACAGCCCTGGCGCGCGACGCGTCGGGCGCCTAACCTGCGTTGCAATCGGGGAGGGCGTCCACATGAAAACCAGATCCTTGGCCGCGGCCGCCTGCGTGTCGCTGCTGTGGCTGGCGGCGTGCTCGACGCCGACGGCCGCGCCCGACTCCAAGGCCGCCGCCGACGGCATGGCGGGCGCGTCGACCGTCCGAGGCCGGGGCGAGGCGAGCGCGCCGCTGGCGCGGGTCCCCGCCGCCGAGCGGGAGGTGGCGGATTCGGTGGTGGTCAGCGCCTCGCGCGCCGGGCCCGACGCGCGCGACGGCGGCTCGTCGCCCCCACCTCCACCGCCGCCTCCTCCGCCCCCGCCGCCGCCCCCGCCGCCATCGCCGCTTGGCTACATGGATCCCGAACCCGCTCCCCCGCCGTCACCTGGCGCCGCGCCGCCGGCGCCGAACGCGCGGAACGGCGGGGCCCTGGAGCCGGTGATCGAGCGCCGTGAGCACGAGCCGCCCCTGGCCCAGTCGCCGGCCCGGCGGGCGGGGCAGCTGACCGCCGCCGATCACGACGACCTGCTCAATCCCGACCTCTACCAGGCCTATGCCGACCGATTCCGCCAGCGCCTGGGCCGCAAGCTCTATCCGGCCGTCGATACGGGCCAGCAGCTGCGGATCCGGGTGGTGGATCGCGATGGGCGGCGGGCGCCGCTGTCCGCCGTGACCGTCCGCCGGGCCGACGGCGAGGCGCTGAGGCTGATGACCAAGGCCGACGGCCAGGTGGTGGTCTTCCCCAAGCTCGACCGGCTGGGCGAGCGCGTCGAGGCGTCAGTGACCGCCGCGGATGGCCGCGTGGTGTCCGGCGTGGCGGCGCCGCGCCCCGGCGCACCGCGCACCCTGACCCTGCGCCTGCCGGGGCGCGCCAAGCCGGTCCAGGCCGTGGACGTGCTGCTGGTCATGGACACCACCGGCAGCATGGCCGACGAGCTCAGCTACCTGACGGCGGAGCTGTCCGACATCCTGGGGACGGTGGGCGAGCGCCACGCCGGCGTCGACATCCGCGCCGGCCTGCTGTTCTACCGAGACCTGGGCGACGCCTATACCGTGCGGACCTACCCGTTCACCGGCGACCGCCAGGCCGTCCAGGCGAGCCTGGCCCACCAGTCGGCCAATGGCGGCGGCGACTTTCCCGAAGCCATGCAGGTCGCGCTCCAGGAAGCCGACGCCTATCCCTGGCGCGAGGGGGCGGTGAAGCTGATGCTGCTGGTCGCCGACGCCCCGCCGCACGAGTCCGACCGGGCCCAGGCCTGGACCTCGATACTGTCGGCGCGCGAGCGGGGGATCCAGGTCGTGCCGGTGGCGGCCAGCGGCGTCGATGACGACGCCCAGTACCTGATGCGCGCGGCGGCGGCCGTCAGCCAGAGCCGCTACATCTTCATCACCGACGATTCCGGGATCGGCGCCGCCCACGCCGAGCCGTCGGTCGACTGCTATGTCGTCACCCGGCTAAACGACCTGATCGGCCGGGTCATCGACGGCCTGGTCTCGGGCCGTCGCGTCGAGGCCGAGCCCGACGCTGTGATCCGCCAGGTCGGGCGCTATGACCGGGGCGTCTGCCGGCGCTGATCAGCGCAGACGCGAAAAGGCCCGCGAGGCGAACCTCGCGGGCCTTTCGTCGGTCGAAACCGAAGAGGCTTAGGCGGCGACGGCGGTCGCGGCGGCCTTGGCCTTGACCTGGCGCTTGATCTTCAGGGCGCGCGGCGACAGCTGCTCGTCCTTGGCGCCCAGCAGGAAGGTGTCCAGGCCGCCCTTGAAGTCCAGGGTGCGCAGGGCCGCGTTGCTGATGCGCAGCTTGAAGGTCTGACCCAGGGAGTCGGACTGCAGCGAAGCGGGCGACAGGGCCGGCAGGAAGCGGCGCTTGGTCTTGATGTTCGAGTGGCTCACATTGTGGCCGACCATCGGACCGATCCCGGTGAGTTCGCAACGGCGCGACATGGTGGATACCTTGGGCTTGGGCGAAGCCGGAGGCTCCGCAACATGAATTTCGGCGCGCGAAGGACGGACCACCGCGCGAGAGCGGGCGATATAGGCGAAGGGAGCTTGCCGAGTCAAGCCGCGCCGCGCCCCAACATCGCCTTCAAACGCGGTTCATCTGCCGCTCTATATATAAGCCGTCCCACCAGGAGATCGACCGCATGCGCCTGCTCGCCCCCGCCATGATCGCCGGAACCCTGATCCTGGGCGCCGTGGCGGCCGTCGCAGCGCCCCGGATCGCCGCCCAGGCCACGGGCGCGGCCGGCGCCCATACGACGATCCTGCCTGGCCAGTGGGAGTACAGCTACCGTATCGGCCCGATCCCGGCCGGCGGCGAGGATCGCTGTCTCAAGCAGGCCGACGTCGAGCAGTTCTCCAAGGGCATCTGCACCCGCAAATACACCTGCGACTACGACACCCGCCTGGTGCGGGACGGCAAGGTGGCGCTTAAGGGGACCTGGACCGACAAGAAGGGCCGCGTGGCCCCGGTGACGGCCAACGGGACCTATACGCCCGAAAGCTTCCGCCTGAACGTCCACATGAAGACCATCAACGGCATCCCCCTGGCCGGGGTGCTGGACGCCAAGCGCGTCAGCGCCGAGTGCAAGGCGGCGTAGGGCGGTCGCGACGGAGGCGCTCGGTCGCCGGGTTGCCAAGGCTCGATCCTGGCGCGAAAACCGGCGCGTCGCATCCGGGGGACGATCTCCGGACGGCGTGGAGATCCAGCGCATGGCCGACGAGACCGCCGTCAATCCCCAGACCGCCCCCCAGATCACCGATGCTGTCACCCAATCGAACGTGAGGGTGGTCGGCGAGTCGCCCGCCATTGCCGCGGGCTTGCTCCCCCCGGACAACATTCACTTCCAGAACGCCATCGCCGACCAACAGCAGCGGGAAGCCCTGATCCGGGCCCAGCGCGCGACGCGCGAGGACTGAGACGCTCGTCGCGCGCGGCGCGCCGTGTTTGTGGTTAATGGGAATTAAGCTACAATAGCTTGTAGGGAACAAACACTGAATCGGGCGAAGTCGCTGATTCGGTCATGATTCGTTTCGCTCGTGTTCGGCGAACGGTGAACGCCCGTTAACGCTTAAGCTAGTTGGCTCCCCTTTGCGGCGGCTCCAGCGCCGTCGCGACCAGTTGGGTGTCCATATATTCGGTCAGCGCGGCGATCCTGCCCTCCCTCATCCGCAGCACCCAGCAATAGGTGTTGTCGTAGCGCTTGCCGGTCTTGGTGGTGACCTTGCCGCGGCATTCGACCACCACCGTGTCGCCCTCGGCGATGATGGCGTCGGCGGTGTTCACGTAGCGGTCGGCGAACTGGGCCATCAGCGGGGTCAGCAGCTCGTGGCGGATGGCGGCCTTGCCGGCATAGACGCCGGACCAGGCCGTGGTCCCGATCATCCGCCAGACGGCGGCCTCGTCCAGGCTGTCGAGAAACAGGCGGGCGTCGCCGCGCGCCAGGCCCTCGAAGATCGTCTGGACCCGTTGTTTGTTGTCCTCGGTCGCGCTCATGGCGGCCCTCCGTGCAAGGGGAGCCTCATGATCCGGCAAGCAGCATCATTCATCCAATCGATGCTCATGATGATCTATATTCGCCGGATGAACCTCGCCCAGCTCGACCTGAACCTCCTGGTGGCCCTGGACGCCCTGCTGGCCGAGGGCGGCGTCGGGCGGGCGGCGCAACGCCTGAACCTGTCGCAGCCGGCGGTCAGCCACGCCCTGCGCCGCCTGCGCGAGGCGACCGGCGATCCGCTGCTGGTGCGGGTGGGACCGCGCATGGAGCTGACGCCGCACGCCCAGGCCCTGCGCGCGCCCCTGGCCCAGGCGCTGGAGCAGGTGCGCGGCCTGTTCCAGGCCCAGGGCTTCGACCCGGCGACCAGCGCCCGCGGCTTTCGCCTGATGATGCCCGACCTGTGCGTCGACCTGCTGATGCCGGCGGTGCTGGCCCAGGTCGCCGCCGCCGCGCCTGGCGTGCGCCTGGACGTCGTGCCCTGGCGCGGTCCGGCGGTGCTGACCCCCGACTTCGCCCGCACCATCGACCTGGTGGTCGCCTGGACCGGCGAGGCCTATCCAGGCTTCCATCGTCAGACGCTCTATACGGACCGCGACACCCTGGCCGTGCGGCGCGGCCATCCCGACGTCGGACGGCTGTCGACCCTGGCCGGCTTCAACGCCGCCCGCCACGTGGCCGTGGTCGGGGCGGGCGAGCGCGACGACGCCATCGAGCCCTTCCTGCGCCAGAACGGTGTCGAGCGCCGCATCGCCCTGGCCGTGCCCAGCTACCTGCAGGCCCTGCGGATGACCGCTCGCTCCGACCTGGTGGCCTTCGTGCCGGGCCGGCTGATCGCGGCCCTGGCGGGGCCTCTGGACCTGGTGCGGGTCGAGCCGCCGATCGATCCGGGCGAGGACGCGCAGTACCTGTTCCACCCGGTGGTGGCGCACAGGGATCCGGGCTCTGTGTGGATCCGCGAGCTGGTGCTGCGGGTGGGCAGGGGGCTGTAGGGCCGGAGGGAGGCCTACCGCCCGCGTTGCGGCGCCACCGAGAACTCCAGGTCGAACAGCGTCGGCGCGGCGCTGGTCCGGGCCCGCTCGATGGTCAGCATCCGCGCCTTGGTCTCCACCCCGCCGGGGGCCGAGAAGCCGCCGCTCTTGCCGTCGGCGCCCAGCACCCGATGGCAGGGGACGATGATCGGCCAGGGGTTCTCGCCCAGGGCCTTGCCGATGGCCCGGGCCGCGCCCGGCTCGTTCATGGCCTTGGCGATCTGGCCGTAGGTCGAGGTCTCGCCGGGCGGGATGGCGCGGGCGATCTCGTAGACCCGGCGGTTGAACGGGGCGACGACGGCGAAGTCCAGCTCGACGTCGGTCAGGTCGTCGCGCCCGCCCGACAGCAGGTCGTTGATCCGCTCGATCGTCCGCTGGACGGCCGGGGGCGGCGATCCCTCGACCGCGTCCGGATAGCGCCGGCGCAGGCGGGCCCAGGCGGCGCCCGGGGCGGCCTCGGGCAGCTGGGCGCCGACCAGCCCCTGTTCGCCCCAGGCCAGGCCGCACAGTCCGATCGGCGTCTCGAAGAGGGCGAAGCCTTGGGTCATGGGCCGATTATAGCAGCCGCAGGCGGCGTTTCGAGCGGCTTGGCGCTTCAGGCTGCGCTCGCCCTCGCGGAACGGGCGTCCAGAAGGTGAAAATCGCCCGCGACGAACGCCGCCCTTCAGGTTTTGTCAGCCCCGGTCCGCCACCCTGGCGTCATGGCCTTCTCCAGAGTCGCGCTCGCCAACGGACTGTCGACCCGGGTGCTGGACACCGGGGGCGCGGGGCCAACCCTGGTGCTGGTGCACGGCCTGGCCAACGCCATCGAGATCTGGGATCGCGTGCGGCCGGCCCTGGCGGCCCGTTTCCGCGTGATCGCCTTTGATCTGCCCGGCTTCGGCCAGGCCAGCCGGCCGGACGCGGCCTATGACTCCGCGTTCTTCGTCGAGCAGCTGAAAGGCTTGCTCGACGCCCTGGCGATCGCGCGGGCCCATCTGGTCGGCAGCTCGCTGGGGGCCAGCGTGATCGTGCGGTTCTCGGGCGAGAACCTCCACCGGATCGACCGGGCCGTGCTGGCCGCGCCGGGCGGCTTTGGACGGGAGACCCATCTGCTGATGCGCCCGACGGCCTTGCCGCTGATCGGCGAGGCGCTGGGCCGTCCGACACCGTTCAACAATCGCCTCACCCTGCGCCTGGCCGTCCACGACCCCAAGGCCGTCACCCCCGAACTGCTCGCCCTGACCAACCGCTACGCCGCCGTGCCTGGCAGCGAGCGCTCCTTCCCGCGCACGTTGCGAACCGGCGTCGGCCTGCTGGGCGTCAAGGAGCGGGACAGCTTCGAGGGACTGGCCCGCCGGCTGGACCGCCCGACCCTCGTGCTCTGGGGTCGCGACGACCGGGTGTTCCCCGCCCGCCAGAGCGACCGGGCCATGGCCTTGCTCCCGCGGGCGGAGCGTGTGCTGATTGACCGTTGCGGACACTATCCGCACTGGGAGCAGCCCGAGGTCTTCGTCTCGGCGGTCGAGGCGTTTCTGGCATGAGCAGCCCCCGCAAGATCATCGCCGTCCTTGGCCTGGCGCTGCTGGGGAGCGCCTGCGCGCCGCCTTCGCCGCCTGCCGGGTCGGGGGCCGAGACCTTCGCCCGTCACGACTTCGGCGCGATCAACGTCCAGGCCCTGAACACCGTCGCCGTGCCGTGGAAGCTGACGGCCGCCGCTCTGGTGCTGGACGACCCGGCCGGCGGCGGGGTCGATCGCGCCCACCTGCGGCGACGGATGACGAGCTTCGGCTTCCTGTGGCCCGAGCGCCTGGAGGGCGCGGGCGAGGCTGTCCAGCCCAGCGCCGAACACCCGCTGGGGCTCAATGTCGGGACCGTCACGCCGGGCCTGCCGCCGGTGAAGATCAGCGTGGCCAACCTGGGATGCGCGGCCTGCCATGCCGGCCCGGTTTACGCCGCCGACGGCGCGCCCCTGACCCAGGCGGCGTGGCTGGGCTCGCCCAACACCAGCATAGACCTGGAGGCCTATACGCGGGCGGTGACCCAGGCGCTGCGGAGCGGTCTGCGAGACGAGCCGCGCCTGATGGCGGCGGTCGAGACGCTGTTCCCCGACACCGATGCCTGGGAGCGGGCCAGCCTACGCTGGGCGGTGATCCCCCTGGCCAAGCGCCGGCTGCAGACCATCCCCGACGGCGCCAGCCCGCTGCCGTTCTCGAACGGCTCGCCGGGCGTGACCAACGGGGTGGCGGCGCTGAAGCTGCAAGGCCGGACGGCGCGCGACGCGATGGAGGCCGGCTTCACCTCGGTGCCGGACCTGGCCGATCGCGGCTTCCGCACCGCCCTGCTACAGGACGGGGCCTACGCGCCGCCGGGGCGGTCCCGCTGGCGGCCGATGACCCGCGACGACGTCACCCCGGCGCATCGGGACCGGCTGGCCGACATGGTCAGCTTCTTCACCGTGCCCAGCATGGGCCAGACGCCCAAGGGGGCCCATGCCCAGATCCCCGCCGCCCGACGGACCTTCGCCTGGCTGGCCGAGCGCCGGCCGCAGGCCTTCCCAGGCCCGATCGACGCCGGCCTCGCCGCCCGAGGCGCGGCGACCTATGCCCGGGCCTGCGCCAGCTGCCACGGCGAGTACGACGGACCGTCCGAGCGTCCTCGCCTGGCCCGCTTTCCCAACTGGCGCGGCCGGATCGGAACCGATCCGGCCCGCGCCGAGGCCTTCACGCCGGCCCTGTCCCGCTACGTCGCGGACAGTCCCTACCGGACGGTGATCGACGCGCGGCGCACCGGCGAGTACGCCGCTCCGCCCCTGGCCGGCCTGTGGTCCAGCGCGCCGTATCTGCATAACGGCTCGGTGCCGACCCTGGCCCAGCTGATGCTGCTGGAGCCGCGCGCCGAACGCTTCGCGGTCGGCGGCCACGCCCTGGACTTCAGGACGGTGGGTGTGGCCTACCCGGCCGGCTACAGCGCCTGGTCGCGGCCGGCGGTCTACGACACCCGGCTGCCTGGCCGGTCCAATCGCGGCCACGAGGCGCAATTCGACGGCCTCTCGCCGGAAGACCGCTGGGCGCTGATCGAGTACCTCAAGCGCCTCTAGACGAGGATCAGGCTTTCCAGCGGCAGGCGCGGCTTGGGCGGCTGGCGGCTGGCGGGCGCCAGACCCAGGCGGAAGGCGGTGATCAGCCGCCGGTCGAGGCCCAGGCCGTGCTCCGCCCTCAGGCTCGCCGAAGCGGCCTCGTCGTCGGCCAGAACCGCCATCGGCGAGGCCGACAGGCCGGCCTGGGTGAAGGCCAGCCAGACCCGATAGAAACGCCGGCCGGTCTCGAACGGCGGCTCGTCGGCGGGCCGATGGAACAACGCCACCGCCGTGGCCGACCGCACGACCGGCGCCTCGGCGACCAGGGCGCGGGCGAGGCCGACCTTGTCCAGCGCCTCGAACACGCCCGGCCGCAGCACGAGGCCCGCCCCCGCGGCCTCAAGGGGCGACATCGCCATCGCCTCGGCGTTCAGGCCGTCCCGCGCCCAGTCGGCGTGACGCCTGGAAAGCCGCATCCAGGACACCAGTTCGGCGCGATAGTCCGCGCGTCGGAACCAGCGCAGGCTGGCGTCGTCGTAGAGCGCGGCCAGGTCGGCGATGGCCTCCTGCTCTTGCAGCATGACCAGGTCGGGACAGGTCTCGGCCAGCCGCGCGCAGGCGTCGCGGGCCGAGGGCGAGGCTTCGAACCGTCCGCGATAGGTCCGGCGCGCGCCCACGAAGGCGGCCAGGGGGTCGACCTCCGCTACGCCCTTGAGGGTGAGGACAGCGACGTCGGATCCGTCCGGGGCGACCTCCACGGCCAGGCCCTGCGAGGCGGCGGCGATCCGGAAGCCCTCCACCGCGCAGCCGTGGCTGACGGCGACGTCGCGGCCCTCCGGATCGCCGATCGGCAACCGCCGCGCCGGATCGGCGGTCACCACCACGCGCCCGTCCTCCGGACGCCAGCGGGTCGGCTGGATGTTGTGGACGCTCGGCGCCAGGCTGGCCTCGGCGACCAGGGTCCGGAGAACGCGCGGGTCGAGCATCGTCAGATCGCCTTGCGAAAGAGGTGCAGGCGATGCAGCCGCCGCGCGCCCAGCTTCTCCATCTGGCGCAGCGAGGCGGTGTTCTCGTCGCTGATCCAGGTCACCCCGCACTGGCGGTAGCCGCGCTCGTGCAGCGCCCGGGTCACGCGGTGGAGCATGGCGCCGTTGACGCCCTGGCCGTGCAGCGCCTGCTTCACCGAATAGAAGATGATCACGGCCCGGCGGCGACGCAGGCGGGCCTTCAGGAAGTGGAACAGGGCCGTTGGACCGAACCGGCCCTTGACGGCCTTCTGGAACGGATTGAGGTCCGGAATGCAGATCACCACCCCGGCCGGCCGCCCCTTGTAGTGGACGAGGCTGGCGATGGCCGGATCCACGATCCACATCATCTCGCCGGCCTGGAAGTCGAATTCGGCCGGGGTCAGGGGCACGAACATCGGATTGTCCGAGAAGCCGTCGTTGAGGCACTGACGCGCTTCTTCGAACCGGACCTTGAAATGGCGGCGGCTGATCGGCGTCCAGGTCCAGTCCGGATCGTCGAGTATGGCCCGCTGGCGAGGCCCCAGCAGCCGGTCGGCCGTCTCCGGACCGACATCGAACTCGAAGGTCGACATGGGGAAGGTCGCGGCGAAACCGCAGGCCTCCAGCAGCCGTGGCAGGTGCGGCGGTCCCCAGACCATGTCGGTATAGGGGACGCCGTCGAAGCCGTCGGTCAGCACGCCGGCCTGCTGCATGGCCGTCAGGTTGAACGACCCCACCAGTTCGTCGCAGCCCTGGTCGCGGGCGAAGGCCTCGGCTCGCGCGAACAGGGCCCGGGCCGCCTCGATATCATCGTCGCAGTCGAAGAAGCCGAACTGGCAACGCCGCGTCCCGTGACGGAGGTTGGACGCCGGATGGGTGTGGACCACCAGGCGGCCGACGGGACGGCCGTCGCGCCGGGCCGTGAAATGGGTCAACCGCCCGCCGCCGTCGCGCATGAGCGGATTGCGCGCCGGATCCAGATAGCGGTCCAGATCCGAGCGCATGGGCGTCACATAGGGACTGTCGGCCGGATAGATCGCGAACGGGACCTCGAAGAAGCCGTCCAGGTCACGCTCGCGCAGTTCGAGGCTCATCAGCGTTTCTCCGCGACCAGCCGGGCCATGCGGAAGGCCAGGGCCAGGTCGATCTCGGCCTCGACGCCGCGCGCCAGGCCGGGCAGCCGCGCCAGGACGACCCGCGCCGGCCCCAGGCTCAGCAAGCCGGCATGGGTCGCGCCATGCCGTTCCAACAGGTCGATCAAGGGTTCGGCCTCGGAGAGACTGGCGGCGGCTTCACCGGCCCTCAGGCGCTCGAGGCTCCAGACTGGCCGCCGCGCCAGGACGGCGGCCAGGGCCTGCGCGTCGTGATCGGCCAGCTGGCCCGCCTCCAGGACGGTCATGTCCTTCAGCAGAGGCTCCTCGGCCAGGTCGGCGAGAAAATGGTCGACAGACCCGGCGTCGGCGCGGACCAGGCGTCGGCGCAGCCCGCCCCGGCGATCGGCCGTTCCCTGGGCGTGCAGGCGGACCAGCAGCGAGGCGACGATCTGGCCCGCCAGCACGACGGCGAACAGCCGCGCGAGGTCGGCCGGGCCGCTCAGCGCCAAGGCCTGGGCCAGGCCGAGGCTGACGCCCGCCGCGACCGCCAGGAGCAGGCCGATTTCCACGGCCGTCCCGCGCGGGTCGCCGTTGGCGGACGAGAGGATGACCAGCACGATCAGCAGCGCCGCGATCGGGCTCAGGCCGATCCATGCTGTCATCAGGGCGGTGAAATCGGTCAGGATCAGCGGGAGGGCCGCGGCCAGGCAAAGGGCGAGCGCCGCGACGACGCGGTTCTCGGACGCCGAGAGCTGGTCGCGGTCACGCGTCCCCAGCAGCACCAGGATCGCCATGAGCGAAAGCACGATCGGACCGGCCAGGCCGATCCGGGCGTCGAACGCCATGTCGCGGGCCGTCAGCAGGGCGAAGCCGAGGGCGACGAGGCTGGCGCCCATCACCGCCAGCTTCAGCAGGCGCGGCGCGTGCCGGCGCAGCACGCCTTCCGCCAGCAGCAGCGCGGCCGTCGGCGCCAGGGCCACGGCCGCGAAGGCCACGACCTGCAGGCCGTCCAGGCCGGTCAGCGCGTGCAGGGCCCGGCCGGCATAGAAGGCGGCCATCAGGCCGAACAGCAGGACGAGGCGCGGGATCAACGGTCCCGCTTCGCGCCGCGCGGCCAAGGCGTAGGCCGCCAGTCCCACGGCGGCGAGGCCGTCGAGGCAGACCTGGGCCAGCGACTGGATCACGGGGCGGCCTTCATCATGCGCGCCATGAAGGCCCGGACCAGCGCGCCCTTCACCGTCGCGACCGGCCAGGGGAGCGGACGCTCGATCCGGCCGGCGAACGGATTGAAGAACCAGCCCCGGCAATCGCTTTTCGAGCGGCGGCCCATCAACAGCCACAGCGCCTCGTAGGCCATCAGGCAGCCGGTCGCGATGACCATGGGGGCGAACGACATCCGCTTGGCCTTGCCGGCGGCGACGGCGGCGGCGACCTCAAGGTCGACATGGCTGGCCGCCGACGAATGGGTGAGGACGTATTCCAGCTCCCGGAGGAAGCTCTCGGCGAGATCGTCCTGGGTCAGGGCGTCCGGCGCCTTGCCGCGCGTGGGGTAGCCCAGCCGCTCTTCGGGCCTGGGATCGCCCGGCCGGACCACGATCACCGACGGCAGCGGCGCGGCATAGGCGTCGATCACCGTCGCGCCATGGACCTTGGCGGCGCGGTAGAGCGCCACTCCGGCGGCGATGTCGTCGGCGCCGTTGACGATCACGCTATAGCGCGCGGCCAGGTCGT
Organism: Caulobacter rhizosphaerae; assembly: GCF_010977555.1. Lineage (GTDB taxonomy): Bacteria > Pseudomonadota > Alphaproteobacteria > Caulobacterales > Caulobacteraceae > Caulobacter > Caulobacter rhizosphaerae. Next base: position 870,672 of record NZ_CP048815.1, read on the forward strand.
CGAGCTTGCCGATCCATTCCGCGCCCAGGCGCTCGATCTGGACGTCGGGATTGATCTTTCGGGCGGCGGCGCAGGCGATCTCGGCCTTGTCCTGACCGACCGTGTCGGTGAAGGCGAAGACCTGGCGGTTGAGGTTCGACGTCTCGAAGACGTCGATGTCGCAGACCGCGAACCGTCCCACCCCGGCCCGGACCAGGGCCATGAAGCAGGCTCCGCCCATGCCCCCCACGCCGGCGACGAACACCGCGCCGTTGCGCAGCCTCTCCTGCTCTTCGCGGCTGACGAAGCCGAAATTTCGGGTGGTGAACTCGGCGTAGTCGAACCCGTTCAGTGCTTCCACGGTCGCAGGCTCCCCCAGGATTGCGTGTCGTCCAGCCAATGGATCAGCGGCAGCACCGCCCCCTGGGCGAGCATCAACGCCAGGCGACCGATCAGCCCCGTCACGCTGGCGGGCGGCGCGACCTTGGCCAGGTAGCGAGCGGCGGCCCGCATGTCGATCCGCCCCAACTGCAGCAGGTCGTCGCCCCGGCCATAGTCGAGCTGCAGCCGGCACAGCTCCCCATAGCGCGGGTCACGGTGCTTGGCGGCCTGGTCGAAGGTTTTCTTCAGATTGTCCGAGCCGCCCGTATAGGCGTCGGTGATGACGAACCGTTCCTCGTCGAAACCCGCTTCGGGGCCGACGCCGAAGGCGTGGCGCCAGTGGCGCATGATCTGGCGGGCCACCAGCCGGTGCTGGAACGAGGCGCGGGTGGCGGGCTGGCCCGGATGGACGTCCGAGAAGGTCTCGGCGACCATGCCGACCACCGCCGGCACCTGGGTGACGCTGGAGATCCACAGCGGCCGGCATTGGCGGCGCACGAACAGCAGAACGCAGGTCAGGCCGTACAGGACGGCCGACAGGCCGCCGCCTCGCGCCTTGGGGGCGGTCATCACCAGCCCCAGGTGCAGCACCTCGATCTCCCGGCCGCCCAGCGACACGCGCAGCAGGGCCAGGGCGTTGAACGCCACCGGCTCGCCGGAGGCCGTGTCGTAGACCACGGTCAGCACGGTGCGAGACAGGGTCTCGCGGTCGCCGGAGAACACGCCGTAGGTCAGTTCGTTCTCGCCCAGGGTCGTGCGGGCCACCGCACGAATGTCGGCGATCATCTGGGCCAGGTCATCGGGCTCCAGCGCCAGGGCGGGCCGCTCGACGATACGCGAGCGCAGCCCTCGGCCGGCGGGCAGGGTCGTATCGATGTAACGCGCGGTGGCGGCGTTCATGAGCCCGCTTCGATCCTGACCATCCGCCCCCTTCCACCACGCCCATGCTTACGAAGCGCTTAATGGGGTTACTTGGAGTTGAGCGCGCCGTGGGCGGCCCCGGCCGATTTCGGCGGCGCGGCGAGCCCGTCGCCGTCTGGTTCAGGGGACCTAGCCTCGAACGCGGCGTCCAAGGCTAGGTCGCGACGCTGACGCCCACGCCCTTGATCTTGATGAACTCGTCCAGGCCCGCCCGGCCGCCCTCGCGACCGAAGCCGGACAGGCCGACGCCGCCGAACGGGCTGGCGCCGAGGTTGGAGGGCGTGGCCTTGTTGACATAGACCGTGCCGGCGTCGAGCCGCCGGATCAGGCGGTTGGCGCGGTTGAGGTCGTTGGTCTGGATGTAGGCCGACAGGCCGTATTCGGTGGCGTTGGCGATCTGCACCGCCTCGTCCTCGGTCCGGAACTTGATGATCGACAGGACGGGGCCGAAGATCTCCTGCTGGGCGATGGCGCTCATCGGGTCGACGTCGGCGAACACCGTCGGCGCGACGAAGTTGCCCTTCTCCAGTCCATCGGCCAGGCGGCCGCCGCCCACCACCAGCCGGCCCGAGCCGGCGGCCTTGGCGTTGTCGACGAAGCCCATGACCCGCGCGATGGCGGCGGCGTTGACCATCGGGCCGATGAAGACGCTGGGATCCAGCGGATCGCCGGTCGGCAGGTTGTCCAGGGTGGCCGCGACAATCTCGACGAACGGGTCGTAGACGTCCTCGTGGACCAGGATGCGGGTGGGCAGGGCGCAGCCCTGGCCGCTGTTGGACACCCCGAACACCGCGCAATAGGCCGCGGTGTCCTGCAGGTCGACGTCGGGAAACACCAGGTTGGCCGACTTGCCGCCCAGTTCGAAGATCACCGGCTTCAGGCTGTCGGCCGCCGAGCGCATGATGGCCTTGGCGCCGATCGGGCCGCCGGTGAACGAGATCTTGTCGACGCCGGGATGACGCACCAGCGCCTCGCCGGCCGCGACCGCGCCGGGCACGACATTGATCACGCCCTCGGGAATGCCGGCCTCCAGCGCCAGCTCGGCGAACAGCTGGCTGGTGTAGGGGGTGAACTCCGCGGGCTTGATCACCACCGTGTTGCCGGCCGCCAGCGAGGGCGGGACCTTCATGCACAACGACAGCAGCGGCGCGTTCCAGGTGATGATGTGGCCGATGACGCCATACGGCTCGGGGACGGTGTATTCGAAGTTCTCGCCGGGATGCAGGCCGGTCACCAGGCCTTCCAGCTTGTCGGTCCAGCCGGCGTAGTAGCGCAGCCAGCCCACGCAGCGGTGCAGCATGCCGTGCTGGAAGTTCATCGACGGGATGGCGTTCTCCAGCGTCGAGATGGCCTGGAAGCGTCCGATGTTCTGCTCGACCAGGTCGCTGAAGCGGTCCATCAGCCGGCGGCGGGCATAGGGCTTCATGTCGCGCCAGACGGGCAGGGCGCGGCGCGCGGCCTGGACGGCGGCGTCGATGTCGGCCGCGTCGCCCAGGGGGACCTCGCCCTGGATCTCGCCGGTGGCGGCGCTGACATGCTGGAACACCCCGGCCCCGCCGGTCGCGCGCTGCTGGCCGCCGATCACCAGGCGCGGCGTCGGCAGGACGGATCGCGCGGTCAGGTGCGCCTCGAAGTCCACGGGTACGATCACGGTCACGACGGGCGCTCCAGGGCTGGACGGGGCCGCATCACGCGGCGTCTTCGAGGATGAGATCGGCGGCCCGCCAGGCCAGGGCCATGACGGGACCGTTGGTGTTGCCCGACGGGATGGCGGGCATCACCGAGCAGTCGACGATGCGCAGGCCCGCGACGCCGCGCACCCGCAGCCGCGGATCGGTCACGGCCCCGTCGCCGACGCCCATGCGGCAGGTGCCCACGGCGTGGTAGCCGGGCGAGCCGAACAGGCGGTAGGCGGCCAGGATGTCAGCCTCCGACTGGACGTCACGGCCCGGGACAGTCTCCTCGACGACCAGCTGGGCCAGCGGTCCCGCGGCGACCAGCCGGCGTACGAAGCGCACGCCGGCGACGGCGGACACCCGGTCCTCGTCGGTCGACAGGAAGTTGGGCCGGATGGTCAGGGGCGCGTCGGCGCGATCGGCCGAGATCAGCACCTCGCCCTCGCTGGTCGGGCGCAGCGGCAGGGTCAGGCACTGCAGGCCCGGCAAGGCCTCAGGCAGCGGCCCGCCGGCGGCCGCGTCCTTCAGCGCCAGCGAGAACGGCCCCATCAGCAGCTGGACGTCGGGACGATCCAGGCCCGGCCGCGAGCGCAGGAAGGCCCCGACCTCATAGGCCGCCTGGGCCATCACCCCGCGCCGCAGCGCCATGTATTTCAGGACATTGCCGACCAGGCGCAGGCCGGAGAGCTCGCGGTTCTGGCTCAGCCGCGGGGCGTTCAGCCGATACTGCATGAACAGCACCCGGTGCTCGCGCATATGCCGGCCCACGGCGGCCCGGTCCAGGTGCGGCTGGACGCCGGCGGCGGCCAGGACGGCGGCGGGGCCGATGCCCGACAGTTGCAGGATCCGGGGCGAGTTCAGCGCGCCGGCCGCCAGGATCACCTCCCGGCCGCATCGCGCCTCGAACGCGCCGCGCGGGCCCGTGCAGGCGACGCCGACCACGTGGCCGCCGTCGAAGACCAGCCGCTCGACCTGGGTGTCGGTCACCACCCGCAGGTTCCGCCGCCGCCGCGCCGGCTTGAGGAAGGCCTCGGCCGCGCTGAACCGCGCGCCGCTCTTGATGGTGCGCATGGCGTAGCCGACGCCCTCCTGGTCAGAGGGGTCATTGAGGTCCGCCTTCAGCGGCAGCCCCATGGCCTGGGCCGAGGCGATGAAGGCGTCGCCGGCCGCGTTCGGCTCGTGCATCGGCGAGACGTGCAGGGGACCGCCGACCCCGCGGGTTTCAGCCTCGCCCAGCTCATGGTTCTCGATCGCCTTGAAGGCCTGGACCATGCTGGCCCAGTTCCAGCCGGTCAGGCCCAGCGCTTCCCAGGCGTCGTAGTCGCTGGGGTCGCCGCGGGTGTAGACCATGCCATTGACGGCGCTGGAGCCGCCCAGGGTCTTGCCGCGATGCCAGCGCGCCGGCGTGTTGGGACCGCCGGGGCCGGGCTGGGCGTCGAACCACCAGACGTGCCGGGGATCGCCCAGCAGCTTGCCGAAGCCTTTCGGCATCCGGATCAGCGGGTTGGAGTCCTCCGGCCCCGCTTCGATCAGCAGGACGCTGTGGCGGCCGTCGCGCGTCAGGCGGTCGGCCAGCACGCAGCCGGCCGAACCGGCTCCGACGATCACGTAGTCGTAGATGTGCGCGATCTCCGACATGCCGGGTCAGGCCGTCTCGAACTGGATGTCCAGCCGGTCCATGGCGATGACATTGCCGGCCCGGATGTGCTGGGCGGCGCCCGGCGTCAGCCGGATGTTCCGCCACCGCGCCAGCAGCACCTCGAACAGGATGCGCATCTCGATCCGCCCCAGGTGGCGGCCGGCGCACTTGTGCGGTCCGCCGCCGAAGGTCAGGTGCTGGTCAGCGTTGGCGCGGCGTGGGTCGAAGGCCTGGGCGTCGGGGCCGAACCGGTCGTCGACGCCCGCCGTGGCGAAGCTGAGGAACAGCATGTCGCCGGCCTTCATCGGCGCGCCGTCCAGCTCGACATCCTGGGCGACGATCCGCTGGGTGCTGGTGAAGGCGTAGCGGCGCAGGATCTCGTCGACCAGGCCGGGGATCAGCGCCGGATCGGCGGCGACCTCTCGCTGCAGGTCGGGGTTCTGGGCCAGGTGGCGCACGCCGAACGACAGGGCGTTGGCGACCGTGTCCATGCCGGCGATGAACAGCAGCAGGCTCATGCCCTGGACCTCGTCCAGGCTCAGCCGGCGCCCGTCGATCTCGGCGGCCAGCAGGCGGCTGACCAGATCGTCCCGCGGCGCCTGGGCCCGCTGGGCGATGACCTCGCTCATGAAGCCCATGATCCGGCCGTAGACCGCCATGCGATGGTCGGAGTCGCTGGCGGCGAAGCTCTCGTCGACCCAGGCCCGGAACTCTTCCAGCCGGTCCAGCGGCAGGCCCATCAGCTGCATGAACACCGACACCGGCAGCAGGCCGGACACGCTGGCCACGAAATCGCAGGCGCCCTGGTCAGCGCCCTGGTCGGCGACCGCGTCGAGCAGCCGCTCGGCCCACGCGCGGATGTGCGGCTCCAGGGCGTGCATCGCCTTGGCCGAGAACTGCTGCATCAGGATCTGGCGGTAAGGCGCGTGTTCGGGCGGATCCAGGGTCAGCGGCAGCATGACGAAGGTCTGGTCGGACTTGGGGATCTGCATGTTGCGGTTCGAGAAGGTGGCCGGATCCTTGAGGATCCGGCTGATGGTCTCGTACCGCGTGGCCACCCAGTGGCCGCCGTTCAGCGGCGTGTAGAACAGGTCCGGCGCCTGGCCCAGCAGGGCCGTGTAGCCGGCCTGGGGATCGGGCTTCAGCCGCGCGTCGTCGAAGATGTCGAAGGCGAACACCATGTGCGCCGGAACATGCGCGGGCGCGGCCGGAGCGGCGGCCATGGCTAGCGGCCGCCGAAGCTGTAGCGCAGGGAGACGCCGAAGGTGCGCGGCGAGCCGGGGATGCGCGAGGCGAAGCCGATGTCGTTGTTCAGCGTCTGGCCAGCCACATAGTACTTCTCCCCGGTGACGTTGCGGACGAAGACGCCCAGGTCGACGGACTTGCCGGCCACGTGCTCCAGGTCCGCACGCAAGCCCAGCGTGCCCCAGCCGGCGAGGTGGCCGGCCGGCTCGGTGTTGTCGGTCACGTAGACCGAGCCCTGGTGGTAGTAGGTCGCCGACAACGACAGGTCGCCGAATTGCGACGGCGTGGGCACCGCCAAGCGGGCGTTGAGGCTGTAGGTCCACTTCGGCGTCTGGGCGAAGCGGGCGGTGTCGGACAGGTCGCGGACGCCCACCCCGCCGGGCCCGGGGACGACATATTCGTCATAGGCCGCGTCGGCGTAGGAGACGAAGCCGCCGATCGTCAGCGGCGAGACCGGGATGACCGAGAACTCCAGCTCCGCGCCCTGCACGTGAGCCGCCGCGGCGTTGACCACATCGGTGGTGACGACGCCGCCGATCAGGTTTGGGGCCAGCCGCTGGGCGTCCTTGAAGTCGCTGTAATAGACGCTGAGATTGGTGCGGACCGGCGCGCCGGCCACGGTCCAGTCGGCCTTGATCCCCGCTTCGACGTCGCGCACCACTTCGGGCCGGAACGGCGTCAGCTGGTAGGCCAGCTGGGCGCGGGCGTTGAAGCCGCCCGAGCGGTAGCCCTGGCGCGTGGCCAGGTACAGCAGCACGCCGTCGGCGGGCTTGTATTCGAGGCTGATGTTGTAGCTGAGCTTGCTGAAGCTGGTGCTGAGCGCGATCGAGCAATCGGGATAGGCGCCGAAGCCGTCGGCCGTGCTGCTGAGGCAGCGCTCGCCCGGCGAGGGGAAGCCCAGCAGGGTCGGCGTCCCCGGCGCGACGCCCACGGCCTGCAGCGAGCGCAGGTCGGCCTTACGCTCGTCCCAGGTGTAGCGGGCCCCGACCGTGAAGGTCAGGCCCGGCTTCAGGGCGGCCAGGTCGAAGGTCCCCTGGCCGTAGACCGACTTGGAGACGTTCTTGACGCTGAACTGCTGCAGGCGCGGGTTGATGAAATTGTCCAGAACCGGCGACCCGGTATAGCTGGTCGTGTCGTTGGAGCCGGTCTCGCGGAAATAATAGAGCCCGGTGATCCAGTTCAGTATGCCGGTGTGGTCGGATAGCTGCAGCTCGTCGGAGACCTGGTCGCCCTCGTAGTTGTTCTGGATCTCCAGGATGCGCGCGACCGAGCCGTCGATGTCGTTCAGGTCGGAGAACGAGGTGTCGCGGTAGCCGACGATGTTGCGCAGGGTGGGGCCGCCGTCGAATTCGTAGGCGGTCGAGTTCTGGACGTCGAAGGTCTTGACCCGGGTGCGGGGGTCGATGTCCTGGGCGGTCTGGTAGAAGCCGCGTTGCTGCTGCTGGGCCAGCAGGCCGCGCAGCGGGGCTTCCAGGCCCAGCAGGCGCACCGGGGCGCTGTTGGACGGGCTGACGTCGCTCAGCACGAACGGCGTGCCGCCGCCGTCGGACTTGAAATAGTTGGCGATGGTCGTTGAGTCGAAGCCGCCCGCAGGGTCGAACTTCAGCGTGCCGCGCAGGGCCGAATAGTCTTCGTTGTCGATGTCCGTGCCGGTGGCGACGTTGGTGACATAGCCGTCGCGCTTGAAGGTCATGCCGCCCAGGCGCAGGGCCAGGTCGTCGGCGATCGGGATATTGACCACCGCCTCGAACTGCCGCCGGTCATAGTCGCCGATGGTCGCCGCGGCGTAGCCTTCGAACTGGTGGGTCGGCGCGGCGGGGCGGATGATGATCGCGCCGCCGGTCGAGTTGCGGCCGAACAGGGTGCCCTGCGGGCCGCGCAGCACGTCCACCGAGGCGATGTCGAACAAGGCCTGGTCGATGCCGAACTGGCGCGACAGGTAGAGGTCGCCGACATAGACCGCCACCGACTGGTCCACCGTCGGCAGATAGTCCTGCTGGCGCTGGCCGCGGATGGCGAAGGCGGGGGTGGCGCGGCTGGTGGTCGGCGCGATGACCAAGGCCGGGGTCTGCTGCCCCAGCAGGGCGACCGAGGTCACGCCGGCCTTCTCGATGGTCTTGCCCGAGACGGCGGTGACGGCGACCGGGACGGCCTGGATGTTCTCCTCCCGGCGGCGGGCCACGACGACGACCTCTTCCAGCGCCGTGACGGGCTTGGCGGCGGTGTCGGGCGACGCGGCGGGCGCGGCGGACGGGGCCTGGGCCTGGGCGGCGGCGGTGGTCAGGAGCGCCGTCGCGGCGGTCGTGACGAGCAGAAGGCGCCTGTGGAAACTGGTCATCGTTCATCCCCCGCCGCGGGTCGCCGCGGCCCCTGTCGTTTCCTCGGCATGGCGTTGATCGCCTGCCATTGCCCACCGTCTGAAGGTGTGGTGGTAGGGTGAGGGTCTTCTTGCGGGCGCTTAATGGCAACACCGGTGGATATTTAGAATGGCGGTCAGCGCGTATGCGATATCGACCTCGGCGGCCAAGCGACGCGGCCGGCCGAACGCCCTGGATGTGGAGGCCAAGAACGCCGTGATCCGCGCGGCGGCCCTCGAGGTCTTTGCCTCGAAGGGCTTCCAGGGCGCGTCCATCGTCGAGATCGCCAGGCTGGCGGGGGTCACCCGCCGCACGCTCTATGCGCGCTATCGGGACAAGCGGGCGTTGCTGCTGGACGCCGTGAAGGGCGTGATCGACGAGCGCCTGCAGCACTATGACCTGGACGGCGCGGCCTCGGCGGAGGAGGCGCTTCTCGAGATCGCGGCGGACATCACCGTGCGGTCGCCGTCGGCTCCGCTTCTGACGCGCATCATCATCGCCGAGGGGGGCAACTTCTCGCATGACGAGGCGCCGCTGGGGCGCGCCGGCCGAGATCACCTGCTGCAGCAGCTCGAGAACGTCTTCGCGGAGTTGATCCGCAAGGACATGCTGCCGCCCGCGAATACGGCTGAAGCCGCCGTGCTGTTCACCGACATGGTGCTGGCGTCAGGGATCATGAGCCTCCTGACCTTCGCGCCGGACGGCACGATCGAAGATCTGCTGGCGCCCAGGGTGGCCTTCTTCTGCGCCGGCTTCGCCGGGTGGGCGCAACGGGGCGGGTAGTCCCGGCGTGACCGGGACGCCGGGCGGGCGGACCCGCCCGGAGCCGGATCTAGTGCGCCCGCTTCAACAGGCCGTGCATGCCCAGCCAGCGGACGTAGGCGTCGAACCAGCCGGTGCTGGTGGTCGTCTTGGGGTACATGCCAAAGCCGTGGCCGCCCTGTTCGTAGAGGTGGAATTCGACCGGTCGCTTGGCGGCCTTCCAACTGTCGATCAGGCCAAATCCGCTGTTGGCGAAGAAGGGGTCGTCGGCGGCCAGGGCCACGAACATCGGCGGGGCGTCGGCCGGGACGGTGACCGGCGCCAGCGGCCCGTAGATCAGGCCGATGAAGGCGGGTTTGGCGTCTTCCCCGGCCAGGGTGGTCGCCAGGGTCAGCATGGCGCCCGCCGAGAAGCCCACCATGCCGATGCGGTCGGGGTCGACATGCCACTCGGCCGCGCGCTTGCGCACGAGGGCGAAGGCGGCGCGGGAATCGGCAAGCTGAGGCGCCAGGCCGGCGATCGCCGCTTGCGGAGACGGTCGCGGAGGCCGGGCGGCGGTGGCCGAGAACATCTCGGCCATCGAGCGTTCGAAACCGGCCATGTCCGCCGGCGTCTGGTTCAGCCGATACTTGATCACGAAAGCGGCCACGCCCTTGTCGGCGAGCGCGCGCGCGACGTCGTAGCCCTCGTTGTCCATCGACAGGGTGCGGAACCCGCCGCCGGGCGTCACGATCACGGCCGCGCCCGTCGCCTTGGCCGGGTCCGGAAGGAACGGGGTCAGGGTGGCGACGGTGACGTTGCGGGCGAACAGGCTGCCGTACTGGCGGTGCCAGGACTCCGGCGCGGTGGCTCCCGGCAACGGGCCGGTGCCGAGGTCGATGGCGTTCGGCTGGGCCGGGATCGGCACGGGCTGCATCTTGTCGTCCTGGGCGTGGGCCGGCGCGGCCATGACGCAGGCGGCGGCCAGGCCGACGGCGGCCAGACGCGTCCAGGCGGGGCGCGCCCATTGCGGCAGGTTGAGGCTTCTCATTGTCGTGCTCCCTTGTTGTCGTTGACCTTCACGTCTTCTGATCGACGCGATTAGCGAGGCAGGCCGACATCGGCGTCGACCGAGACGTCGGCCGATCGTCCGGGCGCGTCGGCGGTCGGCTGGCCGGGGCCGACGCTCACCCGATAGCGTCCCGCCGCGACCCGGCGCCGGCCGTCGAGATCCACCGAGCTGAGGTCGCGCGGGGTCAGGGCGAACGTCACGGTCCGCGCCTCGCCCGGCTTGAGCGAGAGCCGCTGGAAGCCGCGGAGGGCCAGGCGGGGCGCGCCGGGCGTGTCCGGGAAGTCGAGATAGAGCTGGGCCACCTCGTCGCCGGCCCTTTCGCCGACGTTCCGCACGCGGGTCGTCACCCGCAGTCCCTTGCCCGCGCCGCCCGCCGCCGGTTCGACCTTCAACGGGTCATAGGCGAACCGCGTGTAGCTGAGCCCGTAACCGAACGGGTAGACGGGGGTCCCCTCGAAATAGCGATAGGTCCGCCCGGCCATGGCGTAGTCGCCGAACGGCGGCAGGTCGTCGACGGAACGATAGAAGGTCAGCGGCAGGCGCCCGGACGGATTGGTCTTGCCCGACAGCACGTTGGCGACCGCCAGTCCGCCGGACTGGCCGGGGTACCAGGCCTCGAGGATGGCCGAGGCGTTGTCCTTGGCCCACGACAGGTTGAGGGGGCTGCCGTTCATGGTCACCACGACCAGCGGCTTGCCCAGGGCCTTGGCCTGCTCCAGCAGGGCCTGCTGGTCGGGCGGGATGTCCAGCGTGGTCTTGTCGCCGCCCTTGAAGCCCGGGACGTCGACCGGCGCCTCCTCGGCCTCCAGGTCCGAGGTCAGGCCCACGACCGCGACCAGGACGTCCGCCTGGGCGGCGGCCGCCTTCAGGTCGCCCGCGGGATCGTTGGAGATCCGCTTCCAGACAAGATCGACGCCCGACAGGGCGTGGGATTCCGAGACGATCTCGACAGCGTACTGGCGGCCCTTTTCCAGCTTGATCGTCTTCAGGGTCGGCAGGCTGCCCCAGCCGGATTTGCGAAGGTCGGCGAAAGGCTTGCCGTCCAGCTTGAGCGCGCCGTTGAAGCCGGTCAGCCCCAGCCTGTAGGTCCCGCTCTCCGGCGGGACCAGGAAGCCGGTCCAGACGACGCGGTGGTGATCGGAAACGGCGGCCAGGTCCAGGCTGCGGGCGGCGACGTCCGGTTCCAGGCGCGTCACCACGGGCTGGTCGGCGAAGCGCATCTTCGCCACGATCTCGCCGAACGTTCCCGGCGCGAAGCGCTTGGGCGGGGGCTCGGCCGGATTGTAGTAGCGGGCCAGGAGCCCCGGCGCGCCGTCGGGCGAACGCAGCGCCGAGGTCGGCACGCGGTCGCCGTCGGTGAACGCCGCGCCGAACGGCGCCTGCACGATCTGGGCGCCGGGCATCGCCCGCCGCAGCCCTTCCAGCACCGAGACGGGCGGCGCCGACAAGGCCGAGGAATAGTTGCCGCGCAACACCCGGGTGGCGTCGCCCAGCGGTCCGATCACCGCGATCCGCGTGTCGGCCTTGAGCGGCAGGACGCCGTCGTTCTTCAGCAGGACGAGGCTCTTCTCGCTGGCCGCCAGCGCCAGGGCGGCATGTTCGGGCGTCATGACCTCGGCGGGCGAGGCCAAGGCGCTTTCCGGTTTGCGGACACCGGGAAGATCGCCGGCCCGGAAACGGGCCGAAAACAGCCGCACCAGCGCCTGATCGACGTCAGCGACGCTGATCAGGCCGCGGCTCAGGGCTTCGCGGTAGCGGTCGGCGAGCCCGTCCGTGTCGGTCAGCGTCGCGCCGTTGCATTCGTTGTCGACGCCGGCCCGCATCGCGGCGGCCACGGCGGTGGCCGCGTCCGGGGCGTATTTGTGATGGTCGCTGATGTCCTTGACCGCGTCGCAATCGGAGACGACGTAGCCCTTGAAGCCCCACGCCTGGCGCAGGTGATCCTTCAGCAGCAGGTCGCTGGCGCAGGCGGGCTGACCATCGATACGGTTGTAGGCGCACATGACCGAGCCGGCCCGACCCTCCACGATCGCGGCGCGGAACGCGGGCAGGTAGGTGTCCTCCAGGTCATGGCGCGAGACGAAGACATTGGCGCTGTGGCGGGTCGATTCCGGGCCGCTGTGGACGGCGAAGTGCTTGGGCGTGGCCACCACCTGGGGCAGGTCCGGATCGGGCCCCTGGACGCCCTGCACGAACGCGACCCCCATGCGGGCGGTCAGGAACGGGTCCTCGCCATAGGTCTCCTGGCCCCGGCCCCAGCGCGGGTCGCGGAAGATGTTGATGTTGGGCGACCAGGTGTCCAGGCCCGTGCCGATCCGCCCCATCCGGCCCGTGCGTCGCGCCAGCGTGTGCAGCCCCCGGACTTCCGACCCGATCGCGCCGGCGACATCGTGGACCAGCGCAGGGTCGAAGGTCGCGGCCAGGCCGATCGGTTCCGGAAAGTTGGTGGTGGGCAGGGCGCCGAGCGCGCCATGCAGCGACTCCGTCCACCAGTTGTAGGCGGGGACGCCCAGCCTCGGAATGGCCGGGGCGGTGTTGAGCAGTTGCTCCACCTTCTCGTCCACCGTCATTTTGCCGACCAGTTGGGCCGCCAGGCGATCGGCCTCGGCGCGCTCGTTGGAGAGCGTCGGCGCGAGCGGCGCGGCGGTCGCCGGCTGGGGGAGGGCGGCGCATAGCCAAAGCGCGCCCGAGACGGTCGCGAGCAAGACGGGCCGACGCCCTTTCGATCCAAGCATTGTTCGACCCTGGTGATGGTTCCTGAGGTTTCGCGGCGCGGGGCCTTCGGGCCGCGGTCCGAGGCGGCGCGGCGTCATACCGGCTGCAGGCCGTGCTCGACGATCTTCCGGATCAGGTCGCGGTGGCGCGGCAGGCTGGCGCTCAGCCGTTCGGTCTGGACGGCGTTTTCGCGCATCGCCCGCTCGGCCAACACGCGCTCGTCCGCCAGGGCTTCCGGTTCGATCTCCGTCCGAAAGCCCATGCCGTAGAGGACGTACTGGTAGCTGGCGGTCGGGAACACCTCTTCCACCCGGTCGAACTCGTCGTGCAGCCATGGGGGTTGGTGGCGCCAGAGCCTCAGGAGGTCGGCCAGGCGCTCGGGCACGGTGGCCGGGTCCCGGTTGTCGCGCCAGAAGGCGGTGTCGGACCGTTTGCTGAGCACGTAGTGGAGCTTGAGGAAGTCGATGATCCGGCCCCAGCGATAGTGGGTCGTAGCGTTGAAGCGGGCGGCGACGACGTCCATCACTTCGCGGCAGGCCGGCATCTGCGAGGCGATGATCTTGGCCGACAGCTCGATCAGCACGATGGCCGAGGCTTCCAGCGGCTCCAGGAAGCCGGCGGCCAGGCCCACGGCCACGCAGTTTCGCTTCCAGAACGTCTCGCGATGGCCCGAGCGGATCGGGATCTTGCGCGCCGTCAGGTCGTGCGCGGCCGGCCCGATATAGGCGCGCAGCTCGCGTTCGGCGTCCTCGTCGGAGATGTGGCGGCTGGAATAGACGTGCCCGGTCCCCCGGCGCGTGGGCAGGCCGATGTCCCAGATCCAACCGGCCGACTGGGCCGTGGAGATCGTGTGGCTGGCGATCGGCGCGTTCTCGTGCTCATGGGGAACCTGGATCGCCAGGGCCGTGTCGCAGAACAGGACGTCGCCGCAATCCTTGAACGGCACGCCGAGCGCCTCGCCCAGCAGCAGCGCGCGGAAGCCGGTGCAGTCGATGAAGAGATCGCCCTGGATCTCGCCGGCCTGCTCGGTGACCACGCCGCGGATGTCGCCGTCGTCGGTCATGGCGACGCCTCGAACGTCGGCCAGGATGTGACGGACGCCGAGCTTGCCGCAGCAGTGGCGCTGCAGGAACGGCGCGAACTTGCCGGCGTCGAGATGGTAGGCGTAGTTGGCCGCGCCCTGATAGGGCGCCGCGGTGATCGTCTTGGGCCCCAGGCCGGCGTCGCAGATCCGTCCTTGGGGCGTGACCGCGTCGCAGAAGCTCTGCTCGCCGGGATTGGCCAGCCAGTGGGCGGCGAGGTTCACCTGCGAGAAGCCTTGGGGCAGCATCAGGGGGTGATAGTAGGCGTCGTCGGCGGCGCCGGTGGTCCACCGCGCGAACTTGGCCCCTTGCTTGAAGGCCGCGTCGCATTCGCGGAAGAAGTCGGTCTCGGAGACGCCGATTGTCGCCAGCGTCGTGCGCAAGGTCGGCCAGGTGCCTTCGCCGACGCCGATGATCGGCGTGTTGGGCGACTCCACCAGGGTGACGGTGAAGCCCGTTCCGGCGCGCGCCTTGTGCTTGGCGGCGATGACGCCGGCGGTAAGCCAGCCCGCGGTTCCGCCGCCGACGATGACGATGTTCTTGATGGGACGCACCATGGCCGCGAAACCCGGGAAAAAGCGACTGGGAAGACCGAACGATCGATCTTCCCAGTCAGGGGAGGGACCTAGAAGCGGAAGCGGGCGCCGGCCGTGTAGCGTCGGCCATAGGCGAAGACGTCGAGCAGCTGGGTGTCGAACCGTCCGTGGGTGCTCTGGGTCTCGTTGGTGAGATTCAGGGCTTCGAAGAACAGGTTGACCTGCTTGGTCAGCGCATAGCTGGTGCTGAAGTCGATCTGCAGGCTCGGGTTCTCGAAGGTCGGCTCCGAACCGAAGGCGCCGGTGTTCTGGTTCTGGCCGAAGGCGCGCAGATACTCCTTGCGGTAGTTGACCGCGAACCGCGCTTCGAAGCCGTTCTTGTCATAGAAGGCCACGAGGTTGGCGGAGTCGGCCAGGCCGGTGATCGCAAAGCCGCTCTGGGAGATGTCGGTGCGGTCATAGGGCTTGTTGGTGTCGACCAGGGTGACGTTGCCGTTGAAGCCGAAGCCGCTGTCGCCGAACACGTGCTGCCAGGCCAGTTCGACGCCGCGCACCGTCGCTTCGGGGCCGTTCACCTGCTGGGTGACGCTGAACAGCGCCGCCTGGCCGGTGGACGGATCGATCACGCCGTTGATCGTCTGGCGCTGGGTGCCCCCCACGATGAAGTTGCTGACATCCTTGATGAAGAAGTTGATCGAGGCGTAGGAGTTGGGCTGGTAGTACCACTCCACGGCCGCATCGAAGTTGTCGGCCAGGTAGGGCTTGAGCGCCGGACTGCCCCCGCTGCCGGTCAAGGCGCCGACCCGCTGGCCGGTCCCGACGCTGAGCACGGGCGTCAGCAGGTTGAGGCCCGGACGGGTCAGGGTCCGCGAGGCGTCCAGACGCAGGTGGATGCTGTCGGTCAGTTCCAGCTTCATGTCGATGCTGGGCAACAGGTAGGAATAGTTGCTCTTGGTCGAGACGGCCTGGGGATCGCTCAGGACCACCGTCAGCAGGGTCGGATCGCCCGTGTTGCGCCTGATCTCCGTGGGCAGCTGACCAAAGCCGTTGGCGGTGACGTGGGTGTTTTCCTCACGCACGCCGGCGTTGAAGTGGAACGGCATGCCGGCCACGTCGACGTCGAAATTGGCCCTCACGAACAGCGACCAGGTCTTTTCGGTGATGTCGCGGATGCTGCCGTTGTCGAGCGCCAGGTCGAACGCGCCGGTGAACTGGGTTCCGACCGTCCCGCCGCCGTAGTTGAAGCCGGGGATGTTCTGGGTCTGGGGATTGCCCAGGCTGGTCAGGTACTGCTGGTAGGCGTGGGCGTCGAACTTCAGCAGGTACGGCGGCAGGGCGCCGTCGAAGCCGGGGATGAAGTTTTTGGTGCTGACGCGGCCGGTGAACAGGCTGGCCGGGATCATGACCCCGCCATTGGCGCCCGAGGCGGGGCCATAGCCGGGATAGGCCTGCCAGTAGTTGTTGACGAAGGTGTTGCTCTGCTGGATCTGGTAGTGGTCTTCCATGTAGCTGCCGCCGGCCTTGATGCGGAAGCCTTCCTGCTCCCAGGAACCGGCGAACCGCAGTTGCTTGACGACGTCGGTGTTCTCCTGGGCCTGGCGCACGGTGACGTGAGAGCCGATCACCGAGGTGTCGGCCCAGCGCGCGGCGTCGCCGTTGGGGCCGTAGCTGTGCAGCACCGGCAGGGTGTTCTTGCTGTCGCCGCCGATGCTGATGCCCAGGGACGGGCCGATGCCGAAGCCGTAGCCCACGTCGGCGTTGTCGCTGCTGACGCCGCCGTCGGGGTTGAGCCAGCTCTTGGCGTAGCTGGCGTCGGCCTCGAACTTCAGGTTCTCCGACACGTCCCACTTGAGGTTCAGGCCGGTCTGGTTGGTCTGCAGGATGTTGTGATCGGTCCCGGCCGTGAAGTCGGTCTGCGATCCGGCCTGGGTGAAGTCGACCGTCGTCCCGTTCTGGTCCAGCTTGACGTTGCGCAAGTTGTCCTGGTTGAACCAGATCCCGTAGCCGAAGTTGTCGGCGCGGACGTTCTGGCGCGAATAGTTGTCGTCCAGGGTGACCGTCACGCCTTCGGTCGGGCTCCATTGCAGGGCGATGCGACCGTCGACGCGTTCATCCTTGGTGTAGACCTGGGTGGCGCCGGACTGCTGCTCGAACCAGCCGAGGACGGTCTTGCCGGCCGGGTCGTTCAGCTGGGCGTCCGTACAGGAGGGCGTCAGCTGGCATGGCCGGTAGTATCCGCCCGGCCAGCCGCTGACGAAGACGCGGTTGGTCTGGGTGTCGTGGCGCGTGTACATCGCGTCGACCAGCACCCCGAACTTGTCGTCCGCGAAGGTGTCGCTGAACAGGGCGCCGACGGTCGGCACGACCTTGCCGGCGTCGTCCTGCACCGAACCGGATGCGGTGAACGCCATGCGGCGGCCGGGGCGGTCGAACGGCTTGGGGAACTGGACATTGATCGTCGCGCCGATCGAGCTGCTGGACAGCGAGACGTCGGGCGTCTTGAGCACGGACAGGCCGCCGACGAAGTCGGCGCCGACCGTGCTGAAGTCCACCGCGCGTCCGCCCGTCGCCGTCGAGATCCGGCGTCCGTCATAGAGGGTTTCGTTGAAGTCGCCGCTGAAGCCGCGAACGGTGATGCCTTGCGGCTCGCCGCGGGGCCCGGCGCGCTGGATCGAGACGCCCGGCAGGCGCTGCAGCGAGGCGGCGACGTTGGAATCGGGGAACTTGCCGATGTCCTCCGCGGAAATGGCGTCGACGACGCCCTCGGCGTTGCGCTTGATGTCGAGGTTGCGCTGCAGCGAGCCGCGCAGGCCGGTGACCAGGACCTCGTCGACGACCGTCGCGCCTTCCTGACGGGGCTCTTGGGCCTGCTCCGCCGCCGGAGCGGCGATCGCCGCGGCCGTTACGATGGTTTCCCCGCCCCCACGCTCGGCGGCGCTGGCCGCGCCGCAGAGCGCCAGGGTCACGAGGCTGGAGGCCCCCACCAAGGCGGCCTTCGAAACGCCTCGCCGTGAGGTTTCATTGGTCTGATTATTAAGCTGGGCTTCCTTCATGTTTCCCCTCCTGTTTTCTCTGGGATGAACGCGTGCGCTATCGCTCGGCCGGACGCATAGATCCTGGCCGTTACGTCTCAAATTTGGGAAAAAGGAGCCCTAGTCGTCGTCCTTACGGCACGATCGCATTGCAACCTCCCTGCGCTGATTTTATTTTGTTGCCTTGAAGGTAGCGCTAACAGGTAGCGGTATCAAGATCAATTTGTAGGTGTAATTGTCGTGCCGGCGTACACCGATGGACCGGCCCGCCGATCACGGTTATCGATCGCTAGCGCACGCGGGCTCGACCTCGCGACGTCCAACGAGGAAACGACATGGACCTGGAACTGCTGAACGCCGAGCGCCATCTTGGCCTGCATCAGGCGGACGCTTCCCTGGAGCGAACGCACTTCGTTCAGATCGTGGCGAGCGAGTTCGTAACGGCCGCGGCGACATGCCCGATTTTTCTGACCAAGAACTCGGAGACCGGGCGGTTCTACGCCGGCGCCATGTTCGGCTTCGAGCCGGGCGAAAACCTTCTCGAGCGGGCCGGCGCAGGCCGGCGCGGCTTCCTCCCGCTCGACGTCGAACGGCAGGGCTACTTCCTGGCGCCCGGCGGCGTCGCCATCGATCCAGGCCATCCGCGGTTCTCCGCCGGGCGGGGCGCGGCGCTCTTCGGCGCGGACGGGCAGCCCGCCCCGGCGTTGCGACGCATTCAGCTCGTGCTCGGACAATTGAGCGCCGGCGTGCCGGAGACGGACGCCTTCATCCAGTCGCTGGTCGCCCTGAAGCTGGTCGAGCCGATCGATGTCGACCTGTCGTTCGACGACGGCCGGTCTCTGAGCCTGGCCGGGCTCTACACCGTCAGTCTCGACGCGCTGGGCGAACTGGACGACGCCGCCGCGCTCGACCTGTTTCGACGCGGCGGCCTGCAGCTCATCTACGCCATGGCCGGATCGCTCAGGCAGGTGCCGAGGCTGGCGAACCTGAAGAACGAACGACTGGCGGCATGAGCCGGGAGCGGCCCCCCGAGCCGAGGGGCGTCGAAATCGACGCGACGGGCGGCCTGGATAGCGCGACGTTCCGGCAAGGCGTGGCGCTAGCCTGCCGGCCGGTGGTGTTGCGGAAGCTGGGCCGCGACTGGCCCTCCACACGCGCCGCTGGTCGGTCGTGGCGGGACCTTGCGGACTATCTCCTCGCCTTCGACGTCGGACACAAGGGCCAGGCCTTCATCGGGGCGCCGGCCATCGCCGGACGCTACGACTACGGCGACGGCGCGGACGGATTCAATTTCGACCGAGAGACCCTGACCCTCCGCCAGACCCTCGATCGGATCGACCAGGCGGCCGCCGATCCCGCCCTGGCCAGCGTCTATATGGGCTCGCTGCCGACGGACGACTATCTGCCCGGCTTCGACAGGGACCATCACCTCGCCTTCCTGCCGCCGGCGGCCCGGCCGCGCGTCTGGCTCGGCAACGCCAGCCAGGTCGCCTGCCACTACGACACCTATGACAACCTGGCCTGCGTGGTGGCCGGCCGGCGGCGTTTCACGCTCTATCCTCCGGACGCGATCGGGGACCTCTATGTGGGCCCGATCGACCACACCATGGCGGGCCAACCCATAGGTCTCGCGGCCGGCGCGCAGCCGGGCGACCCGCGCTTCCCGCGGTTTGCGGCGGCGCGCGACCGCGCCCTGGTGGTGGCGCTGGAACCTGGCGACGCCCTCTACCTGCCCAAGCTGTGGTGGCATCAGGTGGAGGCGCTCGATCCTCGAAACCTGCTGGTCAACTACTGGTGGGACGGGTTCGCCGCGGGGCCCGACGCGCCGTTCGCCACCCTGATGCTGGCGATGATCGCCATCGCCGAGCGACCGCCGGCCGAGCGCCAGGCCTGGCGGGCCTTCTTCGACCACTATGTCTTCCGGCCCGACGGCCATCCGCTCGCGCACCTGCCGCCCGAGCGCCACGGGATTCTCGGGCCCCTGGCGCAGGGCAACTACGGAAGGATCCGCGCCAGCGTCATGCGGCTGTTGCGAGGCGGATAGCGGCGCCAGGGCCTGGTCGTCGCCGTCACGCCCCGCAGCACCCCGACGATTCGGCCGGCGCGGTCGCCAGGGCGTCGGCGATGGCGGCGAAGAGCACGGCCAGGTCGATCGGCTTGCTCACATGGGCGTCCAGGCCCGCGGCCAGATAGTCGTGCCTCTGATGGTCCATGGCGTTGGCGGTCAGGGCGATGATCGGGGTTCGGACACGCGCGCTGGCGCGTTCCTCGGTCCGGATGGCGCGCGCGGCGCTGACCCCGTCCATGACCGGCATGTTGATGTCCATCAGGATCAGGTCGAAAGCCCGCCGCCGCCAGGCCTCCAGGGCCAGGCTGCCGTCCTCGACCACCTCCAGGTCGACCCCCGCGCTGGCGAGCAGGCTGCGCAGCACCAGCTGATTGGTCGGATTGTCCTCGGCGACCAGGATGGTCAGGCGCCCGCCCGGCGCGGTGGCCAGGCGTTCGGCGGCCGGCGCCGTCGGCGGAGCGGCGCCCGCCTGGTCCGCGCGCGCCAGGGGCAGGGCGACGCGGAAGACGGATCCCGAGCCCAGGCGGCTTTCGACCGTGATGTCGCCGCCCATCAATCGGGCCAGGTCGCGCGAGATCGGCAAGCCCAGCCCCGTGCCGCCGAAGCGCCGGGTCGTGGTGGCGTCGCCCTGGCTGAACTTCTCGAACAGGTCGGCCCGGGCCGCATCGGAGAAGCCGACCCCGGTGTCTTCGACGACGAAGGTGAACCCCGTCGCCTGGATCACCAGTCGCACGTCGACGCGGCCCTGGTCGGTGAACTTCACCGCGTTGCCGATCAGGTTGTAGAGGATCTGACGCACCCGCGTGGGATCGCCCCGATAGAGGCCGCGCGGCCCGTCCGCCTCGAAGGACAGGGCGAGGCCCTTTTCCGCCGCGATGGCGCCGAACGCGCCGCACGCGTCCTGGCCCAAGGCCTCGGGATCGAAAGCGACGGTTTCGAGCTGGATCTTGCCGGCTTCGATCTTGGCCATGTCCAGCATGTCGTTGAGCAAGGTCAGCAGGGTGGCGCCCGACTGCTGCAACACCCGCAAGCGCTCCTGCTGGTGACCGCTCATCGGCTCGCGCGACATGGCCTGGGCCATGCCCAGTATGCCGTTCAGCGGCGTGCGGATCTCGTGGGAGATCGTGGCCAGGAAAGCGCTCTTGGCGGCGTTGGCCTTCTCGGCGTCGAGCTGGTCCTGGATCACCTCGTCATAGGAGGCGGCGTTGGCGATCTGCAGGTCGCGGGCGTTGATCACGAAGCAGACCCCCAGCACCGTCAGGAGCCAGGCCTCTCCTCCCGACTGCAGGCGGGTTACGCTGTAGAGAAGGGCGATCGCCGGGACCGGCGCGGTCCACAGGAACATGCTGCGCGTCAGGGTGTGCTGGGCGGCGCAGGTCATCAGGATCCCGGCGCTGACGATCACCAGGGTCACGACGGCCGTGCTGGTCGTCGGATGGGCCAGAAGCAGCGGTCCGGCGGAGGTCGAGGTCAGCAGGATCGTGATGGCGATCAGCTGGTTCTGGAAGGCCCCGAACTGCTCCTGGGACGCAACGGCCAGGCGCGGCACGACCCGGCGCCACCAGGCTATGGTCGCGCCTTCGGACGATACGTATGCGGCGACCCAGCCTGCCGCCACCCACGGGGACATCGCCTTGAGAAAGAGCAGGACCATCGCCACCAGGGCGATGCTGCCGATCCGCATGGACACGTGACCGGAATAGGTTCGAGCGTAGTACTTCTCGAACGCCTGCTGCGAATAGGGTCTGTAGGCGCGCAACGTCATCCCGCCAGCTTGGAGGCGCTACGCTTTACAGGCCATTGGTCGATCGCTTCGGGCGTTGCGACATGGCGCCACACGCACCGCCCGAAGGACTTGAGGCAGGTCGGCAAGGCTCTGAAATCTTTAAGCTGCCTCGGCGGTCTTCTTCGGAAACCGTCAGTGCGCGCCGTTCAGCCGGCCAAACAGGTCTTCGTAGCCGCCGGCCTCGGCGAACCGCAGCGGCTTGACCCGCTCGACCAGGATCTCGCCGCGCGGCGTCTCGCCCCTCTCGATCAGGTCGACGACCTCGGCCGTATAGTCGGCCAGGGGCATGGCGTTGGGGTTTTCCGCATGGCCGGGCATCAGGTCGGTCGCCACGGCGGGCGGCGCCAGTTCCAGCACCTCGACGGCGGTGTCGCGGAGTTGGTGACGCAGCGACTGGGTCCAGGAATGCAGCGCCGCCTTGGTCGCGTTATAGGTCGGCGTGGCGGTCAGCGGAATGAAGGCCAGGCCGGAGGTCACGGTGACGACGGTCGCGTTGGGCCGAGCCCGCAGATGCGGCAGCAGGGCGGCCGTCAGCCGGATCGGTCCCAGCAGGTTGGTCGCGATCGTGGCTTCCACGGTCGCCAGGTCGAACGGTTCGGCCTTGAGGTCCTCGGCCTTCATGATCCCGGCGTTCAGGATCAAGACGTTCAGCGCCGGATGGTCCTTCACGACCTGCGCGCCGAAGGCGGCGAGGGCGGCGGGGTCCTCCATGTCAACGGTCGCCCAGGCCATGCCCGGATTGGCGGCCGCGGTCTCCCTGAGCACGTCCGCGCGACGGCCCGCGACGATCACCTGATTGCCGCGCGCGTGCAGGGCTTCGGCCAGGGCGCGGCCGATGCCCGAGCCGCCGCCGGTGATCAGTATGGTGTTTCCGGTGATGTTCATGGTCCTCTCCAGGGGGATGGCGCAGCGATGAAGATCAGCTATGACAGTCGCTCTCCATTGGAAAGTAGGCACCTGAAGTCGCCATACTTACCTGACAGAAAGAAATTGAAATGACGGCTCTCCCGCCGGCCAGAATTTCACATCCGGATACCGGGGCTTACGCCGATCCCCGCGTCGAGGCCTTGGTCAACGAGGTGATCGGCCGTGTCGCCGACAAGTGGACCATGCTGATTCTCGAGGTTCTGGCCGAGCATGGCGAGACGCGCTTTACCCGCCTGGGCCAGCTGGTCGGGAACATCAGCCAGAAGATGCTGACCCAGACCTTGCGCCAGATGGAGCGCGACGGGCTGGTCATAAGAACCGTCCACCCGGTGATCCCGCCCAAGGTCGAATACCGGCTTACCGACCTGGGCCTGACCCTGGCCGAGGCCTTCTGCGGCGTCTGGACTTGGGCGGAGAAGAGCATCGAACGCATCGAGGCCGCGCGAGCGGCGTTCGATGCGAGGAAGGGGTAGGGGCTCTCCGCCCTCTCCAAGCCGACGCGGTTGTCGCTCTGCTTTTCGACTTCGACGGCCGCCGCAGCGGGGCGCCCGGGCGTGAACGCGTGCGTTCGCCGCCGCCGACGCCGGCCAGGCCGGTGTCCGAGCGATCGTGGCGCTGCACACGGACAGTTTCTCATAGGGTTCAAAACGGCGGCGTCGAGCGTGGCGGCCGACCTTGGAAGACGTGACTACGCCCGCTATCCTTTTGTATGTAAAAGCATTTCTGCGAATGAAACGCCGATGCCGCCCTGTTTGTCCGGGGCAATCTTCAGCGAATTGTCTGATTAATTGGCCGCTGAGTTACCGGGAGAAAATCTTAACGCCGGGCGCTGCCCGCCAGGATTGTCGCGAGCCTCATTAAACAATTTTATTGCATTAATTCAGTACTCTAGAGAGGCGCCTCCCTCTTCAACCGGCCGTTGGGGTATTGAACCTGGAGCTGTTGAATTGTCACCGGTGTCAGCGCCCCTGCGTCAATTTTATCCAATTTGTATGAGGATTTGGCTTGCAAAAACCCGTCGATGAGTGAATTCGTAGGGCGATGACAACGCTGCCATTCGGTGGCGGGCGGTGCGATCAGTCGAAGCCCCGGAGGGGGTGGATTGAGCGACGCCGGTAAAAAAGCCCTGGGGAGGGATTCAAGGTGAAAAGTTCGATCCGCGCGCGTCACTTGCTTGTTGCTGGCGCTTCGCTTGGTGTTCTTTGCGCGCTGGCCGGGCCGGTCGCGGCGCAGGATGCGCCCTCCGCGGCCAAGGACGACCAGGTCGTCGACACCGTGAAGGAAGTGGTCGTCACCGCGCGCCGCAGGGCGCTGCAAAGCGCCATCGAGATCAAGAAGAACTCCGACACGCTCGTCGACTCGGTCGTCGCCGACGAGGCCGGCAAGCTGCCCGACAATTCGATCACCGAAGTTCTCCAGCGCGTGTCGGGCGTGTCGATCTCGCGCTTTGGCGGGACCAACGGCGGAAGCACCGCGTTCCAGATCGAAGGTTCGGGCATTACCGTGCGCGGCCTTCCCTTCAATTCGAGCATGCTCAACGGCCAGCAGGTGTTCAGCGCCAACGGCGCAAGCGCCATCAGCTGGAACGAAGTCACGCCCGAGCTGATGGCCGGGGTCGATGTCTACAAAGGCACGCGCGCCGACCTCATCGAAGGGGGCGCGTCCGCGGTCAATCTTCGCACCCATCTGCCCTTCGATTTCAAGGACACCCAGGTCAACCTCACCGTGGGCGGCAGCTACGGCACCCAGGCGAAAAAGGCTTCGCCCCGGGCTTCGGCCATGTTCTCGAAGCGTTTCGACACCAACATCGGCGAATTTGGCGTGTTGTGGGATCTGGCCTACAGCCGCCTGCACCAGCAAAGCAGCGACCTGCAGGTGGGCGCCATGTTCGCCCAGTATGCGCCGACCTCCACGCGCGACGATGATCTTGCCTTTGTTCCCAGTTCGTTCAACTGGAACACCAACAAGAGCAAGCGCGACCGGTACGGCTTCTATCAGGCTCTTCAGTGGAAGCCGGCTTCCAACCTGACGCTGACCAACACCGTGTTCTACTCGCAATATGTCGAGGATAGCCACGGAAACAGCGGTTCCTTGGGAACGAACCCATCCTCGACATCCGCAGTCATGCCCGTCGTCGGCAAGCCCGTCGAGTATGACGCCAACGGCGCCTTCCGTAAGGGAAGTCTCACCGTCGGGTCCACCGGCAATGCGGTGGAGTTCCAGAACATCACCCCCAGCTGGGTGCCTAGCTGGTACCAGCTCAATTGCGGCGCCACCTATGGCACTCCCGCATCGTCGATCCAGTGGGACTGGTCGGTTGATGGGGGTATCGAACCGGTTCCGTCGAATCCGAACTGGGATGGTAGGCGCCTGGCCCAGTGCGCGCCCGCCGCAACACTGAACCCCACCGGCGGCGCGACAGCGTCGCACAGCAAGAATTCCACGCTGGATATTTCGCAGAGCTTCGTCTGGACCCCTGGGGACCGGGTGGCGGTGCGTGGCGGTGCGCAATATGTCCGTTCCCGCTCGACCGGGCAAAGCATGTATGTCGGCCTTAATCAGTCCAGCCCGCTGGTGACTTCGATGGACGTCGATCTAACGGGCTCGCTGCCGATCGTGTCTGGCCTGTCCCCTGCCGGCGTGCTCGACAAGAGTACGGCGTACTTGGCCAATATGGGCTATCACAAACCCAAGAATGAAGGGGCGATGGTGGCCGCCCATATCGACCTTGAATACCGGGTCAGCGACGATGGATTCCTGCGCAGCATCACTGTTGGCGCTCGTACCTCCAACCGCAGCGAAAACGACAACTTCGCGGGAACCTATTTCGCGCCGCTAGGCCAGTCATGGATGGGAAGAAATTTCGGGACCCATCTCGGGGACCCGACATTTGGGCCGGGGAATATTCAATATCTCAACAACCCAAATGTCCTGCCGTCGGATTATCAAGTCGCCACCTTCTCGAATTTCTTCGGCGGCAAAATGCCTCTTCCGTCGCAGGTTTTCGTCGCCAGCGACTCGGTCATGCAGAGCTATGACTGGTACCATTTGCTCACGACGTATAATGGCGAGGTCCCCGGCGGGACCGCGGATCAGTATTGGACGGCAAAGATTGATCAGGGCCTGAACAAGACCGATAGCCGCATCGTCAACCAGGCTGCCTATGTCCAGGCCAAGTTCGCGCATGATGGTATCGGATTCATTCCGGCGTTCTCGGGCAATATCGGCGTTCGTGTATTCCACGATTCCCTGCGGGCGAGCGGTTTGCTGCAAACGCCGGACGCCGACAGGCTTGTTCTGAGCGTCGCGGACAGCACGGCATACTTCAATGCGCAGCAGTTCCCGGGTGCGGGGAACCCGTACCCGACGACCTATTATTTTGACAAAACCTATGCCATGCAGACTCGCAGCTATGATTACACGCGCGTTCTGCCTGCGTTCAACATCAAGTTCGACCTATCCGACAAGTTCATCATTCGGGGTGCGGCGTCGAAGTCGTCTGCTCCGCCGAATCTCAATGATATTCGCGCGGGCGGCGTCGTCGACGCGAGGACACTTGCCAACCCTACCAATTCGCAGGCGCCGCCCATTCTCACGGGTTTTACCGCCCGTGACGCGGGCGCAAGTCTGAAGCCGACCATGATCACCAGCGAAGATCTGGCGTTCGAATTCTATCCGTCGTCGTCCAGCTTCTTGTACGCCAGCGTGTTCGCCAAGCAGATCGAGGATCATCCGCAGTTCTATTCGTTCATCGCCAGCAATCTTCCGGTTCCTGGGAAGGCCTACGCCAATGGTCAGACCCCCCCCACCGTGGGGTCGACGGATCCGGACGCGGGGACGCCGGCAAGCCTGGATCTTCCGTGGCTCTACATGCAGAACAGGTCGGCGACGGAGAAGGCTACTATCAAGGGCTTTGAGATCGGTGGCCGCAAGTTCTTCGACCAGCTGCCGGGATTGTTTCGCGGGTTCGGCGTCGAAGGCAACGTGACCTACATCGACAGTAAAAACCCTGCCCAGCAGGCCAACAATATGTTGAGCCCGGGTCTCAATCCGGACGGCACTGTGCCGCAGACCTACCCCAACCTGCCCTACGCCGGGTTGTCGAAGTGGGCCTACAACATCCAGCTGCTCTACAGCCGCGACAGGGTCAATTTCCGTCTGGCGTACAATTGGCGCAGCAAGGCGTTGCTGTCGACCAATGTCAATCCGCTGTCCTATTTGACGAGCGGCGGCAATCCCTACTCGCTCAACACCAGCCCGACCAACTTTGACTCGGACCATTCCTATCCCGTGTACAACATGGTTCCGGCCTACATGTCGGCGGCCGGTTACCTGGATTTGGGTTTCGACTACAAGCTAAGCGAAAAGGTCTCGGTCTCGTTCAACGCCAACAACCTTCTCAACACCAAGTCGAAAACCGTTCAGGAACCTGTGCCTGGCGTGTACGTGCCCTATGATTACAACGTCAGCGACCGGCGTTATGAGGTCACTATGCGGGCGCGCTTCTAACGATCTGAACGGGGAAGGGCGCTTCATCCAGAAGCGCCCTTCCTCCTTGGAATACAGTCTTGCGGCCGGGCCATGCCCGGTCGCCTGTCGCCGGCGCGGCGAGTTGGCGCGCCTTGACCGACATCCAACCCCCGCATAGGCCTGAAACCCATCCCCGGCGGGCACGGCGCCGGCTAGGTTCATGGCGAGGCATGTTTATGAACAGCGGCCATCAACAGGATATCGTCATTCTGGGCGGCGGCGCGGCGGGCTGGATCGCGGCCGCGCTGCTGGCCAAGAAGACGGGTCGCCATCAAACGCGCATCACTCTGGTCGAATCCGAGGAGATCGGCATCATCGGCGTCGGCGAGGCGACGGTCCCGGTGCTGGCGCAATGCAACGCCCTGCTCGGCATCGATGAATCCGACTTTGTTCGCCGCACCCAGGGCACGTTCAAGCTGGGCATTGAATTCTGCGACTGGGGCGTTGCCGGAAACCGGCATTTCCACGCGTTCAGCGACTATGGTCACCAGGTTGAAGGCGTGGCGCCCCACCATTATTGGCTGAGGTTGCGGCAATCAGGCGACGACCATCCGATTGATGACTATTCGTTCGCCTACGCCGTCGCGAAAAACAACAAATTCGCCCCCACCGATCCGCAGAATCCGCGCTACCACCACGCCTATCATTTCGATGCGGCGCTGTACGCCCGCTACCTGCGGGACGTGGCGACCGAGCTGGGCGTGCAGCGCATCGAAGGCAAGATGACGCACGTCGATCTGGATGGCGAGACGGGCGATATCGCCGCCATCCATCTTGCCAACGGCGTCACGGTCGCTGGCGACCTGTTCCTGGATTGCACCGGCTTCGCCTCCGAATTGCTGGGAAAGGCGTTGAACACGCCGTTCGTCGATTGGTCGCGCTGGTTGCTTTGCGACAGGGCCATGGCGGCGCCGTCGAAACGCCCCGACGAGCCTACGCCGTTTACGCGATCCACCGCGCACGCCGGGGGCTGGCGCTGGACCATTCCGCTGCAACACCGCAGCGGCAACGGCATGGTCTATAGTTCGGAATTCTGGAGCGACGACGCGGCGCGCGACGCCTTGCTGGGCAATCTCGACGGCGAACCGCTGGCCGAGCCGCGGCTGTTCCGCTTCACCTCCGGCCATCGCAAGCAGTTCTGGAACCGCAATTGCGTGGGCATCGGTTTCGCCTCCAGCTTTCTCGAACCTCTGGAATCCACCGGACTGCAGTTGATCGTCATGGGGGTCTTGAAGTTGCTTCGGTACTTCCCCGAACGGACGATCGATCCGGTTCTGCGCGACGAATATAACCAACTCTCCACCCGCGAGATCGAGCGGATCCGCGACTTCATCATTGCG
Organism: Caulobacter rhizosphaerae; assembly: GCF_010977555.1. Lineage (GTDB taxonomy): Bacteria > Pseudomonadota > Alphaproteobacteria > Caulobacterales > Caulobacteraceae > Caulobacter > Caulobacter rhizosphaerae. Next base: position 898,699 of record NZ_CP048815.1, read on the forward strand.
CACTACTACCTCTCGCGCCGGCCCGAACCCCTGTGGGCGGCGTGCCGCGACATCGAGATACCCGACAGTCTTCGGCACAAGCTCGATGTCTGGAACGCCACCGGACAAATCGCGCTGGGCGATTCGGAATCCTATATGGAGCCGAGCTGGCTCGCGATCCTGCTGGGCAACGGCGTCATTCCGGCGCGCTACAACATATCGGCGGACCTCTATCCGCTGGACCAGATCCGCAAGGGCATGGACCTGCGCCGCGAAGAGATCATCCGTTCGGCCCAGTCGGTCCCGTCGCATCAGGATTTCATCGACCGCCACTGCAAGGCGTCCTAGCGGCGCCGGCCCGCTGGAGCATTTGCTGGCCGGTCCGCGTCAGGGTCGGGTCGCGGGCGATGAGCCCTAAGCGAACAGCTTTTCCTGGCGTGCGAAGTTGATGAACAGCGGCAACCACGGGCCGTCCGGACTGCCCGGCTGGGGGCGTGCGCCGAAGCCATGACCGCCGTGGGCGAACAGGTGGGTCTCAACCGGGATCTTGGCCGCTACCATGGCGTCGCGAAGCCGCACCGTATTGGCCACGGGCACCAGGTCGTCGTCCTCGGCGTGCACCAGGAAGGTCGGCGCGGCCGCCGAGGTGACGTTGAGATCGGGCGACCACTCGCGGATCTGGGCCGCCGTGGGCGGGCCGCCGAACAGGGACGGCGCCACGCCGCCGTAGGCATAGGCCGGGTCGACGCTTTGCACCGGATAGATCGGCGCCGCCAGCAGAGGCCGGGCGCTGAGCTGGTCCGCGGCGTCGACAGGCTTGTAGAACGGCGTCGAATGCCGCGTCGCGAGCGTCGTCGTCAGGAAACCGCCCGCGCTGAAGCCCATGACGCCGACCCGCTCGGGGTCAAGCTGGAAGCGCGCGGCGTTGGCGCGAATGAGGCGCATCGCCCGCTGGGCGTCGGCCGGCCCGACAGCGGCTGGATCCGCCCAGCCGTCCCTCGCCAGGCGATAGATCAGCACGAAACAGCTGATGCCCGCCCGATTGAGGACGTCGGCGATGTGGTAGCCCTCGTGATCGAAATAGTTCCACTCGAAGCCCCCGCCCGGAATGATCAGCATGGCCGAACCATTGGGCTGGGCCGCCGGCAAAGCGATCATGTGCGGCTTGGAGACGCCCTTCATGCGCCGGCTGCTATAGCCGGGGCTGGACGAGGTCTGCTCGACGACCTCGGCCATGTCGGGATGCAGGGCGCCGGCCGGCGGACGGGGCCACAGTCCGATGATCTCGCCCGCGCCCGCGGAAGCGGACTGGGCCAGCGCCGGGGCGGCCGCGCCCACGCCCAAGCCGATCGCCGACGCGCCGGCCAGGACCAGGGGCGATTTCACAAGATCGCGTCGTGAGAGGCTCATACAAACTCCTGTACTGCGTCCGGACCTGCGGCTCTTTGGAGGGGCGCGGCCCTAGTCGCTGAGCAGCGCCGCGTCGCCCCAGGTGACGACCGTGGGCGCCTTGTTCCTGGCGGATTTGCCGCGCGCCACCAGCTCGACGATCTTCACGCCGACGATGTCGGCGCTCAGGGTCTGCGCCGTCTGGCCAAAGCGGGTCGGCTTGGACGTCGCCAGGAGCTTGCCGTCGCCATAGACGGAGAAGGTCACGGCGTCATCCGTGTCGAACGTCGAGTCATCGACTCCGACCTCGGCGGTGAAGCGACGGAATTGGCCGTCGGCCCGAACCTCGAGCCGCGAGTTGGCGAGCACGCCCAGGCCCGTCCCATACGCCTTGCCGTCGACGCGCAAGGTCTGCCGGTAGGGCGTGGCGTCGGCCTGCGCGCCGCCCCATCCGGTATAGGCTGGTGGTTCGCCGTCGTCGGCCGTGCCGCCCCAGGGACTGCGCATCCGATGGATCGTGGGATCGGGCTGGGGAATGGCCACGCCGTCGACGGCCGGATTCACGCGTCCGGGCATTTCCGACAGATAAAGGCCCTTGGAGAGCGTACGCGCGCCAGCGGCGTCGAAGACAAGCGTCTGGCGCGGGTCGAGATGCAGCTTGGTCTCGCCGGAGAACGCGGGCAGCGTCGCGCCGGTCCACAGGTCCTTGAGCGTCACCGGCGCCGTCGCGGCGAACTTCATGTGGCCCGCCGTCAGCGTCACCTCGGTCGGCGCAAGTCCGCGGTTGAAGATCGCCACCGCCTTGTGGCCGTTGCTCAGCGTCTTGACCAGGATCTGGACGTCGTCGCTGTCGTAGGCCAGGACCGCCTGGTTGCCCGCCGGGTCCTGATCGACGGCGATGATGTCGGCGTTGCCCAGGATGTCCATCAGCGGTTGCGGCGCGTTCCTCAGGTCATAGCCGATCAGAAGCGGCGCCGACAGCATCGACCACAGCGCAAAGTGCGACTTGGCCTCCGTCAGATGATGTTCGTCGAAGTCTCCGTGACCGACGAACAGCATGTCCGGATCGTTCCAGGAGCCGGGGTGCGCGTAGAGCGCGCGGTTGGCCGCGCTGTCGAAATTGGCCAGCATCCGCGTCCAGCTGGGCGTGATGTCGTCGCTGGTCCGCGACAGGTTGCCGACGTCCTTGGCCCAGGCGCGAACATCGGCCGCGCCCCAAGCGCAGATCGAAAAGACGTAATCCCCATCGGGATTTGTGCGGGCCAGGGCGTCGGCGACCTGCTGGTAGAGCGCGCGGACGGCCGCGATGTCGGTGCGGCGGATTTCCTTGAAGTCGATCAATGGGCCGAGCGCGCGGTACTGGCCGGACTTGACGCCGCCGCTGTCCGGACCGAAGGCGCGGATGCCGCAGGCGTCGACCTTGATGTAGTCGAACGCCCAGTCCTTGAAATAGAGCGCGATGTCCTGCTCGACATGGCCGTGCAGCCCGACCTCGCGCTCGGCGACCGTGCCCTCGGGGAGGTTGGGGGCGTTCGGCGCGAAGGCCTGCGAACAGTTGTTGGCGCCGATGTCCGAATAGATGCCGGCCTTCAGGCCCATGGCGTGGATGCGGTCGGTGAACGGCTTGAAGCTGGTCTGTTCGGCGCCGCCGACCGCGGCGGACGGAAAGATCGAGGTGCGCACGATCATGCGGCCGTCCGTGGCCCGTCGCTTCAGCCACCAGCCGTCGTCGATGTTGATGTAGCGGTAGCCCTTGGCGGCCAGGCCGCTGTCAACGATGGCCTTGGCGGAATCCAGAACCTTGGCTTCGGTGAGGTCGGTGTGGAAGGCGTTCCACGAGTTCCACCCCATGGGGGGCTTGGCCGCCTGTCCAGTCGTCACCGCGGTCCAGTGACCGGTCGGCGCCAGCGAGTCGGTCGCGGCATATGCCGCGCCGCCATAACATAGCGCCAATGCAAGACAGCCGATTACGCCAGAACGCTTCATGATTTCCCCACTAATTCCCAACCCGGATTCTTTTTAGACAGGGGCCGTTGCTCTGAAAGCAGAACCTTGCATTGAATTTCAGGCAACGCCCGATTTCCACGGACCGATTGAGTTCCAACCGAACGGCTTTCCCGCATTGAGAAAAAGCGCCCCAGACCATTCCGCCCAGCCCGCCGCTGAAGGAGGGCTCTCGCGGCGGTCCGCCGTGCTTTTGATTTATCCTACAATAGTTGGCCGGTCACCGTTTTCTTATCAAAACATTTTCATACGCGAAGGCGGCGCTTCCGGCGCTGTGCAGTCGTTGGCGCGCCCAGCGCGGACAGGGCAGGGCGCAGCCGGACCCGACCCGTTAGCGGGACCCGTCCGGCTTGCCGGGGCGCGAGCCGGAAGCTAGAGGCTGGAAGGTCAGGTTTCGAAGGTCCCGCCATGTCGGATCGCAAGTACACCGCGCCGGCCCTGGAGAAGGGGCTGGACATCCTCGATCTGCTGGCGGCCCACGGCCAGGCCATGACGCTTTCCCAGATCTCGGTGGCGCTGGAACGGTCGGTCGGCGAGATCTTCCGGATGATCCACGTGCTGGAGTTCAAGGGCTTCATCGAGACGGCCCCGGGCGCGGAAGGCTATGAGCTGACCAACCGGCTGTTTCGCCTGGGCATGGCGCGCGCGCCGGTCAAGACCCTGCTGGAGGCGGCGCTGCCGCCGATGCGCGAGCTGGCCGCGCGGGTCGAGCAGTCCTGCCACCTGGCCCAGGCCTCGCGCGAACAGATCGTCGTCGTGGCCCGGATCGAGAACCCCGGCTACTACGGCTATTCGGTGCGCACCGGCCATCGGCGCGACATCGTGGAGGCGACCTCGGGGATGGTGCTCTACGCCTTCCAGCCGCCGCCCGTGCAGGCCCGGTGGCGCGAGGTGATCTTCGCCGGGGTTTCGCCGGCCGACCAGACCGCGTTCCTGGCCCATGCCGAGCGCGTGGTCCGGCAAGGCTATTGGCGCGCCGAAAGCGACCTGGCGCCGAACATCACCGACGTCTCCGCGCCCATCATGGCCGACGGCGCGGCCATCGCGGCCCTGACCATGCCCTACATCTGCAAGCGTGGCGTGCGGCCGGTGGAAGAGACCATCGCCGAGGTCCAGGCCACCGCCGCGGCCATCTCGCGCGAGATCCAGGGCGTCGCCTGAAAACACCCCGACCGGCCGGACGTGGCCCAGCCGGTCCAGATCAGATCCGCTGAGCCGACCGCCGCCGACCGGCTCAGCGGATCCAGGTCATTTCACCGGCGTCCGGCACAGCCGGCTGATGGGATTGGGTCCCGTCGCCGTCAGGAGGGCCAGATTGTAGGGCAGGTTGATGTAGTCCGTGCCCGGCGGGTGGGACGCCAGGCCTTGATAGAGAAACCGCAGAGGCTTGCACGGATCGATGGTCAGGGTCTGGTCATGGCCGCTGCGCACGAGCTCGCCGTGGGAAACGCCTTCGGACCAGGCCGGTCCATCGAAGGTGACATTGTCCGAGCCCGCGAACGAATTCGAAGCGCTGTCGGCGAGCGGGCGCCATTCGCCGTCGAGCCGGTCGCTGATCCACGAGCGGAAGTAGCGCCCCCGCGGGCTGATGGCCTCGATGGCGGTGAGATAGGTGTTCGTGCCCGCGATCTTGTAGTGCATGCTGGCTTCGAAGATGTCGTCGCGAGCGCCGGTCAGGACCATCTTGGTGTCCGCGAAGCCCTCGGGAAAGCGGCCGATGGGCGTCTGCGACCGGTACAGGTGGCCGTTGTCGTCCGTGTTGAACAGATGGCAGTTGACGTCGTCGCAGATGACCCAGAAATCGAGCCACGACGCCTCGCCCGCGGCGTTTTTGACGGCCGCCGGCGTTTCCGCGAAGAAGGGTTTCGGCGCGCTCCAGGACATCGGGTCTTCGATGTTCGCCGTCGTCGAATAGAGGGGCGGCCCGCCCTGATAGACCAGGTACCAAAGCTTTTGCGGCGCGAAGTAGAAGACCTGCGGGGCCGCGCGATAGCCCGGGCCAATGCCGGATGGCTTCAAGCTGACGACCTCGGCCTTGGGCGCCTCGGACCAGTCCTTGAAGCGGGCGTACGCCATGTTCCACCCGTCCGAAGCGGCCGTGGTCATGAAGACGTGATAGGCCCCGTTGAAATAGACGACCGAAGAGTCCTTGAGGCCGGAATAGGCCTGAGCGCCCGCGTTCGAGGGGGTGATCAAGGGCGCGGACGAGCGCCATTCGAACCGCCCCTTCGTACCCGCGCCGGCCTGAGCCTGTGTCGCACCGGCCGCGGAGACAGCGCCGAGAAAGGCGGCCGCGACGCATGCCCAGGTCCGGTATTTGGTGATCGCCACGATGTCAGTCCTGTTTGAAATTGAAAGTAAGTTGGATGTGAGGGGAGGATCAGTTCGGCGTCCGCAAGCGAGGCCCGGCCAGCAGCTTGCCGCCCAGCCAGCGCCGCGCCGGTTCGTCGTAGAATTTGAGGCAGGCATAGGCGATCGTGACCGCGGCCACGAACACCCCCGCCCCGACCAGGGCTCCCTGGGCCGGGGGGACCTTCTTGTCCACCACCCAGCCGGTGTAGATGTAAATCAGCGGGTAGTGGGTGATGTAGAGCGGATAGGACAGGTCGCCGAAGAAGCGGGCGATCCGCACCGACGGGCCGTCCGCGTCCTTTTCGCCTGCGCCGATGAGGACGATCAGCGGAAACAGCACGATCACGCACAGCGCTTCGTAGAGGCCGTTGACCCACAGTCGCTCGGTCCCGCCGAACCGCGGCAGCGCCAGCGCCGCGACCAGCAGCAGGCTGCAGACGGCGAAGGCGCCGCCGACCTTGATCCGCCGGCCCAGCCGCATCAGCAGTACGCCGGCCAGGAACGGGAACAGCACGCGCGTGAGACCGATGCGGACGCCGCTGGCGTCCAGGGCCCAGCCGCCGATGACGTCGCCGCGCGGACCAAGCACTAGCAGGTGGACGAGCGCCAGGGCCGCGAGCCCCACCAGGACCCCGAGCACGCGATTGGACAGCTTCCACAGCCCCGCCGCGTAGAGAATGTTGGCGACATATTCGTAGAACAGCGACCAGGCCGGGCCGTTCAGCGGATAGATCTCGGTCCATCCGCGGATCTCGGCCGACGGCGTCAGCGGGATCATCAGGCAGCCCAGCAGCATGACCGCCACGATCTGCAGGGCCGAGGCCGCCTCCAGCTTGGGAAAGATGGAGAAGTGCTGGAAGGCGACCAGGGCCGCGCCGATCAGGCTGCCCATGACGATCATCGGCTGCAGCCGGACCAGGCGGCGCTTGTAGAACCCCCATGGGCTCATGCCCGCCGCCCAGCGGTCGTCATAGGCGTAGGCGACCACGAAGCCCGACAGCAGGAAGAAGAAATCCACCGCCAGATAGCCGTGGTTGATGATCTGCCTCTGCGGACTGCCCCCCGCATAGGCTTCGAACAGATGGAAGACGACCACCATCAGGGACGCGACGCCGCGCAGGCCGTCCAGCACGGCGTAGTGGCTCTTGGCGGGCGTGGCCGCGTCGGTCGAGGTCGCCGCGTCCGACGAAGGTTTGGCGAGCAACGAGGTTTGCTGAGTCATGGCCTTCCCCAAGGCGGCGCGCCGGTGGCGCTGAACGGCGGTTGTCGATCTCGCCGACGCTGTCGGCGGCGGCGTCCCCCTTCGATCTGAACCAGACGAAGGGGGAGCCAAGCTCTAGTGAACCGGCTTGATGGCGATGGCGGCGCCGCCCCCCGCGCTCAGGGGAATATCGAGGACGTCGCGGCTGGAAACCGATTTGACGACATGCTCGACGTCATTGGGCCCAGCGCCGTCCCGCCAGATCTCGGCCTTGAACGTTCCCGCCCCCAGGAAGGCCAGCGGTATGGCGACGGCCCGGGCCTGTTCGTTGGTCATGGCCCCGACGTACCAGGTCTCGCCCTTGCGCCGCGCCAGCACGACGTGGCTTTCCGGCGTTCCGTCGACGAACCGCGTCTCGTCCCAGGCGGTCGGAACCGCCTTGAGGAAGTCGAAGCCCGGCGCGTTCTCATAGGCGGCGGGGTCGTCGGAGACCATCTGCAGCGGGCTGTCGAACACCACGTACTGGGCCAGGGCCTGGCCGCGCGTCGTGCGGGTCATCGGCATGACCTCCCGGGCGACATAGGTCTGCGGCGTGGTGTTGCGGAAGCCGCCCGGCGTATAGTCCATGGGCCCCAGCAGCATGCGGGTATAGGCCAGCTTGACGTTGTGCCCGGGCGTGACCGGTCCCCACGGGAACTTGTTGTATTCCAGGCCCAGCACCCCTTCCTGGGTGATGTAGTTGGGATAGGTGCGCGCCAGGCCGGCCGGCGGAAAGGCGCCGTGCATGTCCAGCAACAGATGGCGCTTGGCGGTCTCCTGGGCCAGGCGGACGTAGAACTGGACCATCTCCTGGTCGTCCCGCTCCATGAAGTCGACCTTCACGCCCTTGATCCCCCAGCGCTGGTAGGTGTCGAGGACCTCCGCCATCCTGGGTTCGACATGCTTCCAGTGCGCCCACAGAATGAGCCCCACGCCCTTTGAGTCCGCATATTTCACGAGGGCCGGCATATCGACCGCCGGGTTGCTCTGGGTGATGTCGGTCTTCGGGTCCGCGTCGCAGCAGGGCGTGGCGTTGAGGGGCCATCCCGCGTCGATCAGAAAATAGGGAAAGCCGGACTCGGCCGCGAAATCAATGAAGCGGCGGAACCGCTCCGTGGTCGGCTTCTCGCCCGCGGTCGGTCCGGACCACCAGTCCCAGGCCGCCTTTCCGGGCTTCACCCACGAAAAATCGCCGCTCGCCTGGGTCGCCAGATTTCCGATCAGGGGCGACTCGATCAGGTCGCCCGCACGGTCGCCCATCATGATCACCCGCCAGGCGCTCGTCAGGCCGGCGGCGGACTTGATCGCCACATCCTTTTCGCCGGGAAGCGGCGTCACCCGGACCTTCAGCCCGCCATCGACCGGGACCAGGCCTGAGCTCGCATAGGCCTCTATGCCCGACTGCGCGATCGCATAATGCGTGCGGCCGGAGGCGGACGAACAGACCACGGGAACGTCATAGAGCTTGGCGCGGTCCAGTTCCGAGATCTTCTTCAGGGCCCATGTGTTCTCATGGGAGCCCCCATATTCGCTGACTTCGCAGGCCGGGTCGTTCGGAAGACGGTACGCCGTCTTTTCCGCCTTGAGCACGACCGGCGCGTCCTTCGGCAACAGGTAGCGGAACGCGACCCCTTCATTGGCGGCGCGCGCTTCCACCGACAGCGTGCGACGCGCGCCGGTCTTTTCGCGGAAGGTGACGACGACGCCGTTGTACACGTCGCGCGCCGTCTTGGACTTCGTCGCCGTCAGTGGAATCTCGCGCCGCTGGCTCTGCTTTCTGACATCGACGACCTCCAGGTCCGAGAAGTCGGCCGCGTTCGCCAGTTCCAGGCCCATCGGGGACGCCGCAACGATCGGCTCGCCCTTGCGCTGGACCGAATAGCTGGCCCCGTCGGCGGCGATCCTGATCTCGGCGCTCTTGTCCGGCGACGCCACGATGATTTGCGAGGCAGCAAGCGCCATCACGATATTGAACACTGGAGGACTCCCTTGGAGTGCGAATTCGGAAGCTGAGACGGCGATGGGGCGCCGACGACGCCGCTACTGCAGCAACTCGACGCCGTAGGGTTTGAGGTCGATCTTTCCCGCATAGGTCTGGTGCGTGAGCGCGCTCGATCTGGAGCCTGAGAAGGTCACGGTCGCGGGGGCGTTGTTGGTGTTGACGTACATCGTCCGCCCCTCGACCACGCGCGCGACGACGCCCTTCGGCGTCTGCGGGCCGCGCTCGATTCCGAGCTTGGGATAGAGCGACCGCAGCAAGGGACCGATCAGGCCGGGCTGGGCCGCGGTGGCGAGATAGATGGCCTGGCCCTTGCCGAAGTGGTTGATCGAAACGGCGGCGCTCTTCTCCGGCGTGTTTTCGAATACCGCCAGGGGCTTGGCGGCGCCAAGCTCGAGCACTTCATAGTAGCTGTCGCCGCCGGTCAGGGTTTCGCCGTTGAACCGGACCTTCAGCGGCTCCCAATGCCGATAGAAGGCGTTGGTGCGCAGGCCGAACACGTCGGCCAGGCGTCCCGGCAACGGCGTCTCGAACCATTTGCCCGTTTCGTCGACCTTCGCCGAATAGCCCGTCATGACGACCGTGCCGCCATCGGCGACGTATTTGCGGACCGCCGCGGCGGTCTGGGCGTCCATCACATAGGCGCTCGACAGGACGATCAGCTTGTACTTGTCGAGCCGGTCGTGTCCGAAGTCGATCACCGCCGCGTCGATATTGTCCTCGAACAGCGGCTGGTAGGCGGCCTTCACCTGCTCGGTGTAGTTGCCCTTGAAGTACTCCTGAATCGTGTTGGGACCTGGCGGCGGATTGGTCAGCCACATCGTGTCGAACGAATAGTTCACCGCGACCTGGGGCTGGCGGTCGCGCGGGAAGCCGAGGGTCTTGAGGGTCTGGAACTCGCTGGCGATCCGCCCGAACTCGTCGACCTTCCAGGACGGGCGGCCGTCATGATCGACCAGGCCGAACAGCGCCTGCTCCTCGCCGCCGATATGGGAATTGAACGTCCAGGCCAGGAAGGTCTGGCCATAGTAGAGCAGCCCGAAATAGGCCCACATGCGCGATCGTCCAGGATCGCCATAGAAGCCGCCGCCGCCGGCCGTGAATTCGTTGAACCAGACCGGCGTCTCGTGCGCGGCCCTGTTCATCATGACCTCGAAGCCCGCGCCCAGCGCGTCGCCGGGATAGAAGCCCTGGGCGCCATAGGTCGAGACCTGGTCCCATGACCGCAGATAGTCGAAGCCCTTGGTCCCGGCGGTCGGCCAGAAATTCGACGCCACGGGAAGGTTGGGGGCGTACTGCTTGCGCGCGGACTCCAGGTCCTTGAGCGCGCCGATCGCGTCGTCGGACCAGTACCGGCGCAGGTCCAGATAGCGCTCGTTGGGCCCAGGGCCGCGGATATAGGGCAGGTCGACCTGGTCCCAGCTGGCGATCCGGCGCGACCAGCGCTGCGTCGCCCAGGCCTTGTTGAGGGCTTCGATCGTCCCGTATTTCTTCTGCAGCCAGGCCACGAAGCGCTCGCGATCCGCGGCGGAATAGGAGACCTGGCCGTTGCCGATCTCGTTGTCGTATCCGACGGCGATCACCGCGGGATTGTGGGCGTAGCGCTCCATCATCTTCTGCCCGAGCCGCTTGGCCAGGCGGCGGTAATCGGGGTCGCTGATGTTGTCCCAGTAGCGCGTCGCCGCGTTCAGCCTAACGCCGTCCTGGTTGATCAGGTCGACGCCGGGATAGCGCTTGTGCAGCCAGATCGGGGCCGGCTGGCCCGGAATGTCGACGATCACCCTGATCCCGGCCGCGTGCATCTGGGCGATCACCTGGTCGAACCATTCGAAGGTGAAGCGGCCTTCCTCCGGCTCGAAGGAGTCCCACGATAGGTCGCCCATGCGGACCAGGTTGAACCCGGCCGCCTTCATGATCGCGATGTCCTGGCGGATCTGCTCGGGCGACCGGTCGATGGGCTGGTAGCAGGCGCCGACGAACAGTTGGCCCTTGCCCGGCCAGTCGGGATGGCCCGCCGCGCTTTGCGCCCGGGCGGGCGACGGCTGGACGACCGGCGAGAGGCCGGTCGCCAGCATCAGCGCCAGGGTGACGCCGGCCAAGCGGGCGGAGCGATGTCCCATGAATCTCAAGTCCTGGTCGGGTTGTGGAATGGCCGTGACGCGCCGTTCGGCGCCTCAGGCGAAGCTGATCTTGAAGACGCTGGCATGCCGCGTCGCCGCGCGCGCCGGGACGTCGATCGACAGCGCGGCGGGGCCCTGGCGGAACTTGAGCGGCCCGCGGACACCCAGCATCTCCACCCGCCGGACGCGCCGACGCTCATGGGGATTGTTCGCGGCCAGCGCCGTGATCTCGGTGGACCCCGACGGCTCTCCCAGCGTGATCGCGTAGAGCGTATCGCCCTTGGTCGTGAACCTGATGTCCCGCGCGGTGTAGGCCGCACCCTCCTGGAACGCGCCGCTCGCGGCTTCGGTCGGCCCCTCGCCGAACAGCTTCCACGGTCGCGTCCCGTGGATGGCTTCGGCGTTCACCGCCATCCACGGCGCCAGCTCTTCCAGCAGAAGCTGCGACTCCGGCGGCAGGCTGCCGTCCGGATACAGCACGACGTTCAGCAGCAGGTTGCCGTTCTTGCTGACGATGTCGGCCAGCATGGCGATCACTTCCGACGTGGTCTTGTATTTGAAGCCGTCGCTGTAGAACCAGTCGCCGTTGGAGGTGTCGGTCTGCCACGGCAGCGGATTGATGCCGTTCAGGACCCCGCGCTCGACGTCCTGGACCGCCCATTCCTTGTGGAATTCGCCCGAACCCAGGTCCTTGCAATTGTACACGGCCTCGAGCTTGCCGCCGCGGGCGATGCTGCTGTTGTACATGTGCGCGACCAGGCTTCGCCCGACCACGCCGAACGGCAGCCCGCCGTCCGAGTACAGCAAGTCCGGCTCGTAGGTGTCGAGCAGGTCACGGATGCGGTCGAACCAGATCTGATGGAAGCTCGGATCCTTGGTGTACCAGGTGTCGCCGCTGCCCCGGTAAGGCTCGTTGTGCGGCGGGTGGTAGAGGTCGGCGTACCGCGGGTCGGCGCCGTCGTAGGCCACGCCGTTCTCGGGCCAGGTCTGGTTGTAGAGATGGCTGGGGTGATACCAGTTATGGCTGGCCCCCAGGTGCTCCGACACCCCGAACCGCAGCTTGCGCTTGCGCGCGGCCGCCTTCCACGCGCCGACGATGTCGCGCTTGGGCCCCATGGCCGCGGCGTTCCAGCGGTGGTGCTTGGAGTTCCAGAGGTCGAAGTTGTCGTGGTGCACGCCCATGCTGACGAAGTACTTGGCGCCGGCGGCGGCGTACTTGTCCATCAGCGCTTCGGGATCGAACTTCTCCGCCGTCCACAGCGGAATGATGTCCTTGTAGCCGACCTTGGAAGGCTGGCCGTAGGTCTTCAGGTGGTGGTCGTAGTGTGGATGGCCGGGAACGTACATGTACCGTGCGTACCAGTCGCCCTGGCGCGGCACGGCCTGTGGCCCCCAGTGCGCCCAGATCCCGAACTTGGCGTCACGGAACCAGTCCGGCGCTTGATAGGTCTTCAGGGAGCCGGGTTCCGGACCGAACGGGCCCTTGGTGATCGGCAGCCGATAGTCGGGCGCCGGCAGCTTGGCGCAGGCGTCCGCGGACGGCGCGTCCTTGGCCTGCGCGGCTCCGGCCAGGCCCAGCGCCGCCAGCGCCGGGACGCCCAGGAAGGTTCGCTTGTTCAAGGTCACCATGTTCACTCCCCAACGTTCTCAACTGTTCGCAAAGCGGTTCTATTGGCCGTCCGAATGAAGCACGCGCCCGAAGAACGGGAGCACGTTGCTCTGGAAGCGGCTGGCGACGGCGCTGCCGTGATCGCCGCTGTAGATCTCGAAGGTGTTCCTGACGCCGAACGCCTCCATGCGCTCGTGCAGGGCCGCGGCGTCGACGCGCAGCCCGTCCCGATCGCCCACGTCGATGGCGATCGCCTGGTAGCGCCTGAGGTTGAAGACGTACTGGTCCAGCATGCTCAGGGGCGCGTTGGCGGCCCAGCGGGCCAGCACCGACCGGTCTTCGACGCCGTTCGATGTCGGCAGATCGACATAGAAGGGCGGCTTCTTCGGGTTCGGCGACCAGGCGGCGGCGACCGCGAAGGTGGCGCGCGGGAGGAAGTCGAGCCTGGCCGCCGCCTCCCGGGTCGTGACGCCCTCGACCACCGCGGCGGTCTCCGCGGGCGGCGCCTCTCGGGCCGAAAGGCAGCACGGGCTCATGATGTACAGGGCGCCGAAGGTCTCGGGATATTTCATGCCGATCCGCGCGACGCCGTAGCCGCCCATCGAGTGGCCGGCCAGGCCGCGGCTCCGGCGATCCGGAAGGGTGCGGTAGTGAGCGTCGACATAGGCGATCAGGTCGCGGGTCAGGAACCCTTCCCAGTCGCCCGTCGTCACCGAGCTCGAATACATCGAGCCATTGTGCAGGGTCTGGGTGTCGGGCAGGACGACGATCATGCCGGGCGCGCCCGCGGCGAAGGCGCTCTCGGCGGTCCGCGGGGTCTGGAGCAATCCCGCGAACCCGTCGGCGGTCAGGCCGTAGCCATGCAGCGCATAGACGACCGGATAGCGGCGCGCCTTGTCGGCGGCGTAGCCGGGCGGGAGATAGACCACGACGTCCCGGTCGGTCGCCTCGCCTTCGAGATTGCCCTCCAGGGCCGCGCCGTGGACCTTGATGCGCTCGACGATCACGGCCTTGGCGCTCGCCGCTACCGGCGCCGCGGCCGCCAACAGAATGGCCATCGCCTTGGAAGCCCAAACCGTCTTCATCTGTCTCCCCGCCTCCTTCATGGGTGGAAGCCCAAACCGCTTCACCGCTTGTGCTTCTCACGCCCCTGTTCAGGGCTTCGCCGAGGGTCAGTTCGGATTGCCGACCGGAATGATCGCCGCGCCCTGGGCGGCCCCGAACTTGATCCGCAGGACCTGCTGGCGATCGACGAGGTTGAGGCCATTGTCGGTCTGGTCGCCGTTCCAGACCCGCCGGAAGATCCATTTCCCGTTCTCGAACCGACCCTCCTCGACGCGGAGCATCTGGCCGCTTTCGGGCTTGGACGGCTCGAACTTCACGCGGGTGTTGAAACCGGTCAGCAGGTAGTCGCCCGGTCCCAGCTCGGCGATCGCGGCGCCGCCCACGGGCTGGGGATTGCCGGTCGGCTTGTCCCCGCCGAACTGCCATTGGCCGAAGGTGGCGATGGCGCGATAGGGGCCGAGCTCCATCACCTGGGTGTGGTTGGCCTTGGGGTCAGTCGGCTCGGAGACGCCCCAGGTCTTGCCCGCGAACGCCAGGGCCGCCCACTCGCGCGCCATCGGCTCGAACAGGGTGTAGTTGCGGGCGAACAGCTTGGCCTTGGACTCGTCGAAGTCCTTGGCCCCGAGCGGGTAGTTGTAATAGCCGGTGTCGTCCATGCCGAACGGCGAGAACCCGATCGCGCCCTTGCCGATGGTCGCGAAGAAATAGCGCGCGAACTCGGTGTCGTTGCCGGTTTCAGGCACGAAGAGCGCGTTGTCGGGCCTGGCGTAAAAGTCCAGATAGGCCAGGTACGCCGCATGGTCGCGGACATAGATGTCGGGCGCGACCAGGTCGATCGACGGCGCGGCGGCCTTGTAGACATCGATCACGTGATGCACGGGGCCGCCGCTGGCGTAGGTCGTGGCCGGCTGCCGGCCGAACGCCGAGGCCAGGGCGGCGTTCATGTACATCGGCAGCGGCTTGACCGCCTTGCCGGCCTTGGCGATCTCCTCGACATAGGCGGCGATCGACCAGGCGTTGAAATATTCGTCGGCGTCGGTCCCGAACACGGCCTTCCAGCTTCCCGGCGACTTGCCCAGGCGCTTGAGCAGGGCGGCCGGAACGGGGCCGTCGAACAGCTTCTGGGCCGCGGGCGAGAAGTCCCGGACGCTGCCGTAGGAACCGACCTCGTTTTCCGGCTGGATCATGATGATCGTGTTCTGCGGGTCGATCTGGCGGATGTGCTCCATCAGCTTGACGAAGGCGCGCTTGTCGGCCTCCAGGGTGGTGCGGCTATGCGGCGACAGCACATAGTGGGGCTGGCCGCTGGCGGTGATCATCCGCGGGAAGCGCTTGCCGTCCAGCTTGACCCATTCCGGGGTGTAGCTGGGCCCGGTGTTCTTCCAGGTGCCGAACCACAGCAGCACCAGCCGCACCTTGTTGGCGCGGGCCTGCTCCACCAGCGTGTCGACGAACGAGAAGTCGAACTGACCCTCGACGGGCTCGATCTGCTCCCAGGCGACCGGGACCTCGACGGTGTTGGCGTGGATGCGCTTGATCGTCGGCCAGACCTCCGGAAGCATGTCTGGATAGTTGCTGCTGTTGTTGACCTGGGCGCCCAGCATCAGGAACGGCGCGCCGTCGACGAACAGGGCGTGACGGCCGTCACGCGTCACGATGCGCGGAACGGGATTGGCTTGCGGCGTTTCGGCGGCCGTCGCCGCCCCGCCGGCGAGGGCCAGGACCAGCGCCGCCAAGCCGGCTGTGACACGCGGCGTCCGGCGCCGGCAGGACGAATTCCAAAGGGTCATAACAACTCCATGCCGCTGGGGCGGCGAGATCGACGCTAGGGGGCAGGGCGGCGTCGTCGGGCGGTGTTCAGTCACGTTCATCGACGACCGCTGCGGCAAAGCATTTTCCATCCCTCCCATCGCCCGCCAGGGGTTCGCCGCTCTCTGGGCGGCGCTTAGCGCACAGACCGGCCATGGAATGGCAACGCTGTCATCGCATTTATCGACGTACCTCATCGCCGTAAATTAGCAAGTTAATTCCTCAGACAAATATGCTCAGGATTCCGGGGTGGGACCCAATGTCGCTGACACCGGTGGCGCCCTGCGGGCGCTGCAGTTCTGACCGGAGCAGGTTTGGAAAGACGCGCTCGCCAAATAGATATTTGAAACTGTTCTATTTAATCGGCGGCGCCGAAAAGTTGTCTAGGTGGTCAGCGGCAGGTCAGTCCGAGTTCAAAAGAAAAGGATAAATCAGACAATTAACGCGACAAGCGCGCTCACGCCGCAGCCCTTGACGTTCCGCGCCGGCGTTCGATGGACTGTCCCAGCTTTCAGGCGACGCTCTTGCGGCCTGTCGTCGACGGAAGCCACCAAGTCGACTTGGCTCCAGATTATTCAGGAATTTTACTGATGCAACTATTTTTATATCTGGCGCCTCCGCTCGGCGACGTCCCCCGCCGCCACGCTGCACAGGCGCCTGTTCGCGCCGATCGGCAGGCGTGACGGCGCCCAACCTTATCTCCGCGGCAGGCGACGGCCCGATCACTAGCGCGGAGGTCCTGCCGAAACCGTCGGTCGCGACCTCCTGCTCCCGAGACGCGGCGGCGCTGCCGCGGTGAGCGCCTGCGGTCCCGTCGGGCCTCCGGATTGAGCGCCGCCAGATCAACCACGTTTCTTCTGACCTGAGAAACACCCCCGGCGCAGGCTGGGGGTGTCCTGACCGCGTCGGGACACGGCCGGCTCCTACATCGTCCCCCAATGTCGGGGAGCCGGCCACCTTCCGCCCACGAAGAGCATGGCAAGGCGGCCGCGCGCGATGCGGGCGCCTTGTTCCCCAGCAAGCCGGGGGAACATCCCGGAACATCGGATCGTCGCCAACGCGGAGGCGCGGTAAGCCGCGTCAGAACCGGAGGCTCACGCCGCCGCGCAGCGACTGGTCGGTGGACTTGTCGGCGAACTGGCCGTCGTAGGACAGGCTCAGGCGCACGCGCGCGGAAACTTCCGCCGAGAGGCCGACCTCGACCACCAGGGCGTCCTTCTCGATGGGGAGGCCGGTGACCGTGAAGGCCGGGCCGCCCGCGGTGAAGGCCGCCGTCGCGGTCGGGTCTACGTCGCCCGAGGCATGGCGCCAGGCCAGGGTTCCCCGCCCGGTCAGGGCCCGGCCCGGCCCGAGGTCGAAGTCGGACGCCAGATGCGCGCCGAGCGTGGCGAAGGTGACGTTGGTCTTGTCGTCCAGGCTGGTCAAAGCCGCCCCTCCGCCCGTCTCCGCCGCGCCGTCGGCGTCGAGGGACACATAGGCCAGGGCGGCGAACGGCTCGAGGGTGGCCGCGCCCTTGCCGAAGGTCCCGGCGGGGATGCGGTAGCCGACCTCGCCGAACGCCTGGGCCGTGCGGGCGTCGCCCTCGCTGACCAGGGTGTCGGAAAAGCCGCTGAAGGCCACGGCTCGCCTGGCGCTCAGGTCGTGCCAGGCCAGGGCCGCGCCGGCCCGGAAGGCCAGCGGCCCAGTCGCGCGGCCGCCATAGACGCCCAGGTGGTAGTCGTCGCTCTCGGTCGCATAGGAGCGATCGCGGGCCTTGGCGTCGGATCGCCCGTAGCCGGCCAGGACGCCCAGGCGCCAGCCGCCGATCGGGGCGTCGATCCCGAACAGCACGCCGCCCAGGTCGCGCTTCAGCGTCGTCGCCTCGTCGCCGCCGTCGAACGCGCCCCGAGTCCCGAACACGTCGCCCCAGACGGCCGCCCCCTCGCCGCCGTCGCGCAGGCGAGCGAGCGCCGCCTGGCGCGGGAAGCGGCTGTCGGCGACCAGCACGGCCTTGGCCGAGGCGCGACCGGTCCCGGCCAGTTGGTCCAGTGCGACCTGGGCCGAGGTCTCGTCCGGCAGCATCAGCGCGGCCGCGGCCAGCGCGCTGCTCGCGGGCAGGCCGTCCAGCGCCGCACCCACGGCGCTCTGGTTCGCCGTCGCGCCCACCGAGGCGAAGCTGCGCGACTGCACCACGTCCAGATAGACATTGTTGGCGTCGTAGGCGGCCCGCAAGCCGAGGAAATAGCTGGGATTGGCCACGTCGCCGGTCAGGGTGTAGGTCCCGGTCACGCCGTCGGCGGCCGACAGCACCGTGTAGCGCGTGCCCGGGCGGTATGGGCCGGGATCGGTCCTGGTCACCTGGAGGATCGAGCCGGGCGCGATGGTCGCCGCGCCGCCGACGAGGATGCGGTCGCTGGCCCCGGCCGAGGTCAGTTCCAGCTCGTAGATCGAGCCGGACAATTGGGCGTAGGCGCCGCTGACGGTCAGCGTGCCGATCGAGGCGCCGGGCGCCACCACGCCGGCGACGGAGAGCGTGCCGACGGAGCCGGAGCCCCGCAGGCGCCCGTCGCCGAGCACCGACAGCGTGCCGCCCAGCGCGCCGTCGACCTGCAGCGTCCCGCCGTTCAGCAAGGTCACGCCGCCGAACAACCGGCTGTCGCCCGTGAAGATCGTTTCACCGGCCTGGTGGCGGATCGTGGCCACGCCGCTCATGGCGGCGGAGAATACGTAGTTCGCGCCGGAGTGATTGAAGTCGAGTCGGTTGTCGACCGACCCGGCCGTTGCGCCGAAGATCAGGCGCGCAGCCTTCAACGCTCCGGGCGCCCTTGCTTCGCTACCCGACAGCCATCCGACGGTGACGCCGCCAGATCCTCCGCCGTCACCCACATAAACGTCGCCCTGACCCGCCCCGACGGTCACCTCGCCGCCCTCGCCAACGATCAAATCGCCTCGACCCGATTGGCCGATGGTGAGCGCGCCGGCGACGTCGAAGGATGCTCCAGGACCGATGACGGCTATCCGGCCCACCCCGCCGACATCCCTGCCGAGAATCGCGCTCTCAGCGACGGTAGAGGTATGGGCTTCGAGGCTCATGCTGCCGTGTCCCGCTGCGCCGAGGACGAGGTCGCCCATGGTCAGGCGGGCGCCGACACCCGAAACGCTGATGTTCGGCTGCCCGTCGCCGGTCGAGGTGCCGGGCTGAAGACCGTTCGCGCCGCTGTTCAGGCCAACGATGGTGTCGCCGGTTTCGACCATGCCGCCGCCGTTGATCCTCAGATAGCCCCTGCCGTCCTGGCCCAGAACCAAGGCTCCGCGGTTGATCCAACTGGAGTCAGGGCCCGAAACCGTCAGGGTACCCAGAGCGCGAGCCTGCAGGCCCGCGACCGTATCGCCTTGGGTCACCACGTGGCCGCCGTCCAGGACCTCCAGTCCGCCTTCGCCTCCGAGACCGACGCCCACACCCTCGACGCCGACCTGGAGACCTCCGGTGTTCTCCCACGTGGATCCGGTCCCAATCACCCTCACCACGCCTCGGCCGCGTTGCATCACGCCGAGGAGGGTTCGACCGCTGGTGAGGGAAGCCCCCTGATCGATCACCACCTCGCCCGAGGCTTCGCGGCCGACGATGAGATCGCCGGTATTGGCCCAGTGCGAGCCGGCGCCCGACACCGCCATCACCGCCGAACCCTGGCCGAAGGCGCCCACGCCGACCGTGCTCTGGGCGGTGAGCAAGCCGCCGCCGTTGCGCACCACGCCGACGCCGTCGCCAATGAGGCCCACCGTCAGCTGGTTCGTGGTGAGCGACGACCCGGCTCCGTCGACCAGCAACCTGGCTCCGTCCTGCAGCCGATAGCCCACCAGGACCGAGTCGCTCGCGACCGCCCCGCCCTGGCTGACGGTCAGCGCGCCGGGTGTAATCATGCCGACGGTCAGACCGTTCGAAACGTCCCAGCGTGAGCCGGCTCCGTCGACGACGACCGTGGCCGTGGCCTCGCCGCCTCCGCCCTGACCGATCACCCCGGCGCCGCTCGTGACGACGCCGCCCTCCGTGACGGTCATCGACCCGGAGCCGGTATCGCCGACGGTGAGCGTGCCCGGCACGGTCCAGGTCGGCGACGTCGCCGGCGAAGGCGTGACGCTGCCCGCGATCTCCACGCCGGCTCGGGCGTCGAGCGCGGCCAGCAGCAACGGCGCGGTCAGGGCCGTGGTCAGAAGAAACCGGCGCCGGCGCGGGGCGGGCGGAACGGCGGGATCGGTACGTGAAATCGCGTTGGGCATCGACGCACTCTCGATCTGGCCGAGAGCGACCGCTCCGGCCGTTATTGGACGAACAGCGCCACGTCACGCCGTCGAGCATGAACCATACTTAAGATGGTGCTTGCACAAACATTACCTTGACGCGAGTTTGTGGGGTCGTCCAGCCCTCCGGCCGACGTGGCGCCTGGGGGAGCCTCCGTCTCGATCCGGCCGCGCCCGAACCTATGGCGCGCAGATCGGCGACCTACCCGGTCAGGATAGTGATCGCGAACCCAGGGATCTCTCGGCGCGCCTGTTCAGTAGAACATGAACAGCGAAGCCGACAGGTCGGCGACGTGCAGACCCGCCACGACCACGGTGTTGCCGCCGCCCAGGTCGACGACGACGCCGTCGGCGGTACTGGTCGCGTGCGCGACCAGCGTGGCGTAGTCCACGATGCCCGAGCCGTTGACGTTCGTCTGGACGGCGAACAGATCATGGCCGGCCCCGCCGATCTCGAAGTCGAAGATCACGTCGGCGCCCGAACGGGAGTCGAAAGCGAAAACGTCGGCTCCCGAGCCTCCGTACAGGCGATCGGCGCCGCCTCCGCCGACGATGCGGTCGGCGCCGCCCAGGGCGTAGATCACGTTGTCGCCATCGTCGCCGTACAGGATGTCGCCAGCGTCGCCGGCCACCAGACCTTCGATGGACACCAGTCGATCGCCCTCGGCGGTCAGGCCGTTCTTGAGATCGACGATCACGGCGCCGTCGTCCCCGCCATCGAAGCGGGCGAAGTCGAAGCCCTGGCCGCCATCGATCAGGTCCGCGCCGGCGCCGCCGTAGAGATGATCGTTGCCAAGGCCGCCGTCCAGGAGATCGGCGCCGGCCTTGCCGCGCAGCACGTCGTCGCCGGCCTGACCGTACAGCGTGTTGTCGCCTCCGTCGCCGGTCAGCGCGTCGCCGAACGCCGAACCCACCAGGCCTTCGATCGTCGAAAGCTGATCGCCGAAAGCCTCGCCCGAGAAACCTCCGCGGGCTAGATCGACGGTGATCGCGCTCGACGCGTAGTCATATCGCGCCAGATCATAGCCGGCCCCGCCGATCAGAACGTCGGCGCCGGCGCCGCCGTAAAGATGGTCGCCGCCGTCCCCGCCGTCCAGCGTGTCGGAGCCCTGCTCGCCGCTCAGGATGTCGTCCCCGGATTGTCCGTAGAGAAGATCCTTTCCCGCGTTGCCGAAAAGAAGGTCGTTGAACGCGCTTCCGACGACGCCCTCGGTCGCGGTGTAGGTATCGCCTTCGGCATAACCCCCCGCGCCCTTGTTCGCGGTGAGATCGACCACCACGCGCTGGGCGGAGCCGTCGTACCGGACCAGATCGAACCCGTCGCCGCCGTCGAAGACGTCGGCGGCCGCGGCGCCGTAGAGATGATCGTTGCCGAAGCCGCCCGACAGGCGACTGGCGCCAGACCCGGCATAGAGGATGTCGTCGCCAGCCCCGCCGTCCAGAACGGCGCCTGCGGACGCCCCGGCCGTGAGCACGTCGTTGTAGGAGGATCCCTTGAGGGCCTCGACATTGACGAGCGTATCAGCGCCGGCGCCCGTGTCCTGCTGGCCGCTGCGAGCAAGGCTGACCGTGACGCCCCCCTGTGACGTTTCGTAGCTCGCCGTGTCGAAACCGGCCCCACCGTCCAGAAGATCAGCGCCTTTCCCGCCTTTCAGCAGGTCGTCGCCGCCGCGGCCGTAAAAGGCGGCTCCGCCGCCTTGGTCTGTATACGCATTGACGTTGAAGGTGTTGTTGCTGTCATTCCCAATGACCGAGATTGTCGTCCATAGGCTCACGCCGGCCGACACATTTTCAATATTAGATAGATGGGTCGAGAAATTATTGTCCGACAGTGTGCCTGCGGAAAGATCTACGTTTAGGGGAGAATATAGCTGCAAAAGATCCTGGCCAGGTCCGCCGTCAAAGGCGCCATCGGTAGATCCGTATGTGCCGGACCAGACATTTATGCTGTCGTCTCCAGCTCCGCCAAAAACCTTGCCCTCTGGACCGATGAAAATGTAATCGTTGCCGTCGTCGCCATAGACGATGGCGTTCGTGTATGACGCTTCAATAAAGTCGTCCCCGCCACCGGCGTGAACTTCCAAAAGAATATGAGTCTCTCTCAGATTAAACGAATCCCAGCCGCTAGTTCCGACGAAAACTTCGAAACCCTTGGCGGAAATGGATTTGTAGTCATTGAAGTTTCTTGTATCTTCGACGGTGACATCGGTCGACGACGTCCACGTCCATCGCAGATAGCCATCGGGGCCTGTCGCGCTGAGGTCGAGCGTATCGATTCCCGCGCCGCCGTCGTATTGGGAACCGTGACTGTTGGTGACGGAACTCAGGTGAACAACGTCTTCACCAGCGCCGCCGTCCACGTGGTCAGCGCCGGCCCCCGGGTCGATGTCGTCGGCCCCGCCAGTCCCTGAAATCCAGTCGTCGCCGGCCATGCCACGGATGATGTCGTTGCCGTCCGAGCCGACCAGTACATCGTCGCCATTGGTTCCGTCGATCTGCATGTTCCCCCTCCACTCAAGCTCCCTACTCGCCTTAAGAGAGAAACCGCAGATTTACAATAGCAACGATTTTGCTCTGGCGCGCGCCTGCCGGCCAGCGTTCAAGAGGCAAGAGCGGCCAGCGATGCTGACCGACATCGCCCGTGAACCTGGGCGGGCTGCCGTAACTGCTCGGGCCGAGCGCCTGGCGCTCCTCGCGCGAGAGCCTCTTTTGCCTGGAAGGGGTCGCCCGGGCTGTCGCGGAGCATCTTGCGCACGATAGCTAGCCGCGCGGTGGTCCCAGCCAAAACACGACGCCCCCGACGCTCAGTAGAACATGAACAGCGAAGCCGACAGGTCGGCGACGTGCAGCCCCGCCAGGACCACGGTGTTGCCGCCGCCCAGGTCGATGACGACGCCGTCGGCGGTATTGGTCGCGTGCGTGACCAAGGTGGCGTAGTCCACGATGCCCGAACCGTTGACGTTTTTCTGGACGGCGAACAGATCATGGCCGACCCCGCCGATCTCGAAGTCGAAGATCACGTCGGCGCCCGAACGGGAGTCGAAGGCGAAAACGTCGGCTCAGGTTTTGCGGTGCTGCATCTTCAGATTGTGCGTTTATCGGCCGCCTGAGGACGGCGCACGGATCCGTTGAATTCAAAGGGGCGGCTCAATTCGCCAAGTTAACGCCCCGACCTAAGAGCGTTCGCGGATCGAGCGCTTCGCGACCGACGTCCAGCGGCGCGTCCCGGCCGGCAACGGCTATGCCAACCGCTCGATGACCCGCGCCGTGGTCGACGTCCAGCCGTTCGGCGGCCGAGCGGTCGAGCGGGCGCTCAGCATCAGCACCCACCACCCCGGGGCGGGGATCCGGCGCTGCTGAACCCGTAGGCGTGACGTGCTCGCCGGCTTGCCCACGCGGACAAGCCAGCGAAACGCCCCGCTGAAAGAGGCCCGGCGGCGCAATCATGGGTGAAACAAATTTCACTCTTGCAAACAATACCGCTCCCATGGATAGACATTTCCGGCTCAGTCCGTCCAAACGAGGCGGACGACCGGGGAGTGACAGCCATGACCAACCCGACCCGCCGCGCCGTTTTCCTGGCGGGCTCGGCCATGGCCGCCTTGCCCGGCATGGCCCAAACGACTCCATTGGAAGCCGCCACGGACCTGCGCCTCTGGTACCGGCAACCGGCCAGGGAATGGGTCCAGGCCCTGCCCGTCGGCTCGGGCCGGCTGGGCGCGATGGTGTTTGGCGGGACCGCCGTCGAGCAACTGCAGCTCAACGAGAGCACCCTGTGGGGCGGCGGCCCCTATGACCCGGTCAATCTCCAGGCGGCGGGCGCCTTGCCGGAAATCCGCCGGCTGATCGACGCGGGCCAGTACGCCGACGCCTCGGCCCTGGCCGCCGCCAAGTTCATGGCCACGCCGCTCTGGCAGATGCCCTACCAGACCCTGGGCGCGCTGAAACTGTCGTTCCCGGGCCTGCCGGACGCCGGCGAAGGCTATGTCCGCGACCTCGACCTCGACGCGGCCACAGCTCGGACGCGCTTTTCGCACGGCGGCGTGGCCTTCGCGCGGGAGGTCATCGCCAGCGCGCCCGACCAGGTGATCGCCGTGCGGCTGTCGGCCGACAAGATGGGCGCGATCTCGGTGGACCTGGCCTTCGACAGCCCCCTGAAGCCGACGGTCGCGGCGGAGGGCGGCGACACCCTGGTGCTCAGCGGCCGCAACGCCGGCCAGCACGGGATCGCCAGCGCCCTGACGGTGGACTGCCGGGTCAAGGTCGTCGCCAAGGGCGGCAAGGTTCTGGCCCAGGACCAGGGCCTGTCCGTGCGCGGCGCGGACGAGGTGCTGCTGCTGATCGTCGCCGGCACCAGCTATCGCCGCTTCGATGACGTCTCGGGCGACCCCGCCGCCGACAACCGTGCGCGGCTGGCCCGCGTCGCGCGCAAGCCGTGGCCTGTCCTGCTGGCCGACCATCAGGCCGACCATCGCCGCCTGTTTCGCAAGGTGGCCGTGGATTTCGGGACGACGGGCGCGGCCTTGCGGCCGACCGACGAGCGCATCCGCCTGTCGCCGACCACCGACGACCCGGCGCTCGCGGCCCTCTATTTCCAGTACGGCCGCTATCTGCTGATCGCCTGCTCGCGCCGCGGCGGCCAGCCGGCCAACCTGCAGGGCCTGTGGAACGACAGCATGAACCCGCCCTGGGGCAGCAAGTTCACGATCAACATCAATACCGAGATGAACTACTGGCCCGCCGAGCCCACCGGCCTGGCCGAATGCGTCAAGCCCCTGGTCGAGATGGTCCGCGACCTTTCGGTCACCGGCGCGCGAACGGCCAAGGCGATGTACGGCGCGCGCGGCTGGGTCGCCCACCACAACACCGACCTTTGGCGGGCGACGGCGCCGATCGACGGCGCGGAATACGGCGTCTGGCCGACCGGCGGCGCGTGGCTGTGCAAGCACCTGTGGGACCACTACGACTACGGCCGCGACACGGCCTATCTGGCCGACGTCTATCCGCTGATGAAGGGCGCGGCGCTGTTCTTCCTCGACGCCCTGGTGGTCGATCCCAAGTCCGGCCGGCTGGTGACCAATCCGTCGATCTCGCCGGAGAACAACCACGGCCGCGGGTCGGCCCTGGTCGCGGGTCCGACCATGGACGAGGCCATCCTTCGCGACCTGTTCGACAACTGCATCGCCGCCGCGCGGGTCCTCGGGCGCGATGCGCCGCTGGCGGCGGAATTCGCGGCGACGCGCGACAGGCTGGCCCCCTACAAGATCGGCAAGGAGGGCCAGCTTCAGGAATGGCAGGAGGACTGGGACGCCGGCGCCATGGACATCCATCACCGCCACGTCTCGCACCTCTACGGCCTGTTCCCGTCCGACCAGATCGCCTTGGACCTGACGCCCGATCTCGCGGCGGCGGCCCGCAAGACGCTGGAGACCCGCGGCGACCTTTCCACCGGCTGGGCCATCGCCTGGCGGCTGAACCTGTGGGCCAGGCTGGGCCAGGGCGACCACGCCCATGGCATCCTCAAGCTGCTGCTGAGTCCCGAGCGCACCTATCCCAACATGTTCGACGCCCATCCGCCGTTCCAGATCGACGGCAATTTCGGCGGGACCAGCGGCATGACCGAGATGGTGCTGCAAAGCCGCAACGGCGCCGTGCACCTGTTGCCGGCCCTGCCCTCGGCCTGGCCGAACGGCAAGCTGACGGGCCTGCGGGCGCGCGGCGGGCTGGGCGTCGACGTATGGTGGAAGGACGGGAAGCTGCTGCGGGCCCGGCTGACGGCGGACAAGCCCGGCCGCCACATGGTGCGCGTCGCGGGGCGATCGTTCGTCGCGGACATGCGACAGGGCGAGAGGATCGAGCTGGTGATGCGGGACGATCAATTGCGACGCGGCTAAAGCCCCAGCGGTGAAGGTTCTTTCTGAAATCGACCCTGATGGGCCGGTCGCCGTGGACAGATCGCCCATCTTCCCTCGAAGGCGCGTGTTCTCTGTTACGCGGTCTTCGAGAAGTTTCAGGCGCTCGTGGCCGAGCAGATCGAGGCGATCGCGAATTTCGACGCCTCGGCGTCCGACGGACCGCCTGGCCTCTGAGTGTCTCGTTTCTGGAGAGGAGGTAACGGCGGCTTATGGCGCAATGCCGCCAGCATAGGTGATGCATGCCGCCAGCAGCATTCAAGTGGAGCGCCGCGTCGGATCAATGCGAAGCCGCTTCGATCAGCCTGGCGACCTCATGGGGGTGAGAGATCATCACGACGTGCGAGGCTCCAGGCACGATGACGATCTGTTTGGCGCGGGCCCGCTCGGCCATCCATTTCATGGCGGCCGGCGGGATGTTGCGATCGGCTTCGCCATAGGTCCACCACGACGGGATGGCCTTCCAGCCGTTGGCGACGGCCTTTTCGGCTCCAGCCGCGTCGGTCAGCGGCCGCTGGGCCACAGCCATCAGCTTGGCTTGGGCCAGGGGGACATCGGCGGCGAATTGGACCGGGAATTTGTCCTGCTGGATGTATAGGTCGTGAGCGCCGCCGGGTAGATCGACGGGCCTTTCCAGCGCACTAGGCAGGGTGCTGCCCGGGAACTTCCCGGAGAGCTCGAAGATGCTCTCGCCGACCTCGGGGGCGAAGGCCGCGACATAGACCAGCGCCTTGACGTTGGCCGCACCGTCGCTGGCGGCCGAGATCACCGCGCCGCCATAGGAATGGCCGACCAGGATCACGGGGCCGGGGATTGCGTCGAGCACCGTCCGCACGGCGGCCGCGTCGCTGGCAAGACCGCGCAGGGGATTGGCGGCGGCCACGACGGGATAGCCGTCGCGGGTCAAGTCGGCGACGACGCCGTTCCAACTGCTGCTGTCGGCGAAGGCGCCATGGA
Source organism: Caulobacter rhizosphaerae (assembly GCF_010977555.1). Classification (GTDB taxonomy): domain Bacteria; phylum Pseudomonadota; class Alphaproteobacteria; order Caulobacterales; family Caulobacteraceae; genus Caulobacter; species Caulobacter rhizosphaerae. The sequence continues at coordinate 925,412 of NZ_CP048815.1, forward strand.
CCAGGACCACCGTCGGCTTGGTCTGGGCATGAGCGGTGGCCAGGTTCGCCAGGCCAAGGGCCAGGGCGAAGGCGAACACTTTCTGGGTCATGGGCTATGTCCTTGGAAGAGCGGTCAGGGGCGGCTGGGGCTCCAGCGGAACGGCCGTGTCGGCGTCGTCCTGTCTGGGTCGAACGCAGGTCGCCGCAAAATCCTCACCCCACCGCCGCCCGCGAAGGTGAGGACTTCCACCGGGACTGCGTTCTGCCTTTCCGACACCTGACGCCCGTTGGTCGTTGGACAGATGGCGGAGTCTCTGATGGGAATGGCGCGAGAGGGGCCCATGAGCGACGCTTCCGACGCCGCCGCGCGCGCGGACGCCTTCGCCCGGCAGGCCGCGGCGATGCGGAGTCCCTTGGGCGCCTATTTTCGCCGCCGGATCCGCAACGCCGGCGAGGTGGAGGATCTGGTGCAGGAGGTCTTTCTTCGCCTGACGGTGCGCGGCACGCCCGACCATGCTGACCACGCCAGCGCCTACATCTTCCAGATCGCCGCCAGCGTGCTGGCCGACCGCCATCGCCGCCGCACGGTCAGACGCGCCGACGAGCACGTCCCGCTGGACCCGGACCTTCGCGGCGAGCAGGATTTCGACCCGGCCCGCATCTATGCCGGCAAGCAGGCCCTGAACGCGGCGGCCGCGGCCCTGATGACCATGCCCGAACGCACGCGGACGATCTTCCTGCTTCGGCGGATCGACGGCCTTCGCCATCAGGCCATCGCCAAGCAGCTTGGTCTCTCGGTCAGCGCCGTCGAAAAGCACATGGTTCGCGCCATCGAGCATCTGATGGCGCATGCGGGAGGCGCCCGATGACCCGCGACGTCCTGACCCCAGCCCAGGCCGCAGCTCGATGGCTGGCCCGCGACGATCTCGATCAGTCGCCCCAGCGCGAACAGTTCGCGGCTTGGCTGGAGGAGAGCGAGGAGAACCGCGACGCCTGGACCCAGGCGCAACGGATGTGGAATATCTTCGACGACGCAGATGACAGCGACCTGATCGCCGCCATGGCGCGGGGGGCCAGGAAGGCTGGGCCCGAGCCCGCCGCCAAGCCGTTCTGGCCTCAGCTCGTCGCAGCCTCGATCGCTGTCGCAGCGGTGTCGGTGACACTGTTCTTTGGCGCCCAGCAAGGCTGGTTCGACCACGCCGCCAAGCCGACCCAGGTCGCCCTCAACGAGGCCGCCTCTCTGACGGCCGTCGGGCGCGCCGACTACGTCACCGGTGCGGGACAGAGATCCATCGTCGACCTGCCGGATGGCACGCGCGTCACCCTGGACGCCGACAGCGCGGTCGACGTCGCCTTCGCGGGAGGCCGGCGTGACGTGCGCCTGCTGAACGGCCATGCCTTCTTCGACGTCGCTCATGATCGCGCCCGTCCCTTCGCCGTGCAGGCGGCCGGGCGAGTGGTCACCGCCCTAGGCACCCAATTCGACGTGCGGCTGACGTCGGGCGCCTTGCGGGTCGTGCTGGCCGAGGGAAGCGTGTTGGTGAGCTCGCCCTCGGAAGGCGGCTCCGCGCCGCCAATCAGGCTTTCGCCCGGTCAAGCCTTCTCCGCCCAGCCGGGGGGCGTGGGCAAGGTGACGCCCGCGAATCTCGATGACGCCTTGGCCTGGAAGCAGGGCGTGGTGGAGTTTCGCGACCAGCCGCTGTCCGAGGCGGTCGGCGTGCTGAATCGCTACACGCGGGCCCAGATCGTCATCAAGGATTCCAAGGTCGCGGCCTTGCACATCACCGGCGTCTTCAAGACCGGCGACGTCAAGCGGTTCGGGCGCTCGGTGTCGGAGGTCCTGCCCGTGAGGATGGTCGCCCGCGACGCCGACACCTATGAGCTGGTTTCGACGCGGCGCTAGGCGCTGTTTCCCGTGAGGACTTTTGCAAACGCCACGTTCTCCCTAGTAGAGCGCCGCGGGCCTGGGGTCTCCTCTCGCCAAATAGCTGTCGTCGCTCGAAACCCCTGAGCGAGGACCCGACATGACATCGCCCCAGACCATCCGCGATCCGCTGGCCGACCCCCTGCTGACGCCCCAGAACGCCGCCTTGCTGATCATCGATTTCCAGCCCGTGCAGGTTTCGTCCATCGTCACGATGGAAAAGCGCCTGCTGATCGCCAACGTCGTCAATCTGGCCAGGACCGCTCGGCTCTACGACCTGCCCGTGGTGCTCACCACGGTGAACGTCGCCACCGGGCTCAACACCCCGACCATCACGCCGATCACCGACGTACTGCCGGACGTTCGGCCGCTGGACCGCACCGCCATCAACGCCTGGGAGGACGAGGACTTCGTCGCCGCGGTGAAGGCGACGGGGCGCAACAAGCTGATCATGGTCGCCCTGTGGACCGAGGTCTGCCTGGCGTTCCCGGCCCTGGACGCCCTCGCCGAGGGCTTCGAGGTCTTCGCGGTGGTGGACGCGGTGGGCGGCACCTCGGAGCTGGCCCACCGCGCCGGCATCGACCGCGTCGTCCAGGCCGGTGGCAAGCCGGTCAGTTGGATCCAGATCGCCTGCGAGCTGCAGCGCGACTGGAACCGGACGGCGACCGCCGAGGGTTTCGCCGACATCGTTCTGCGCGCGGTCGGCCACTAAGCGACCGAAAAAAGGGAGCAAGGCCAGCCGCCTTGCTCCCGCTCTGTTGCCGTCGGGTCGGGTACGGATCAGGGCTTGGGCGCGTTGGCCGCCTCGACATAATCCGTGCTGGTGGGGCCAAAGCCTGAGATGTAGACGCTGGCACCTTCAGGGCCGGTCATGGCGAAGTGATCGACTCCTGCCGGCTCGCTGTAGAAGCTGCCCGGCGGCAGGATCTTGACCAGCGCCCCGTCGGCCTTGCGGCCATAGCCGAAGCGCCAGACGCCCGAGACGACCACGGCGGTGCGGTTGTCCCGGTGGCTGTGGGCGGCGATCCGCATGTTGGGCGGCGCCCACAGCGCGATCGTATAGGGGCCGGCCTTGGTCGGGTCGCCGTAGAGGACGGTCGTGCGGATGCCGGTGACGCCCGAGGTGCCGGCGGTCGCGCCGCCCTGCGTTAAGGCGGCGATCTCCGGCGGGGTCAGGCGCAGCTGGCGATCCGAGGCGGCGCCGGAAAGGACCAGCAGGACGGCTGCGGCGAGAGCAAGGCGGCGGCTCACGGCTTGGCCTCCAGGAAGTCGCGGACCATCGCCACCGTGGCCTTGGGGTTTTCTTCCATGATCCAGTGGCCGGAGTCGGGGACCACGCCTTCGGTGACGTTGGTGGCGGCGAAGCGCATCACCGTGGCCATCATCGGCCCGAACGACTTTTCGCCGCCCATGGCCAGCACCGGCATGGTCAGCTTGCCCTCGGCGATGAAGGCCTTGTTGTCGATCGCGTCCTGGTCGAAGGCGGCGAACTGCGAGAAGCCGCCATGCATGGCGCCGGGCAGGGCGTAGAGCTTGGCGTAGTGCTCGCGCGAGGCCTCGGTGAAGCGGGCGGGCGTGGCCGAGAACTCGTTCCAGAAACGGTCCAGATAGATGCGCTCGCGGCCGGCGACCAGGCGCTCCATGTCCGGTCCGCCGAAGCGGAAGTGCCACAGCAGAGGGTTCTTGAGGATCTCCTCCCAGGGACCGACGCCGGGCAGCGGCGCGTCGATCAGCACGAAGCGGCGGACGCGGTCGCGGTGTTCGGCGGCGAAGGCGTAGCCGACCATGTTGCCGATATCGTGGGTGACGAGGTCGACCTGGCCGACCTTCAGCGCGTCAAGAACGCCGGCGACGTCCTGGCCCTGGTTCTTCTTGTCGTAGCCGCCGGAGGCCGGCTTCGACGACAGGCCCAGGCCCCGGAGATCGGGCACGATCACGGTGTGAGTCTTGGCGAGCTCGACCGCCATCGGCTCCCACATGTCGCCGGTCTCGCCATAGCCGTGCAGAAGCACGACGGCCGGACCCTTGCCGCCGACGCGGACGTGGATCTTCGCGCCATTGGTGGCGATGTCCTGGACCTTGAAGTCGGCAGGGAAGGGTTTGACCTGCGCCTGGGCCGGGGAGGCCAGGGCCGAGGCCGATAGGATTAGGGCCGCCAGGGCGACCGGAGCGAGCTTGAACACCTGCTGTCCTCCAGGATCGCGCGGAACCACCGCGCCTAGGAGGGGGAACGCAGGCTATCGGCGAACCCTCACGCGCCTAGAAGCGGCTGAGCAGGGTCAGGTCGAAGCGGCGACCGCGAGGATCGGCGAAGGGGCTGTAGCCCATGCCGTATTCGTTGGCGACCACCGGGGCGTCGCGGTCCAGCACGTTGCGGACGCCGAAGCGGACCTCCATCGAGCGGGCCAGCGCCATCGGCGGCCGGTCGAAGCGATAGGCGCCGACCAGGTCGAAATAGATCTGGCTGGCGATCCGGTCCGAGCCCTGGAAGCGTATCCACTGATCGGCGCGGAACTTTGCTTCTCCCAACCGCGCCACGCGGTAGTGATCGTAGAAATCGGCGGCGAGGCCCAGCAGCCATGGGCCGCGGGACCATTCCGCACTCGCCGTCCCGCGCCACGCCAAGGGCTCCAGATCGTCTCCCACCGCGTTGAGCGTCTCGTTGTAAGGCTCCACATGGCGTCTCAGGAGGGGCTGCCATGTCACCGAACTCGAGAACCGCAGATCGCCGGCCTTTCGGGTGGCGATGCGATAGTCGAACTGGAAATCCACCGCTTCGCTGATCGTCTCGCCGATGCTGAAGGCGCTCGTGTCGAGGCTGGTGACCACCCCTGCGGTGTAGCCTCTGGCCCGGTCGGCGTCGGTCAGGGGCGCGCGGATCACGCGCTCGGGATAGAGAGCCTCATGGTCCAAGAAATATTGGGCGCCGCCGCCGGAGATGATGACGGGTTCGCGGGTTTTTACGATCCGCGTATAGTCGATCGAGAACCGCAGGCCCGGCGCGGCCCGGGGCGTCGCCACCAGACCGACCGAGACGCTACGCGCCCGTTCGGCGGTCGGTGATCCGCCGAAGGTGGCGAGCAGCGGCTGCTCGGAACCGATCAAGGCGCCGCGCCGCTTGGGGTCGCTGGAATGAACGCCGAACTGGTAGTTCCACGCCACGCCCCCCGTACCTTCGCTCGCAGAGTATCGCATGGTGGCGCGGGCCAGCTGAGCGATCGCCGGCGGAACGACGCCCGTCGCCAGGCTGGCGCGCAGCATCACGTCAGGCATCGGGAACACCCGAAGGCCCAGGGTGTAGACCGGCGCTGTCTGGTGGTCGTCGACCGGATCGTCGTTGGCGAACAGCAGGTCGTCGCGATTGGCGGGCAGGACCGCCCGCATCGCCTCGTGGCGCACCGCCAACTGCAGTTCCAGGCCAGACAATAGTCGCGGCCCATCGTCTCGCGGGATCAGCGGCGCGCGCGCCTCGGCGTAGTAGGACCGGAGGGTCTGGGTCACGCCGTACGGCATGCCGTCCCAGAAGAACAGGTTGTAGTCCTTGACCGTGGCGGCTGGAACGTGCTCGCGGCGATCCTCGGCCAGCAGCGACAGGGTCAGCGGACCACCGGGCAGGTCCGCCACCGATCCCGCGAGCCTGGCGGAGATGACGCGGAAGCTGTTGGATTGGACGTACGAGCCAAAGCTGCCGGGTTGATCGTGGTAGTTCGCTGAACCGCGGACTTCGGCCTCGCCCGCCGTATAGTCGGCGTTGAGTTTCCAGGCGGCCGGCAGGTCGATGATCAGGCCGGCGGTGGTCCGTGTCGTCGCCGTCCGGCTTCGCTGCTCCACCGCTTGGTCCAGCGTCGAGTAGCCGTTGGCCAGGGCGCTCACAGGGACGCCGATATAGCGCCCCGCGGGGGTGTATGAGCGACCCTCGCTACGCAACGCCAGCCCGTCGAGATAGGCCTCCACCGACGGGCCGAACCGGTGGCGGACGCTGAGCAGGGCGGATGAGGAGCTTTCGCGTGTGACGAGGTTGGCCCATGGGGTGATCAGGCCGGGCGCGAATTGCAGATCGATCTTCGCCACATCGGCCGCCGAGAGCCCTGGGCTGTCGGCCAGAAAGGACTTGCGGTCGTTCGCATAGCGCCGGGCCCGGGCCTTGGCGGGATAGTCACGTTCGCCGACCCGCAGATCGGCGCCGCGGAAATCGCTGAAGGCGACCATGACGTCGGTCCGCCCGCCGTCCGGCGTGAAGCCGATCCGTCCGTCCACCCGCTTGGTCGCAGCATCGAAGCGGGATGTGTCGCCATAGGTGACCGCCAGGTCCGCGCCCCGGTAGTCTCGCTTCAGGACGATATTGACGGCGCCCGCCACCGCGCCCGCGCCGTACACGCCGCCGGACGTTGCGGTCAGCACCTCGATACGGTCGATCGCCGACAGCGGCACGCCGCTGATATCGGACTGCAGGAAGGCGTTGTCGATGGAAGGCAGGCTCGGCAAGCGCCGACCGTCGATCAGCACCAGGGTCTGGCTGGACCCCATGCCACGCATGTCGATCTCTGATCGGCTGCTGCCGTTCTGGTTGACGGGATCCTGGATCGCCGCGCGGGGCTGAGCGTTGCTGGACAGGCGTTCTCGAAAGAAGTCGTCCAGGGTGTCGACGTGCGATGTGGCCAGGTCGCGGGACGTCCAGACCTTGTAGGGCTGGATGTCGTCCTGGGTGCGAGGGATGTCGCTGTTCTGAGAGCGGGCCGTGACCAGCAGTTCGGGCAGGGACACCGGATTGTCCGGCTCGGACGGCGCCAGAGGCGGGGCGGGATAGATGATATAGGCGCCGTCCGCGGTGCGCCGGTAGGCGAGGCCAGATCCCGCCAGCAGCAACTGAAGGGCCTGTTCGGGGGTGTAGCGGCCTTTCAGACGTGGGGCGGCGCCGGAAGCCTGAGCGGCGTCCGCCATAACCAGTTCGCGTCCCGAGCGCCGGGCGACGTCGGTGAGCGCCGTGACAAGCGACTGGTCCGCCGTATCCACCGACAGAGCGCGAGGCGCCTCGGCCTGTGAGGCCGTCCAAGCCATCATTGTCGCGCAGAGCAAGAGCATCGCGCCCGCATCGGCTTTGCGCATGAGAGCCCCCCCCGCAGGGTCAGTTAACAGTCCGCATGAGGGCGATCAATCTGGGAGACAAGCCCAGGCTATCGGCGCCGTCTAGCGACACCCGGCTAAGCGCTTGAATCTAGTTAGGCGTGCGAAAATCACCAATTGACCCAGACAACCTAACGCCGTCCCTCAACGTGTTTGGCCCATCTAACGATGACCCTGATCAAACCGTCTACAACCATATGCTCTTGGTACGTCAAAAAGGGACATATGATCGAGGGAAGGGCCTCCTACATTCTTGTTCGAGCTTGCCTGCCGCCCTCTGTGCTTTAGGTAGAGCTTTTCGGCGGGGAGCCCATTATGGCGAGCATTGACGGCTGGGGCGCTGAAGTTGGTCAAGGGGAGGCTTTATTGGCCTTCCGCACGCCGGAACTGGTCACGGCTCTGGAACTTGCGAGCCTGATAACGGCTCTTGGCGCGGAATATTCGAGGATCAATCGTGGGCGCGAATTGGCCATTGTCGAAATCCGCACCGGCTCCCTGTTCGTTCTGATTGCCGACAGTCTCCTGAAAGGCTCGCCGTATGCCAAAGCGGCGATCGATTATCTTGGAGCCGCGAGTGCCATTGGAAAGCTTGTGACATCGATCAGGCGAGCACTGGAGAAGTCCAAGCAAGACCCCAGCTCGCTGACCAGTCGAAACGCCGGATCAAGGACTGCGCGGGAAATTGTGAAGATTGCAGCGCAACACGGTGCCGCGCTGGAGCTGCATCATAAAGTCAACCGTGATGGTGAAGAGCTAACGGTTCGCCTCGAGGCGAATGAAGCTCAGCGGATCCAGTTGATGTCTGACACACGCCGCTTGTCGCCCCCGGAGTACGCTAGGTAGGGTTCGGCCTGGGTCAGCAGGTAGCTCGCCTCGCCACGCAATTCCGATGTGTCCGCGGACCAGGCGCGGTCGAGAGCCGGCTGTAACGCACCCGACGGCAACAACGTGGTCCACTGCCCGTAGTGACCGGCGCGCCCAAGCTCCTGTAGCAGGACGTAGAGCCCCGCTAGCGGCATGGCGGGGTCCGCGAGGACCGCTTCCAGGAGTCGCCCGACCAGGTTTCGGCCGGTTGCGTCCTGGCCCTCGATGATTTTGCCCAGGACGACTGCGGCAAAGCGCTGGTGAGGGCAGCGCAGATCATCCCCCCCCAGGATCAGTCGCTCTTGAACGAGCCAGTCCAGCGCGCGACGCGTCTCCGTCGACGCGACTTCGGCCATCTCGGCCAGCGCCAGGATCTGCTCGCGCTCCGGGCGAGCATCGCGGGAAGCTAGTTGTCGGATGGACGTGTCGGAGGCGCGGCGGCTGAAGGCCCTGGAAGACGAGAACGCCAAGCTCAAGCGGATGCTGGCGGACGCGATGCTCGACAATGTCGCGCTGAAGGATCTGCTGGGAAAAAAGTGGTGACGCCCGCGGCGCATCGGGAGGCTGCTAGCTATCTGCAGTCGGCCTACGAGATGAGCGAGCGGCGGGCGTGCCGGGTTCTGGGCGTGGATCGCAGCAGCGTGCGCTATGCCGCCACGCGGCCCGACGACGGCGCCCTGCGCGAGCGGCTCAAGGCCCTGGCCCAGGAACGCCGCCGGTTCGGCTACCGCCGGCTGCACGTGCTGCTCCGGCGCGAGGGGCACGCGGTCAACAAGAAGCGGGTCCAGCGGCTTTATCGCGAGGAGAAGCTGACCGTGCGCCGGCGCGGCGGACGCAAGCGGGCGGTCGGCACGCGGCGGCCCCTGGAGGTCCCGCTGGCGCCCAACCAGCGCTGGAGCCTGGACTTCGTGTCCGACCAGATGACCGACGGCCGCCGCTTCCGAATCCTGACGGTGATCGACAACTGCACGCGCGAGTGCCTGGCCCTGGTGGCCGACACCTCGCTGTCGGGCCGGCGGGTGGCGCGCGAACTGGACGCCATCATCTCCCAGCGTGGCCGGCGGCCCGAGACCATCGTCAGCGACAATGGGACCGAATACACCTCCAACGCCATCCTGGCCTGGACTGACGACAACGGCGTGGGCTGGCACTACATCGCACCCGGCAAGCCCCAGCAGAACGGTTACAACGAGAGCTTCAACGGTCGGCTGCGCGACGAGCTGCTGAACGAGACCCTGTTCCGGTCACTGCCGCACGCCCGCGCCGTGCTGGAGACCTGGCGGCGCGACTACAACGAGCGCCGGCCCCACTCCAAGCTCGGCTGGATGACACCCAGGGAGTACGCCAGCGCCTTCTGCGGAGAGACCGGCCGGCACGCTGCGCAGGCTGATAGCTCCGCGCACCGGCCTCTTGCCACCCACCAACACCAAGGCTCAAATCAACCCAGGACTCTCGTTATCGCTGGATGAGAAACGGGGGTCACGTCAGCATCACCTTCCAGCCAAACTCATCGTTGCACTCGCCTCAGTACGTTCGTTACCATTCAGCTATCGCCCAGGTGCGAGCTCATCCAATGTCAGAGAGGGGTCAGACCGGGCTGTCGCCGACAGTCACGGCGGCGGATCGGGGCAAAAAAGCATTCTTTCGTGAAAGGGTGCAGCTCCGCGTTTTCACACAGCCTCAGTCAAAGACGGTCAAAACTTGAAACTTGGTCTTTGAGGTCAGCGACCACCACCTGCGACCGCCTCGCATTATCGACGGTCTTAAGTTGCAAATGGGTACGTCTTAAGTTGCAACGACACACGACACATATATGGGGCCAACTTAACGCTGGCCGGCTAAGGCGTTGAAATCCCTCAATTGGCTATTTTTGCCAACTTGGCGGTCCCAACTTAAGACTGACCCTGGAGCGCGCAATCCAACTTAAGGCCGTCCGCGGATCTTGACCCGACGACCTTAGGGCGGCAAAAATATCGGCGATTACAAAGACTTGTTGTTTACATGCGTCTACGTAATGTCGACGTCGTGTAATCGTCTACGCGCCGTCGGCATGACAGCGACGCTACGCCGTCAAAACGCCGTCAAAACGGCGACGCTAGATCCGGCCGTGGCCGCGATCGATGGCGGCGAAGCCTGCCAAAGGCTAGGCTAGAATCCGAGCTGACCTGATCTGGACCGCCCATGGCCGTGCTGACCACAACCCGGGATCAAAACCGCGTCGCCGCCGCCGCCCGCAAGGTGGGCGGCTACAGCGTCCTGATCAGGCTTTCAAAGGAAAGACTGACCGCGCCTATCGGCTCGGTGCCGATGCGCGACCCGCGGACCGGCCAGTGGAGCTATCGCAAACCCGACTGACACGCCGGCCGCTGCGGCCGCGCATCTAGACTTTGCCCGGTTACCCGCGCCCCTGGCAGCGATCGATGGCGTTGACCGCGCGCACCAGGGCCGGCCGCAGGCTCATGATGCTGGAGGCTGGCACGAGATCATGCCGCCCGCAAAGCGCCAGCACCGTAGTCAGCACTTCGTCGGAGCAGCGCATCAGGGCCACGAGGTTCTCGCCGCTGGGGCCGTTTCGGCCATCGATCCAGTTGCGCACCGTCCGCTCGTTGGTGCGAGTGATGCGGCCGATTTCCTTAAGCGCCGAAGGGGTTTGCCCCCATTCGACCAGCATGGCCGCGGCGATCGCATCGCTGAATGGCGGGCCGTCCACGACGCTTTCGACGTGAAAAGTTTTTCCGGATTCTGACCGAAAATTTCGGTCGTTCTTGGGAAAAGACATTCCTAAATCCCTCGTCTAACCTCGACGCCATGAGACTTACGGCCCCATGTCCGGCAGCAATCGGCGTTGACGATGATCGTGGCGAACCCAGCAACAGATGTCGGATCTGACCGCAAAATAGTCCGCGCGGCGCAGTACGTGCGCATGTCGACCGAGCATCAGAAATACTCGACGGAGAACCAGGCCGACGTCATAGCCAAGTACGCTGAGCAGCGAGGATTTGAGATTGTTCGAACCTATGCTGACGCTGGCAAGAGCGGACTGCGCCTGGATGGTCGCCAAGCGCTGCAGGCGCTGATCGCCGATGTGCGGGCAGGCAAAGCCGATTACAGCGCGATCCTGGTCTACGACATCAGCCGCTGGGGGCGCTTTCAGGACGCGGACGAGAGCGGCTTTTACGAGTACGTCTGCCGTGAGGCGGGCATTGCTCTCCACTATTGCGCGGAGCAGTTCGAAAACGACGGCAGCCTAAGCTCGACGATCATCAAGAGCATGAAGCGGGCGATGGCTGGCGAGTACAGCCGCGAGCTGTCGGTCAAGGTTTTCACCGGGCAATGCCGCCTGATAACGCTCGGGTTCCGGCAAGGCGGCCATGCGGGATATGGGTTGCGGCGCCAACTGGTCGACGAGCATCGCGCGCCCAAGGCCGAGCTCGGTCGCGGTGAACAAAAGAGCCTGCAGACCGATCGAGTCGTCCTGCGACCCGGCCCGCCGGAAGAGGTCGAGGTCGTGCGCCGCCTCTATCGGATGTTCGTCGTGCAGCGGCGCTCGGAGACGGAGATTGCCGCTCAGCTCAACGCCGAAGGCCTGGTCACCGACCTCGGCCGGCCGTGGACGCGAGGCGTCGTCCACCAGATCCTGACCAACGAGAAGTACATCGGCAACAACGTCTACAATCGCGTCTCTTTCAAGCTGAAGGCCAAACGCGTCACCAACGATCCGGACATGTGGGTGCGCGCCGACGGCGCCTTCGAGGGCATCGTCGAGCTGGATTTCTTCGAGGCGGCGCAGCGGATCATCTTCGATCGCAGCCGGCGGTTCACCGACGAACAGCTTCTTGAGCGGCTTTCGTCCTTGCTCAGCCAGCGAGGCTGGCTCTCGGGTCTGGTGATCGACGAGATCGAGGACATGCCGTCGAGCTCGACGTTCCGGCATCGGTTCGGGAGCTTACTACGGGCCTACCAGCTGGTCGGCTTCTCGCCAGCGCGGGACTATCGATACATCGAGACCAACCGTGCGCTGCGGGAGCTTCATCCAGACGTCGTCGCCGGCGTCATCGCGGACATTCGAGGCGCGGGCGCCAGCGTCGAGCGCGATCCGCACACCGACCTGCTGCAGATCAACGATGAGTTCACTGCATCGCTGGTGATCGTGCGTTGCCACCAGACGCCGGCCGGGAGTCTGCGTTGGAAGGTTCGCCTGGATCAGGGGCTGCGGCCGGACATCACCATCGCCGCCAGGATGACATCCGACAACGCCGCGGTGCGCGACTACTATCTGCTGCCCTGGATCGACGTCGGCGCCGCGGCGAACCTCAAGCTGGCGCCGGACAACCACATCGGCCTGGACGCCTACCGCTTTGATGACCTCGACGGTTTCGTCGATCTCACACGGCGTACAGCGTTGCGTGCGGCATGACCCAAGCCCCCGAAGTCCGGATGGTCGCGGTCGACGCCATCACCGTCATCAATCCCAGGGTCCGCAATCGCCGGATCTTCCAGGAGTTGGTCACCAGCATCGCCCATCTTGGCCTCAAGAAGCCGATCACAGTCAGTCAGCGGCCCGGCAAGCAGCGCTACGACCTGGTTTGCGGGCAAGGGCGGCTGGAAGCCTTTATGGCGCTGGGCCAACCTGAGATCCCGGCCATCATCATCGAAGCCAGCGAGGACGACTGCTTCGTAATGAGCTTGGTCGAAAACCTGGCGCGCCGACAGCATACACCGCTGGAGCTCGTCCGCTCGATCGGCGCGTTGCGCGAGCGCGGCTACAGCTATCAGGAGATCGCCGGCAAGGTCGATTTCAGCCCCGAGTACGTCTACGCGATCTGCTACCTCCTGGAGAACGGCGAGGAAAAGCTGATCAACGCCGTCGAGCGCGGCGTCATCCCCCACACCATCGCCATGGAGATCGCCAAGGCCAAGGAGGGCGAGGTGCAGCAGGCTCTTGCCAAGGCCTATGAGGAAAAGGCGATCCCCGGCAACCAGGTGTTGGCGATCCGGCAGATCATCGAGCAGCGCAACGCCAGCGGCAAAGGCTTGCATCACCGCTCAAGTCCCCATCGAACGAAGGGGCGGGTGACGTCCGAGGCGTTGATCCGCGCCTATCAGCGCGAAACCGAACGACAGCAGCAGCTCGTCAAGCGCGCCTCACTGACCCAGAGCCGGTTGATGTTCGTCACCAATGCGCTGAAGCGCCTCCTCGCCGACGACCACTTCGTCGCCTTGATGAGGGCCGAGGGCGTCGGTTCGGTGCCCAGCGCGCTGGCTGAGCGCATCGGCTACGATCGGGGCTGACGATGCGAGACGAGGTGAAGATCTCCTTCGAAAAGCAGATCGTGATCTTGTCGCTCAACGACATCCTGCCGTCGAAAATGCTGCCGCCGGCGGTCAAGGAATCCGCGAAGTACCGCCGGATCGCCGCGTCGGTGGCGCAGTTGGGCCTGGTCGAGCCGCTCGTCGTCTCCCGGCCCAAAAGCGGCGGCCCCTATCTCCTGCTGGACGGCCACGTGCGCTTCAGCGCCATGCGCGATCAGGGTTCGAGCCAGGCCCGCTGTCTGATCGCCTCCGATGATGAAGGGTTCACCTACAACAAGCGGGTCAATCGGCTGGCGACGATCCAAGAGCACTACATGATTGTCCGCGCGCTTGAGCGTGGCGTCTCCGAGGAAAAGCTGGCCCGGGCGTTGAACGTCGATGTCGGCGTGATCCGCGCGCGGCGCCACCTGCTCAATGGCATCAGCGCCGATGTCGCCGAGCTCTTGAAGGACAAGCCGGTCGGCATGCACGCCTTCCAGAAGCTGCGAAAAATGAAACCGATCCGTCAGCTCGAAGCCGCCGAGCTGATGGTCTCGGCCAACAACTACAGCGCCAACTACGCCAAGGCGCTGCTGGCGATGACCAAGCCCCCGGACCTCCATCACCCCGAAGACCTGAAAAAGGCCACGGGCCTGAACACCGAGCAGATGGCGCGGTTGGAGCGCGAGATGGCGGCCGGCGGCCACGACTATAAGGAGCTCGAAGCCTCATACGGCGATGACATGCTGCTCCTGGTCATCGCCGCCGGCTTCCTGGAGCGGCTGCTTTCGAAGTCAGAGGTCGAGCGGTTTCTCGCCACCAGACACGCCGAGATCTTGGAGAATTTCAGATCGATCGTCGCCGCGGCGTCGCTGGACCAGGTCCAGGCCGCAGCATGATCCATAGGATGGGGACCGGGACCCGAAAGCGCCGGGACCGTCGGAGAAGCCGCCGGAGGGGCGGATCAAGGGCGGTGGCGGGAATGGCGGCGATCCCGCCCGGAGCCCGCTAGGCCTGCCGTCATAGGGCAGGCCGCGTAGCCTGCTGCGACCGATGTTGTTGGGCATCAGCCGCCATTTGGCGCTAGGACTCCTGTCGACGGGGTTTGGCTGGAAAGAAGCACTGGATGGATTATGGCACCGCGCTCACGGCAAACCACACCGCAGCGTTGGACTGGTTTGCAGCTCATGCGGGCGAGACGGTTCCGTGGTCCGACCTCAACAAGCGCGACCAGCGCCTAGCCATTATTCCCAAGGGCACCGCTCCGACGCATAGTAGGCCTTCAGGCGAGCAGGGTCGTTCTGAGCCGGATCCATCAGCCAACGGGTGTGCCAAGTCATGAACCACAGCCAATCGGCTTGAGGCCCGAGCAGCGACGGCTCCGGAATGGGGCCGTTTTCGTGCAGGCAGATCGGCACGGTGTCGCCGACGATCGCCTTCACCGCTTGGAACATCGGGGCCAGATCGCCATGATCGTCGACGTAGATGTCGGCGCCCGCGACGTCGACCTGCTCGCGTCCCGGGTACCACGCCGGATCTACGTTCTGACCTGCCCAGCCCAGCACCCAGATCAGATTGTCGAGGCCGCGGCGATGGGTGAATTCGTCGTACATCAGAGCCCAAAGCGCCTTGAAGGCTTCAGGGCCATGCTTGCCCCACCAGAACCAATCGCCGCTGAACTCGTGCAGCGGCCGCCAGAGCACCGGGACCTGCCGGTCGCGCAGCACCGCCAGCAGATCACCGATCGTTGCCAGGTCGCGGTGAAGCGCGGCGCTCTGGGCCGTACCAGGGCGGAGAGCTGCGACCAGGTCGAAGGCCTTTTTCGAATTCTCGTATCCCGTGCCGATGTCCGGCGCGCCCCAGTGCCAGCATAGCGTGACGATCCCGCCCGAACGATGCCAGGCCGTCGCCCGCTCGTTGACCGCCCCGTTGTCGCGCGGCTCGATGTAGTCGAGACCCAGAAGTGCGGGCTCACGGCCCGTAACGCGCTTGATGTAGTCGAGCTCGACGCGCGGCCCTGCTCGGGCCACGCCAAGTTCCTGCTGGCCCGTTAGCGTCTTGCGGCCATAGAGCCGCCAGAGGAAGTCATAGAGGGCGCGGGCTTCGGCTGATGCGCTGGGATTGCTCAAGTGGCGCGAAAGCGGACCGGCTCTGGACGCTCCGGGCAACGCCGCGATCGCCAGCCCATTGGCGAGCGCTGATCGTCTTGAAAATCGCATCGCCCCCTCGCCATCCAGCCTAATCGCAGGCCCTCAGCATCGCTCTGAAAACCGGTCGTAAGCATCGATCCGTCGCGTCAGGGGATCGATCTGACCACTATAGATTTCCTGCCGCAGGAACGTCAGCTCCGCTTCTTTGTCGGCGTCGGCGACATCGACATACCAACAGCGCGCCGGCACGCTGTCATCGCCGTTCCAGCGATAGCCGCGCGCCTTGAGCCGGTCCTTCATGGCGAAGGGCGAGTTTTCGGCCCAGATCCGCCAAGTCGGTGTTCGCGCACGCTCCAACAGCAAGGCCAGGGCAGGCACACCGCTCTTGGGTAGGTCGAGGGCCAGAAGCTCGATGGCCGCGGCGCAATCGTTCACCGCCCGGTGGCTATCGTAGAAGAACCCCGCTCCCGCAGCCAGGTAGGCAAGCTTGACGCCCTCGTGTCCCTCCGCGCTCCAGTCGACCTGGCTCATCGAGCAAGCCCAGGGCTTGGTGCGGAAGACCTCGCTGAACCGCTCGAGGAAGCGGCGATCGAAGGAAGCGTTGTGAGCGATGACAAGGGCGGCCGGGGCGGCGACGGCCGCCACGGCGTCCAAATCGATGGTCTTGCCCGCGACCATGGCGTCGTCGATGCCGGTCAAGGCGGTGATCTCGGCGGGGATTGGTTCGGCCGGCTGGCGAAGGCCCTGGAAGGGCTCGCCAATCTCATAGATCCGCCCGTCCAGCCCATAGCGGAATGGGATCATCGCCAATTCGATGATCTCGTCGCGACGCCAGTCCAGGCCCGTGGTTTCGACGTCCACGAACAGACCCAAACGGGTGATGACGCCGTCCGGAATCGCGGTTGGCGACCGGGGCGCAAGGCGGCGTAGCACGCGGTATTCGCCGCTCGCCCGCAGCGTCGCCGCTATCACCTCGAGATCTAAAGCCTGCTCCGCCATAGATCCCGCATATCACCTTCGACAGCTTCCAAGCCAGTCGGCACCCACGCCGCGATCCACGGCCCCATTAATGCAGAAACTAGATGTGCCGCGTGGTCGCCGACATTGATCTGTGGCTGGGCGGAAGCCGGTCCGAAGCGCGCCGGGCGAACGTCATCGGCCATGCTCCACAGCAACCGGTTCGTGGTTCGCATCTTTGGAATCATCGAAAGACCTGCATGAGCAGATCACGCAGCTTGGAGCCGTAGGTCTCATCGTCGACCGTCTTGCCCAAGGTCGCGTGGACAACCTCCTGCAGGAAGCGCCCCAGCATCGTTTCCAGCTCCGAGCTGTGCTCCTCGTTGGCTTGCAGCTGCGTCAGAGCATCGGGCCGGACGATCATGACGATCGGCGTTTCTTCGTCACCTTCGGGAACAATTCTCGCCGTGCCGACGGCGGTGTCCTTCAGCCCTTCTTCGAAAAACTCCGACAGAATTTCAGAGTCATTGGCTTGGGCCAAGACCAGGACGTCGACAGCCGCTCCTTCGGGAAGGCCATCTCCAAAGAGGATCTCGGCTAGCTCGTCGCCAAAGGCGTCGAGGAAAGAGCCGATGCAGAGGGCGACAAATATGGACTCCGGGCGCTTGCCCTCGTCTCGAATTGTAAAGAGGACCCGATCGTCTTTGCCGAGGTGAATGATCTGAATGAAGTCATCACCGGGGCGATGGCGAAAGATCAGCCGATCGAAATCGCCGATGCATAGCGCCGCGAGAGTGAAGAGATCTTGCGAGGAAAACTGCCGGTGCTTTCCAAAGCCCAAGACCGCCAGGAGCAGCAGCGAACCCAACGCAGGCCTGGTCGTCAGGCGTTTGACCTGGGTCACTGAGAGCAAGCATCGGGTGAAGTTTGCGAACCACCAGTCGTCCTCGCCGATGTCGAAATTTCGAACGAGAACGCCCAGAACGTGAGGAGCGATCGAACGAGGACACCGCTCAAGCGCGACCCTGAGCGCTTCAGCCCAAACGCCGCTTCGGCCAAGCGCACTGGTGTCGAGCGTCGCGCCAAACGCGCGCGCGATCACCTCGGGAGCGTTGGCCACGTCTTCCAGCAGCGCCATCAAAAAGCGCAGCAGCCTCTGCGCTTCGTCTTCGTCATCAGCCCGCAAGTACGCGGCGACGGCATTGGCGTAGTCGTCGATCGCTTCGGGCACACGGTCTTGCCACCGTCGAGAGTCTCCGCGCTCCTCTAGGGCGTAGCCATATTCTGACCAGGCAAAGCTATCGGAGAACAAACCTACGGCATGCATGGCGTACTGTTCGGCGCGTTCGGCGTGAGCGCGTCGCTCGGCGCCGCTGGCCCCCTCCGCCGCTTCGTTCTCCGTCAACGCCAGAAGATGAGAGCTGCGACCTTCGATATCGAGCCGCCCAACTTTCTGCCCGTTCTGTCCCGAAGCTCTATAGGCGGCTATGGCGTCTTCCATCCGGCCGGCCTCTCGCAGAACGTTACCGAGCACCGTCTGGTTGATGGCGACGAGATACTGGTCTCCGAGGGCCTCCCCGATCGCGATGGCCTCATTGGCCATGGTCTCGGCTTCTTCGTAGCGTTTCTCGCGGCGCAGCTTTGGGACAAGAAGATTGCAAAGCCAGGCGCGATAGCGGGGCGAGCGCTGCTCGCCCGCGAGCGTCGCCCGAAGGCGTTCGGACTCGGCCGCGCCGCTCGGCGAGATCGACAATGCGCCGATCAGATTTCGGGTCGCAATGTCGACGCCATAGGCGTCCTTTTGATCGATGAACATCTCGCGGGCGGTCCGGAACACCGGCGCGGCGGCCTCGACCTCATTGGCGCCGAGAAGCGCGACCCCCTCTTCGATAAGCAAGCGGGCGTGGTCCTCCGCTCGCCCCTCGTCTTTTGCTTCCTGTGCCAACTTGCGGATACGAGCCAAGGCCGACACGCTGGGCGAACGGCGCAGGATGATCGACGCCTGCAAGACGTCGATCGCACGTTCGGTCTCAGCGTCGCCGATGGCCTTGGCGATGGAGAAGGCTTCATCAAGTAGGGCTGGGGCCTCGTTGGGGCGGCCTTGATGGGCCTTCGTGTCGGCCAGCGACATCAAAACCGAGATTAACGGCCCGTGCTCGGCGCGGTCGCGGTAGTAGACGGCCAAGAATTCCAGCGCCTCGATCAGGTGCCGGGTCGAACCGGTGTAGGCCGCCTCTTGAACGGATCGGTTAGCCAGTCGCTCGGCGAGTTCGGGGTCGTCGTCGCGCCGCAGCGTGAAGGCCGCCCATGCACGGCCCGTCCGCGCAAGCTGTTTGGCCAGACGGTCCAAAAAGAGCGCGCGTAGCTGAGGGTGTTCAGCGAGACGGGTGATTAGGCCATCACGGTAGAGATCGTGAACGAACGCATAGCCCGCGGGCGTCTCGATCAGGACGTCAGCGAGCGGTTCGAGCTTATCGGCGATGGCGGTCGCAGCGCCTACCGAGCCGCCGACCAGCGAGGTCAGGTCGGAGAGCCCAAGTGGCGTGGGCGAAAGCGCCATATAGCCCAGGAGCTCACGCGTGCCGGCGTCGAGCACCTCGAAACTTTGAACCGGCGAGGAGCCGCCTGCCGCGCTTCGCACGGCGATGGGCAGATCGCCGGCCTTTGCCGGAACGCTCGCCCCAGCGATCGACTGCAGCGTCACCAGTTCTTCGAGCGTGAAGGCGCTGACCTCAAGGCGCTCACCAGGAAATTCCGGCGCGATGTCACGGCCCACAATGACGACCGAGCCGGCCCCGCTGGCCGCGAGACACTCGCCCAGCACCGACCAGATCACGCTGACGTCGTCGGGATCGTCCAGGACGAGCGGCCATTGCGTGGCTGACTTCCATCGCGAAAGCAGCAGCGCACGCGCGTCCTCGAAAACCGGAACGCCGAGCTCGGCGCCGTCGGCGACGCCCAGGGCGCTAGCGATCTCGACGAGGGTCGAGCGGGGATCGAGGCCTCGCGCGTTGACATAGGGCGCGGATCGCTCGGCGGCCCATTCGGCGGCGAGCGCGGTTTTACCGGCGCCGGCGACCCCGGTTAGCCAGACAATCCGGCCCAAAATCGCAACCTGGGTCAACTTGTCCAGCAGCGCCGTCCGGCGAACCCTGAAGGGGCTGCCGCGAAAGATGCCTTCCAGCAGAGACGCCGCTGAACCGGCGACAGACCCCCCACTCTGGTAGCGAGCGACCCGATCAGAAACTAAGGCGGTGATGTCGTCGCGAATGCGGTCTTCAAGGTCTTCGCCCTCTTCGTAGAAGTAGAGGGTGTTGGGGCCAGACATCAGCTCATCCAGCATCGATGTCAGCCGCACATTTCGTTCTGGCGCGGTTTTGAGGACGTAGGCCAAGACGTCCTTGCCCAGTCGCGTGGCCTCCCGGTACTCGTCCTCGAGCCCTGAGATCGTCATGCCCTTAGGCTCATCGACCCACCCGTAGGAGTTTCGATAGATGGCGACGACGATGTGGGCGCCCTGGAGTTTGCGCAGGTAGAACGCGCGCGGCGCCTCGGCCCGCGCCCCTTCTCGCTCGAACTGCACGGGCGTGAAGTTTAGGCCAAGGATCGCCCGGCGGGCGGCTTCCCGCTCAGCGGCGCATTCGGTGATCGTCGAGCTGATAAAGACCTGCAAACGATCGGATAGGGGAACTGTGACGAGCGGCTCAGCCATGGCCGAGCTCTTGTAGCCGTGCGTTCAGGCCGGCCAAGTCGCCCGCTACCCTGGCGCCTTCGTCTAGCCTGCGAACAAGAAAGGCCGCGTCGAGCGCGGCTTGTTCAACAACGGCGTCAATGTCGATCGTGTCGGGCTTGAACAGCGCTGACGCCGGTTCAACGATCACCGACCTGATGCTGTCGAGCATCGACAGCCGCTTGACCTTCCCATTCGGGTTGTAGGCCAAAAAATCCGGTATGCGCAGATTGCAGATCGCTTGTTCGGCCTGCCATGGCGCGCAGCCCGCCGCCTTGGCCTTGTCGATCAAAGCTATCCCATCCTCGCGATGGCGCAGAACATGCAGGGTTTTGGGCAAGGCGGCCTTCAGGCGACGTTGTCGTTGGCGCGACATGGCGTCGGGCGATCGATCAGGTTCTGGAAAGCCCCTCTTTATGTCTGGCGGCCCTTCCTCATGCGCCCTCACCATGGAAAAGGCCGGTCGGTCTTCTAGTCGTTGGTAGATATTTACGCCTGGCAACATGATCGCATCAGCTCTGTTGGGGCTAAATCTGATCGTGTTTATTGGCATGCCCGAGCGCGCGACGGGCTGCTCACCCACAGTAAGAATTATCGGCGCAATCGGCTCATTGGAATACTCTGCAAGGTTCTCGAGAAACGGCTGACGGGTGTCCAGAGGCTTAGAAATGCTCGTTGATAGGAGTGTCGGCTGGTTTGCCGTATCAAGGCCTGTGAGGCGCAAGCGCAGCAACTCAGGTTGCTGAGACAGCGAGATCACATAGCCGGGTCCGTCGAACAGAATTTCAAGGTGGAGCGCGTTGGGGCCGACGGCGTCGCTCCATTCACGGATCAACGCCATCGCCGATTTCATGCCCGCGAGGTTTGTCCCCATCAAGCTAATGAAGGGCGGTCCCTGCGGCCCCCAAAACCCGTACCCGCAGCCCGTAAAGCCACCGACGCTCAGCCGCCGGATGAGCTCCATATTGGCCGCCGCCATCTCCGTGGCCGGCCAGCCCCAGTCGTAGCCGCCAGCATCAGCCTGGAGCGCGACCTCGTAGGCGCCCTTTGGCGTTGGCTTCGCGCGCTTCTGTTGCTGCTTCTTCTTAGCCATGATGCAACCGATGCTTACAGTGTCGCGCTACCGCACGCCAATGCTCAGCTTGCAATTTGGGCACGTCACTTTCGGTCGCCCTCACCCCATCCGTGCGCCGAGCGGCGTAAACCAAGGCCTTCGAGCTTGGCGTATCCGCCAACTGCAAGGTTGAGATCGATCGACGCGATCGCAGGTCTGC
This sequence comes from Caulobacter rhizosphaerae, assembly GCF_010977555.1. Lineage (GTDB taxonomy): Bacteria > Pseudomonadota > Alphaproteobacteria > Caulobacterales > Caulobacteraceae > Caulobacter > Caulobacter rhizosphaerae. Next base: position 946,708 of record NZ_CP048815.1, read on the forward strand.
GCGATTTGTTTTCGCGGGCGTCGTACGCGTTACCGTTGTAGTTGTTATGCTCGCCGTGCTCTTGGACGACCTGCAAGCCACCTGTAAGGCTTGATCATGGTCAGGCCTGTAACGCCCCTCACGACCCCGGACATCGCCGCTGAACGGGCGCGCGTTGTGCCTCGCGCCTACGCTATCGCCCAAGCACCGAACCTTCCGTTCGGCCTGCAGTCGCCGCGCCAGTTCGAACTGCTGGCGCACGCATTGTTGGAGGCCGAGATCGCGCCTGACGGATTTTACGACCGCGTGGCCCTGATGCCCGACGGGGCCGATGGCGGCGCCGATTTGTTGCTCTACGCCGGCGCCCATCTGGCCGGTGTCGTCCTATGTAAGCATTACGTCACGCGGATCGGCAGGGACGTCGTCCTGACCGAGCTGATCAAGTTTCTCCTGGTTTCCCTGGCGAGCGACAGGACCTTACCGAAAGCTTGGCGCTATCAATTCTGGACGGCCGGGAATTCGACGCGCGAGGCCGTAGCGTTCTTTAGCGATCCCGCTGAAGCGCTACGCGCAATCAGCGACCAGGAAATGGACGCCCTGATCCGCGCGGCCCGGGCCCCGATCAAGGGTCTCGCCGAATAGCCTTGGACCAGGACCTGCTCGAAACCCTGCGCGGCCAGATCCGTTCGATCGCGCCGACCCATGTGGGTCCCGAGAGCTTGGCTCGGCGCCTGGCCTCAACGCGGCGCGGCGATCTCAATACGAAGAGAAGGATCGGTCTCCACAGCGCTGACGATGGCGTTGTAGCGCTCCAATAAGCTCTCGAGCGCCGCGCTTCGAGACGAAACGCTCTGTCCCTGGCGATCCAGAATATCGGCGGCCAGCCACTGCTCGACGTCGAAGACATCGACCCGCTCGGCGATGCCGGCGTTCTCCGCTAGGCCCACAGCGAGGCTAACGCCACGCCCGCGCGTAATGATGATCGGCCGCTGACCCGCGGCGAGATTGGATTGGCATTTGCGGATCAGCGCCTCGCCCGGCGCGGTCGACACGTGGATCGCCAAGTCCCCGATGGAAAAGTCGCCAGGCCGCTGCTGGCCCTCGTCCTTGGTCGAGGCGGAGTTGTGGGCCACGCCTTCGAAGACGCCTTCGAGCCTGGCGCCGACGAGGTGCTGCATGATCGTGCCAACGACCATGGTCCCCTGCATTTCCTTCTGGCGCGCTTCAGCCTGGGCGAAGAGATGGCTGAAGGTGGTGCGCAAGCCAAGGGTCGGGTCCACTCGCAACACGAACGGCTTGGCCGCGAAAAATTCCCGCACCCGCTCGATCCAGAACGCTTCCGCCGCATCCAGATCGAGCGCGCCTGTTTCCGCCTGGCCATTCAGGAACGCCACATAGGCGCTCATCTTGCCCAGCGAACCGCGGCTCGTGCGGCCGCCTTCCTCGGCTAGAACCCGATCAATGCCATGGCGCGCGAGGATTTGCTGGACCTTGCCCTTGCCGAGACCCAGGACCTGGCCTTCCTTGTCCGTGCGAAGACGCGCCGGGTCGAGCGGCAGTCCCATGGTACGGGCGTGATCAGTCACAACGAGAGGCAGACACAGCGCCCCTTTGGAGCGAATGCCGTGCGCGGCGGCGAACTGCGCCAAGGCGCCCTCGAGCCCGACGGACTGTTCCAGCGCCGCCTGGCTCACTCGGCCGCCATCGATCTGGCCTGGCGTGCGCCGGCGATCAGCGGCTCGAGCAGACAGGCGGCAAGGTGGCGAACGACGGGCACTGCCACGCCGTCGCCGGCCAGATGATAGGCTTCGTTGTAGCGATCTGGGAGTTTGTAGCTCTCGGGCAGGCCCATTAGGCGTGCGGCTTCCCGCGGCGACAGCAGGCGCGAGCGCACGCGCTTGCCCTCGACAATCAGCAGCTTTTGGCGCGAGGAGCCGCCCGCGGGCGTGCGCAAACAGCCCGCCACATCATCAAAGCGCACTTCAGCCCGCACCGAGCGCCCGCCGTCCGCATCCGGCCGCGTCCGGCGATAGAGCGCGCCGACCATCGGGCGCCCGGCCTTCTTAGCCGCCTCGACCTTGCCGCGGTTCACCGGCGACATGCTGTCGAGCAGTTTTTGGGTCTCGGCGACAGTGTGCCAGGCGACGCCTTGCGGCTTTTCTTCCAGCAGATCGGCGAAGCGCTTGGCCTCTTCGGCGGGCTTGGCCACGCCCCACCAAACCCAGCGCTTGGCCAAACTTGGCTTCAGCCGCGCATGGGCGGTGCGCAGCATCGGCGACGACCAAGTCTCGTGGGCCTTGTCGATCACCAGACCGTCGGGAATCTCCACGCCCGATCGCACCGCGACGATGAAAACCCGCGGGCGCGACTGCGGCACGAACCAGCGCGCATCCATCACCAGCGCGCCGAAGCGATAGTCGCTGTCGGCCAGGGTCTGGGCGATCGCTGCGAAGTCCTGGCCATCGTTCGAGGTCAGAATGCCAAGCACGTTCTCCAGGACGACGATCGGCGGCGCTCGGCCTTCTTCGATCAAGCCTTTGACCAGCCGCCAGAACGGCCAGAACGTCCCCGAGCGCGTGACGGCGTTGGCACCCTGCTTGCCCAAGCCCTTGTAGTCGCCAGCTAGCGATAGATCCTGGCAAGGGAAGGAAGCCCAGACAAGATCGGCCACGCCAGGAAGATCGGCGGTGGAGAGCTTGGCGACATCTTCGCAAACAAGGTGCTCACCGCCCCAGTTTTCGGCATAGGCTTTGGCTTTCATCGCATCGAAGTCGTTGGCGAACTGGCAGGTCCAACCCTGGCCCAGGCCCGCGCGGGCCATGCCGCCGCCAGCGAAAAATTCGAAGAAGGTGAAATCCGACACGTTCAAACCATTCCCGATCCCGAATCTCGGAAGAGCCCTTAGAGTCGGGACATACCATGAACAATGCAAAGTCGCAGCCAAGACCACAGCCATGTCTTGAAGAGTGTGGACGTCGCTTAGATTCCCCGCGAAGTTGAAGCTTGGCTGGAAGGTGATGCGCATGCCCCTCGTCTTGACGACGAACGAGTTCGTTCCCAACCCCGACCATGCCTGGAACGATGTCGAGGGCGTGCAGTACCACTACCCCAACGGCTACAAGAACAAGATCCGTCCGGGCGAAGAGTTCGTCTATTACCGCGGGGTGCTGCGCAAACGCGGTCCTCGGGGCCAGGCGGAGTATTTCGGGCGCGGCCGTATCGGCGAGATCACACCCGATCCCGCCACCGTCGGGCAGTCGCGCCCATCCTGGTTCTGCGCGATCGAGGCTTACGTCCCCTTCAATCCGCCGGTTCCCGCCAAGCGTGACGGGGTCTTCTACGAGATCATCCCGCAGAACATGTGGCGCAATGGGGTGCGCAGCATCGATCAGGCGACCTTTGATCGCATCCTCGAGGCCGCCGGGGCGACAACGACGCCGCCGATCGCCGTGCCGATTTCGGCGATCGGTCGGCCCGAGGAAGCAGACGATCTGATCATCCCCAAGGGCAAGGTGGTGGGCGCCGGCAAGGCTGGCGGCGTTGGCTATCGTCGATCCAAGCGCGCCAAGGAGGTAGGCGACTGGGCCGAGCAGTTGGTAGTCGAGCTTCTCAAGACCCAGGGCGGCTGCGCCGACATCGTTCACCGCGCCGCCGTCTTGGAAACGCCCGGCTGGGATATCGACTATCGCGATGAGAACGGCGTCCTGCATCGCATTGAGGTCAAGGGCACAGTCGGAGGGGCCTTCAGCGCCATCGATCTCACCGCCAATGAACTTCGCGCCGCCCAGCAGCATGGGTCCGAATACTGGATCTTCCTGGTTGCCAACTGCCTGACCGATCATCCGCGCATCCAGCGGATCAGCGGCCCCGCCGACAAGCTAACCGCTGGGACCTGGGTCGCCTCGCCAGCGCTTTATAGCGTCAGCCTGGGCTAGGTTCAGCAGCGCATCGGCGGCACCACGAGAGAGATAGGATCAGATGCCCGATTTTGAGGATTTGCCGTTCAACGCGCGGCCAGACATGACGCCCTATCTTGTGCACCTGACCAAGCACTCCAAGCCCGATGACGACTACTCCGCTTTCGACAATCTCGTGAGCATCCTGAAGTCGGGCAGGATCATGCGTAGCACGCCGAAGAAGGGCTTCATCAAGGGAGCCCACGGCGCGAGTTGCTTCATGGACGTGCCATTCGCTTCGATGAAGTACGTCCTGACGCCGGACAACACCGACCCACAAAAGCCTAGGTATCAACCCTACGGAATTGCGATCACCAAGAAGTTCGCCTACGGCGCCGGCTGCCGGCCAGTGCTCTATCTTTCGAACGAGGAGCTGAAGGCGCTTGCTGTTCCGCCTGGTCAGTTGTGGCGCGTCGTTCGGTTTGAGGTCGACCCGGTCAAGGGCTGGATCAGTTGGCTGCACGAGCGCGAGTGGCGGTGCAAAGGCGACTTCGAGCTTCCCACCGGCATCCAGGCTGCGTTCGTCAGGACCTCGAAAGAGGCCGAACGGTTGACGAAGATGGTCGCAAAGGCTCCGGGCGACTTCGCATGCAAGCCGCGATCGGTCATTCCATTCACGGTCCTCTGCCAAGGCCTCCTGACCTAGCTCGACACGGTTTAGTCCGCATCCGCGACGGCGTCGGCAATTCGCGCGACGCACATCCTCGAAAGCATTCCGAGAAACTGCATCGTGGCCCATTGGAGAAGACCGTTGTCGAAAAAAAGCGACTGGCTCATCGCGGCCTGCTGCTTGGCCTATATCAGCGCGGTAGTGGCGCCGACCGGCATCTATGCAGGCGTCTGGAAGCTGGCGACGGGCGAAAAGGCCGCCGATTGGGCGCAGGCGATTGCCGCGTTCGTGGCGCTTCTCGCGGGCGCAGCGGGGCTAGCCTGGCAAGAGCGGCGACGGGACGAGGAGGCGAAGGCTCGAAAGGTCGACCTAGCCGCGGCGGCGGGCACGACCGCTCGCGGGGCCTTACTCCATGTCATCGAGCGCCTGGCGCCCCTGATCCGCAGCGATGCTCCATTCCTCTTTTTGCTCAGGGGTCATCGGACCACGGAAATGGTCGAGGCGCTGCGCAGCATCGACGTTTCCGAGCTGCCCGCCGACGTGGTCGAGCCGCTAGCCGACGTTCGGGGCGCCGTACGAGCCGTCAACGAGCGCATTACTGACGTGCTCGCGCTCGAAGAGAAAAAGCCAGAGGCCAGGGACCGACGACTGCCCAGGCTCGAGAGTAGTGGTCGGGTTTTGGGCGACGCCATCGAGCAGTTCGACCGCCTGCGCGAGGTTCTGGCCAGCCGCTATGGCGTGGAGCTGGCGCCCATATCGGTCCAGCCCGCGATCCAGCAATTCATCGAGGCGGGCCTAGCCGCCAGCGAAAGCTCTACTGCCGCCTATGATTGACCGGCGGCGGGGAAGTCCACGTACTCAGAACGGAATGATCCCTTCGCGGTAGGCCCGGATGATCGGTTCCCGCTTGACGAATTCCCTTCCCGACTCGACCTCCCAATCTGGGTAGGACATGTGGAACGGCGAGGCCAAGGCGCCGATGATTGGCTTTCGCCGCCCGAACTGGTGCGCCGTAAGATCATAGAGGAGATCGCCCGCTCGCACCCAGAAATGGTGTTCATGGCTGCGCTTGGTCCCCTTGATGACCCGGACGTTATCCAGGCCGTATTTCTCCTCGAGCAGGTAGGCGAGGATCAGAGAGACGCTCTCGCAGCTATTCCGTGGGAATAGGCCGGAGAATGGATACTCGATGATGTCCTCATCGCGGTTGCGCTCGAGGAACGCGAGCAACTGCCTGGCGGATTGGTCTAGGTCAGACTTGGTCGGCTTGGCCACGGGTTTCCCCAGATTTGACTGCCCAGTTGCCCACCCAGAGCTCCGGAAAGGGGCAAATGTCCAACGGGTCTTCGCCGACGAGCTGCACGATGACCGCCTTGCAGGCAGCGATCACGTTGACGGTAGCTGCGAGTCCCGACTTCCTTTCGATCCTAAACCCAACTCGACACCAAGCCTTACGCCGCAAAGGCGCGATCACGCTCTATGTCGAGACTTCGAGATACCGGCAAAAGGCGTTGGCCAATTGCATTTGCCTGGGCGTACGGCAGTCCGCCTCGAACACGCTGGGAGACGCAACAAGGATCGACAGGCATTTGGCTCGCGACGTAGCAACGTTAAGACGGTTGGGACTGTAGAGAAACTCCATGCCACGTGGCGCATCCGTATGGCTTGAGGTGGCCATCGAATAAATGGCGATCGCAGCCTCTTGTCCCTGGAACTTGTCGACCGTGCCGATCTTCGCGCCCGGAATTCGACGTTGGATCTCGTAAACCTGGGCGTTGTATGGCGCGATGATCAGGATGTCCTCAAGGGTCACTGGATGGGTGCCCGTGCGATCTGTCCAGGTGGCATGGGCACCGACGAGATCACTGACGATGGTCGCAATGATCTCCGCCTCTTCGAGCGAGGCGCTCTGATTGCCGCTGTGTATGACGGGCACATACCGCAGGCCTGATCCGCCGAACGCCCCGGCACCGTCTAATACCTGCACCTCCGCGCCCTCGCGCGGATGGAGCTTGCTTTCGTAAAAGAGCTCTGAGGTGTAGGCGCAGATGGGCGGAGCAAGCCGCCACGTTTCCTCAAGGAACAGACCTTCTCCTTGGGCGATCGTCTGTTTGCCGTTTAAGAGGTGGTGGAGCGAGGAGCATTCAGTCCCTTCCGGGTGACTGCCTTGCGTCGGCTGATCAAGCTGCTGGGGATCGCCAATCAGCACCAAGGTCGAGGCCGCCTGCGATACCGCCAAGACATTGGCCAGCGACATCTGCGCTGCCTCATCAACGAACAATACGTCTACAGTGTCGAAAGCGTCCGGAGCAGCCCAAAGCCAGGCTGTTCCGCCCGCCACGTGGCACCCCGATCCCAAGGCGCTGAAGAGATCCGGCGCCTTGGTGACAATCCGAAGGCGGTGAGAATTATCCTCCTTCTCCTTCGGCTTTTGCACACACTGGACGTTGACCCCGGTCTCGTCAGCGGCCTCTATAACCTTGTCGAGGAGATTGCGGATGACTGCATGGCTGTTGGCGACCACGCCCACCGTCTTTCCCTGTTCCACCAGGGCGCAGATCATTCTCGCGGCGGTGTAGGTCTTGCCGGTGCCCGGCGGGCCCTGGATGGGAAGCACACCGGCCGCCAAGAGCGGCGCGACGCGCATTGCGGCGTCCAGCGTGGTCTCACCATCACCTCGCAGCGGCACGCCCTGCGCCAGGGGCGGGCGTTGCCTCAGAAGAAGCGCGCGCGCGGCACCGTAGGGTCCATCGCCTAGAAGACCGTGGGCGGCGACATGAGTGGCGAGCCTCACCAGGGACTCCTGCATTGGCTCCGAGCCAACATAGTCGTGGACGAACACCGCTTCAGCATGCACCCCGGCGGTGTTCTTTGTGGTCTTGATGTCGATCGTCAGGGCTTCCGAAGAGATATCTTCGACCGACCCCATGCTCTCGCCCCCAGCCTGGCGAAGTTTGTTACCCGGCCTGACGTCGGTGTCTTGAGGCGGGAATCGGTAGCGATGAATGGGGACAGCCGCAGTGCCGCCGACCACGCCCTCGAAGCTCAATCCCGCCAGTGCCGACTTTTCGTCCACCAGTTCCTCGGCGCCAAGGTCGCGGAGCCGGAAGAACTCCCACCAGACCGCCTTGTCCTCGCGTCTGTGCCAATCGAGCATGTTGGCCAGGAGCCAGCGTCCATGTTGCTCGGGCGTCCGCTCCAATGGATCGGCAGGGACGTCGGCGGACAACGCCTCAACGAGCGGACCGATTTTGGCGAGCCAGTCAGCCACCGTCTCGGACGGCGCGCCGTCGCCGGCTTCTGGACGGGTGATCGCGGCGCCTTGAGCGACCTGGTCGGCGCGGAGGCCTTCGAGCCAATCGCGAAGGTGGCGCGTCGCGACGCAGTCTTCACGATTGTAGGCCTGCACGGTGGCGCAATCAGCCTCATCGACGGCGGCGAGGTCGCTTAGCTCCAGGCTGGTCTGCAACCGCGTAAGCGCGAGCCTGGCGTCCGGAAGGCTGGTGTCGCGGACAAAGCCGTAGAGCGGCTCAAGCTTCTTCAGGGAGTAACTTTCGACGCCGGCCCTAACGCTTTGGCGAGCGATGCTCATGAGATCGACGGGCAACAAACCACGAAGGATGCGATCGAGCTCATCTTCCCTTGTGGCGTATCGGCCCATCAAGCGCTTTAGGGCCCCGGTCTCGTAGCCACCGAAATGGTAGATATGCAGGTCCGGAAACTGAACCCAGCGGGCCATGATGAAGTCGACAAAGGCCTCGAAAGCCACCTTCTCGTCGGTGCGGTTCAGCGCCCACAGAGGCGTGTAAACCCACTCCCCAGCATCAGTGCGGTGCTCGTAGCCGAGCAGATACTCAAGCCCATGTTCGCCGACAAACGGGTCAGATTCAAAATCTAGGAAGACGTCGCCCGCTGAAGGCTCAGGCAGGCGCGAAAGCCCCAACCCTGCTTGGGGCGTGAGCACCTCAAAGACATTTTCACCGCTCTCGCGGGCCTCGACCTGCACGCGGGCCTGTTCGCGAATACGGACGTAGGATTGCGCGGCGCCTCTTTCCGGCTTCCACGTCAGCGGGATCGGCATGGCGGCCAACTGCGCGGTCGTTTGCACTGTCCTGCTGGCCAACTCCACCATCTGATTTTTCGAGATTCCAGCCACCAGGCTGAGATGGTCATCTGCGCGGCGCCTCTGATCGCAACTGTCACGCCACCGGCAGATTTCGCAATAAGGGTTGGGGTCGGGATAGGTCTCACCCTCCGCCTTGGCGATGGCGCCTTCCAGGCTGCGGCGTACAACGCGATAGTAGGCGGCGAAATCCGCCACCCGGTAGGTCTCGGACTCAAAGTCCGTGTAGGGCGCGACAACGTGCATGAACTCGGGCGGTCGTCCCTGCACGCCCGCAAGGAGGTCCGCGTACAGGCTCAACTGCAGAACCGTGCTGCCCTTAGTTTCGCGCGCAAGCTTGGTGTCGAAGATTTCATAGGACCATTCGCCCAAGGCGCTCGGCTCAGACACGCGGCGAAGCACGTCCGCCTTTCCTGACCAGGCCCCCGTCTGCAGCGCGCCCTGCACCACGACATCGGCACCGCCTTTCAGCGCCGCCTTGGTCTCCTCGACTGCGTTCGCGGTTATGTCGACGCCGGCGATGGTGACCACCTCCAGCCCCTGCTCGATCAGGTGATCGACATAGCTCGCTTCATGTTGCTTGCCCCGTTCCCAAAGCGCTTCAAGCGCCGGGTCCCAGACCTTCGGCGGCCCTAAACCACCCTGCGCGACCAGCCGATCAAGGTTGGTCAGATGGCGGCAGTTCAGGTGCCCCACCAGGTCGGTGGCGCTGAGCCCGATCGTGTGTCCGTCGTATTTCATGTACCATCAGAAACAGTTGAGCTTGTTAAGGTCAACAACCGGCAGTTTTGAGGAGCTCCGTCGAACCACCCCACTAGATGCCGAAAGCCTCCATGCAGCACCTGCAATGGGGATCAGGTCGACTTGGCTCAGCACAGATTGCCGTCGCTGCATCAGCTGCTCCGCGTGCGAAGATGCAGGCTCGTGTCAGACAACATTGATCGGACGCTGTCGAGCTGGGACAAGCTCAACTATGGTGCGACAAGAACCCTTGAATTTCAATCGCGTGGTGACTGGCCGATGGATGTTGAGGACATTCAAGGCCCAGGTGTCACCGCTGATTTGAAGCGGTGCTTGCGTGACATCGTGCGCCCAGCTTTGCTTCGCTTTGATCGGACCGAGCTGGACCAATATGAGGTTCGGATCTTACCGCAGGCGAACTTCGCGAAGGACGTCAAAGCTATTGCCCCAAACAGAGGCAGGCCAACGCCCGGCGCTGGGGGATCGAATAACGGCCCTAAGCTCGCTGGCTGAGGCGACTATTGCGTGGCCGCCGCCGGTCCGTTTGGCGCCAGTAATTGACGTTGGACCGCCTCAATTCGCCCCTGCAGCTTCGGGCCGCATCAAAGACCGCGGACGATCTCGTAGGTCGGCTTGCCGCTGAGGCGATCCAACTCGGTCAGGCCCGGTGTGGTCAGCCAACCGAAGAAGTCCTCAACGCTGACGCTCTCCGCATAGACACGCAGCAGGCCTTCGACAAAGACGTCGTGCTCCACCAAGGTGACGTCCTTGGCTCCTTGGACCTTCCGCTTAGAATGCTCGTCGAACCCCGGCTTGCCAAGCGTGATCCGATGGATCGAGGCATCGAAATCGACGCTCTTCTGAAGCACCGCGAAGGCCTCATCCTTCTTGATCAGCGGCGGATTTTTCGTCGTCGTCTTGCATTCGATCAGCGCCGACCGATCCCCGAACGTCAGCATCAGATCGGGCACGTTCTGACGCCGCCCGTCGTCGATGACCGTCACCTTCCAGTCTTGCCTGGCGTCCAGAAGACGCTGGATCGCCGTTTCGTAGTCGTCGCCCAGGGAAGTGGCGCAGTACTCGACCTGATCGCCAAGACCGAGCTTGGCGGCGAGCTCGGCGTGGACCTTCTGGAATCGATCGCCCTTGAAGCCCAGACACTGCGACACCGCCGAGAGCAGAGCGTTTGTCCGCCGCTCGTTGCCGACGATGGCGGAGATACGTTCCTTGGCCAGGGCCAGCAGCTGGTCGAAGGTTTCGATGCCTTGCCGCAGCAGTGCGATGGCGCGCTGGCGTCCGAAGCCTGGCACGCCTTCCTTCTGCGCGACTCGCAGGATGTCCAACGCTTCTGCAGGCGTCCCCCACTGAACGCGTCGCGCCAGCATCGCCAACTGGTTGGTCATCGTCTGCGGGTAGCCGAGTTCCGGGACGCTGGCGATCTTCCTCAATCCGTCGAGGATCCAGGCGACGTCGGTCGCAAGTCGGTGAATCTGCCCGGACGGAATGTTGGTCTGGTGTCTGATGTTTCGTTCGGCCTCGCCCTGGACGAACAGCACCACGGCGTGAGCACACTGGTTCTGCCGTGCCTCCGTCCGGTCCAGAATCGTGAACAAGGGATGGGCGGCGAGGAAGCCGTTGGAGTTCACCGGCGTCCTGCCGACGGGCGACGGCAAAAACCTCGAAGGACGACTGCCGGTGAACTCCGGACTGCCGCAGATCAGGTGGATCAGCGCCGGCAGATACTTGTCGAACTCCGCATCGAGAACACCGGCATATCGCCCGACGACGTCGAGCAGTTGAACCGCGGTCGTCGGAAGAAGTCCGGACTGCGCCACAGCCTTCCCCATCGGCGTCGGAAACAGCAGGTCCAGTTCTTCCTGCGCTAGCCTGTTGGCCACCAGCCAGTCTGTAGCCCCTTGTGCGAGGCGTATGATGTCTTCCAGCTTCCGCGGATTCCGTTCGCGGATTTGGTGCCAATAGAAGCTGTGCTGGAAGAACTCTTCAAGCTGACCGCGATGGTTGATCACCTTGAACGCAATGAGCGAAAGCACTGTTCGTCGCATCGAAAGACCGACGAGACGGGATTCCACGTTGTCATTTTCTGGCAGCACCAGCCTGTTAGCGTGCGACAGTTCGAGGCTGTTACGAGGCAAAAGGACCGCGTACCCATCCGGATGAAGACCCAATCGTCCGGCCCTCCCCGACATGTTTCGGTAGTCGGATCGCGAGATCATCGTGCCGCCGCCGTCTCGCCACTCGTAGGTGAGCTTCGGGAAGACGACGGATTTGAAGGGAAAATTGACCCCTGCTGCCAAGGTGCTGGTAGCGAAACACACGTCGAAGCTGGAGTCGACGAAGCCTTTCTCGACAACCTGGCGCTCCTGCGCCGTCAGATCGGCGGTGTGAAAAGCCACGCGCTTTTGAGCATTGTCCTGCAGCTGTTGCGAAGACTCGGTCGGCTCGGAGAAGAGCTCCAACTGCTGCGCGAGCATGATCCCGTCCGCTGTCCGTACCGCGGCTTGGCTATAACGCTCGGCCATTTGGATGGCCTCGTTGCGCGACTCCGTAAACACTAGAATCGGTCCGCGCTTCATCTCCACGAGGCGGCGCGCCACGCCGATGGCGTCGGTGGGTAGAGCCTCATCTTCGTGACATGGCGATCCGAGCTCCTGGCCGAAAAGCACCCTGAAGCCACTGCCGGCGCTCCAGATCTCCTGATGCAGGTCGACGTCGCGCTTCCAGCTCGTGACGAGGGTGCAGTCGAGCCAGTCCGCTAGTTCTTGTGCGTTACCTATGGTCGCGGTAAGCGCCACGAGCTGGTCGAGGCCTTGTTGCTTGAAGATGGCGCAAAGGGTTTCGATGTTGGGCCCGCGCCCATCCTCGCCGATGATCTGGAGTTCGTCTGCGACCACGACGGTGGCGGATAGATCCAGCTGACCACTCAGCAAAAGTGCGAGCGCCTTTTCGTAGGTCGCCACGAGAACCTGAGGCGAGACGTCACCCTCGTCACGGTCACCCGTGCTGAGGCCCACGGAGGCCCGAGGCTGATCGGCTCCCTCCCCAAGCCTCGTCGCAAAATCGAGATATTTCTGGTCGGCCAAGGCCTTGTGAGAAACGAGGTAGAGGCACCGCCGGCTACGGCAGATCGCAGCGAGAATGGCCAACTCCGCCACCAGCGTCTTGCCCGACGACGTTGGGGCGCAGACCACTTGGCTGGCACCGAGCGCGACACCCTGCGCGAGCGCGAGGGCTTGGATTTCCGTGAACCGTTCGTACCCCCAGCTTCGGAGGCAGCTGCGAATGTCCGGCGTCAAGCCCGGCGCCTCGTGGCTCTCTACGTCCATTTGGCCCCCCGACCACATGCATCGGTTGGCGAGCCGAAGAGCTCGAAACCGCTACCGACCCTATCAGCACCCGGCCAAGTTGAAAGCGCTCATCTCTCGAAGATGCGCCCCCCGATCGGCAGGGACCCTCGACTGGAGCAAATCGGGCCCAAAGGTCGCGCAACTGAGGCTGACGGCGAATTGCGAATCTGACGCGGCCAAGGCTCGGCATGTGGCTTCCTGATCAATTCGCCAAATGCGCTCTACTACTGCAAGGCCTGAACACGATGGCCTCGCACAGATACTCGAGGCCTGAGAAACCCCACCGTGCACGGCGGTTAGCCGACGGGCCGCGGAAATGCCATGCGCTCAAGCGTCGAGACCACATCCGCCGGCAGGCCCGTTCCAGTGAACGCCGCCCCCGCGCGGACGAGGGCCGCGTAGCTCGCCAGCTGGCCGCCATCGTCCTCCAGTGCTTGAAGAAGCTCAGGGCCTCCAGGCGCGGCCGCGGCCGACGCGGCGCCTCTTATCCGAACGACAAGACGCCAGCCGTCGGCCACCAGCGGCCAAAGGCGCGTCCGAAGCGTCGGGCGAGAGCCGGCCGACAACCACTGCATCACCGTAAAGCTTGCTTGGACGAGCGCGGCAGCAGAAGGTACTCCTGGCGTCTGCAGCCACGAAATTCTATCGATCGCGGCGGCGGCGAGGTCGACATTTCCGTGTGTTGCCGGGAGCAGGCCAGCGAGAGCAGGTGCATAACGACCAAGCTCGGCAGCGGTTTCGGTCGCCCCTTCGACGTTCCCGTCGAGGAGGAGTTCGGCGATCAGTTCGCTCGCCAACAGACGCGCCATTTCCGCTTCGCCCGACGACCACTGATCGGGCGCATTGACAGGGATCATCATCGGTACGTCCGCGGTTCCAGCCGCCTTGGCCGCCAGCCCGGCGTGACTGGCCGCCACGATCCGAGGCAACACTTCGAGGAAGCGGGGGACATCGCGCAAGTCAACGGCGCGGGCGATTTGTCCGCCGCGCAGCGCCAGGCTCGATAGCGGAGTTACCGCCCCTGCAGCCTCTCGCGCGTCAAAACGCGCAACAAGACCGGTCTCAAGGTCAAGCCGGTTCTCCAGCAAAGCCGCACGGGCCAGTCCCACATGCAAATCGACCGCGCCGCTTCGATCGTCTGGCAGGTGGGGCTTGAGGATGGACCACGTCCCAGGATGATCGGCCAAAGCAAGCGCGCTGCGGCCTTCTTGCGTAGCGTTCAGCCATTGCGCGATCTGGCTCACGGCTTGGATCGCCACCCAGGTGCGATCCGTCTGGTCATTCGTGATCTCTTCTGCGGCCAAGTGAGCGTCAGCGTAGATTTCCAGAGCTCGCATCCAGGCACCGGCAGCACCCAGCTCGACGATGGCGTCGCACAGAAACCCGATACGGACGCCCGGCGCCAGCGAACTCAAGCCGTCAGTAACCCGCCAGGCCTCAAGAAAGAGATCGGCGGCTTCGGCACGCGCGCCGGTGCGGGCCGCACTGGTCGCGGCCGCCTGCAGCATCAGAGCGCGTTCAAGTGGTTCGTCGCTGCTGTAGGCGGCTTTTAAGCTGGCAAGCAGTCGATGCGCCTCTTCGTGGCGCTCGGCATGAGCAAGCACGGTCGCCCGCGTCCGAGCGAGCCGAGTATTTTCAGGATAGGCGACATCGGCAGTATCCAGGTGGGCGAGCGCCAAGTCTTGCGACTTAAGATATTCGTCCAACAGCACCGCGACCGCGCGATGACATTCGACCGCGACGTCTGCCTCGCCCCAAGCCTCGGCGGTCGCCGCGAGTCGGCGATAGGCCGCGGCAGCTGTGGAAGCGTCGAGCGCATTGGAAAGTGCGGCGCGGGACCAGGCCGACTGGATGAAAAGCGGAGGCCCTCCAAGCAGCGCGGGACCTGCGGCAAGCCAGGACCGTCGAAGGTCCGGCGCAACCACCTCAAGCTGGTCGAACAACGCCTCCAGAGTGGCGACGTCAGCGATGGAGTTGGTTCTGAGTACGAAGAAGAACTGGTCCTGGCGCAGTCCGCCAAGGTCCACCGCGTCAAACCCCTCGCGCATCTCGCCAGGAACCGCTCCACCATCGACGAGCGCGATGAATTCCAGGAGGCGCGGTAGCCATAGGCTAGGCACGGCCTCGAGCGACTCGCTGGCGAGTACCATCAGGAGCATGGTGTAGCGTGACGCGGTGGCGGCCGGCTCCGGCATGGCCGCGAACTCCGCTTCGGCTTCGGCCAGAACAGCGGCTAGGCCCGTATGGGCAGGTTCGGCCGTCACCGCGACGACTTGGGCCAGACGCAGCGACGCCGAGACCCCGTGGTTCTCAGGCACCAGACGGCCACCCTCTCGTGAGGTCAGGAAGGCGAGGGGGAGACAGGCCCGCGCGATCGTGGATCTATCGGGTGCGGTGAGCACTGCGGCGGCGATGAACTGCAGCCCCCTCAGATTGCGCGTCGCCAACGACTGGATCAGCAGTTGGGACAGAAAATCGGCCGGTAAGGGTCGGCGCGAAATCAGGTGCTCGATGACTGCAGTCTGCACGGCGACGCGTTCGGCATCGCCCAGACCCGACAAACCGGCCGACATGAGAAGCGGCGAGAGTTTGAAGCGGCTTTGGCCGCTGCCCTCGATCCAGGGGCCCAGCAGGAATTCGAACAACACGCCCGGCCGGGCGAGCGGGCGATAGGCTTCGGCCACCGCCATTGCGAGGTTCCGGTCAAAGGAACCGATTAGTACGCTGAGGCGCAGCAGCATGGTGTGGGTGTCGGGATTGAGCTCGTTCAGGAGACGAAGGGCGACGCTGTTGCGCACCTCCTCCAGTTCGTTCACGTCACCAGAATCGATCAGGCCCGAGAGGCGCTCGCCGCGCGGCCAGCCGCGGGAAGCCAAGCCCGCGATCCGCGCATCGACGAACAGCGGATGGCCCGCGCCACAGGTGAGGTGGACGATCTGAGCCCAGTCCGGTGCCGAGCCGCCCGCCGCCGTCACGATCTCCGCGACATCTTCGGCCGTCAGGTAGGGGGCTGCAACGGCTTCGATTTTCCACGGCGCAAAATGCGACCCGACGGGGGCGAGTGGCGCGCGTTCGCTGGTGACCACAACCTTCAGTTCAAGGCGTGCGGCTTCGGACACGATCGCACGCACCCAGGACAGCAGCGGTTCGCCGAGGGGCACGGGCAGGTCATCGAGCACCAGGCCGTCAAGCCCAGTTTGGTCCAGCGCCGAAACCGCCTCGCGAAACGCCTGCCGCATAGCGGCGGGATCGAGCCCGCGCAGGCGGACGACATGCCAAACGCCATTGGAGCGCGCGGCGAGCAATTGGGCAAGATGCGACTTGCCCAGCCCGCTGCTGCCATGGATCCAAGGCACGGCGCCTGACACCATGATAGCGGCAAGCCGATCGACCAACGCTTGGCGACGGGCCAGGCGCGGCGGAAGGGCGCCAAACGCGAGGTCGGCGAACCGGTCGGTGGTTTGCCCGGCGATGACGGCGCGGCCGAGCATCTGCCGCGCGACATGGATCGAGACAGGAAGGGTGGTGGCGTCTTCCCAGGCTTTTTCGAACGCCTGGCGGGTCAGCCGACGGTCAACCGTGAAGAGGTTTTCGATGACACGCAGCAGCAAGACAGGAAGCGCCCGCTCGCCGTCGCTCGCCATCATGTCGCGTTCGAGGGCGAGGGCGCCCAGCCGAGCGGCGAGCCCGTCCAACACAACTGTCGTTTGATCGGCGCCGGACAGCCAGGTGATGCGCCGGAAGATACGCTCCCGCAACTGGTCGGGCGGTGCCTCGGCAAGGAAGGCCTGGAGATCTGCCGGCCAATCTTGGGCACACAAGAACGCGCGCAACGGCTCGACATCGCCGCCGAGGGCGGCGCGCGCCCAATAGGCGATACCGGTCAGGCCTTCCGGAAACTGGAATCCCTGCTCGTGGCCTGCGACGGCCGTGGTCAGGAAATGCAGGCGGATGTCGCGGCCTGGATTGGCATCGCTGAACTGCCAGAGCGAAACGATGGCCTTGCCGACGTCGGAGCGGCGAAGGGTCAAGGCCGCGCCGTTGGTTTCGCGCTTGACCTGGGTCATGGTGAGCGCGGCCTGGGCCAGGACGGCGTAGTCCTCGGCCACTTCCACTAGAAGGCAATCGTCTGGGCCAAGCCGCATCCAAGCGGCTACGGTGGTGATCAGCTGATGGACGTAGCCTACGAGACTTGCGATCGCCTGTCGGCCACGCTGCTCCGCCGGAACGCTCAGTTTATCGTCGTCCAAGCCGCGCACCTTCCGCCTCAAGGCCAATGCCGCCGGCCGCCCGGTATAGCCTCGAGCGCGAACCCGGGCGATGAAGCCGATCCAACCATCCCGTTCAACCGTCAGCGCGACGGGCTTTGTCCCACCCCACCTGGATGGGTATCGCACCTCGCGCCGTGGCCAACAATTGCCTGCAACTCCGGCCCGGGCCAAGTTGAACCTCGCCGTGAGTCTTGTCGCTGTCGGGGCGGAGGCTCGCGCCCGCAACGCGAAAGCAGCGCGAGGTTATCGCGCGCGCCCTCCCAAGCGCTTCGCGTCTAGAATTTGGCTCCAAAAGGCGGAACGCTCAGGGAGGCGTCGATAGCCGGCACTAAGCGGCCCCTTCAGTTGCAAAGTCGTGGGTGGTGAGGATGATCTGAAAGTCAGTGAACTCGCCGACGAGTATCCATCGAAGACGGCGACTCGTGCTCTGCTGAACCCCATGTATTTTCCCGCCGATCCGAACAAAGCCGCGCGAAATCGGCGCATCGCTGAGCTCAAAGCGCAGCTTAGGGCGCTACTGCCCGACGTGTTGGCGCAAACCGATTTTCCATCGGAGGCTTCGCTCAACGCCACGATCGGAGGGTGGGCCAAGAGCCTCATCGACCTGCACCACGACGTCTTTCACTCATCCGAGCAGTACGCCGCGCGCTACATGCAGAACCTGCAGGACGGCATCCTTTCGGGCGGCCCCAACGCGAAGATCTATCGGCGAAACTATGATCGCTTCCGTGTTTCACCTGCGGCCCAGCGGTATTTCACGCTGTTTCTACACCGCTCGTTCCTCAATCATTTCGACGAGCTGTCCAAGACGCGGCCACACCTCGACGAGTCGGAAGTCTGGATCGGCCAGAACAACGCCAACTATGGCCTCCTGATCACCCCGCGGTGGAACTCAGACCTCGACACCTGGGAGAATGATCGCAGCGAGATCCGGCATTTCCGGCCGCTGTACTGGACGATCGGGCATGTTCTCTCTACAGGCCTGGTCGTCGAGCATGACCCGGATCCGATTCATTTCAGTTCCGTCGACGCCTACCTGGCGTTCTTCAAGAACACGCTGGTGCGCGCTTCGGGTTCGCCACACGAGCAAGCGATCGCTCAGCGCTACGTGGCCTACGTCAGATCGGCCAACAACCCGCTCAACGTACCACTCCTGATCCCCGAATTCCGGTATGGCGGCCGGGCTGCCCAGCACAAATATCGGCTGGATTTCTGCATTATCGACCCACTGACGATGAAGAAGGTCGGCTACGAGCTCTCGCCATGGTCCACGCACGGCTATCTGAGCAAGATCGGCGGCCTTTCGGGCGCTGAAATCAACGCCATGGCAAAGGACAATTTCGAGCGGGAAATGGCCCGTCACAAGGACTTCTTCAAGGAGCGCAGCATCTACGCCCTGATCTACACGGACCGAGACCTAGCCGATCCGGACATGGTCTTCGCCGACATGAAAGCCCACCTGACGCCGATCGATCCCATCGCGCCGATCAACTTCGCCCTGGTCGACAACTTCTTCGCCCAGTGCCTCTAGGTCCCACGTCGTGGCACCGGCGTCGCATCGCCCCTCGGCCAAGCGGGCATCTGCTTGGGTTCGAGCCCTGGATGGAACGGCACGTAGTCCACGTCCGGCTCCAAATGATTGATGTTAGACCGCAGGTCCCTAAACGCCCGGTCCAACGATGCCTTTAGCGCTTCGCGCGCGCCCTCGCTGCCATCATAGGCGTCCAATGCGGCGAAGACCGCCGGGAGAGGCCGGCGCGCGGCAATCAAGGTCAGCGTAAGATCGCCCCAGTCGCGATGCTGGACGGCGTGGTAGGCGATATAGTCGTCGGCATTGGCCAGCCACCGCTTCATCTGGGCGGCATCCAGCGGCTTTTCGCCCGTCGAACGCTGCAGGTGATCGGCGATGTTCCCCACGATGTCGTAAGTCAGCATCATGGCGTCGATCGCGCGGCGATCCCGCTTTTCGATTATGCGTCGATGGTCGTCCGCTGCGGCCGATCGGCGGTCAGCTTCCAGCATGCGTTCGTGGCGGCTTTGACGGCTGCCGATCATCCAGGCACCCAGGATCGCGGCGATCGAACCCACCGCCTGGACCCAGTCGGCGGCCTTGTCGCCGAGCACGATCTTCCAGGCGACGCCGTAGACCGGTCGGAGCTACGATGACGCAGACAAAGAGGGCGCAGCAGACCCAGATGAGTAGATCGCCTCGTCGCATACTCCACCGTCGCTTGATCCCGCCTCGCCTGGCCTCTGCGATCATGCCTCGCCAATAGACCTCAAGGAGCGTCGCCGGACTGAACTTGGACCTAGTCGTCGTCGCCATCCCGCCTCGCTAAGTCCCAAAGTTGCCCGTCGCCGCGCGCTCGGCTCGCGACTGACAACCGGACTTTCTCAAGGTCGCCCTAACGTCAGAAGCGGAACTTGGAGCCGGCTCAGAAAGCCGACGTCCCAGTCAGCCGGCAATCGAATTGAGCGGTGACGACGCGCACATGGGGCGGTTACAGGGGTTGGCTTCGGCGGCTTGCGCATAGGCGAGCGCGAAGTGCCGAACATACGCCGAGCTTCACCATAGGCTTCAATGGCGCTAGGGTACAACTTGGACCGCTCGGGCCGCCGAGTTCGCCCATAAGAGACCGCCATGCCGACGCCAGCCAGCGCCTTCGCTTTTGACGACAACACCTCCGTTGACGAGAATCTCACGCGGTTCGGAGCACATCTTACACAGTCGGATGCTGCCCTCGGCGCACAGCTTCGGCAGCATTTCACGACGCTGCTGGCGGATACCCACGACGAGGACGTCATTCGGGACGCGCTTTTCGCCGCGACTGAGCCCTCAACGACTGCTGTTGGAGCTTCTGCGCCCGCGACGACCGCTGCGCCAGCGGCTGCGGCTGCGGCTGCGGCTGCGCCCGCGCCGACTATCCCGCCGCCAGCTCCGGCCGCGCCCACCGCTTCCGTTGCGATCATAGGATGGTTGCTCGAAGGACTCAGCATCGAGGGGTTCAGAGGGGTGAACAACGAGACCAACCCTCTCGAGCTGAAGTTCCATACCGACAAGGTCAACAGCGTCTCGGCGGTGAACGGGGTCGGCAAGAGCTCTGTGCACGACGCTGTCCGCTACGCCATCACAGGACGCTTGTCGTGGCTTGAGGAATTGCCCGCGACGGAGCGTGACCAGGACTACTACCTCAACCGGTTCCATTCCGGACGAACGGCAACCATCAAGCTACGCCTTGTCGCGGAACCGACAGGCGCAAAGTGCGAGGTCACCGTGGTCCGCGACGCACAGGGCGTGCGGACCGTGAGCGCAACGGCGCCATGGGATGCGAACGCCATCCTCGCCGCGCTCGACCGGGAATTCGTGTTCTTGGACGGCCCCACTTTCCAGCGGTTCATCTCGGACACGCCCCTGGAGAG
This sequence comes from Caulobacter rhizosphaerae, assembly GCF_010977555.1. GTDB lineage: Bacteria > Pseudomonadota > Alphaproteobacteria > Caulobacterales > Caulobacteraceae > Caulobacter > Caulobacter rhizosphaerae. Next base: position 967,173 of record NZ_CP048815.1, read on the forward strand.
AGGACGAACCTTCGCAGGCCTGCTCGGCCTGTCCGCCTACAGCACCTTGCGTCAGGCGCTAGCTGGGCTCGTTCAAACAAGGGCTTTCAACAATCACTTCGAGGTGACGGGCACGACGCAGGCGCTCGCCCGCGAGAGCAAGGCTGCTGCCGATGCGCAGACTGCGGTCGACAGCGACTACGAGATCCTGGTGGGCGCGCCTTTGCAGGTACTGGATGTAACGCAAGCTCAGGTGAAGTGCGCCCATGCCTTGGCCCAGATCGCGCCGCTGAAAGGACTATGTGAGGGCAAGCCTTTCCTCGATATCGACATCGACGGGTGCATTGAAGCTATCAAGACAGCTGAAGGGGGCCCTAAGCGCGAGCAGCTGTCGGCGTGCCTGCGCGATCGCGCCGAAATCGCCAAGCTGAACGTCGAGGCACCAGACGCAGAGCGCGCAAAGCAGCTTGTCGCCCGCGCCAGCGAGCGGGACGAAGCCTTGGCCAAGACCGCCGGCGACCTGATGCTCCAGCTGTACCAGAGCGGCGCTCAGGTGGTGCAGAATCCGGATTGGCCGGATCCGAAGCTTTGCCCGCTTTGCGACGGCACGGTGCCTCACGATCTGCGTACCCACCTTTCCGCCAAGCTGGCGGAGTTTACCTACCTCGATCAGGCGGCTGCGGCCTGCGGGGTGGAGTGGGGTGAAGCCGGATGGAGCGAATTGCTGTCGCTAGAGGCGGTTCTGGAACTCTCGGCTGAGGCGCGGCTGATAGCCAAACTGAGACCACGGGCCGAAGAGGGGGCGATCAGCGGGGCTGAGGCGCAGCAGCTCGTAGACTGGCTCCGGACCCTGCGTGAACGGGCCAGCGTCCGGGATGAAGCCCTCGCCAGGACGCAAACGGCCCTCGAAAATGAACTGCCGCAGTCTTCGGTCGAGGTGACGAAGAAGATCGAAACGGCGAGGCGTTTGCAGCAGCACTGGGACAAGCTCGTCGCCGCCCAAACGGAGGTCTCGCGCCTACGATCTAGGGAGCAAAGGATCTCCCGCGTGAGAGCCTTCTTGGAAAATACCGCTCAGGTGTTCGCGGTCGCGGAGTCCAACTTAAGCAAGGCGCGCCTGGCGGCTGTCGAGCCCGTCTTTCGGGACTATTTCAAGCGGATGTGGTTCATCGGCGTCGAACCCGCCGTGGCGAAGCGCGCGAACAGCGAGGAACTGCAGATCCGACTCACTGACTTCCACGGCCAGGCGAATATCTCGCCCCAGGCCGTGCTTTCGGAAAGCTTCCGGAACGCCTTTTCCATCGCTCTCTATCTGGCTGCGGCGTCTCTGTACGGCGGCCTGCCGAAGTTCATCGTCCTAGACGACGTAACCTCAAGTTTTGACGCGGGGCATCAGAACTTCCTCGCCGAACTCATCCGCACGAGCTTCGCCCGGCCCGGCAACGCGTCTGGCCCGCAGGTCATCATCCTAAGCCACGACACCATGCTCGAGAAGCTGTTCAACAAGCACAGTAATTCCGGCAACTGGTGGCACCAGCGGCTCGAAGGAAATCCGAAGTTCGCTGTCCTTCCGCAAACCGGCGCCGTGAACAAGGTCCGCGACGGCACCATCTCGATGCTGCAGGCGGGCCAAGTCGATAATGCCAAGGAAGGCGTGCGTCAGTATCTAGAGTATCGGCTCAACGACCTGATCAGCAAGCTACGCATCCCGGTCCCGGTCGACGTCGCATTCAACGACAATAAGCAGTTGGCTGGGGAATTCCTCAAGGCGATCGACGCCGCTGTGAAGCTTCACCAGGCAGCCGGCAGCCTGGTGCTAGATCCCGTACAGATCAACGGCCTCAACACCAACATGGTCACCATCACGAGCAATTTCCTCAGCCATTGGGGTACGGGCCAGACACTGACCTTCACCGGCCCCTCGCTCCTCGGTGTGATGCAGGCGATCGAGGACTACTGCGATTGCTTCAAATGGGAGCCCAGTCCAGGGACTGCGCGCACCTACTACCGCTCCCTTCAACAACGGTAGCTTCACGCGCCGAAGATTGAATAACACTCGCAAAAGCGGCCTAGCTTGACCATGAAACTTGGATTGCGTGCTGGTGGTTGCACGGTGAACGACGGCGAAAGTGAGCGGAAGCGTCAGCATGGCCTCAGGCTACAGCCTATCGGATTTCGAGATCCGCTTGATAAAGGCGATGCGGACCTACACCCGAATGAACCTGCAGCAGATCCTTGCCTACTTCACCCGGCCCGGACGCGACATCAATCATCGCCTCATCGCCCAGATCGCCGCCGGTCATTGGCGCAGCGATCTTTCGCCAGCATCTGTCGCAGAGATGGCCAGCTTCCTTCGGGCAATGGCGCAAACCGCTTTCCCAGATGCCGACACCTTCCAACGCCCACCCCAAAGTGGAGGCCCTCCATTTCGCCTTCACCTGGATTGGTGGCCTGTCGGCCAGGGCCTCTTCGCCAGTGGCGCCATCGAGCGAACGGCGTCCAAACCCCTGACGTGGATCTATGACTGCGGCACCAGCTCCAGCCAGTCCCTGGTCAAGGATGCAATCGCCCAGTTCGCCAACCGCCAGAAGGCCGTGCTAGGCGCTGAGGTCATCCAGTTGGCCGTCCTGTCCCACTTCGACAAGGATCATATCAGCGGCTTTGTAGACCTCATTGGCAGCCTGCCTATCCGAACCTTGCTCTTGCCCTATGTCGCTGCCTGGCGGCGCATCCTCTTCGCGCTGGACCAGGGCGTTGCGGCGGACGATCCGCTTTTTGCCTTCTTCGTCGATCCTGCGAGCTATCTACGCGGCGTCCCCGACGCTGATATCGGCGAGATCGTCTTCGTCCAAAGCGGCGGCCCCGACGACATCGCCGCGCCTGATGACGGACCAGAGGCACCAGAGGATCCTGATGGGCCAGAACCTACCCGCGAACTGGCGGAGCCAAAGCTGAAGTACGAGACCTCCTGGCCGCCTCAGGACGCACAGGATGACCCGATCCTGCAAGTCGAGGAGAACACCTCGGTGCGCTTCCTGCGCCCCGGCGCTCGCATCCTTGCGCCGTTCTATTGGGAGTTCCTTCCATATAACGACGCCGAGTTCGCGCCGAAGGCCACCCCGCAGTTCCTAGCCGAGATCACACCCCTGATTTCCCAGTTGAAGGGCGACGATGCCAAGAAGCGTAAAGCCGCGCTCGCCAGCCTGAAAAAGAAGTACGAAGAGGTCTTCGACACCCCCGAGGAGCGGAACCTGATCTCCCTTTTCCTCTATTCGGGCCCGGTGGGACGACGGGCTCGCCTGTTCCCGTTGTGGCAGTCGCACCCGACGGGTCTAGATTCGGCGACAAGCGCGTTTTCCCAAATGCACACTGGTGACGGCACGCTCGACGAGGATCGATACCCGGCCTTCGCCACATTCTATGCAAGAAGCCAGCGACTCGAGCGCGCCACGGTCTTCCAGGTCATGCACCATGGAGCCGAGAGCAACTGGCATCCAGGCATCGCCGCCAAGCTATCACCGAGCACGTCGATCTTCTCGTCCAATCCCGCGCACAAGAAGTACAAGCACCCCCATGCCCCAGTCCTGAGAGACTTCTGGCCGCACTTTCCGATCCAGATAGACAAGGAAAACGGCTTTCACCTCGTGGGATTCGTGGCGCGTTAAACAGAGCTAGGCTCCGATCTTCACGAGCTCATCGCGGATCGAGCCATGCCTCCAAGTCCGCTATCCGACCAGCGCCGTGAAGCCAAAGCTGGCCAAGCCAAAAGTGCCTGCCAAAGTTCATAACGCCCGTAACCCACCCAACGTCGGCTGACTTGGCGACATCCAGAAAGCGGACTTGCCCAACGAGGCGGCATCAGTCATGCGCGGCCGATGACGGGCCGGCGCACGACCTTTCGGAAAGCGGACCTTCTCAGAGTCTGAGCACATAAACGAACCGAGCCCACCGCTCCACCTGCGATCGCGTCGCATTATTGACAGCGTTAAGTTGGAAATGGGCCAGTTCTAAGTTGGCCCGACAACATAAATGGCGGCCCGGAAGGGACTCGAACCCCTGACCTTCGCTTTAGGAAAGCGCTGCTCTATCCTGCTGAGCTACCGGGCCGCGTTGCGCGCGCCAGGGTGCATAGCGCAAGTTTCCCGGCGTGCGAACCCCGGACGACGGCGGTCGTGTGCGCTGGCGGGGCCGTGTCCGGAAGGTCTGCGGGATCGCGACCGATTGTCGCGCACGCCGGCCCGGGGCTCCGGGGTCTCGCGCCTTGAAGTCGTTGAGAATCTTGCCGCGTCGGTCGGGCGCCGGCCATGGCGGGCGCCTCGCGCATAGCCGCGAGCGACGAGCATTAAGCCTATGCTCCACCTTGCCGCGACCCCTGCGGGTGCTAGGGTCGCGCGGGACACGGACATCGGGACAACCAAGAGTGCTAAACGTCGCGAACGCCGAGCGTTCGGAACAGGCGGATCACGCCGCCCTGATCACGCTGGTCGAGACCATCGAGGCGCTGTCGGCCACGCGCACGATCGAGGAGGTCGCCGCGGTGGTCCGCTCGGCCGCCCGGCGCATGTCCGGCGCCGACGGCGTCTGCTTCGTCCTGCGCGACGGCGACCAGTGCTGGTACCTGGACGAAGACGCCATTGGCCCGATGTGGAAGGGCCAGCGCTTTCCGATGAGCGCCTGCATCTCCGGCTGGGCCATGCTGCACGGCCAGACGGTGGTGGTCCCCGACATCTACGCCGACGACCGCATTCCGCACGACGCCTACCGCCCGACCTTCGTCAAGAGCCTGGTGATGACGCCGGTGCGCCCCAAGGACCCGATCGCCGCGATCGGGGCCTACTGGGCGGTGGGCCAGACGCCCTCGCCGGACACGGTGATCCGGCTGGAGGCCATGGCCCGGGCCACGGCGGCGGCCATCGAGAACGCCAGGCTCTACGCCTCCCTGAACGAGGCCCTGGAGCGCCGCACCTTCCTGCTGCGCGAGCTGGACCACCGGGTGAAGAACACCCTGGCCTCCGTGCAGTCGATCGCCCGCCAGACCCTGCGCGCCGCCCCTACGCCGGCCGATTTCGCCGAGTCGTTCGAGTCGCGGCTGATGGGCCTGTCGCGGGCCCACGAGCTGCTGACCCGCCAGGCCTGGGGCCGCACCGACCTGCGCGACGTGCTGGAGGCGGCGCTGCAGCCGTTCGGCGGCCTGGCCGACCCGCGCTTCACCGCCCGCGGTCCCGCCATCGCCCTGACCGCCGAGACGGCGGTGGCCCTGCACATGACCCTGCACGAACTGATGGTCAACGCCGCCAAGCACGGGGCGCTGACCTCGGCCAGCGGCCAGGTCACGGTGGTCTGGCGGATCGAGGAGGTCGAGGGTGATGGCGAGGGCGGGGGCGGGGCCGGTCCCAGCCTCGTGCTCGAATGGGTCGAGCGCGGCGGTCCGCCGGTGTTCGTGCCCAAGCGCCAGGGGTTCGGCACCAAGCTGCTGGAGCGCGGGGTCGCCCGCGACCTGGGCGGCGAGGCCAGGCTGACCTACCAGCCCAAGGGCCTGAGCTACGCCCTGCGCGCGCCGCTGTCGGACCGGATCGCGGCGGCCACGGCGCCGAGGGCGCTGGCATGACCGCGCCCCGCATCATGATCGTCGAGGACGAGGCCCTGGTGGCCCTGATGGTCGAGGACCTGCTGACCGACATCGGCTGCCGGATCTCCGGCTCGTTCGGCGCGGTCGACGAGGCCCTGGACTATCTGAAGGACGCGGCCGCCCCGCCGCCGGCCTTGGACGGCGCGGTGCTGGACGTCAATGTCGGCGGGACCATGGTCTTTCCGGTCGCCGAACGGCTGCGGGCGGCCGGCATCCCCTTCGTGTTCGCCACCGGCTACGGCGCCTTGCCCCGCAAGGGTTTCGAGGACGTCCTGGTGCTGAACAAGCCGATCGACCCGGTCCTGCTGGAGGGCGCGGTCAAGGGGTTCGGCCAGGCGGCGTGAGCCGCCGTCCTTCGTCCACGAAGGTGGGGGGAGCGTCAATCCTCGCCGCCCGCCACGAACGGGTTGAAGAAGATCTGCTCGACCGGCAGCTCGAACAGGGCGGCCAGACGGTAGGCCAGCGGCAGCGAGGGATCGTACTTGTCGGCCTCGATCGCATTGATCGTCTGGCGGGAAGCGTCCACCCGATCGGCCAGTTCGCCCTGGCTCCAGCCCCGCGCCAGGCGGGCCTCGCGCAGCCGGTTCTTCACGAGGCCTTGGGCCGGCGCATCGCCCACCAGCCCAGCCAGCAGACGCCATAGGCCGCGACCTGGGCCAGGAAGACCAGGGCCGCGCCCTGGAACAAGGGGGCTCGGACGCCGCTCGCGGCGATGGTCGCCAGCAGCGCCACGCCGCCGCCGAACGACGCGCCCCAGTACCAGGCGGTCAGGTGGGCGTCGCGCGCCATGTGGTCCAACCGTCGCCACCAGGGCGTTGTGGCCAGCAGGGCCGCGCCCGTCAGGGCGGCGCAGGCCAACACGATCACGACCAGCGGAACGCGGCCCTGGCCGGTGACGATGACCACGCCGCTGGCCAGCCCGACGACCAGCGCGGCCAGGAGCGCCGCGCCCCCGGCCTTCCAGATCTTCTTCTGATGTCGCTCGACAGCCATGCCGGCCTCCTCGTTGCCTGTAAAAGACCTTTGACATGCCGGTGTGTGCTGTCAAATTCTTTTTACAGGCCGGGGGCGGCCTGGCCGATCCCGCGCCGGCCTAATAGGCCTTGCCGTCGTACTTGCGCACCGGCAGCTGGTCCCAGGCGAAGTCCACCAGCAGCCGGGCGTTGATGCTGATGCGCGGATCGTCGAAGTCGGGCGCGCCGTTGTCGAAGCTGGGAAATTCCGAATAGGTCGGGCAGCCGCAGATGGCGCAGTGGTGGTGCTGGCCCAGATAGTGGCCCCACTGATAGGTCGAGACCCGGTCGCGGGCCGTGGTCAGTTTGAACTGGGCCGGCCGGTAATAGGCGTGCAGGGCGCCGCGCCGGGAGCAGAACGAGCAGTTGCAGTCCCCCAGTTCGGTCGGCGCCTCGGTCACCTCGAACTGGGTGGCGCCGCAGTGGCAGCGGGCCTTGAGCGGCAGGTCGGTCATGACGATCTCCATCTTGGAACAACGCCGGCATCGTGACGCGCCCCTGCTGACAGCCTGCTGTCAACAGGTGACCAGGGGCCGTCGCCCGAGGTCGCCTTACCTTAAGCCGCCCGGGGCTGGGCGGGATCTTGGCCCGGTTCGGCCGGACAGAGGAAGCGGCCGGCCAGGTCGCCGTTGCGGAGCCGCAGCTCCAGCACGCAGGTCCGGCCCGCCCGGTTGAAGCGTTGGGCCAGCCATCGCGCGGCCGCCTCGGCTCGGGCGCCGCTCTTGAAGATCATCGGGTTTTCGAACTCCGGGCAACGCACACCCCAGGCGTCGCCCTCGGGGGCGACGGAAATCACGGTCGGCACGACCTTTCTCCAAATCAAACCAAAACGGGGCGGCCGGCGGGCAGGGACGGCCGACCGCCGATCCAGGGCTCCGACCTGACGGTGTCAGGCCGGCGCTCCAGACCTCGGCTTCACGCCTTTTCCGACCGGCGTCCGCTTCGTCAGAAAAGGCTCCGGCCTCAGGAGGGGCTCGCGGCGTCCAGGCGCCGCAGCGCGGCCAGCACCTCGCTCACCGGCACCGGGGCGCTGGTGCCCAGCAGCCAGCGGTGGGTGGGGCGATCCTCGACGGCGCTGGCGTCCGAGGCCCAGGCCGCCAGGATTTCGCGCTTGGCCCGCAAGTCGAGGTCCCCGTCCTTGACCACCTCCAGCGGATGCAGGAAGCCGACGGCGGGGCGACAGGGCCAGGGCGCGGCGCGTTTGGCGGTTTCGGAAGCGACGAGCATGGTCATCTCCCGCCTCAGGCCGCCTTGCGGGCCTTGTCGGGCCCGGCCAGCTGCTGCTGGCGAGCCTGGCCGATCTCGATGCGCCGGGGCTTCAGCGCCTCGGGGACTTCACGCTCCAGCTCGATCGTCAGCAGGCCGTCGGCGTGGCTCGCCGACCGGACCACCACGTGGTCGGCCAGTTCGAAGCGCCGCTCGAACCCGCGCATGGCCACGCCTCGGTGCAGGAAGTTGCGCTCGCCTTCCTCGGCCCGGGCCTTCTTGCCGGACACCACCAGCAGGTTCGGCTGGGCGGTCACCTCCAGCTCGGCCGGCGAAAAGCCCGCGGCGGCGATCGTCACGCGATAGCTGTCCTGGCCCGTCTTCTCGACGTCGAAAGGCGGATAACTGGCGTCGGCGTTGCTGCGCAGCGCCGCCTCGGCCAGGTCGGCCATGCGGTCGACGCCGATCATCGAGCGATAAAGGGGGGAAAAGTCGAAAGCGGTGCTCATTTCCATCTCCTCGCAAGCAAGTTGGACATGAGGGGCGCCCGAAGCGCTCGGCGCCCCAGAGCCGAACCCATGAGGCGTTCGGCACGAGGCGAATTTAATACAGACCAAGCACGGGTCAAGCACCGGTCGCCGGATTTTTCGACGGTCAGGTAATCGGCCTATTTCTCACCGCTGTGGACCGGGTCCGTTCAATGGCGGTGGAGGCGGTTTGCAGTAAAGCGAGACGACATATCGACGAGTTGTTGGGGCGGCGTGCTCCAGGATCTGCCGGCATCCGAACATGCCGGAGTTTAAGCCAAGCCCCACGCCTGAAAGCTTGAAGAGCTGTCCGAGTGACGGCGACGGGGGAGGGGGCGATCGCTACGCGGCAGCGGGATCGGCGTTCAGCGCGGGAGCCGAAAACCTCGTCCTTCGACAAGCTCAGGATGAGGTTTTCTTGCTGCTGGGCTTGTGAATGGTCCTCATCCTGAGCTTGTCGAAGGACGAGGACCACGCACGAAGCCGAGCATCCTCTAAGGCGCGCCCACCACCGTCTCCTGGCCGGTGTAGCGCACCGTCCGGGCCGGCGGCGTCACCGCCAGGCCCGCGCCGGTCTGGTCGCCGACCCAGACGATGTTGAAGACCCGCTCGCGCGGCATGCCGGGATAGCGTCCCTTCCGCGCCCCGATCGTCAGGGTCTTGCGGGCCTCGTTCCAGCGCAGGTCGATGGTCGCCCGCCGCCCCTGCCGGTAGCCCTGGCCGTCGCCCTCGTCGTCATAGAGGGTGAAGGCGCCGTCGGCCCCGCGATAGACGCGGATCTCCAGCGGCGCGTCGGCGCCCGCCTGGGCATGCGGAACCACCGGCGCCAGCGGCAGGATGGCCCCGGCCCGGACATGGATCGGCAGGACCTCCAGCGGCGCCGCGGCCGTCACCGTCGATCCGCCAGCGTAGCGGCGGCCGGTCCAGAAGTCGTACCAGGGCGCGGCGCCGGGCAGATAGACGGTCCGGGTCTCGGCCTTGGGCTGGACCACCGGGCTGACCAGCAGGTCCTGTCCGAACAGGTACTGGTCGGAAATCCCGCGGGCCCGCGGGTCGGCGGCGAAGTCCATCTCCAGCGGCCGCATCATCGTGTAGCCCTGGTCGGTGACCCGCCACGACGTCGCATAGATGTAGGGCAGCAGCCGGTAGCGCAGCTCGACATAGCGCCGCAGGATCTGTTGGGCCGGCTCGTCGAACCGCCAGATCTCCTTGGCCGGACCCGTGCCGTGCACCCGGAACATCGGGGTGAAGGCGCCGAACTGGAACCAGCGCACGAACAGCTCGCGATAGTCGGGATCGCGGGGCTCGCCGCCGAAGAAGCCGCCGATGTCGGTGTTCCAGTAGGGGATGCCGCTGGCCACGAAGTTCAGCCCGGCCGGGATCTGCTTGCGGAACACCGCCCAGTCGCCGTGGATGTCGCCCGACCAGGTGACCGCGGCGTTGCGTTGCTGGCCGAGCCACGCCGAGCGGGTCAGCACGAACGGCCGCTTGCCGGGCGCGTCCTTCAACTGGCCGTCATAGACGCCCGTCGTGTGCATCAGCGGATAGGCGTTGTAGACCTCCGCCCCCGGGCCGGCCGCCGTGGTCAGGGCGCGCATCTGGCCCCATTCGCCGCCCAGCTCGGCCTCGCTGGCGTCCAGCCAGTAGCCGTCGAAGCCGATCGGGGTCATCGATTTGGAGATCTGCGACCAGTAGAGGTCGCGCCCGGCCTTGCCATAGGCGTCGTACCAGCGGCCGGAGCCTTCCGGATAGACGTTGCGGTAGGTCGGCGGGAACAGCACGCCGGCCGCCTCCAGCGCCTTGGTGTTGGCCAGGTCCGCGTCGAAGCGCGGCCAGACCGAGACGATGGCGTGCACGTCCATCGCCTTCAGGTCGGCCAGCATCTTCTTGGGGTCGGGGTAACGGGCGGGATCGAACTGGTGCGAGCCCCATTGGCCCGGGGCCCAGTACTGCCAGTCCTGGATCACCGCATCGATCGGGATGTTCATCTGGCGATAGCGGCGGGCGATCCCGACCAGCTCGTCCTGCGAGCTGTAGCGTTCGCGTGATTGCCAGAAGCCCCAGGTCCAGCGGGCCATCATCGGCGCCGCCCCGGTCAGGCGGCGATAGCCGGCGATCACCGCGTCGGGCTTGGAGCCGGCGATGAAGTAGTAGTCGATGTCGCGCCCGGCCTCCGACCGGAACGCCAGCTGGTTGGCGGCCTGGGGCAGGCCGACCTCGACGGTCGTCACCGAGGCGTTGTCCCACAGGATTCCGTAGCCTTTCGTCGACCACAGCATCGGCACGGCGACGTCGGTGTTCTTCTGCTGCAGCAGCACGCTGTGGCCGGTGCGGTCGAGCGCGCCGTCCGAATGCTGGCCAAGGCCCAGGAATTCCTGCGGACCGGAGATCTCAAACGCCTGGCGGATCGAGAACTGGCCAGGCGCGCCGCCCGTGGCTGGCGCCAGGCCGTCGTCCCCCGCCGCCAGCAACTCGCGGGTGTAGGGCTTTCCGGCCGCGTCGCTGAACGACACCGCGCCGCTGTCGCGGGCGATGGCCACCTTCAGCCCCGGGGTGGTGATCTCGACGCCCGCGGCGGTGTTGGCGACGCGAAGGCGCTGAGTGGGCCGCGGCAGGACCACCGCCAGGCTGGTCCGGTTCGGCGCCGCCCCGCGGTAGCGCCGGACCCGGACGATGTTGTCGCCCCAGACCTGCACATTGACCGCGCCCTGGGCCGTGCGGACCGTGAGGCCGTCCTCGCCCTGCTGGACCGCCGAGGCCGGCGGCCTGGCCTGGGCGTGCGCCGCCTCGGCCATCGGCCAGGCGGCCAGGGCCAGGCCCACGATCAGGAGCCGCCAAGGCCGTCTGGCCCGGCCCTGGAACTTTGCGTCGGTCATCGGAATCCTTCCTGCGCTTCCTCGTCGGCACGGATTCTGTGTCCGTGGCCGGCCTGGTTCATGTCAGGGTAATTGACAATGGTAACGGTATCAATCGACCTCGTACGGGTCGCGACCATTCGGCACCTCAGAACATTTCCGCGCGTCAGAACGCAAAACGCCCCCGGATCGAAATCCGGGGCGCTTCGCTTTAACTCTGACTATTGCTGTCAGACCGCGCTCAGGCGGCGTTCTTGACCAGAGACTTGGTCAGGATGCCGATGGCGGCTTCGCGGTCGATGCGCTCGATGGCGGCGACTTCCCGGGCCATGCGGTCCAGGGCCGATTCATAGAGCTGGCGCTCGGAATAGGACTGTTCCGGCTGGTTTTCGGCGCGGTGCAGGTCGCGAACCACCTCGGCGATCGAGATCAGGTCGCCTGAATTGATCTTGGCTTCGTATTCCTGGGCGCGGCGCGACCACATGGTGCGCTTCACGCGGGCGCGGCCCTTCAGCGTGGTCAGGGCCTGGCTGACGACATTGCCTTCGGCCAGCGGGCGCAGGCCCGCGGTCTTGGCCTTCTTGGTCGGCACGCGCAGGGTCATCTTCTCGTGGTCGAAGGTGATGATGTAGACCTCGAGCGACATCCCGGCCACTTCCTGGGTCTCGACGCCCTGGATGCTGCCCACGCCGTGCGCGGGATAAACGACGTGATCGCCGACCGAGAATTCCAGACCGCTCTTGCTCATTCGTTCGTCCTCAATAAGTTCGGGCCAAGCCCAAAACACCGCGTCTCGAAACCATCCAAAGGGCGTCCCAAACGGCGACAAGGACCCGTCCGCGAAATGTTGCGGGGCCAATACCGGTCAGGATTTGGAATAGTGCTTAAGTCACCCTTCGCCTTCGATCGGGCGCGCCGGTTTCCCGGCTGACATCGTCCACATGACGGCAGGCGCGAACAATCGCGACCGTTACGTCGAGAGCGACAATATCATAAAATTCAGCTTGATGAAAGGCTTGCGACCTGTTTAGCCGCCCGGCCAAGCTGATTTGGCCGATCTTTCGGGAGATTTACGGCGAAATTCGCGATTTCACTCGTCCGTCCCGTCCAGGATGGCGGAGACGGCGGCGACCGCCTCGTGCAATCTGCCCCACCATGCCGCGCTCCGCCCCATGACCGTGTCCAGACCCCCTTTCGGCCTTGCGCCGGCCCTGCTGGCTGGAAGCGTCGGCGGGCTGGCGCACGTGGGATTGCTGGCGCTAGGCGGGGCGGCGGGCGGCGATGTCCGCCCCTGGGGCCTGGCGGCGATCGCCGGCCTTGCCGCGGCCATCGAAGCCGGCTGCGCGGCGGGGATCCAGGCCGACCACCGGCCGCTCCCCGCCAGTCACGACCGCGTCTATGGCGCGCTGTCGGCGGCCGGCGCCCTGCTTTTCCTTCTGCTGACCGCGGGACCGTTGGCCGACTGGCCCCGATTCTCGACCCGGCTGACCCTTGGACCGGGCTGGATTGGCCTGGCCTTGGCGCTGAGCCTCGTCGGCATCGTCTTGCGGGCCCTGGCGATCCGGCGACTGGGCGCCCGCTTCAGCAGCGGCAACGTCGTGGACGGTCGCGCCGGCCTGGAGACGGCCGGCGTCTATCGCCTGCTGGCCCATCCTTCGGAGGCTGGGCTGCTGCTGCTGGCGGCCGGCGCGGCCCTGCTGAGCGCCTCGCCGTGGAGCCTGGTCGTCCTGGGCGCGCTCTACGGCTCGGCGCTGGCCCGGATCGGCCTTGAGGAAGCGACGTTGCGCGACCGGCACGGTTGCATCTACAAAATGTATCGCGCCGATCGCTTCGATCCGTTCCCCTCCTGGGTCCGGGATCGCTAGCGAACTGGAGGCGATCCTTTGGGGGGAAAGCGATGATCATCTGGGGCACGCGCGGCTTGACGCGCAAAGGCAAGGTCGGGCGCTTCTACTGCCCGCACTGCGACGGCGAGCGGGACTACCGGACCGTCAAGGTCCAGCGCTTCTTCACGCTCTACTTCATTCCGCTCATTCCGATGGACGTGGTCTATGAAGGCGTGCGGTGCGAGACCTGCGCCAGCGAGTTCAAGCTCGCCGTGCTAGGCTATGATCCCCGCGCAGAGCGCGCGGCGATCCAGCAGGAAGTCAATCGCGGTCTGGTCGAGATCCTGCTGACCTTCAGCGCCCTGTCCGGCCGGAGCGACCCGGCGCACTTCGAGGCGATACGGGGCCATCTGGACGCGATCGGCTGCCAGGACTTCAGCGCCGACCAGATCGCCGCCCTGGCCGGCCGGGGCCGGATGGACATGGCTCACACCGCCGAACGGATCGGGCCCAGGATGACGGCGACGGGGCACGAGGCCCTGGTCAAGGGCGCGCTGCTGACGGCCGCGCCAGACGGACCGCCGGACGCCGAGATCGAGCAGCGGCTGGCCGATCTGGCCCGCGCCCTGGGGATGAGCGAGATTCACCTGCGCGGCGTGATCGCCAGCCATGCGCCGGCCATCGCCTGACGGCGAGAAACCTGAGCCGGTCGGCGATCCCCGAGTCCAACCCCGGGGCCCGCCGGCTCAGCTGCCCTTGCCGGGCTTTTCGCTGAAATATTTCTCGAACTTGCCGGTTTCGCGTTCGAAGTCTTCGCGGTCGGCGGGGGGCGTGCCCTTGACCGTGATGTTCGGCCAGATCTTGGCGTATTCGGAATTGATCCGCAGCCACTTGCCGTCCGGCTCGTCCTCGGTGTCGGGCTTGATGGCGTCGATCGGGCACTCGGGCTCGCAGACGCCGCAGTCGATGCATTCGTCCGGATTGATGGCCAGGAAGTTCTCGCCCTCATAGAAGCAGTCGACCGGGCACACCTCGACGCAGTCCATGAACTTACATTTGATGCAGGCGTCGGTAACGATGTAGGTCATCGAAGGCTCGGTGTATTCCGGGACTAGCGCGAGAGAGGCCGCGTTTTCGAAGCCAAGGGGCCGCTTGTCAATGCGGCTTGGCTGCGCGCGGGCCCAGGATTTCTCACATCCCCCTCCCTGTGGGCGGCCGGCGCCACCTCAAATTGGCGCGGATCTTTGGATACCGCCGTTACGTTACCCTTTCTTATCGAAGCTCGGTCACAACCAAGCCGAGGAAAACAAACAAGAAGTCGACTACCCGACCATGACGAGAACCGCCGTGCGCCCCGAGGTCTCGATCACGACCCCGCAGACCAAGACCCTGGGCGCCCAGATGGACGCCTTCGAAACCTTCGTGCGCCACGCCCCGTTCGCGGCGGCCCTGGTCGACGCCGACTTCCGTCTGACCGCCGTCAGCGCCGACTGGGCCAGCCACGGCCTGTCGCCCGGCGTTTCGATCGGCGACGACTTCCGCCGCGCCCTGGTCAGCCCCGAGGACGTCGCCAGCCTGGAGCGCTGCGTGGCGTTCGGCGAGCCGTTCTCGCGCTACCGCTCCATCGCCCTCAACGACGCCGAGCCCCGGATCTGGCGCACCGAATTCGCCGCCACCCAATCGGGGCAAGGGGAGGGCGAGACCGGCCGCACCCTGGCGGTGATCGTCACCGCCCGCGACGTCAGCGGCTACGCCGAGACCGCCCTGAAGGCCGAACGCGACCAGCAGCGGCTGAGGATGGCGCTGGAGCTCGATGAGCTGATGGTCCGCGAATACGACCTGCGGACCGGCGAGATCTACTGCTCGGGCACCTCGCCCGAACTGGAGAAGTGGTGCCTGTTCAAGAACGACCCGCTGGAGATCGTCCATCCCGACGACTATGAGCGGATCGCCGAAATGGTCCGGTCCCGCAAGGACGGCGAGGCCCAGGTCTTCGAGTTCCGCCTCAACCGCGACGACGGGGTAGAAACCTGGGTGCGCTCGGTCGGGAAGAAGTTCCTGGGCGCGGACGGCAAGCCCGAGCGTCTGGTCAATCTGTTCAAGGACATCACCGACCGCCGCCGCCAGACCGAGGCCGTCGAGAACCTGGCCTTCAAGGACAGCCTGACCGGCCTGCCCAACCGCGCCTATTTCAATCGCAAGTTCCAGGAGGCCGTCGACGCTTCGGAGATCATGGGCGAGCTGTTCGGCCTGATCATGATCGACGTCGACCACTTCAAGGACATCAACGACACCCTGGGCCACGACGCCGGCGACGCGCTGCTGAAACGCCTGGCCGAGATGCTGCACGCGGCGTTCCGGTCCGGCGACACGGTGGCCCGGCTGGGCGGCGACGAGTTCGCCGTGATCCTGCGCGGCCTGCATTCGGAGGCCGACATGATGCGGCCGGTCAACGCCCTGCAGGACCTGCTGCGCCGACCCATCGAGCACGCCGGCCGCAGCTTCTCGGTCAGCGCCAGCATCGGGGCGGCGCTGCACGGTGATCCCGACGCCGATCCCAGCCACATGATCAAGAACGCCGACATCGCCCTCTACCGGGCCAAGGACGAGGGGCGCAACCGTAGCGTCGTCTTCGACCCCTCGATGCGCTCGGCCCTGGAGCGACGGATCGAGTTGCTGCGCGACGTGCGGGCGGCGATCACCGCCAAGGAGTTCGTGCTCTACTACCAGCCGGTGGTCGACCTGGCGTCCAACAGCGTCAGCGGCTTCGAGGCGCTGATGCGCTGGGACCATCCCGAGCAGGGCGTGCTGACCCCCGACCGCTTCATGGCCGCCTTCGAGGACCAGGACCTGTCGCTGAAGCTGGGCGACCTGGCGTTCGAGACCGCCTTGAAACAGATGCGCCAGTGGCTGGACGACGGCGTCGAGTTCGGCCGCGTGGCGGTCAACATCTCGGCCGCCCAGTTCCGCAGCGGGCGCCTGGCCCAGGAGGTCCAGGAGCGTCTGGCCCGCTGGAACGTGCCCTGCGACCGGCTGACCATTGAGGTCACCGAGAACGTCTATATGGGCTGGGGCTCGGACATGGTCAGCGACACCGTCCGCCAGCTGCACCAGGCCGGGGTGATGATCGCCCTCGACGACTTCGGCACCGGCTACGCCAGCCTGGCCAACCTGCGCCAGTTCCCGATCGACCGGCTGAAGATCGACAAGTCCTTCGTCCAGAACGCCGAGGACGCCGCCATCGTCAAGGCGGTGATCACCCTGGGCAGCTCGATGGGCATGAAGGTGGTCGCCGAGGGCGTCGAGGACCAGGACCAGCTGGAGGCCCTGGCCGACTACGGCTGCGACCAGATCCAGGGCTACCATTTCAGCCGGCCGATGCCGGCGGCGATGGTGCCCGGCTATCTGCTGCGTTTTGGGGCATAGCGGTCCCGCGACCTTGCGTCGCGCGGGCGCTTCATCTTCTCTTCACCCGACCGACGCGAATTTGCCGGTGCGATGAAGATAGACCAGATCTCGGCGACGGCCGGCGGCGGCCAGACGGCCTTTTCCTTTCCGGGCGGCGTCGCGGCGGCGACCGCGGCGGTCAACGACGCCAGCGGCGCGACCCCGGTCGGTCGCCAGTTGGACGCCTATCACGCCCTGTCCGGCCGCTGGGCGGGCGCCGGCCACGGCGAGCGCGCCGCCCTGACCCACGCCCTGACCGAGTCGCCGTTCGCCAAGACGATCCAGACCGCGGTCAACACCTTCACCCGCGCCGCCTGGCCCGGCGCGGACGCCGCCCCGCCCGTTCCGCAGCAGCGGATGAAGGAGGCCTTTGACGGCCTGTCGAGCGACCACCAGCAGATCATCGCCTCGCTGCAGGTGGGCATGCCCGGCTCGCCGCCGCCGGCGTCCGTCGACGACTACCGGGCCCGCCTCCAGGCCGACCTCGACGCCATCCAGGCCCCGGCTACGCCGACCGACACCGTCACCCTGTCGCCCGAGGCCCAGGCCCGCCTGGCCGGCGCGGCGGCGGCGGAGCCGGCCGCCCCGGCGGTCGCGCCGACGCCGGAAATGGCCCCCGCGATCAACGCCTACACCAAGGCGGGGCGGTAGGGCGTTCGCTCGCTACTTCGCCCGGGAAATCTTGCCGTTGTCGACGGTCCAGAGCGTGTCCTTGCCGGTCCCGACCACGATCGGCAGGTGATACATCAGACCCAGGAAGACATGGGTCTCGACCGGCGTCGGCGAGACGACATGGGTGACGTAGAGCATCGGCGAGCTAGCGCCGGGCGGCAGGTCCGGCTTGGCGTTCATCGTCAGGCAACTGGCCGACAGAGCATCGACCCGGTTGACCGTCTGGCCGTCGGCGCTGACCGAGAAGCGATAATGGCCGCCCATCGGGATCACGTCGCGCGCCGGACTGGGGGCCAACAACCAGACCAGCCAGCCGTCGCCCTCGACATCCTTGATCACGACGCTGTTGTAGCCTTGGCGGCAGACGCCCGGCAGCTTCTTGATCGCGGCCTGGCGCGCCGCGAAGGCCGCGCGCTCTTCGGCGGTCAGCGACCGGTCGGACGGCTGGACCACCGCCCCCGCGCCCTTCGGGCCGACCACCACGTCGTAGCCGGCTTCCAGGCCTGAACCGGTGTCGCGCAGGAACCGCACCTTCTCGTCGTCGCCCTGGCCCTCGACGATCCAGCCCTTGACCCCCGCCCCGCTCAGATCCTGAACCTTGGCCATCACGGCGTCGGTAGCCAGCCAGGCGGCCCGGTCCTGACGATAGATCGCCCCGCCCAGGCGCTCCAGCGTCGGGATGTCGAAGACGCGGATCGGCGGCGGCTTGTCGGCGGCGATGGCGGAACCGGCCAGGGCCAGGGCAAGACCCATGGCCAGCGCGAAACGACGGATCATGCGAGGCGCTCCCATTCACGCGCCCAAGCTAGAGCGTTCGCTCGAAAGTTCTACCCGAAATGCTCGTTGAGGTAGCGCCGCGCTCCAAAGCCGTCTCCCATCGCGGAAGGCGGTGGCGGCCGGAGGCCGGCGGAAGAGCGGTCACTCCGACCCCACCGCCTCATACAACTCCCGCGCTTCCGTCGCCGGGCCCCGCCGCTCGCCGAAGCCCAGCACGCGCACCGAGACGACGCGGCCGCCGATGGCGAACATCAGGGCGTCGCCGATGCGCAGGCCGCGCGAGGGCTTGTCGACGCGGCTCTCGACGCCGGTGCGGGTCAGGCGGATGCGGCCTTCCTCGACGAAGCGGCCGGCCAGGGAACGGGTCTTGAAGAACCGCGCGCGCCACAGCCAGACGTCAGCGCGGCAGTGGCCCGGATCCTCGTCGCTCATGAGGCGGCCTTGGCGGCGGCGGCCGGTTTGCGGCGGCGCGGCTTTTTCCGCCTCGGCGGCGGCTCGGTCAGCCTGGCCAGGGCCGCGAACGGCGAATCCGGACGCGGCGTGACCCTGGGCTCGGGCCGCTGGGCGCCGCGCCGCTTCCACACGATCGGGTCGCCCTCCTTGGGCCGGATCGCGGGGGTGTAGTCCAGGGCCCGCAGCACGGCGGCGGCCTCGGCCGGGGTCCAGCCCAGGGTGTCGAGGGCCGCGTCGGTCAGCACTACCCCGCCCGGCCGCTGGCCCTCGCGCAGCAGGGCGTCCAGCCGCTCCAGCATCTCGACCGGCGCCAGATGCCTGCCCACCAGCCGCAGGCCGTTGGCCGACAGGGCGCGGGCGTCCGGCGCGGGAGTGGGCGCGGCGGCCAGGCGCTCGCTCTGGCCGCGCCAGCCGCCCGGCGCCAGGGCGCGGGCGGTCGCCACGGCCTCGGGCCGCAGCACCGACGGCAGGAACAGGCTGAACGCCCCGATCCGCACGCCCAGGGCCTTGAGGTTGCGCCGCTCGGCCTGGCTCATCGCCTTCAGGTCCGGGTCGACCGCGCGCTTGTCCAGCACGCCGCCGGCCTCCAGCAGCCGGTGGGCCAGGCCGCGCGGCAGACCCTTCAGCTCGCCGCCGGACAGCGCCCGCTCCAGCTTGCGCAGGCCGGGCAGCTTGCGATCGACCTCGGCGGCCAGGAAGGCGTCCAGCCGCCGCTCGGCGCGTTCCCGGACGCTGGCCTCGCCCAGCTCGCCCAGCAGGCGGGCGCGAGGATGGAGCAGGTCGCCTCCGGCTCTCACCGCCCCGGCCGCCTCGCCGTTCCACAGCACCGTCCCGTCGGGCGTCAGGGCGAAGGCGCCGTCGGGCTCGGCCGCCAGCTTGCCCAGGCGACGGGCGATCTCGGGGGTGACCGCCCGCTGGGCGGTGTTGCGCAGCGCCTTCTC
The DNA here is from genome assembly GCF_010977555.1 of Caulobacter rhizosphaerae. Classification (GTDB taxonomy): domain Bacteria; phylum Pseudomonadota; class Alphaproteobacteria; order Caulobacterales; family Caulobacteraceae; genus Caulobacter; species Caulobacter rhizosphaerae. The sequence continues at coordinate 986,498 of NZ_CP048815.1, forward strand.
CTCCAGCGCGCTGGCGCCCTTTTCCTGGACGAAGGTGACGCCGGTCAGCCGGCCGACCACCTGGCCCTCGACCGTCACCGCCCCGTCGGCCCCGACGCCGGCCAGCATGGTCTCGCGGTCGCCCAGCTGGCGCATCAGCACGCTGGTGCGCCGGTCGATGAACCGGGCCATCAGCTTCTCGTGCAGGGTGTCGGAGAGCCGGTCCTCCAGCTGCCGCGTCGTGCCCTGCCAGTGGACGGGGTTGTGCAGCCAGTCGCCGCGGTTGGCGATGTAGCTGAGGGTGCGCACCCCGGACAGGCGGGCGGCCAGGCTGTCGATCTCGCCGTCGGTGCGGTCCAGCGCCTTGAACTGGCCGGCGATCCAGTCCTCGGGCAGGCGCTTGCGGCCCGTGGTCAGGTCGTCGAACAGGGTGCGGACCATGCGCTGGTGGTCGTCGTCGGTGGTCTTGCGGAAGTCCGGCGTCTGGCACACGTCCCACAGCCGGATCAGGGCCGAGCGGTCGGCCTTGCAGCGGGCGACCACGTCCTCCTGCTGGGCCAGCTTGCGCAGGGTGCGCTCGTCCAGCGCCTCTTCCGACAGCGACAGGCCCGCGCGATGCGGCGGCTCGGCCAGCGAGCGCAGCAGGCCCTGCAAGGATCCGAAGTCCAGCCGGGCATTGCGCCACTCCGCGCCCATCACCGGCTCGAACTGGTGGTCGACGACGCTCTCGACGAGGTCTTCGTCCATCTCCTCGCAGTCGCCCGTGACCCCGAACGTGCCGTCGCGGGTGTAGCGCCCGGCCCGGCCGGCGATCTGGCCCACCTCCTGCGGGTGCAGCCAGCGGGTGCGCCGGCCGTCGAACTTGCGCAGGCCCGCGAAGGCCACGTGGTCGACGTCCATGTTCAGGCCCATGCCGATGGCGTCGGTGGCTACCAGGAAGTCGACGTCTCCGGACTGGTAGAGCGCGACCTGGGCGTTGCGGGTGCGGGGGCTCAAGCTGCCCATGACCACCGCCGCCCCGCCCCTCTGCCGGCGGATCAACTCGGCGATGGCGTAGACGGCGTCGGTCGAGAAGGCGACCACCGCCGAGCGGCGCGGCAGGCGGGTCAGCTTCTTGGAGCCGGAATAGGTCAGGGTCGAAAAGCGTTCGCGGCTGACGATCTCGGCGTCGGGCAGCAGGCGGCGCACCAGCGGGGCCATGGTCCCGGCCCCCAGCAGCATGGTCTCGAACTTGCCCCGGGCGTGCAGCAGGCGGTGGGTGAAGATGTGGCCGCGCTCGGGATCGGCGCACAGCTGGATCTCGTCGATGGCCACGAACTCGACCTCGCGGCCCAGCGGCATGGCCTCGACCGTGCAGACGAAGTAGGCGGCGCGCGGCGGGACGATCTTCTCCTCGCCGGTGATCAGGGCCACAGACGCCTTGCCGCGCAGCTTGACGATCCGGTCGTAGATCTCCCGCGCCAGCAGCCGCAGCGGCAGACCGATCATGCCCGAGGCGTGGCCCAGCATCCGCTCGACGGCCAGATGGGTCTTGCCGGTGTTGGTGGGGCCCAGCACCGCCGTCAGCTTGGAAGGGGCCAGGCCTGTCGAACGGTCGCTCATGACTCAAAGGTGGGATGGGAATCGCGGCGGGGCAAGCGGGAGCGCGGCGAGAAGCGCGGCTTCCTTCCAGAGGCCTGGAACCGGAGTTTCAGTCCGCCGCCTGCGCTCCTCGGCTCGAGGCCGCCCGGACGCCTGGACGAAGACTCCGGCGCCGCTTGCCGTCGTCCCCTATAGCCTTGGGTCGATCGGCTCGCTCTCCATCGCCAGCACGGCGAAGACGCACTCGTGGACCCGGCGCAGCGGCGCGCGTTCGACGAAGCGCTTAAGCGCCTCGTGACCGAGCGCGAACTCGCGGAGCGCCAGGTTGCGCTTGCCGCCCAGGCCTCGCACGCGCAGGCGTTCCAGGTGTTCGGGCGCGTCGTACTCCGGACCGTAGATGATCCGCAGGTACTCGCGGCCGCGCACCTTCAGCGCCGGCTGCAGCAGGCCCTTGGCGCCGCGCGCCACGAAGTCGCGCGGCTTGACGACCATGCCTTCGCCCCCGGCGCCGGTCAGGGCTTCCCACCAGGCGACGGCCTCGGCGCAGGCGGCGTCGTCGGCCAGCGGCACGACGCGCCAGCGGGTGGAGGCGACGACCAGATCGCCGGTCGCCGCCAGGCGCTCGGCCAGGCCCATGTGCCAGGCATGATCCTGGTCGAACCACACGCGCCCCTCGCTGGCCAGCAGATGGAACGGCGCGACCTTCAGGTCGTCGACCCCGGAAACCGGCCAGACATAGGGCGCCCAGGCCTTGGCGTAGAGGTCGGCGCGCCCGGCCCGGTCCGAGACCTTCGCCAGCAGTTCGGCGACCGGCGCGCCATGGGCCGCGGCGCGCGACAGCGCCTCGGCCGCCGCCGACAGGCCCGCGCGGGACGAGGCCGCGACAGGGGCGTACTGGGCGTCGATCAGGGCGCCGGCCTTGGCCGACCAGGGCATGATCTCGGCGTCCAGCAGCAGCCAGTCGGTGGAAAGCTCGTCCCACAGGCCGGCGGCCTCGACGGCGGCGCGCAGCCGGGCCAGCAGGGCTTCGGTCGTCGCGGTCGCGGCGAAGAAGCCGCGCCCCGTGCGGGTCCAGATCGCGCCGGTCTCGCCGTCCGCGGCGTCGAAGCGGGCCTTCGCCGCCTCCGCCGTTCGGCAGAGGGCGATCACGGCGCGCGAGCCCATGTGCTTTTCCTCGCAGACCACCTCGGCCACGCCGCGCTCGCGATAGTGGGCGAAGGCCTCCTCGGGACGTTCCAGCCAGCCGTCGCGCGCGCTGGTCTCGACCGGCGACATGGTCGGCGGCAGATAGGCCAGCCACTGCGGGGCCAGGGCGAAGCGGCTCATCACCTCGATCGCCGCCGAGGCGTTCTCCTCGGCGACCACCACGCGACCGCGCAAGGTCGTGTCGATCCAGCGTCGGCCGCTGACGTCCTCCATGTCCAGCAGGTCGTCGGCGGCGGCCTGGCTCGAGCGGTCGCCGCCGACGGGACGCAGCGGGCGCATGGGTTCGCACCAGACCTGGCGAGCGGGGACCTCGACCAGGGCCTTTTCGGGCCAGCGCAGGGCCGTCAGCTTGCCGCCGAACACGCAGCCGGTGTCGATGCAGAGCGTGTTGTTGACCCACTGGGCCTCGGGCATGGGCGTGTGACCGTAGACGACCGCCGTCTCGCCCCGATAGCCGGCCGCCCAGTCGGCCCGGACGGGCAGGCCGAACTCATCGATCTCGCCGGTGGTCTCGCCATAGAGCGCGAACTCGCGCACCGCGCCCGAGCCGCGGCCGATCATCTCCGCCTTGAGGCCCGCATGGGCCACGGCCAGACGTCCGCCGTCCAGCCAGACGTGGCTGCGCAGGTCGTCCAGGAAGGCGGGCAGGGCGGCGCGGAAGCCGCGGTCGGTCCCGTCGTACTGATCGATGGTCTGCTGCAGGCCGTGGGCGATCGTCACCTTGCGGCCTTCCAGCCAGCGGCCGAACTTGCGCTCGTGGTTGCCCTGGACGCAGTAGGCGGTCCCGGCCGCGACCATGCTCATGACGATGCGCAGCACGTCGGGCGAGTTGGGCCCGCGATCCACCAGGTCGCCGACGAAGACGGCCTTGCGGCCCGCCGGCGGCGTGACGACGACCGAGCGCTCGCCGCTCGTCTCGCCCCACGCCACGCCATAGCCCAGCGCCGCCAGCAGGTCCTGCAGCTCGTCGGCGCAGCCGTGGATGTCGCCGATGATGTCGAACGGCCCCTGGTCGTGGCGCTTATCGGTCCACAACGGCTTGCGCTCGACGACGGCGGCGTCGATCTCGGCCTCGCTGGCCAGCTTCCACACCTGGCGGAAGCCCTCGCGCTGCAGGCCGCCCAGGCCGCGTCGGATTTCCGAGCTCATGCGCTGGACGACGCCGATGCCGAAGTCGCGATCGGCGCGGGCCTTGTTGCGCGAGAAGCAGGTGTCGACGCCGGGATCCAGGACGATCGCGACGGGCAGGGCGTGCCAGCGCCGGGCCAGCTCGATCCAGCCCTTGCGGTCGGCGGGACGCACGTTGGTGGCGTCGATCACCGTCAGCCGGCGGTGCTTCAGGCGCTTGTCGGCTATGGCCTTGACCAGCTCGAAGGCGTCGCCGCTGATCGACTGGTCGGTCTCGTCGTCGACGACCAGCGCGCGGCAATGGTCCGACGAGATCACCTCGGTCGGGGCGAAATGCCTGGCGGCGAAGGTCGATTTGCCGGAGCCCGAGGCGCCGATCAGCACGACGAGGGCGAAGTCGGGAATGTCGAGGGTGGTCATGATGTCGTCAAAGCTCGTCGACCAGGCGGCGGAGCGTATCGCGTAGAGGGGAGGAGGCTTGGCGGACCTCGAAGCTCTCGGCGATGAACTCTAGAACGCTGTCGTGGAAGGTGAAGATGAAGTGGCGCAGCGCGGCGTATTGCGACGCGTGGTGATAGGGATGGACCCGATTGGCGCGCTCGAGGTCGGCGATCCAGGCCGAGTTCGTGACCTCGAACGCGGAGAATGGCTCCAGGCCCAGCTTGGCCAGACGGTGCCCCGAGATGGCCTCCTCGTTGGGCGGGCCGAAGAGATGCGCCCGGCAGAAGGGGACCTTGAGCACCGCCAGGGGCTCGTTCTCGGAGTCCTGTTCCACGACGCGGATCGTCGATCCGTCCCAGTCCGGCTCGTAAGTCTGCAGCAGGTAGCAGACGAACAACGTCTGTTCGTCCGCCACCAGGCTGGGCAGAGGCGCGCCGACCGAAGATTGCGGCACGTCGAGGCGGACCAGCGCCTCCTTGGACTTGCCGAACATCAACCAGCCCTCGTGAAGACGGCCATCTGGGTCGGCGCGCCGAGCGTCTCGTCGCGCTTGCCGATGTCGTCGTAGGCGACCGTGTAGCCGTGGGCGGACGCCACGCCTTCGGCCCAGGCGCGGAACTGCGCCCGCGTCCACTCGAACCGGTGGTCCGGATGGCGGAAGGCGCCGGCGGTCAGGTTCGGGAAGAGGGCGTTGTACTCGGCGTTCGGCGTAGTCACGACCACGGTCCTGGGCCCCGCCGCGCCGAACACCACCTTCTGCAAGGCGGGCAGGCGGTCGGCGTCCAGATGTTCGATCACCTCGACCAGGGCTGCGGCGTCGACATCCTCCCAGCGACGATCGCGGTAGGTGACCGAGCCGTGCAGCAGGGTGACCCGACCTTCGGGCGGACCGCCGGCCAGGTGCAGCTTCAGCCGCTTGGCCGCCCATTCCAAGTCGCGGGCGGCGGCGTCGACGCCGATCAGGCGCTCGACCCAGCGTTCGCGCACCAGGCGCTGCAGCAGCTTGCCCTCGCCGCAGCCGAGGTCGGCGATCGCCTTGGCGCCGCTGGCGCGCAGGGCCTCGGCGACGGCGGCCATCCGTTCGTCGTTGAGGCGCAGCGGCGCTTCCAGCGCATCCTCGGCGCCGGGCTTGCGTTCAGCCGGATCGACGGCCTCGTCGCGGGTCTCGGGCGCCAGGCGCTCCAGAGCGTCGCGGGCCAGGGCCTTGCGATGGATCAGGTAGCGGCGGACGATCAGGTCGCGGGCCGGATGGGCTTCCAGCCAGCCCTCGCCGCGCCGCATCAGCTTCTCCACCTCGTCGTCGCCGACCCAGTAGTGCTTGTCGTCGTCCAGCACCGGGATCAGCACATAGAGGTGGTTCAGCAGGTCGCGCAGGCGCGCGGTCGCCGACAGGCGCAGGGTCACGTAGCGCGACGGCGCGCCGTCCGCGCCGGCCACGCCCTCGACGTCGACGGTCCAGCCCAGCGGCTCGAACAGCTGGCGCACCAGGGCCTCGCCGCCCCGCGCGGGCAGGGGCGTGACGACGGCCTCCAGGGGGATCGCGCTCTGCGCCAGTTCTGGCCGCTCGCGCGAGGTCCCGGTCATGGCCGTGCGCAGGGCGCGGGCCAGGGCCACGGACAGGAAGGACGAGGCGGCGTAGGGGCGGTCGTTGACGTACTGGTCCAGCAGGCCGTCGCCCCGGCCCTTGCCACGCACCAGGCCGACGGGATCGACGTCCAGCATCAGGGCCGCCTCGCAGCGATCCTCGCCGACCTGCGGATAGAAGACGTGCGCCTTGCCGAACGGCAGCTCGGTCTCGTGCACGCGGCCGGGGTGCTTGTGCAGCAGGAAGCCCAGGTCGGTGGCGGGGCGATGGGTGGTGGCGATCGACAGGAACATCGGAGGCTTTCGGACGGGCGTTCAGTCTTCAGAAGGGGAGTCTTCGGCCGGGTCGAGCTGGTCGTACTCGCCCGGCCGAAGACCGGTCAGTCGGTAGATGAGCAGCCAGGCCTCGACGGCGGCGGCGACCGGACCGGGAACCGGCAAGCCCGCGAACCAGCGGGATACCGAGGACCGGTCCACCCCCAGGGTTTCGGCGAGCCGGGACATCCAGCCCCGCTCGCCGAAAAGGGTGATCGCCGCCTGCCGCAAGGCCTCCGGGCTCATCCTAGCGAACCTCCGCCGTCAGGCGTTCGTGCTCGCGGATGAAGCCCAGGACGGCCTCGGAGAAGCCGTCAACATGGACCCAGTTCGGGCCGTAGCCGACGCCGTTCCGGGCGCTGGCGACGTTGACCATATAGGCCTTGGCCGCCTTCGGGGCCGGAACCCGGTCGTGGGACTGCTCGTCGGTCACCACGATCAGCCGGTCGTGGGCCAGGGCGTTGATCTTTTCGATCGCCTGGCCCAGTTCCGTGCCGCCGTGGGGCTGCGAGCGGATCACCACGTCGACCCCCGCCATGCCCCGACGGGGCGGGACTTCCTTCACCGCGTTGGAGAAGGTGAAGACCCGCACCTCGCCCGGCACGATCGAGGCCAGGGTGGCGGCCGCGTCCATCCGGGTCAGGTCCGACCGGGCCGACAGACGGGCGTCCATCGAGCCGGAGACGTCGACCAGAATGATCGTCCGCCCATCGAAGACCGCGCCTTCCAGCACGGTCTCGGCCAGCGCCTGGTCGAGCCAGGGCTCGAACCGCGGCGCGGCCCGGGCGGCCGCCACGTAGCGGAAGGGCAGGACCCGTTCCGCGCCGCGCCGCGCCAGGATGGCGTCCTTGACCAGGGCCTCGTCGACGCCGGCCTGATCCATGTTCCGGAGGTTCCGGAGCAAGGCCAGGTAGCCCAGCTTCTTCTCGGCCAGCAGGCGCTGGAAGGTTTCGCGCTTGTCCGCGCCGCCCGAGAGCGCGACCTCCCAGGTGTCCGGCGCCGTCAGCGTGCGGTCGGCGACCTGCTTCCACAGGGCCGCCTGCGCCTCGTCCTTCGGCTTGGCGTGGACCAGGAACAGCACGTCGCGCAGCTTCACCGGACCCTCGCGGTCGTACTTGGCCAGCTGATAGGCGTCGAACTTGCCGAAGGCGGCCGCGAGGCCCTTCTTCGTCTGCTTGCTCAGCGGCCGCCGGCCATGGCGCCAGTAGAGCGCCAGGAACTCGGTGATTTCGTCGGCGCGCTGGATCACCCGCTCGATCGTCTGGGCGACCAGCGGCGTGCCCGATCCCGTGCGGGTCAGGGCGCAGAGCAGCATCAGCGGCGCATGGCGCAGCTTGAAGGTCTCGCGCGCCTCGATCGCGAGATCGGCCGTGACCTGCGGCGCGACCGCGCTCGCCAGGGCGGCGATGCGGTCGGCGATGGCCAGGCCGTCCTCGTAGAACTCGTCCTCCCACAGGAGGCACGAGAGCACCGACCGGCGCAGTTGTTGTTCAGCCGTGAGGACCACGGCGGGGGCGCCCTCGAAGGTGACGTCGGGGCGCTTGGCGAAGATGTTGAAGCGCATGGCGCTCTTCTCCTGACGTCGCTTGGGGTTTCCAGGCCGGTCGGGAGACGGACGAGACGTCCAGGCCCCGACGGCCGAAACCGGCGTCGGGGAGGTCTAGGGCGTGCAGCCCTCCGGACGTTCAAACTTCAGATTGCTCGAAGTCATGGTCTCGTTCGTCGCCTGATCGGGTCCTCGCGACGCCGGCGGCGTCTCTTCGAAGACCAGGGTTCTTTAGTCCAGCTTGTTGCGTAATGCAACAAGCTGGACGAAGAAAAATGTCGACGGGGAATACTCGGCTCGGGAGGGCGCTTCCGCCGGGCGCTCGCGACGCCCGGACCCGGTTGGACTTTCGTCCCGGCCGCCCTTTGGTTGGTGCGATGAACCCGGTTGGCCATCACCGCCGTCGACGATCTTTCCGGGGAACAGGCGCACCGCGGGCCTCCCTCTTGCGAGGGAACGGTGCGCAGCTTTCGCCCGCCTGCCGTCACCCGAAGAATCCGCTGTGCTACGCCGCCGGATCGATTGGCTTCCCGAGGGGGAAAATTCGGAAACGGCGTGGCGCTCTACCAGACTGAGCTACGGGCGACTTGCGTCATCCGGAGGGATTCGAACCCTCGACCTCCCGCGTGACAGGCGAAGTAACCGTCTCCTGCGCCGCCCTCGGTTCCCGCCGCCGAAGCGACGAGAGGCGTTCGTATAGTCAAGTCTGTTGCGTCATGCAACGAAAAACGGTGACGATGGGGAATGTTCGGAAGCGGCGTTCCTGATGCTCTACCCACTGAGCTATGGCGAGAAGCCCCGCCAGCGGGACTCGAACCCGCGACCGTCAGATTATCGATGAAACCGCTTCCTGCGCCGCCATCGTCCCGCGGTCGGATATACCAGAATGTTGCATTGTGCAACATCAGGCGGGTCTAGGCGCCCAATCGACCGCGGCGCGCGGCTTGCGAGCGAAGATCCGAGAAGCTGCGGGCCACCAGCGGATAGTCGTCGGGCAATCCCCATTTGGCGCGATACTGGGCCTCGGTCAGGCCTTGCTGCTTGAGATGGCGGCGCAGCGAGCGATAGCGGCGGCCGTTCTCGAAACTGACGATGGCGTCGGGGGTGACGCTGGCGGCGATGGCTTCGGGGCTGGGCGGCCTGATCGGCTCCGTCCTCGGCAAGGGCGCCAGCACCGCCTCGAGCGCGGCATAGGTGCGGGCGGTGAGCCCGGGCAGGTCGTCGGGCGGGACGAGGTTGCGGCTGAGATAAGCGCAGAGGACCCGCGCGGCCATCTCGGCGGCGCGCTCCTGGGCCTTGGTCATCGGGAGTTCTCCAGGAAGGCGCCCAGGAACGGGGGTCCGTTCCTGGGCTTGGGTGCGGCGGCCGGATCAGTGGGCGACGGCGGCGCGGAGACGATCGCCGAACGCGCAGGGACTGGGCAGCTCGACCTTCACCCCCGCCCTGGCCTTGCCCTTCAGCCAGTCGCCGAGGGCTTCGGCGCAGGTGTGGTCCAGGCAGGTGAGGGCCCGGGTGTCGAGACGGACGAGGCCCCCGTTCGGCGCGGCGTCCAGGACCTTGGCGATCTTGGGCAGCTGGACGAAGGTCGCCGCGCCCTCCAGGCGGATCTCGCTCTCGGTCTCGCTCAGCGCGTGCTGGGCGACCCGCAGGCGCATCTTCCGCAGGTTGGGGATCAGCTCCAGCAGCGTCAGCGCCATGCCGATCAGCACGCCGGTCAGCAGGTCGGTGGCCACCACCGCCACGAAGGTCGCCGCCCAGATCACCGCGGGCAGCAGGCCGTAGCGGGCGAACAGGTGGCGGACGTGGTCGAGGCTGACCAGCTTCCAACCCGTGACCACCAGCACCCCGGCCAGGGCGGCGCTGGGGACCTGGCGCAGCAGCCAGGGCAGCAGGGCGACGAAGGCCAGGATCCAGGCGCCGTGCAGCATGGTCGAAAGCCGCGAGACCGCCCCGGCCTGGACGTTGGCCGAGCTGCGCACGATCACGCCGGTCATCGGCAGGGCCCCGACCGCGCCGCACAGCATGTTGCCGACGCCCTGGGCGAACAGCTCCTTGTTGTACTTCGTGCGCGGACCGTCGTGCATGCGATCGACCGCGGCCGCCGACAATAGGGTCTCGGCCGAGGCGATGAACGCCACGGCCAGGGCGGTCAGCAGCAGCATCGGGTCGGCCATCCGGGCGAGGTCGGCCGCGCCGGGCACGGCGATGGCCGCGGCGATCGACTCCGGCACGGCGATCTTCTGGACGTCGAGGTCGAAGCCCAGGGCGACCAGCGTGCCGGCCAGGACCCCGAGCAGGGCGCCGGGCACCAGCTTCAGCCTGGCGGGGCGGAACTTCTCCCACGCCAGGATCGAGCCGATGGTGACCAGGCCGACCACCAGGGCGGCCTCGACCGCGCCGAGGCTGGTGAAGGAGACGCCGCCCAGGGCGGCCGGGATGGCGGCCAGGTTCTCCAGCCCGTGCGCCTTGGGCTTGTCGGCGAACAGGACGTGGAACTGACCGGCGACGATCAGCACACCGATGCCCGCCAGCATGCCGTGGACCACGGCCGGCGAGATGGCGCGGAACCATTGGCCCAGCCTCAGCGCGCCGGCGACCAGCTGGATCAGGCCGGCCGCCAGCAGGAGCGGACCCAGCATCGAAAGGCCGTGCTTGGACACGATCTCGAAGACGATGACGGCCAGGCCGGCGGCGGGACCGCTGACCTGCAGGGGCGAGCCGGCCAGGGCGCCGACGATGATCCCGCCGATGATGCCCGTCACCAGGCCGCGCTCGGCCGGGACGCCGGAGGCGACCGCGATGCCCATGCACAGCGGCATGGCCACCAGGAAGACGACGATCGAGGCGGTGAAGTCGCGCGACAGGATCGCCTGGAGTCCGGGCCTGCCGCCCGGCGACTCCTTGGGGGAGGTGATGGCGGCCTGGGTCATTCGGCGGCGATGCCCAGGTGGTCGGCCGCGACCATGCGGCGGGACGGGCGCTGGGCCACGGGCAGCGGGGCGCCCTCATAGACCTGTTCGAACTGGCCGGTGTCGCCGTTATAGGCCTGGATCTGGCCGGTCTCGATCTCGAAGAACCAGCCGTGCAGGGTCAGCTCGCCCTTGGCGATGGCCGAGGCCACCGACGGGTGGGTGCGCAGGTGGTTGATCTGGACGACGACGTTCTCGAGCGAGAGGGCCCGCGTCCGGCCGTGCTCGTCCAGGTTCTGATAGCACGAGCAGACCACGCTGTGGGCCGCATGGGCGTGGCGCAGCCAGGCGGCGACATTGGGCATCTTCTCCAGCGCCTCGGGATGGGAGAAGGCCTTCATGGCCCCGCAATCGGAGTGGCCGCAGACGACGATGTCGCGCACCCCCAGCGCCACCACCGCATATTCCACCGCCGACGACACCCCGCCGTTCGCCTGGGAGAACGGCGGCACGATGTTGCCGGCGTTGCGACAGACGAACAGGTCGCCGGGACTGGCCTGGGTGATCAGCTCGGGCACGACGCGGCTGTCGGCGCACGAGATCATCAGGGCCTTGGGACTCTGGCCATGACTGGCCAGGCGCTCGTAAAGGGCGCTCTGGGCGGGAAAGACCTGGCCGCGAAACAAGGCGGCGCGTTCGAGAAACTGTTCCAAGGGACCTCCGTCGATTGGCCGCCGCGGCGCCGAAAAAGGGGGGACGACGCCGCGGCGGGGCGTCATGGCGAGGATCGCCAGACGCAGGGACGAAGGTGGTTTTCGGGTTTTGCTGCGATGCAGCGGCTTTGTGACAAAGGATGTCTGGCGGTCGGGCCAACCTAGAACCGGCCCAAAATCAGCCTAGGGCTGTCAATAACGCGACGTGTTCGCAGTTGCGTGGGTTTCAGCCCAACAGCGGACGCTTTCAACATCCGCGAAGGGTGGTTTTCGGGATTGGCTGCCGCCCTGGAACCCCTCTCTCTTTGAGAGAGGGAGGGGCCCGCCGCGAAGCGGTGGGAGGGTGAGAGGTTTCACCGCTGGCCGGAAAATCCCGATTCCCGTCGTTGCGTGATCTTTGCGGTGCTTCCAGGCTCTCGCCATGGACGCCACCGCCAACGCCCGCCGCCTTCGCCAGAACCAGACCCTGGCCGAGAAGGCGTTCTGGACGCTGGTGCGCAACCGCCGGCTGGGTGGCTTCAAGTTCCTGCGGCAGGTCTCAATCGACCGCTATTTCGTCGACTTCGTCTGCGAGGCGGGCAAGCTGATCGTCGAACTGGACGGCGCCGCTCACGAGGAACGGGAGGATTACGACGCCCGCCGCACGCAGGTGCTGGAACTGTTTGGCTATATGGTCCTGAGGTTCCCCAACGAGCGGGTCCTGGCCGACCCCGGCGGCGTCGCCGACGACATCCTGGCCGTGCTTCGACCGGAGAGGGTGTAACCTCTCACCCTCCCACCGCCTGCGGCGGCGGGCCCCTCCCTCTCTCAAAGAGAGAGGGGTCTGGGTAGCGTCCGCCCAGGGTCGAAATACGAGCTTGGCGCCCGTCCGGCTTCCGGACCGGATGAAAGTCCGCTGCCCGACCTGGCGCTAGTGGCAAGGATCGACCCTAGTCGGATGTTTCGAAGATTTTCCGCTCATTACATTGATCCGTCATTCCCGCCACAAGGGCGGGAATGACGGAGCTTATTTGGGAGAGGCGGCTAACCATCCCTGTCGGCTACTGAAAACGACCACTAACCGGAAGCGAGCTCTATTGGGGCCAGTCTTGTTGTAAGTGCGCCGCCCAAGGCCCCGCGTTAGATGGGCGTCGCGAAAGTGGCTAATCTGGCCGACCGGGTGCTTTAAAAGCTTTGGCCGGTCCGCCTTAACCGGGGCCGATACTGGCGCTACAGTGCGGGCAGTCGCAGCTCGACGCGGAGGCCGCCTTCGGGGCGGTTCTTCAGGACCAGGACGCCGCCTTCGCGGTGCAGGATCTGCTGGACGATGGTCAGGCCCAGGCCCAGGCCCGCGGTGTTGCGGGCCCGCGCGCTGTCCAGGCGGTGGAAGGGCTGCAGCACCTCGGCCAGTTCCGCCTCGGGAATGCCCGGACCGGAGTCCTCGACCGCCAGCACCGCCGCGGCGCCTTCGCGCGTCAGGGTCAGGTTCGCCTCGCCGCCGTAGTGCAGGGCGTTTTCGACGATGTTGCTGATGGCGCGCTTCAGCGACACCGGCCGCGCCTGGACGGGCAGGTGGTCCAGGCCATCATAGGCGGCGGGGCGCCCGGCGTCGACGGCGTCGTCGACCACCGTCATGGCGAGGGCGGCCAGGTCGGTGCGGCGCCGGGGCTCGGGATCTTCCTGGCCGCCCAGATAGGCCAGCAGCGAATCGAGCATGGCCGTCATCTCGTCGACATCGGCCTCCAGCGCCTCGCGGGCCTCGACGTCCTTGACGAAGCCCGCCCGCAGCCTCAGGCGGGCGAGCGGCGTGCGCAGGTCGTGGCCGACGGCGGCCAGGGCGTCGGTGCGGGCCCGCAGCAGGCCGGCGATCCGGTCCTGCATGGCGTTGAAGGCCTTGGCCACCAGCTTCAGGTCGCCGGCCCCGGTTTCGCCGATGCGCACATGGGCGTCCTGGCCGACCTTGTCGGCGGCCTCGGCCAGGGCCCGCAACGGACGGCTGAGATTGCGCAGCACCAGGGCGGCGGCGGCGATGACGCCCAGGCCCAGGATGAAGGCCGAGCCGACGCTGCTGAGCAGCACCGCCCAGGGCGCGGCCCGGATCCTGGTCTTCAGGGTCAGCCAGGTCCCGTCACGCAGCCTGAGCGCCACCTTCAGGTGGGTGTCGCGGGGCAGGGCGTGGCCCAGCTCCGCGTTGAAGTGCAGGTCCCGGTCGCGCAGGCCGGGCTCGGCGTCGCGGAACTCGTCCTTGAGCTTGTGCTCGGCCGAACGCTCGCGATCGACCAGGGCGGACTGCGGCGACCAGACCAGCCGGCCGCCGCGGTTGGACAGGGCAGCCGCCCGCGCGGGACGTTCCGCGGCCGGGATGTTTTCCAGGATGTTCCCCGCCGTGACCAACTGCTCGGCGGCGCGCCGGACCTGGTTGTCGCGGTTGGGATAGATGCGGCTGTTCTCGAACAGGATCGAGCTGCCGATGAACTCCAGGGCGACGGCCAGCATCAGGACCAGGGTGACCTGGCCGCCCAGACGCTGCGGCCACAGCCGCCAAGGCTTCATCGACGCTCCACCGCCGCCGTGAACAGATAGCCGACGCCGCGCACCGTCCGCAGCAGCGCCTCGGCCTGGCCGGTGACGGCCAGTTTCCGGCGAAGGCGGCTGACCAGCACGTCGATGCTGCGGTCCGAGGCGTCCGAGAAGCGGGCGCGCGACATTTCCAGCAGGCGCTCGCGGCCGATCACCCGCTGGGGCGAGGTGACGAAGGCCAGCAGCAGGTCGAACTCGGCCCCTGACAGCTCGACGAAGGTTCCGTCGGGCGACAGCAGCTCGCGGCGGCCCGGGTCCAGGCTCCAGCCGGCGAAGGTCATCTGCTGGTGGCCGCGGGGCTGGCTGGACTGCGCGCCGCCCTGGGCCCGGCGCAGGATGGCGCGGATGCGGGCGATCAGCTCCTTCTTGCTGAAGGGCTTGCCGATATAGTCGTCGGCGCCGAGCTCCAGGCCGATCAGGCGGTCGGTCTCGTCGTCGCGGGCGCTCAGCATGACGATCGGCACCTCGCTGTCGCGCCGGATGGCCCGGCACAGGTCGAAGCCGTTGCTGCCGGGCAGCATGACGTCCAGCAGGATCAGGTCGACGGTGTTGGTCTCGAGAAGCCGCGCCATTTCCGCGCCGTGGCCGGCGCTGAGCGGCTGGAAGCCTTCCTCGCGAAGCAGCCGCATCAGCAAGGTGCGCAGCGCGGGATCGTCCTCGACGATCAGGATGGTGGGCGCCAGCGGCGCTGTCGCCATGTCACGCGGCGGGACGATTGTTCCGTGGCCTGAATAATCCATATGCTCGGGGTACTTAGGCGCGGCGACCGCGCGAACAAGATCGGTGTCGAGGTTTTTCGGTCCAGGCTCGAACGCAAAAGCCGGAACGCGCCGAGACTTTCCCGGCCAGATCGAGCCCTCGCGCGCCGCGGGGGAGGGGAACACGCGAGGGCGGGCCGCCTGGGCCTTTCCGGGTCCTGAACGGCGGTGCGGCCGCTAGGCCTAGCTGGCCCGGCAGCTGTCGGACGCCGCGCCGTCCGGCTTGGCGTCGTCGGACTTGCGGGGCTCTCCCGCCTTGGGCGCGGCGCAGTCGGAGGGCGAGCGGAGCTCCGCGGCCCGCTTCTTCTGGAGAGCTTTCCTGGCCACCTCCTCGGTGAAGGTCAGGCCGGTGCCGGCGGGACCGGCGAAGGCGGGGGAGGCCGCCAGGCAGACGGCGGCGAGGCCGATGGACGCGAGAACTTTCATGCGGGTGACAAACTCCGGGACATCAGGGGTGGAAGGGTGGTTCAGCCGTCCGCCGCGGTGTTGGCTTCGGCCTGGACGGCGGGCAGGGTGCGGCGGTAGCCGTCGACGGCCTTGAGCAGGCCTTCGATCTCGGCATGGGTGATGGCGGTGCGATGCTCGTCGCCGCCGTCGGACTTGAACTTGAAGCGCCAGGCGCCCGGCTGGGCGGCGGCGCGGCGCAGCTCGCTTTCGGAGATCTCGAAGGCGACCTCCTCGCGGCACAGCTCCGGCGCCTCGAACACGAAGCAGTAGCCGGCGTTGTCCTTGATCCTGGTCACCGGCGCGCGGACCGGCCACTGGCCGGTTTCATAGGCCACTTCGCCATAGCCCCTGACCGGACCCATGTAGGTGAGGACCTGGCGGACCTCGAAGCGCGTGGCGCCCGATCGCTTGTCGACGACGGCGCGCAGGTGGTTGTCGTTGCTGGGCGCCCGGAACAGGCCCTTGCCGGTCTGGAAGCCGCGTTCGGAGCTGATCACGGTCTCGATGTCCAGCGGATCGTCCACGACCTGGGCGCGGGCGTGGAAGTGGTCGGCGCCCAGGGCGACCTGCCGGGCCGGCAGGGGCGTGGTCTCGGCGCTCGCCGCGCCGCCGGCGGCCAGGCCGGCGATAGCGCTCAGAGCCAGCAGGGCGGTACGGGTCTTGGTCATCCTCGTTCTCCCGAACAGGCCGCTCGATGGCGAGCCGCCTTCTGGGGTCGAGAGTGGCGAGGCCGCCTTTCGGCTCTGCATCGCGTTTGTGACAAAGGATGACAGCCGCAACGCCCGGCTGCGGCCGGACCGAGAGGACCGCCGGCGCCGGGTCGCTAGCCCGCCATGACCCGCGCCTCGTAGAACACGGCCGCCTTTTCGCCCGCCTCGAGCCGCACCCGCGCCGGGCCGGCGCCGGGCGGCAGCGGCAGGTCCACGGCGAAGAAGCCGTCGCGCTTGTCCGCCGGGGTCTCGACGACGCCGGCGGGGGCGCCGTCGACCAGGACCTTGACCCCCTGGCCCGCGTCCTGCCCCCAGTAGACCAGCTGCAGGCTCATGCGCCCGGGGCGGCGGTTCAGGGTCATCTCCAGCCAACCGCCGGGATTGAGCTTGCGACCGCTGCGGCCGTTCAACTGGATGATCTCGCCGTTGGCGGCGCTCACCCCGTGGTCGACCTCCGGCTGCTGTTCGCCCAGATAGACCGTGTCGACGGTGCGGCCCACGGCCTCGATGCGGGCCTGTTCGGCGGCCAGGAAGCCCGGTCCCTCCGCCGCCCAGCGGGCCTTGGTGAAGACCGGGGCGTAGACGGCCGTGCGGCGCGCGTACTGGGCGTAGAACGGGCTGAAGGTCGCCGTGCCGCCCGTGGCCAGGTCGGCGACATAGGCGTGCGGCGCCGGTCCGGCCTTGCGCAGCAGCGTCGCCGGAGGCCCGTCGCCCAGCAGGGCGGGGGCGGCTCGCTCGAAGGGCCGTTCGGCCGGGCCCAGGTCGGCGGCCAGCACCAGCGGACCGCTGACGAAGGCCACCAGGTTGGGGTCGTCCGGCGTCGCCTCCGCCCGCAGGGCCATCGGCAGCACCAGTTCGACCCGGTCGCCGGCTTTCCAGCGGCGCTTGAGGCGGGCGTAGCCGTCACTTCCGCGCCGTCCCATCGGCGTCCCATTGACCTTGACCACCGGGGCCGCGCACCAGCCCGGCAGGCGCACGGCGATCTCGCGCTCGCCCGCCGGGGCCCGCTCGACGTTCAGCCGCACCAGCCCCTCGGCCGGATAGCGGGTGTCCAGGTCGATGGCGAATTCCCCGTCCGGCAAGTCCAGGCGCGAAGGAACGAAGAGGTTGAGATAGAGGGTGTCGCCGCCCCGCCACCAGATGGAATCGGCGTGCTTGGCGTGGCTCTCCATGCCCGAGCCGACGCAGCACCAGAAGCTGTCCTCGCGCGTGGAGTAGCTGCGCCGCCCTCCCGCCGCCATCGGCATGAAATAGACGAACATGCCGTCGCTCGGCCGCTGGTGGGCCATGATGTGGTTCAGCTGGGTCCGCTCGTAATAGTCGAACAGCGACCCCTGCGGCGCCCAGCTCCACAGGCGGCGGGTCAGCTTCAGCATGTTGTAGCTGTTGCAGGCCTCGCAGGTGGTTTCGGCCATGTGGCGGGCGATCTCGTTCGGCTTGCCGAAATGCTCGCGGTCGGAATTGCCGCCGATGACGTAGCTGTGGTTCTGGGTGACCACCTGGTGGAAGAACCGCGCGGCCCGGGCCTCGGCCGGATCGCCGCCCACTTCGTACAGTCGCGCCAGGCCGATGACCTTGGGGATCTGGGTGTTGGCGTGCAGGCCGGCCAGTTCGTCGCGACCCTCGGCGATGGGGTCGAGCACCGCCCTGTGGCGCAGCCGGCGCGCGACCTTCAGCCAGCGCTCGTCGCCGGTCAGGGCGTAGGTCTCGGCATAGGCCTCGTTGATCCCGCCGTGCTCGGCGACCAGGATCTGCTGCACCTGCTCGTCGCTCAGGCCTTCGATGATGGTGGCGAAATAGCCGGCCAGGCCCACGGCGACGTCCAGGGCCTTGGGCGTGTCGGCCAGGCGGTGGGCGTCCAGCAGGCCGGCGTGCACCTTGTGCCAGGTGTAGATCGGCACCCAGCCGTCATTGAGGCTGAAGCGCGACGAGCGGATGTCGCCCCGGCGGAGTTCCTCGAACACCTGCTTGCCGCCGGCCGAGTCGGCCTGGCCCCAGCGGGTGGTGCCAGCCGCGTAGCCGTCGCCGTGGGCGGCCTGCACGCGGGCCAGTTCGGCGACGATATAGGTCAGGCGGTCCTTCAGCTCCGGGTCGCCCGTGCCGGCCACCTGCAGGGCGCAGGCGGTCATGTAGTGGCCCAGGGTGTGGCCGGCGATGCTCATGGCCTCCCAGCCGCCATAGACCGGGGCCTTGACCGGCAGGCCGGCGCCCTGGTGGAAGTTGTGCAGCAGCCGGTCGGCCGACAGCGAGACCAGATAGGCGCGGTTGGCGGCCTGGGCCTGCTGGAAGATCGAAGGCTTCAGCGCCACGTGACGGGCCGGCGCCGGCTCGGCGGCCACGCGGCCGGCCGTCGCGACCGCCAGGGCGGGCGAGGCTGCTCCCGCGAAGGCCAGGGCGCTGGAGGCCAGCAGAAAGGCGCGCCGGTTCGGCCGATCAAGATCCATGGCGCTTCGTCTCCCGCAGCTTTTGTCTGATTATTGCCGCAAAAAAGCACAAAGGACGGGACGGCTCAAGGCTGGTCTCATCGTTGCTTGAAGAACGATCGGGGTTTGCGACCTTTAGTAATTGTCCGACAAGTGGCGGTTAGCTGGCTAGCAGGAGGCGTCTCCTCAGTTCGGCCGCCCGTCGGGCTCCAGTTCGAACGCCGCGTCCAGGGCGATCTCGTCCACGACGGTTCCCTTCAGCGCGGCGTCCAGGACCTCGCCCAGCGAGCTCCAGACGAAGGCCAGCTGTTCCAGCACGGCTGGCAGGCGTTCGGGGTCGAAGCCGGGATAGAGGTCGGCGACCAGCCACAGGCCGGTCAGCACATCGAAGCCGAACCGGCAGCCGATCAGGCGGAACTGGGCGCGGGCGATCGTCTCGAACAGGGCGTCCAGGCTGCGGGCCTGGTCGAGGTCGGCCGGGTCGAACACCTGGCAACGGACCTGCAGCCAGTCGCCCTCGGGGAACAGGTAGAAGGCCCCGCCGTCCTCGGCGCCGGAGACCTCCAGGCCGCGGTCGATCGCGGCGACGACATAGCCGGCCTCGCGGCAGGCCTCGGCGATGTCGTGGAGGGCGATGGGGGCGTCGTCGGCCATGGTCGGATCCGATCGTTGGTTGTGAGGCGGACTGGGCCGCCGTGCGTCCTTCGAGGCGCGCTCAGGAGCGCGCACCTCAGGATGAGGAAGTCAGGGCAAAAAGTCCCTCATCCTGAGGCGCCCGCGCAGCGGGCCTCGAAGGACGCACGGCGGTTTAGCTGCGGTAATCCCCGTTGATCGCCACGTACTGCTTGGTCAGGTCGCAGGTCCAGACCGTGGCCGAGCCCTTGCCGACCCCGACGTCCACCGACACTTCGAACTCGGCGCGCTTGACGTATCTGCTCATCGCCGCCTCGTCATATTCGGCCGAGACCAGGCCGTCGCGGGCGGCGTAGAGGTCGCCGAACTTGACGCTGATCTTCTCGCGGTTGACCGGCTCGTCGGCGCGGCCCACGGCCATGACGATGCGGCCCCAGTTGGCGTCCTCCCCGGCGAAGGCGGTCTTGACCAGCGGGCTTTCGGCGATGGTGCGGGCGATCTTGCGGGCCGACAGCGGGCTTTCGGCGCCGTTGACGGTGATCTTGACGAACTTGGTCGCGCCCTCGCCGTCGCGGACCAGCTGCAGGGCCAGGTCCAGCAGCACCGCCTCCAGCTTCTCGCGGAAGTCGGCCAGGCGCCGGTCGCCGGCCCGGTGGATCTTGGGCGCGCCGGACTGGCCGGTGGCGAACAGCAGCAGGGTGTCGTTGGTCGAGCGGTCGCCGTCCACCGTCACGCAGTTGAAGGTGGTGCGGGTATAGAGGCTGACCAGGGTCTGCAGCGCCGCCGGGGCGATGGCCGCGTCGGTGGCCACGAAGGCCAGCATGGTGGCCATGTCGGGCGCGATCATGCCCGAGCCCTTGCAGATCCCGGCGATCCGCACCTCGTGGCCGTCGATGGTCGCCGTGGCGTAGGCGCCCTTCGGGAAGGTGTCGGTGGTCATGATCGCCGAGGCGGCGCCGGCCCAGGCGTCCTCGGTCAGGCGCGTTTCCACCAGGCGCAGGTTCGAGGTGATCTTGCTGTCGTCGAGGATCACGCCGATGACGCCGGTCGAGGCCATCATCACGTCGCGCTGGCGGCAGTCGAAGCGCTTGCCGACGGCCGTGGCGACCCGGCGCACCGCGTCGGCCCCAGGCTTGCCGGTGAAGCTGTTGGCGCAGCCGGCGTTGACCACCAGGGCCCGCACATCCAGCCCGCCGGAAGCGGCCAGTTGCCGCTTGCACCAGTCGACCGGGGCCGAGCCGACGCCGTGGCGGGTGAAGACGCCGGCCGCCGAGGTGCCCTCGGCGAAGCGCATCAGCAGCATGTCCTCGCGGTCGTGCTTGTAGAAGCCGGCCCGGCCGGTGGCGATCTCGACGCCGGCGATCGGCGGGATGGTCGGGAACGGCACGGCCAGGGGCGAGACCGCCAGGCCCGGCTTGCCGGGCGCGCCCTGGGCGGCCGGGGCGGTCGCCGGCTTGGCGGCCTGGACCGCTTCGGGGCTCCCCGTATTGGCGTCCTTCTGGGCCCGGCGCAGGCCGGCGCGCTTGAGGGCGGCGGTCAGCGGGTCGACCAGGGCCCGCTCCAGGGTGTGGCCGACGCTGGCGCCGACCTGGCCGACGATCTCGGCCGGGGTCGGGGCGCTGGCGGCCGCCGGAGTCTTGGCGGGCTTGGCGGCGGTCTTGGCCGCCGTCTTCGGCGCGGGCTTGGGAGTCTTGGTCATTTCTTGGCCGGAGCTTGAGCGGGGGCGGACGCCGGCGGGGCGTCGTCGAGGTCGGAGGAGGGGGCCTGGTCGGCGGCGCCGGGCGGGGCCGAGGCCGGCTCCTGCGGCGCGCCGGGCACGGCCTGGGGCTTGCCCGTCAGCATCTCGACCTTGGCGCCGCCGCGCAGCTTCTCCAGCAGGTCGCGGACCTGGTCATAGGTCAGGAAGCGCACGATCTGCGGCCGGGCGGCCTCCAGGGTGATCGGCTCCTCCAGGCGCTTGTCCTCGACGCGCAGCACGGCCCAGCCGCCTTCCGTCTGGAACGGGCCGACCAGCGCGCCCTTCTGGGCGTCCTTCAAGGCCACGGCGTAGGCCGGCGGCATGACGTCGACTGTGAAATAGCCCAGGTCGCCGCCGTTGAAGCGGGTGGCCGGGTCGGTCGAGCGCTCCATGGCCAGGGCGTCAAACGAGGCGCCGGCGGCCAGCAGCTTCTTGACGGCCTCGGCGTCGGCCTGGCTGCCGACCAGGATCTGGCGGGCGCGGATCTCCTCGCTGCGCTTGGACAGCTTCTGCTGCTCGGCGTAGAGGCCGCGGATGGCGTTCTCGTTGACCGCCTTCTCGACGACGTTCTCGACCAGCATGTCGCCCAGGATGCGCTCGCGCGCGGCGGCCAGGCGGCGCTGGGCCACCGGATCCTTGTCCAGCTTCTGCTTGAGGGCCTCGGCGGCCAGCAGCTTCTGGTCGATCACCTCGTCCAGGCGCTGACGGAACAGGTCCGAACCGATGTCCAGCGGCTCGCCCTCGCTGATCAGCCCCTGGGCCACCGCCTCGCGCTTGACGTCCGAGGCCCAGACCGTGTGGCCGTCCACCTTGGCCACGGCGGTGTCGCCGGGTTCGGGCGGGCGCTCGTCGGCCTTGTCGCGGCCGCAGGCGGCGACCAGCAGGGAAAGGACCAGGACGGCGACGAGGCCGTGAACGCGGGACTTGCTGATATTCATAAGGGGCCGATCTCCGGCTGACTCTCACTCAGCGCTCTAGCGCGGTTTATCGCCAAGAGGAAACAGCTTCGCGATCTCGTCGCGATAGACGCCGCGCAGCTTCAAAATAGTTTCGTCATTCCGGGCCTTGTGCCCGGAACCCCTGGTTCAGCCGACAGTGAGACGCCCTGACGCGCTGGCGCGCCACGCATGCGCACCTGCGGCGGGCAGAGGGGTTCCGGGCACAAGGCCCGGAATGACGGTGGATAAGAAGATGACCTTGGGAACCAGTTTTGGTGGCGGCGATTTAGGCGCCGGATTGTTTCCACCCCGCCGTCGCAAGGTTCATGACTGTAAGCGCTCGCGTTGACACCCGGTGGACCGGTGCTTAAGTCTCCGCGCGCGCACAGGACGTGGAATTTCCGCGCGCTTCGCCGCCTCGAATTTACCGTAGTGAAGGCCTTCAAGCCCTAGCGCCGGCCTCACAGACACCGCTCCGGAACCTTCTCTTCATGCTCGGCTTCGCCAAAAAGCTCTTCGGCTCTTCCAACGAACGCAAGGTCAAGGCGATGTCCGCCCAGGTGGCGAAGATCAACGCCCTGGAGCCGGAATACGCCGCTCTGTCCGACGACGCGCTGCGCGCCAAGACTGACGAATTCAAAGCCCGGCTGGCCAAGGGCGAGACGCTCGACAGCCTGCTGGTCGAGGCCTTCGCCACCGTGCGCGAGGCCAGCAAGCGCGTGCTGGGCATGCGCCACTTCGACGTCCAGATGGTGGGCGGCATGGTCCTGCACTCGGGCGGGATCTCGGAAATGCGCACCGGCGAGGGCAAGACCCTGGTCGCCACCCTGCCCACCTACCTCAACGCGCTGGAAGGCAAGGGCGTCCACGTCATCACCGTGAACGACTACCTGGCCAAGCGCGACGCCGAGTGGATGGGCCAGATCCACAACTTCCTGGGCCTGTCGTACGGCGTGATTGTCAACGGCCTGAGCCAGGGCGAGCGCCAACGCGCCTACCGCAGCGACATCACCTACGGCACCAACAACGAGTTCGGCTTCGACTACCTGCGCGACAACCTCGTCTACAGCGTCGAGGAAATGGTCCAGCGCGGCCACCATTACGTGATCGTCGACGAGGTCGACTCGATCCTGATCGACGAGGCCCGCACGCCGCTGATCATCTCGGGCCCGACCGAGGACCGCAGCGAGTTCTACAAGACCATCGACGTCCTGGTGAAAGAGCTCATCAAGGACAAGACCAACTACGATCACGACGAGAAGCAGAAGCAGGTCATCCTCACCGAGGACGGCCAGGAGCGGATCGAAGAGATCCTGATGGCGGGCGGCCACCTGGCCGAGGACACCGCCGGCCTCTATGACGCCGCCAACATCTCGGTCGTGCACCACGTCAACCAGGCCCTGCGGGCCAATGTGCTCTACACGCTCGACAAGGACTACATCGTCAAGGACGCCGAGGTGATCCTGATCGACGAGTTCACCGGCCGCATGATGACCGGCCGCCGGCTGTCGGAAGGCCTGCACCAGGCCATCGAGGCCAAGGAAGGCGCCGACATCCAGCCCGAGAACCAGACCCTGGCCTCGGTGACCATCCAGAACTACTTCCGCCTCTACAAGAAGCTGGCCGGCATGACCGGCACCGCGGCGACCGAGGCCCAGGAGTTCGACGACATCTACAAGATGAGCGTCAGCGAGATCCCGACCAACCGTCCGGTCCAGCGCATCGACGACGACGACGAGGTCTATCGTACCGAGGCCGAGAAGAACCAGTCGATCCTCAAGCAGATCGCCGACTGCCACGCCCGCGGCCAGCCGATCCTGGTCGGCACGGTGTCGATCGAGAAGTCCGAAGAGCTGTCCAGGCTGCTGTCGACCTACGCCTGGGAATGGGAAGGCAAGAAGCACAAGGGCATTCCGCACCAGGTGCTGAACGCCCGCTTCCACGAACAGGAAGCCGGCATCGTCGCCGACGCGGGCGTGCCCGGGGCGGTGACCATCGCCACCAACATGGCCGGCCGCGGCACCGACATCCAGCTGGGCGGCAACCTCGACATGCGCCTAGCCAACTGGCGCCAGCAGCAGAAGGGCCTGGGCATCACCCCGACCCACGAGGACGAGCTGGCCCAGAAGGCCGAGCTGGAAGCCGAGATCGGCGAGGCCAAGGCCAAGGCCCTGGCCGCCGGCGGCCTGTTCGTGCTGGGCACCGAGCGCCACGAGAGCCGCCGCATCGACAACCAGCTGCGCGGCCGTACGGGTCGTCAAGGCGACCCGGGCCGTTCGAAGTTCTTCCTGTCGTGCGAGGACGACCTGCTGCGCATCTTCGCCGGCGAGCGCCTGGACGCGATCATGCGCACCTTCGGCGTCCAGGAAGGCGAGGCGATCACCCACAAGTGGCTGAACAACGCCATCGCCACCGCCCAGAAGCGCGTCGAGCAGCGCAACTACGAGATCCGCAAGAACCTCCTGAAGTACGACGACGTCGTCAACGACCAGCGCAAGGCCGTGTTCGAGCAGCGCCAGGAGTTCATGGAGGCCACGGATCTCTCGGAAATCATCACCGAGATGCGCCATGACGTGATCGACGATTTCGTCGCCCGCTACATGCCGCCCAAGGCCTATGCCGAGCAGTGGGACATCGAGGGGCTGGACGAGCGCGTCCAGGCGATCCTGGGCCTGACCCTGCCGCTGAAGGAATGGGCCGCCGAGGAAGGCTTCGGCGACGAGGAGATGCGCGAGCGCCTGACCAAGGCCGCCGACGCCTACGCCGCCGAGCGCGAAGTGATCATCACCCCCGAGCAGATGCGCTCGGTGGAGAAGAACTTCCTGCTGCAGATGATCGACCTGCAGTGGCGCGAACACTTGATGCACCTGGACCACCTGCGCAACGTCATCGGCCTGCGCGGCTACGGCCAGCGCGACCCGCTGAACGAGTACAAGACCGAGGCCTTCTCGCTGTTCGAGAAGCTGCTGGGCGACCTGCGCACCAACACCACCCGCTGGCTGATGACGGTCGAGATCGCCTATGCCGAGCCCGAGCCGCTGCACACGCCCGAGGGCCTGATCCCGGTCCACCTGGACCCGCTGAGCGGCGAGAACGTCGCCGTGGCCGGGGCCCTGCCCGAAGGCCTGTCGCCGGAGCAGCGCGAGGCCCTGCCGGTCTCGGTCCTGCCGGAAGGCTGGGAATACACCGCCCGCAACGGCGCCTGCCCCTGCGGCTCGGGCAAGAAGTTCAAGCACTGCCACGGGGCGCTGGTTTAAACCCTGAGCGTCTGGTGAACTGAAACGCCCGCCCCGGGAGACCGGGGCGGGCGTTTTCGTTTCCATTTAGATCCGCTCATCCCGGCGAATGCCGGGACCCAGATCCCTTAGCGGTGTGGCGAGTTGGAAAAGCTCAGAGCTTGTGGCGTCAGCCTCAAAGCTATTCCATCTGGGTCCCGGCATTCGCCGGGATGAGCGGTGTTTTGGAGGTGTGAAGGCTAAGTCTTAGCTTCGTCCACCAGCGCCGCGCGCAGCGCCTGGACCTGGCGGTTGAGGGCGTCCAGCTGGTCCAGGGTCATGGCCGACTTGGCCAGCAGGGTCTCGCCCAGACAGTCGCACTGGTTCAGCAGGGCGCGCCCGGCGTCGGTGAGGCTGACCTGGACCTGGCGTTCGTCCACCACGCCGCGTCGGCGGGCGACCAGGCCGGCCTGCTCCAGGCGCTTGACCAGCGGGGTGATCGTGCTGGACTCCAGCGCCAGCCGTTGGGCGATCGCGCCCACCGTCGCGCCGCCGTCGCGGCCCTCGGCCTCGCCCAGCACGTTCAGCACCAGGTACTGCGGATAGGTGATCCCCATCGCGTCCAGCATCGGCTTGTACGTGCGGGTGATCGCCATGCTGGTGGCGTAGAGGCTGAAGCAGATCTGGTTGTCCAGCGGGATGGGCACGACGGGAACCTCATGGCGGAAGCGGCCTGCCAGGTTCATACCACGAAAAATGATATCGCGATAAAGATTTTGCTGGACAGGTCGCCGCGGGCGCCTTAGTCATATCGTTATCGCGATAACGAATATCGCCGCAACGATCCAGAGGGACACGAAGATGAGCCAATCGATCCAGCAAGCCTCGCGCCGCACCATGATGACCGCCAGCCTGGGCCTCGCCGCCGCCGCGGCCGCCGCCCCGTTCGCGGCGGCCGCCCAGGACCGCCCCGCCGCCGCCAAGGGCGCTTCCGCAGCCACGGGCGCCGCCAAGTCGACCGCCGGCAGCGGCTTTCTCACCGTCCAGGACGGCACGCAGATCTTCTACAAGGACTGGGGCCCCAAGACCGCCCAGCCGATCGTCTTCCACCACGGTTGGCCGCTCAGCAGCGACGACTGGGACGCACAGATGCTGTTCTTCGTGGGCCAGGGCTACCGGGTGATCGCCCATGATCGCCGCGGCCATGGCCGCTCCACCCAGACCGACACCGGCAACGAGATGGACACCTACGCCGCCGACGTCGTGGCCCTGGCCCGCCACCTGGACCTGAGGAACGCCATCCATGTCGGCCACTCCACTGGCGGCGGCGAGGCCATCCACTACGCCGCCCGGGCCGACGCCGGCCGGGTCGCCAAGGTGGTGCTGATGGGCGCGGTGCCGCCGATCATGCTGAAGACGGCGGCCAATCCCGGCGGCCTGCCCAAGGAAGTGTTCGACGGCTTCCGCGCCGCCCTGGCCGCCAACCGCGCCCAGTTCTTCCACGACGTCGCGGCCGGCCCGTTCTACGGCTACAACCGTCCCGGCGCGAAGGTCTCGCCGGCCACGGTCGAGAACTGGTGGCGCCAGGGCATGATGGGCGGCGCCAAGGCCCACTACGACTGCATCACCGCCTTCTCCGAGACCGACTTCACCGACGACCTCAAGGCCGTCGACCTGCCGGTGCTGGTGATGCACGGCGAGGACGACCAGCTGGTGCCGATCGCCGACAGCGCCCATCTGAGCATCAAGCTGCTGAAGAAGGGCGTGCTGAAGACCTATCCGGGCCTGCCGCACGGCATGGCCACGACGCACCCCGAACTGATCAACAAGGACCTGCTGGCTTTCTTCAAGGCGTAGGTTTCCAAGTCCGGCGCGTGGTCCTCGTCCTTCGACAAGCTCAGGATGAGGACCATGTGCAGGCGCGGTAGAAAACCTCATCCTGAGCCTTTCGAAGGACGAGGTTTTCGCTGCCCCTGAACGAGAAACGCCCGCCCCGGGAGACCGGAGCGGGCGTTTTGCTTGGGAGGCGTCAGCCGTCCTTAGTCGATCGGGTTCCAGCGTTCGGACGGGGCGGCCGCGCGCTTGGGGCCGCGGAAATCACCGCCGGCGGCGCGGGCCTGGCCCTGGGCTTGCGCCTGGCCTTGGCCATTACCCTGGCCGCCGCCGTTGCGACCGCGGTTCTGGCCGCCGGGCTTGCCCTGGCCTTGGCCGGCGCCGCCGCCCTTGGCCGGGCGATTGCGCTGGCGGCGCAGTTCGGACGGGACATTGTTGCGCGGGTCGGCGCGGCGCGGATCGACGTACTTCTCCGGCGGGGCCAGCTTGTCGGCGACGGCCGCGGCGGCCGCCAGGCCCTTGTCGTTGCGGCGGTCGAAGGTCGGGATCGTCTGGCGGGTGGCCTTCTGGATGTCCTTCAGCAGCGGACGCTCGTCATCGGCGCAGAAGCTGATGGCGATGCCGTCCTTGCCCTTGCGGGCGGTGCGGCCGATCCGGTGGACATAGGCCTCCGGCACGTTGGGCAGCTCGTAGTTGAACACGTGGCTGATGTCGTTGACGTCGATGCCGCGGGCGGCGATGTCGGTGGCGATCAGCGCCTTGACCTGGCCGGCCTTGAACGAGGCCAGGGCCCGTTCGCGCTGGCCCTGGGTCTTGTCGCCGTGAATGGCGGCGGACTCGATGCCGCTGGCGGTCAGGTACTTGGCCACCCGGTCGGCGCCGCGCTTGGTGCGGGTGAAGACGATGGCGCGCTCGACGCTGCGATCGGCCAGCAGCTCAGCCAGCAGGGGACGCTTGCGCTGGGCCTCGATGAAGATCAGCGACTGGTCGATGCGCTCGACCGTGGTGGCCTGCGGGGTGATCGACACCTGGGCCGGATTCTTCAGCAGCTCGCCGGCCAGCTTGCCGATCTCCGACGGCATGGTGGCCGAGAAGAACAGGTTCTGGCGTTCCTTGGGCAGTTGGCTGGCGATCTTGCGGATCGGCACCACGAAGCCCAGGTCCAGCATCTGGTCGGCCTCGTCGAGCACGAAGATCTCGACGCCGTTCAGGTGGGCGCTCTTTTCGCCCAGGTGGTCCATCAGGCGGCCCGGGGTGGCCACGACCACGTCGACGCCGGCCGCCAGGGCCTTCATCTGGGGGCCGTACTTCACGCCGCCGAAGATGGTGGCGACGGTCAGGCCCAGGTGGGCGCCATAGGCCTTGAAGTTGTCGGCGATCTGGGTGGCCAGCTCGCGGGTCGGGGAGAGGACCAGGCAGCGGAAGCCGCGGCGCGGGGCCGGGCGCTTGTCCTCGGCCAGGCGGTGCAGGATCGGCAGGGCGAAGGCGGCGGTCTTGCCGGTGCCGGTCTGGGCGATGCCCAGCAGGTCGCGGCCCGACAGCACGGTCGGGATGGCTTGCGCCTGGATCGGGGTGGGCGTGGTGTAGCCCTTGTCGGCCAGCGCCTTCAGAAGCGGTTTGGCGAGGCCGAGATCGGTGAATTGAGTCAAGTCAGAAGCTTTCGTGCAGCCACGAGACGGCGCATGCGATCCTCGCACGGCTCGCCTGGTGGCGGGTCGGTGGGGAGCGCCCCGCGTGACACGGGCGGTCTGATGAGAAGCTTTCAGGGCGCTCGACAGGCTGGACCGGAAAGGTCCTTCACGCGGCTGGAGCGGCCGATAACGCCGGATGGCGTAGGGCCTATGTCGTTTATTGCACGTGCGAAGTCAAGGGTAGGGGTTATTTGACGCACTGCGTCGGGAAAACCCGGCGGGTCTGGACGTTGGTCGCGTTGACTTCAGGCGACCAGTCGTTCGCCCAGGTCCACCAGCCGCCTTACATCCGCGGGGGCCGGGGTGAGATCCAACTGTCCATGAGCGACCGCGTTTCGCGTGCTGCTCAGCCTGAACAGCAGGGCGCTTTCCGTCTGGGGCAAATGCCCCGTCGAAATAAGCAGATCGATCAGAGATCCCGTGGAAAGGCTCCGCGCCGCCAGGGTTGGCTCCAGACGCCGCCCAATGGCTTCCAGGCTTGCCCAGGCCATCATGAGCGCCGAGCGGGGGGCGTCGTCGGACAGCCGGCGGGCTTCCCCCAGAGCCGTGCGGATATCGTGAGGCGTGATGGTCTCGAGCGGCGCGCCATCGGCGGTGGCGTAGACGACCTCAAGCCGCCAGTCTGCTTGGCCGGAAAACAGACTTTGCAGCTGTTTCAGCTTGGTTTCGGTTGAGCCGCCTCCGCGCTGCATCACCTCGATGACCAACTGAGGTTTCGCGCCGACGGCGATCGCATCGGGCTGAAAACCACGCAAGAAGCCCGGGAGCTGATCCGCAGAAGGTCGGCGGATCACCTGATAGCCTCGTTTTGTCCAACGAGATTCCAGATTATCGAGCGCCGCTTGCTCGTTCAGCATGGCGGAAACCATCAGGCCAGCTCCTCATGCAGGTCGTTGGTGACCCGAATATAGATGATGGGTTCGTCCGCCTCCAAGGCTGACACCAGGGTATCGGTCGGGCTTTGGAAAGCAAACACCCGGCCGGGTTCGAACTTCTGAACGACGACCCGCTCCACGATCTCGTCATCGCTATAGACGCATCTTACCATGGCATCGAGTATCGGCTTTACCCTGTTGTCGACATCGCCCTGCATGACCGCGCCGGGAAAGATGAAGATGGTGACGGCGAGCGGCTCTGTGAGAAGCCAGGAGCCTTCAGGCAAGGCCTTGCGCGCCGCTTCCCGGATGGCGTCCTTCCAGGCGGCTTTCGAAGCTCCGGAGCCCTGAAGGCTGATCGCCGTCCCTCGAACAGCGAATTCGAACGGCAGTTCCGGTTCCAGAGACAAGTTGCGTTCGTCCGGCTGTTTTCAGTCAATTCATAATTGCATTCACGATTGGGAATCAAGTTTGGAGACGCCTTCCATCGGCCGCGCCCAGACCAGGTAGCGCAGGGGGCCGTGGACCTTGGCGTCCAGCGGCCAGCAGGTGGCCAGGGCCAGGGCGCGGCCGGGCGCGTGGGGATCGAGGCCGGACGCGTCCCAGCGCACGACCTGGGCGCCGGCCACCGAGAAGCGGGCCCGGCGGCCGTCGATCCGCTGCACCGCGATCTCGTCTCCGGGGCCCAGCTGGCCGAGCAAGGCGAAATGGGTGTCGCGATGGGCGGCGTAGACCGCCACGCCCCGGTCGCCGGCGTCGGGGGTGCCCGCCACGTGGCCGGGACCGAAGGCCAGGGCCTGGCCGCTGGCGCCGTCCAGCACGATCACGCTGCGGTGCAGGCGGGGGAAGGTGATCCGGGCCACCGGCCAGGTGTCGGCCCAGGGCCAGGGCTTCACGGGCTGGCCCGTGGCGACGGACCGGGCGAAGGCCCGCTCCAGCAGCACCTGGGCCAGGGCGGCCTTGGCCGGGATCCACAGGCCCTGGCCGCAGAGCGCCAGCCCCACGGCCATGACCAGGGCCGCGGGGGCCAGGAACGGGAGCCGCCGTCGGGCGGCTCCCAGCAGGGCGGCGATCCGGCTCACGCCGCGTTCCTCCGGCCGGACAGGACCCAGCCGCCGGCCCCGAGCAGGCCGCCCAGCGCCAGCAGGCCCAGGCCCACCATGACCAGCAGCGGGCCGTCCGTGGCGGTCTGCGGCAGGTCCAGGCCAGCGACCTGCTGGTCGGCGTCCGCGTCGGCCTGGCCGTCCGCGCCGGGGTGGCGGGCCCCGCCGAACAGGACGTCGAAGTCCCAGCCGGCCGGCAGGTTCAGCGGCAGGTCGGCGCGGGTCAGCGGCGCGTCGGCCGGGCGGGAAGGGGTCTTGTCGACGGCCACCAGGCTGGTCTGGCTGGTCACCAGCTGGTGATCCAGGCCCAGCTTCAGCACCCGGGCGTCGGCGTCTTCCTCGCTGATCTGGGCCAGGCTGCGGGCCACCTCGGCGTCGGTGACCTTGCGGCGGGCCCACAGCTTGGAGATCCCCTTGCCCGCCTCGGCGTCCTTCAGCGGGATCCGGGTCTCCCAGGGCTTGCCGTCGATCATGCCGCTGATCCGCAGGACGCCCTTCATGGCGCCCACCCGGGCGGCCACGGTGATCGGCTCGCCGCGATAGAGGTCGGGCAGGACGGCCGGGGCCAGGTCGACCTCGGCGCCTTCGAACGTCACGGCCAGGTTGGTCGCCACGGGGCTTTCCAGCTTGTCGAACAGCTGGCGCATGGCGCCCTCGACACCGTCGGTCGAGCCGATGTGGGTGAAGGTCCCCCGGCCCAGTTCGGCGGCGCGGCTCATCAGATAGGTGTTGGGGGCCGAACCGATGCCGACCATGAACACCCGCGAGCGGCCGCGATTGGCGCTGATCGTGTCGAACAGGCCCTGCTCGTCGCCGATCGCGCCATCGGTCAGGAACACCACCTGGCGGACCCGGCCGGTCTCGCCGGCGTGGTCGTCCTTGAGGGCGGCGGCCATGGCCGGGATCATCTCGGTGCCGCCGTCGGCGTCGAGGCTGGCGACATAGTCCTGAGCCTTGGCCAGGTGGGCGGCGTCGGCCGAGACGGCGCTGGGGAACAGCACGGTGACGGTGTCGTCGAAGCGCACGACGTTGAAGCGGTCGCCCGGCTTCAGGTGGGCCAGGCCGTAGGCCAGGCTGGCCTTGGCCTGCTGCATGGACTCCCCGCCCATCGAGCCGGAATTGTCGATCACGAAGACGATGTCTCGCGGGGCCGGCGTCGTCGCGCGGGCGGCGATCGGCGGGGTCAGCTGGGCCAGGACGTAGTCGTCGCCGGCCACCTTCTCGTGGAACAGGCCCACGGCCGGGGCGGTCAGGGGGGCGGCGCGCCAGGTCAGGACGAAGTCGCGGTCGGCGGGGACCTGGCCGCTGGCCAGGGTGATCCGCTTGCCGCCACGCTCGTCGCGCACGTCCAGGGCGTGGGTGGCGCTGGACACGCCGGCCAGGGGGAAGCCGGCCCGCAGGTGGACGGTGATGGTCACCGGGTTGATCTTGCCGTGGACCCGCGGATCAACGACCGGCGCCGCGGCGTCGGGGGCGGCCGGCGCGCCGGGCGAGGTGTAGCGCGGCGCCACGACCAGGGGGACGCGCAGCGAATAGTCGCCGGCCGAGACCGCGACGGGCGCCTGGTATTCGATCTGCACCAGCACCGTCTCGCCAGGCGCGACATTGGCGACCGAGTTGGTGAACATGTTGGGCCGGCCCTGCTCGACCAGGGCGGCCTTCTTGCCCTGGGCCTTGGCCGCGTCATAGATCGCCTGGGCCTCGGCCTTCTTCT
Source organism: Caulobacter rhizosphaerae (assembly GCF_010977555.1). GTDB lineage: Bacteria > Pseudomonadota > Alphaproteobacteria > Caulobacterales > Caulobacteraceae > Caulobacter > Caulobacter rhizosphaerae. Next base: position 1,018,537 of record NZ_CP048815.1, read on the forward strand.
TGATCTCGCCGACGATGACCTTGTTGCCGACCACCATCTTCAGGGTGTCGACGCCCCCGTCGTCGGGCAGGGGATAGACATAGACCGCCTCGACCCAGTGGCCGGTGTCGTTGCGAAAGGCCTGGGTGACGCGGGTGCGCACGGTCAGGCCGCTGACGGTCATGTCGATGTCGGTTCCCAGCCGCACGGCCTCGACCACCTGGTCGCCGCCTTTGGCGCGCATCATCAGGGCGCCGGAGGTCACGTCGCCCGGCTCGGCGGCGAAACTCTCCCGGCAGAACACCAGGGCGGCCAGAACGGCCAGCACCAGCATCAATCCGGCCGCGCCGCGATGCAGGGCGAGGTTGGCCAGGGCGATGACGCGGGGCCCGAAGCGGTTCTGGGACGGACCACGGGACGCGCCGACGTCGGAAGCGGGCATGGGAAGATCTCCTCATCTCGAAAGCGAGAGATCTCTCTTGTCTTCACACGGGGCGCCGGCCGCGAGCCTCATGATCTGCATAGTTCGTGCGGAAGCCGTGCAGATCCTCCGGTCGAAGCCTTGCAGGGTCCGGCGCTGTGCCGCAGTGTGCGGAAATGTGCGGATTCGTCAGGACCTGACGCGATGACCCTGGCTCCGGCGGAAGCCGACCTCTCGACCGAACTGAGCCAGGCCATCGCCGCGCGGGTGCGCGAGGAGCTGGCGCGCCGGCGCCTGTCGCGCCAAGCCCTGGCCGACCTGGCCAAGATCAGCATCTCAACCTTGGAAAAGGCGCTGGCCGGCCGGCGGCCGTTCACCCTGGCCACGACGATCCGGCTGGAGGAGGCGCTGGGCGCCTCCCTGCGCGCGCCGGTCCGCGCCGCCGCCGCGCCGTCGCCGACGGGCCTGGCGCCCGAGGCCCTGGGCGCCTATTCGCGCACCGCCGTCGCCTGGCTGGAGGGCCAGTATGTCACCCTGCGACCCTCGTTCGAGGATCCCAAGGCGGTCTATGCCTACCGCACAGAGATCGCCTGGGACGAGGCCTCGTCCAGCCTGGCGTTCCGCGAGGCGGCGCGCGAGGACGCCGACTTCACCCAGAAGGGCGCGGTGTCGCTGTCCAACCAGTCGGGCCACACCTACCTGATCACCAACGAGCAGGGGCAGTTCCGGCTGGTGGTCCTGGGCCGGCCGGCGATCGGCGGCGAGATGTACGGCCTGCTGACCACCCTGCAGGCCGGCCAGGGCAGCCATCTGACTCCGGCGGCGGCCCCGATCGCCTTCGTGCCGCTGCGCCGCGTCGACGACCCGCGCTTCGGCCGCATCGCGCCGGGGACCAGCCACTACGACCTCTATCGCGCCACCCTGGCCCGGGTGACCGACAAGGGCTTCGCGCGGTTCTTCGCGGGCTGAGGCCGCGTCGGAAAATGCTCTAACGGTGGCCTGGACGCGCGCGGCGGGGTAACACCGGCCCATGGCACGAACCAAGTTAAGCCCTGAATTCGAGATCGAGGTCGGTGGAGAGCCCTATGTCTGGCGGCTTCATCGACTGCCCGGATGGTCCAGCGACGCCCCGGTGCGGCACGGCATGGCGATCGCCGTGCGGCACCAGGAAGGCCAGCGCGAAGCCGTGGTAGAGTTCCCGCCGGGCCCGCAGCCGCGGTTCGGCGCGCCGCAACTGAAGGCTTCGCAGGTCCCCGTGAAGCTGGTGGCCAAGGCCATCGAGTCCGCCATCGCCGCGGGCTGGGAGCCGATGTCGCGCGGCAAGACGGTCGCCATCGTCGTGGACGCGACCGGCGCCTGAGGCGGCGGCCCCTAGACCCCGCCCTCGAAGAACCGCTCCACCTGGCCGCCCCAGCCGTAGGTGGCGCTGTTGAGCTGGTCGCGGTCGTAGGCCGGGACCTCCTTGAAGCGGTCCTTGGTCAGGTCGGCCACATAGGCCTCGTCCTTGTCGTCCCAGGTCAGCAGGCGCCAGGGCAGAGGCCGGAACTTGCCGCCGGCGGCGAACAGCCCGGCCGGCTCGACGGCGACGTAGCGGACGATGCCGGCGTCGCGGTCGACGAACAGTTCGCGGATCACGCCCAGCTTGTGGCCGCCGGCGTCCTTGATCTTCAGCCCGACCAGGGCGGCGCTCTTCACCAGGCGATCATCGAGGCTCATGGGGGTCTTCCTTGGTTGGTCCGCAAGCAAACGCGGCCACGACGCGGATTGATCCCGGATTAGACCTTGGTCGGTCTTGCCAGGCTGCTCGCCTTGCGGCGGGGGGAAGGCCGATCTATGCCCGTTACCGCTACCGTTGCGGTGAGGCCGCCGCTACAGCAGGCGGAGCCGGGGAGAGACGCATGAACGGCAAGATCGGGGCCCTGCGCTGGTGGATGATCGGCCTGGTGATGCTGGGCGCCGTGCTCAACTACCTGACCCGCAGCACCCTGGGCGTCGCGGCCCCGACCGTGCTGGCCGACCTGCACATCGGCCCCAAGGAATATTCCTGGATCACCGGCGCCTTCCAGCTGGGGGTCATGCTGCAACCGCTGTGCGGCTATGTGCTGGACTCCATCGGCCTGAAGCTGGGTTTCGCCCTGTTCGCCACCGCCTGGTCGCTGATCACCATGGCCCACGGCCTGGCCGGAAACTGGCAGGCGCTGCTGGGCCTGCGCGGGGCCCTCGGCGTGGCCGAGGGTTGCGCGCAACCGGCCGGCATGAAGGCGGTGGCGACCTGGTTTCCCGCCCGGGAGCGCGGCCTGGCCGGGGGAGCCTTCAACATCGGCGCCTCGATGGGCTCGGTGCTGGCGCCGCCGCTGGTGGCCTGGTCGATCCTGGTCTGGAACTGGCGGGCGGCATTCCTGGTGGCCGGGGCGCTGGGCCTGGCCTGGGTGGCGCTGTGGCTGCTGGCCTACCAGTCGCCGGACAAGCACAAGGCGCTGTCCGACGCCGAGCGCGACCTGATCGCCGCGGGCCAGGAGGCCCACCTGGAGGACGCCGGAACCCCGCCCTCGCTGCTGAGCCTGCTGGCCCGCCGCAACTTCTGGGGCATAGCCCTGCCCAGGTTCCTGGCCGACCCCACCTGGGGCACGCTGTCGTTCTGGATCCCGCTGTACCTGACCACGGTCCGGCATTTCGACCTCAAGCAGATCGCCCTGTTCGCCTGGCTGCCGTTCGTGGCCGCCGACATCGGCTGCCTGTTCGGGCCGGCCGTGGTGCTGTTCCTGCAGAAGCGCGGGGTCAGCCTGGTCAACGCCCGGCGCGGAGCCTTCACCCTGGGGGCGGTGCTGATGACCGGCATGATGTTCGTCGGCCGGGTCGAGAGCCCCTATGCGGCCATCGCCCTGCTGTGCCTGGGCGGCTTCGCCCACCAGACCCTCTCGGTGACGGTGATCACCCTGTCGTCGGACCTGTTCCGCAAGAACCAGGTGGCGACCGTGGCCGGCATGGCCGGCTTCTTCGCCAATCTGGGGGTGCTGGTCTTCTCGCTGCTGATCGGCGGCCTGGTGGCCAGCGTCGGCTATGATCCGTTCTTCGTCGCCCTGGGCGTGCTGGACCTGGCCGGCGCCGTCCTGCTCTGGACCCTGGTCCGCGATCCCGCCATCACCTCTCCTGGGCCGCCGAACACCAGGCCCGTCACCGTTCCGGCCCCGTAGAACCATGCCGCAAGACACGATCTCGAACCCGATCCTGCGGGGCTTCAATCCCGACCCGTCGATCGTCCGCGTCGGCGAGGACTACTATGTCGCCACCTCCACCTTCGAGTGGTTCCCCGGCGTGCAGATCCATCATTCGCGCGACCTGGTGAACTGGCGGCTGCTGACCCGGCCCCTGACCCGGCCCAGCCAGCTGAACATGCTGGGGGCGCCCGATGGCTGCGGGCTGTGGGCGCCGTGCCTGACCCATGCCGACGGCCGGTTCTGGCTGATCTACACCGACGTCAAGCGCTATGGCCGCACCACGGTGGGCGGGGCGTCGGGCGCGTCCCTGCGCGACTTCCACAACTACCTGGTCACCGCCGACGCCATCGAGGGCCCATGGTCGGATCCGGTCTATCTCAACAGCAGCGGCTTCGACCCCTCGCTGTTCCATGACGACGACGGCCGCAAGTGGTTGCTGAACCAGCTGTGGGACCACCGGCCGGGCCGCAACCGCTTCGCCGGCATCGTGGCCCAGCAGTACGATCCTGCGGTCCAGGCGCTGGTCGGCGAGCGCAGGAACATCTTCCCCGGCACGGTGCTGGGCCTGACCGAGGCCCCGCACCTCTACAAGCGGAACGGCTGGTACCATCTGGTCACCGCCGAGGGCGGCACGGGGTTCGGCCACGCGGTGACCATGGCCCGTTCGCGGACGCTGGAGGGCCCCTACGAGCTTCACCCCGACGGTCCGGTGCTGACCGCCCGCGACCGGCCGCACGCGGCGCTGCAGCGGGCCGGCCACGCCGACCTGGTCGAGACCCCCGACGGAACGACCTGGATGGCCTATCTGTGCGGTCGGCCGCTGCCCAACCGCGGCCGCTGCGTGCTGGGCCGAGAAACGGCGATCCAGCCGATGGTCTGGGGCGAGGACGGCTGGCTGCGCACCCGCGACGGCTCCGGCGATCCGGAACTGGCCCCGCCGTCTCCAGGGCTGCCGCCCGCGCCGTGGCCCGCCGCGCCCGAATGGGAGGACTTCGACGGCCCCGCCCTGCCGATCGACTTCCAGTGGCTGCGCTCGCCGTTTCCGGACGAGCTGTTCAGCTTGGCGGCCCGCCCCGGCTGGCTGCGCCTGTACGGCCGCGAGACGATCGGCAGCCAATACCGCCAGGCCCTGGTCGCCCGCCGCCAGCAGGCGTTCTGCTACGGCGCCCGGACGGTGCTGGACTTCGCGCCCGAGCGCTTCCAGCAGGCGGCGGGGCTGGTCTGCTACTACGGGGCCAGCAAGTTCCACTACCTGTTCGTGTCGCGCGACGGCGAGCACGGCCGTCATCTGCAGGTGATGTCGGCCCTGCCCGACAGCCCCCAGGCCGACGCCTTCACCGCCCCGATCCCGCTGCCGGACGCGGGCCTGGTCCACCTGCGGGTCGAGGTCGACTTCGAGCGCCTGCGCTTCGCCTACAGCCTGGATGGAGACCGGTGGACCTGGCTGCCCCAGGTGTTCGACGCCTCGATCCTGTCGGACGAAGCCACCGCCCCGGGGGCGCCCAACTTCACCGGCGCCTTCGTCGGCATGGCCTGCCAGGACCTGTCGGGCGCGGCCCGGCCGGCCGACTTCGACGGGTTCGGCTATGTGGAGCGAGGGTATCAGGCGAGCCTGGAGTGAGGGGGCTTCGCCCACCGCCCCAAACACCGTCATCCCGGGCCTTGTGCCCGGGACCCCTCTGTCCGCCGCAGGTGCAGCGGGGGGCGGTTCGCCAGCGAACCGCTTGCGCCTCCCGGGGAAGCTGAACCAGGGGTCCCGGGCACACGGCCCGGGATGACGGCTGAAAAGAGTAGGGCGAGAACCAAAGCCGTTGCCAATCGGACCGCGACGTTCAACTAAGAGCCCCATGACCAAGCCCACCGTCCTCGTCGCCGCCGCCGCCCTGATCGATGTCGACGGCCGGGTGCTGATCTGCCAGCGGCCGAAGGGCAAGCAGTTGGCCGGGCTGTGGGAGTTTCCCGGCGGAAAGGTCGAGCCCGGCGAGACGCCTGAACAGTGCCTGATCCGCGAGTTGCATGAGGAACTGGACATCAGGGTCGCCCAGGCCTGCCTGGCGCCGTTCGTCTTCGCCTCGCACAGCTACGAGTCGTTCCACCTGCTCATGCCGCTGTACCTGCTGCGGCGCTGGGAGGGACGGGTGACCGCCAAGGAGCACGAGGCGCTGAAGTGGGTGAAGCCGGATCAGCTGGCGGACTATCCGATGCCGCCGGCCGACCTGCCGCTGATCGCCTGGCTGCGCGACCTGCTGTGAAGCGGCCCTAACTCCCCGCCTTGTCGCCCGCCGACTGCTCCACCGAGCCCAGCGCGTCGGCCAGCCGCATCTTGGCCGAGCCGGGGCGCAGGGGCTTCTGCTGGCGCTCGTGCGGGGCCCAGCCCGTCACCGTGATGATCTCGAACGTGGCCGGCACCCGGCCGTCGGGCTCGGCGAAGCGCTGCTGGTAGATCTCCATCGCCCGCAACAGCACCGCGCGGCCCAGCGGCTTGCGCGAGCGGTCGACCAGCACGCTGGTCTCGCCCATGGCCCGCAGGTCCTTGAGCAGGGCGATCGGGTGGGCGTAGCGCACCTTGACCCGGTCCTTGTCGGCCACCGGCAGGGCGAAGCCGGCCCGCTGCAGCAGGCCGGCGGCGTCCACCGTGTCGGCGAACGGCGAGACGCGCGGGAAGGCGCCGCCGGTGATTTCGTCCTCGGCCGCCAGCAGGGCCTGGCGCAGTTCGGTCAGGGTGGCCCCGCCGAACAGGGCGCCGACGAACAGGCCGTCGGGCTTCAGCGCCCGACGGATCTGGATCAGCGCCCCGACCAGGTCGTTGGTCCAGTGCAGGGCCAGGGTCGAGACCAGCAGGTCGATCGTGGCGTCGCCGAACGGCAGGCGCTCCTCGTCGGCGACGATCCGCGTCCCCGCCCGGTCCGCCAGCATCCGCGCCGACAGGTCGGTCTCGATCAGCAGGCCGACCTTGGCGCGGGCGTCGCTGTCGGCCAGGGCCCGCGAGAAAGCGCCGTTTCGGCTTCCCAGGTCGACGGCCACCGGAAACTCCCGCAGGATCGCCTCCAGGCGCAGCACGGCGTCCTCGGCGGCGCGGGCCTTCAGGAAACCGGCGGCGTCGAAGCCGGGGGCGGCGCGGTCGAGGCGGGCGCGCAGCAGGGCGCGGTCGAAGAGCAGGGGGGCGTTCGTCATGTCCGCGCAAGATGGGGCTTCCCGCGCGCCATGGAAAGCTCTGGGAAGGCCGCCGGCCCGCGTCACGGCGTTCGCGCAGGGGATGCTGGACCTGATCCTGCCGCCGCGCGCCTTCGACGGCGGGGCGGCCCTGACCTCGGGCCTGTCCGCCGACGCCTGGAGCCGCATCACCTTCCTGGACGGCCCGGTCTGCGACGGCTGCGGCGCGCCGTTCGCCTACGACGTCGGCGAGCTCCGCTGCGCCCTGTGCCAGGCCAAGCCCCGCGCCTTCGCCCGGGCGCGCGCCGCCTGCCTCTATGACGAGCACTCGCGCGACCTGATCCTCAAGCTCAAGCACGCCGACCGCACCGACCTGTCGGGCCTGTTCGCCCGCTGGCTGTCGCGCTGCGCCGCCGATCTGCTGGAGGACGCCGACGCGGTGCTCCCCGTGCCGATGCACCGCTCGCGGCTGCGCAAGCGCCGCTACAACCAGGCCGCCGAGATCGCCCGGCCGCTGTGCGCCCTGGCGGGGCGGAGCTACCTGCCCGACACCCTGGTCCGGAAGCGCGACACCGACAGCCAGGGCGGCAAGTCGGCCGATGGCCGCCGCCGCAACGTCGCCGCCGCCTTCGCCGTGCCCGAACCGCGCCGCCATCGGGTGATCGGCCGCAAGGTGCTGCTGATCGACGACGTGCTGACCACGGGCGCCACCGCCGAGGGCTGCGCCCGGGCCCTGCTGGCGGCCGGCGCGACCCAGGTGATGCTTGCCGTCGTCGCGCGCGTTACAGAAATGCAAGCCCGTCCTATATGAGGACGAGCACGATCTCTGTTACGGATTCCCCATGGCCAAGGTCACCATCTACACCCGCCCGTTCTGCGGCTACTGCGCCCGGGCCCTGAAGCTGCTCAACGACAAAGGCGCCGACTTCACGGAAATCGAAGCCGGCATGGACCCGGCGCTGCGCAAGGAGATGATGGACCGCTCGGGCCGCGCCACCTTCCCGCAGATCTTCGTCGGCGACCAGCATATCGGCGGCTGCGACGACATGATGGCCCTGGAGCGCGAGGGCAAGCTGGACCCGCTGCTGGCCGCATGACGACGCCCCAAGCGCCCCTGCGCGTCGGCCTGGTCCAGACCCGCACGCCGGCCACCCACGCCGCGGCGCTGGAGCATGTCGCCCCGCTGGTTCGTGAGGCGGCGGCGCAGGGCGCCCGGTTCATCCTGACGCCCGAAGGCGTCAACGTGCTGCAGAAGGACCGCGCCAAGCTCTTGCCGACCCTGGTGTCGCTGGACGACGACCCAGTGGTTCAGGGCCTGCGGGACCTGGCGCGCGAACTCGACGTCTGGATCGACGTCGGTTCGGCCCTGGTCAAGCGCGAGGACGGCAAGGCCGCCAATCGCCAGGCGGTGATCGATCCAAGCGGCGCGATCGTGGCGACCTACGACAAGCTGCACATGTTCGACGTCGATCTCCCCCCACGAGACGGCAAGAAGGGCGAGACGGCGCGGGAATCGGCGACCTATGAGCCGGGCGACCGCGCGGCCGTGGTCGAGACCCCGCTGGCGACCTTCGGCCTGACCATCTGCTACGACATGCGCTTTCCGGCCCTGCACCGCGCCCTGGCCCTGGGCGGGGCGCAGATCCTGACCGTCCCGGCCGCCTTCACCCGGCCCACCGGCGAGGCGCACTGGGACATCCTGCTGCGCGCCCGGGCCATCGAGACCGGTTCGTTCGTGATCGCCGCCGCCCAGGGCGGCTTCCACGAGGACGGCCGCGGCACCTGGGGCCGGTCGATCGCCATTGGCCCGTGGGGCGAGGTGATCGGAAAACTTGACCACGACGCGCCGGGCGTGTTGATCGCCGATCTCGACCTCGCGGCCGTCGACAAGGCGCGCGCGGCGATCCCGGCCCTGAAGAACGCCCGTGCCTTCACGGGTCCCTGACCCTATCTAAGCATCATGATCAAGTACGCGCTCAGCTGCGATCACGACCACGCCTTCGAAGGCTGGTTCGGCTCGTCGTCCGATTATGACGACCAGGCCGCGCGGGGGCTGCTGGAATGCCCGCTGTGCGCCTCCAAGGTGGTGCGCAAGCAGATCATGGCCCCCGCCGTGGCCGGGACCAAGGCCCAGAAGGCCGCCCCCGAACCCAGCGCCCAGATGCGCGAGATGATGATGACCGCCATGGGCGAGGTCCGCCGCCAAGTCGAGGAGAACTTCGACTATGTCGGCGATCGCTTCGCCAAGGAGGCGCGCGACATCCACGACGGCAAGTCCGAGGACCGCGGCATCTATGGCGAGGCCTCGCCCAAGGAGGTCAAGGCGCTGATCGAGGATGGCGTCAGGGTCGCGCCGTTGCCGCCGCCCGCGCCGAAGAAGACCGAGGTCAACTAGCCTCGCCTCTCGGGCGCGGGTCGCGAAAAAGGGGACGGTTTCCCGTCCCCTTCATCTGGCCAGCCTGGAGCGGCCGCCTAGTAGCGGCGGTACTCGTAGTGGCAGTTCTTCTTCTTGGAGTTCTTCTTGGCGATCTGGTTGCCGGCGACCGCGCCCAGCGCGCCGCCGAGCAGGGCGCCTTCGGTCTTGTTGCCGTGGCCGGCGACGACCGCGCCGAGCGTGCCGCCGCCGACGGCGCCGATGACGGTGCCCTTGTTGCGGGCGCTCTTGGTGCTCTTGCACACCCAGACCTTGTGGGTGCGCGTCTGGGCTTCGGCGGCGGTGACGGCCACCGTGGAGGCCGTGAAGCCAAGCGCGACGACGACGGCGAGAGTTTTCAGATGGGCGCGCATGGCGACCTCCCTGGTTTGTTGGCGATCCTTGAACGCTAAGAACGCTCAAGCTTCAAATGAGTTCGATGATTGTCGGGATTCCGACCTGAACGGGGGATGAAGCGACGCCGACCGCGCCGTTCATCCCCGTTCCTTCGCTAGCCCTGGATGCGATAGCGGCCCGAGCCGTCCGGGCAGACGCGGACATAGCGGGTTTCGACGCGACCGTTGTAGTCGGTTTCGGCCGGCGCCAGGCGGCAACGCCTGGAATAGTTGCTGTAGTCGTCGCGGGAACTGGCGCGATAGCGGCTGCTTTCGCGATAGGCGACGGTGTCGTCGCGAGTCCAGTACTGGCCGTTGGCGTCGCAGCGGCTCTTGGCCGAGGCGTTGCCGATGCTGGCCCCGACCCCCGCCCCGACCAGGGCGCCCAGCACCGTGCCTTCCGGCTTGGCGTTGCGGGCGGCCAGGTTCGAGCCGGCCACGGCCCCGACCAGGGCCCCGATCACGCCGCCGGCCGTGGCGTTCCTCTTGGCGTCGACCCGGCACGGCGCGTTGTACGAGACGTCGTCGCCGTAGCGGCCGGCATAGGGCGCGCCGTAGCGGTTGGCGTAGTCGGGATAGCGGCGGTCATAGGCGCCGGAGCCGTAGCGGCGGTCGTAGTCGGATCGCGACCGCTCGTACTCGGCCCGGTCGCGATCGTACTGGGCCCGCTGGCTCAGATAGTCGCTGCTGTCGGCGCCGTAGACCTGGCCGCTGGTGCTGAAGCGGCGGGCCTGGTCGGGATAGCGGCGGTCATAGGCGCCGTAGCCGTTGCGGCGGTCGTAGTCGCGGCGGGTGTCCTCGTAGATCTGGCGATCGTGGTCGAAGGCCGTCTGCTCGCCGTAATAGTCCGAGCTGCCGGCGTAGCGGGTGTCGTCGAAGCGCGTGGCGTACTGCGGGTAGCGCCGGTCGTAGGCGCCGGCCCCGTAGCGGCGGTCATAGTCGGCCTTGTCGCTCAGGTACTTGGCCCGGTCGCGATCGTAGTCGCGCTGCTGCTGCTGGTAATCGGCGCTCTGGGCGTCATAGACGGCGCGCTGGTCGCCGTAGCTTTCGAGACGCTGCTGGTAGGCCGCCTCGGCCGACTGGGCGAAAGCCGGCGCAGCCGTGCTCAGGGCGAGGGCCGAGGCCATCAGCCACACGGGGGTTCTCGATGTCATGGTCGTTGTCTCCGTTCCGACGAACGGATCGACGTCCGGCCCCCGAACGGGCCGCCAATCCTTGGTAGGTGTCCCTTGCCAATAGAAGGCGCGGCGGCGGTACAGGTTCCGTCAGGCGGCGGGCAGGGCGCTGGCGATGTCGGTGCGGATGAAGTCCTCGCCCTTGTAGAGCAGGGCGTCGTCGCCGCGGGTCCTCGCCAGGGCGTAGGCGAAGCAATCGCCCATGTTCAGGATTCCTCGCCCGAAGCGGAGGCGGGCTGCGATCGCGATCCGCGTCTGCTCGGCGTCGATGGGCGCGATCTCGACGCCCAGTTCGGCCATCAGGCGTTCGGCGTCCGGGCGCCCTGTCTCGTCGCGAAGGTGGGCGGTCCGAACGCAGGTCTCCCAGCAGTTGGCCGGAGAGATTACGCCGCCGCCGGCCTTGAGAATGGCGTCGAGGAAGCGGTCCCATTCGGGTTCACGCAACAGGATGGTCACCAGCGCCGAGGCGTCGATCACCATCACTTCGGGAAGCCCTCCTCGTCATAGAGATCGGCGTCGGTGAGCACCGCGCCCGTGCGGGGCCGAGCCCAGATCTCTTGCAGGAGGTCCATGGCCTTGGCTTGGCGCGCTCCGAGGTCGTCGGCTTTCAGCGCCCGTTCCCGTTCAAGCGTTTCCCGCACCGCCGCCTCGACGGTCTCGGTCAGGCCCGCGCCGCGGAGGCGGGCCAGCTCGCGGATGTTCTCCACGACCTCGGCGTTGCGGATCTGGATGGGTCCGGGCTTTGTCATGATGCGGTAGATCGTATCATGATAACGACCCCTCGTCATTCAGTCGGACATCCACTCGACGTCGAAGCGCCGGCCATTCCATACGGCGACCGCATCGGACGATTCCTGGTAGCCGAATGACAGGTCGCCTTTCCGAAGCGTGATCCAGTCGCGTGAACATCGCCCGGTCTCGCGTCCGTAGTAGCCTTTGCCACAAGCGGTTTGGAAACGGCCCGCCCGCGTCGTGTCGACAAAAGCGCTGCTTGGCCGGTCCTTGCCATAATCCCAGATCGTGACTGGATGACCGGGGTCGGCGCCGCGCGTCACGCGCAGGACATACTGTCCGCGGTGGGCGACGATCTGCGCCTCGTCGGGCCGACCGTCGTGATCGAAATCTCCGCTCAGAGGCGCGAAGGCCGTCGCCGCGGCCATCATCAGAGCGATCATCCAGCTCAGTCCTTCGTCACCGTCATCATGTAGTTGATGTCGACGTCAGCCGAGCGGCTCCAGCGGCCGGTCAGCGGGTTGTAGGCCACGCCGAACGGGCCGTGCATGGCCACCGGCTCGCCGGCCAGGAAGGCGCGCAGCTCGTCGGGCTTGAGGAACTGCTTCCAGTCGTGGGTGCCCGGCGGCACCCAGCGCAGCACGTATTCGGCCCCGATCTTGGCCAGGGCCAGGGCCTTGAGCGTGCGATTCAGAGTGGCGACGATCATCAGGCCGCCGGGCGCGAGGAGCTTGGAGCAGGTGCGCAGGAACTCGCCCGGATCGGCGACGTGCTCGATCACCTCCATGGTCAGCACCACGTCGAACGGTCCCGCGCCCTCGGCCAGCAGCTGTTCGGCGGTGGCCGGGCGGTAGCCGATCTCAAGCCCCTGTTCGTCGGCGTGGGCGGCGGCGGTCTTGATGTTGTTCTCCGAGGCGTCGACCGCCGTGACCGTGAAGCCCAGCCGCGCCATCGGCTCGCTCAGCAGGCCGCCGCCGCAGCCGATGTCCAGCAGCTTCAGCCCCTCGAACGGGGCGCGGGCGTTGCCGTCACGGTCGAACCGCGCCAGGGCCTGCTCCCGGATGAAGCCCAGCCGGCAGGGGTTGAACACGTGCAGCGGCGCGAACTTGCCGCGCGGGTCCCACCATTCGGCCGCGATGGCCGAGAACCGCGCCACGTCGGCGGGGTCGATGCTCCAGGAGGGGGGGGCGGTCTGAGTCATGGTTCGCGTATCAGCACGACTTCGACCGGAAGGTCCAGATCGCGCCAAGCGCGATCGGCGGTCATCACCGGCAGTCTCTCGCGCATGGCCAGGGCCAGGCAGGCGCGGTCGCCGAGAGACAGCCCCTTGTGGCGGGTGGCTTCGCGCAACAAGCCGGCCTTCATCGCCAGGTCGCGATCGAGATCAACGACCTTGGATAGAAGCCGCCCCATCCGCCTTTCGATGTCGTACAGGGGAATCTCTTCATCGATCATGCTCGACACGATCTCAGCCAGATTCACGGCGCAAATCCGGCTGTTGGGTAGAGCCGCCGCGACCCGGTCGTGGCCGGACTCTCCGTAAATCAGCGCCAGAATGGCCGAGGCGTCCATGACAAACTCAGTCGTCATGGGGCCTCCAAGCCCGACGGTCCCGGGATTCGCGCTCTTCCATCTCTACGTCTCGCCGGCGTTCGGCGAGCAGTTTGTCGACCATCGAAACGCCCGGGCGCACGTCGGGCCGCGCCCACTCCTGAAGCTGCCGGATCGCTTCATGGGTGCTGATCAGGGTGAAGCTGTCTTCTCCCAGGTCGGCGATGATCGCACCATTGGGACCTACGCCGAGCGCCGCCAGCACCTCCGGCGGCAAGGTCACAGTCCCGTTCTTCACCTCCAGCCGGTAGGTCTTGGGCCGGTCGTGGACGAACGCTCCGGCGTCCCCTTCGGCCAAGCCTTCGGGTTCGGGTTGCGCCGCCGTCTTCGTCTTTCCCGGCTCCTCCAGCACGTTGCGCACATGCTGGTAGCGCTTGCCGAGGATGCGCGCGATCTCGGCGCGGGGATAGCCGGCGGCCGCCAGGGCGCGGATCTTGCCGGCGACGGTGGTCTCGCCTTCGATGAGGCGGGCGACCTGCGGTGAAAGGGGCGCGCTCATTGTGGCGACCTTCATGGACAGGTAGTCAGTTAGATAGGTTGCCTGCGCGACGTCAATGGCCGCCCGCGACGAAAAAGACGGCGCCGCGACATTGCCGTTGCGCCTCAGCGCCGCTAGAAGACCGCGGCTTGCGCGGCGGAGGCGGTTCGTCCGTCCCCGGCGCAAGAATTGACCTTAGGTTTTGACGGGGTAGGGCGTGTCACGTCTGGTGATGAAGTTCGGCGGCACCTCGGTGGCCGACCTGGAGCGCATCCGCCGGGTGGCGCGCCTGGTCGCGGCCGAGGTGGCGACCGGCAAACAGGTGGCGGTGGTGGTTTCGGCCATGTCCGGCAAGACCAACGAGCTGGTGGCCTGGACCGACGGCTCGGGCCGCGCGGCCCAGGGCCTGCCGGAGTCGGACGACGAATACGACGCCGTCGTCGCCTCGGGCGAGCAGGTCACGGCCGGCCTGCTGGCCATGACCCTGCGCAACATGGGCCTGAACGCCCGCTCGTTCCTGGGCTGGCAGGTGCCGATCCTGACCGACGACGCCCACGGCCGGGCCCGCATCGAGGACATCCCGCCGGCCAATCTGGAGGCCTGTTTCGCGGCCGGCCAGATCGCCGTGATCGCCGGCTTCCAGGGCGTGACCACCGACCAACGCATCACCACCCTGGGCCGGGGCGGCTCGGACACCAGCGCCGTGGCCATCGCCGCGGCGGTGAAGGGCGACTGCGACATCTATACCGACGTCGACGGCGTCTACACGACCGATCCCCGGATCGAGAGCAAGGCCCGCAAGCTGGCCAAGATCTCGTACGAGGAAATGCTGGAAATGGCCTCGCTGGGGGCCAAGGTGCTGCAGACCCGCTCGGTCGAGATGGCCATGGCCCATCGCGTCCCGGTGCGGGTGCTGTCGAGTTTCGTCGAGCCGGGCGAAGCCCCGGGCCAAGGTACGATCGTCTGCGACGAGGAAGAAATCATGGAAAAGCGCATCGTCTCGGGCGTCGCCTATAGCCGCGACGAGGCCAAGATCACCCTGCTGGGCCTGCCCGATCACCCGGGCGTGTCGTCGCAGATCTTCGGCCGGCTGGCCGAGGCCAACGTCAATGTCGACATGATCGTGCAGTCGCGCGCCCGCAGCGCCGACACCGCCAACATGGAGTTCACGGTCGGCAAGCGCGACGCGGTCCGCGCCGTCGAGATCGTCCGCAAGGCCCAGGCCGAGATCGGCTTCGAGGACGTGGCCGTCAACGAGGACGTGGCCAAGGTGTCGGTGATCGGCGTGGGCATGCGCAGCCACGCCGGCGTCGCCCAGTCGATGTTCCAGGCCCTGGCCGAGAAGAACATCAACATCCAGGTCATCTCGACCTCGGAGATCAAGATCTCGGTCCTGATCGACGCGGCCTATACCGAATTGGCCGTGCGGGCCCTGCACGCGGCCTACGGGCTGGACCAGCTGTAGGATCAGCCGCCCTGCGTCCTTCGAGGCCAGCTGCGCGGGCGCCTCAGGATGAGGGCTTCGTTGCTGATGCCCTCATCCTGTGGCGCCCGCGCAGCCGAGCCTCGAAGGACGCAAGGCGCTTCGCCGTTAGCAAAACGTCGCCTTCTGACGTTATGACGTCGAAACGTCATCCTCCAGGAGCCTCCATGTCGGTCTTCCACTTCGATCCCGAGAAGCGCTCGGTCACCTTCGAGGGCGAGGCCGGGCTGGAGTTGCTGTACGACCTGCTGCTGCGCGCCAAGTTCGGCGACGGCTACGAGAAGCCGCTGCTGGTCAGCCCGTGGCTGGCCTCGCTGCTGCGCAAGCTGGACAAGGCCCTGCCCGACGACGGCCAGTGGTTCCCCGAACAGCCCGGCCGGCCGATCTTCGACGAGGACGACCTGCTGGCCATGGGCGACGCGGTGATCGAGGAGGGCCACACCGTCGGCTGGTGGACGATGACCGAGCCCGAAAAGCGCGCCTATCTGCGCGAGGTGATCGCCGCCCCGCACCCCCTGACCGACGCCGAGGTCGAGTTCATCGAGCGCGACATCGACGCGGCGGTCGAGCAGGCCAAGCAGTTAGTCGAGGCGATCAGCGAGCCCCTGGCCTTGCCGGGGCACGGCTGACGACAAGGAGGGGGCGGCGGCGATGGATCACGGACTGAACGGCCGTCCCGTCCGGCTTTCCCTTCGCCGCTACGGCGCCGACGGCGACGCCCACGCCCATGACGACTTCGACCAGATCGTCCTGCCGCGCCGGGGCGTGCTGGAGATGGAGATCGACGGCCGCGGCGGCCGGGTCCAGGCCGGCCAGGCGGCCCTGGTGCGTTGCGGAACCCGCCACGCCTTCGCCGCCGACGGCGACAACCTGTTCGTCGTGGCCAATATCGGCGCGGACCTGATCGCCCCGTTCGAGACCCTGCGCGACCGCGCCTTCCTGCCGGTCAACGCCCCGGTGCGCGGCCTGCTGGACTTCGTCTGCGGCGACGCGGCGCGGCAGGTGGAGGACGAGGTGGCGGCGCTGTGGGCGCCGTTGCTGCTGCGGGCCCTGGCCGCTGGAGGCCCTGAGCCGGATCCGCGCCTGGCCCGCGCCGCCGCCCTGATCGAGCGCGATTTCGCCCGGCCGCTTGGCGTCGGCGAGATGGCGGCCGAGGCGGGCATGAGCCAGAGCCGGTTCTTCGCCGGCTTCGCGGCGGCGTTCGGCCGCTCGCCGCACGCCCAGCTGGCGGACACCCGCCTGCGCGCGGCCCAGCGCCTGCTGTCCCAAACTCGCCTGTCGATCGCCGAGATCGCCGTGCGCACCGGCCATGCCGACCAGAGCGCCCTGACCCGGGCGATGAAGGCGCGGCTGGGCGTGACCCCGGCGAGATGGCGGCGGGGCGCGCGCGGCTGATCTTTTTTTGGGAATTTTCGGACCCGATGTCGAAATCGCGCTCCCTGGCGCGACTTCTCCTCGAAGGCCCCGCGGGGGCCTCGTGACGAGGAGCTGGATGATGATCACGATCAGTGCTTTCCGCTGGGTGCCGCCTTTCGCCCAAGGCATCGTGCGCGACCTGCGGGTGCGTTGGGCCCTGGAGGAGGCCGGCATCCCGTACCGGACCCATCTTCTGGAGCAGGGCGAGCAGGGGACCGCCGCCTATCGCCAGATGCAGCCGTTCGGCCAGGTGCCCTATCTGCAGGACGGCGACTTCGTGATGTTCGAGAGCGGCGCCATCGTGCTGCACATCGCCGACCGCTCGCCGGTTCTGGCGCCGTCCGACCCGCAGGCGCGGCTGCGGATGCACACCTGGCTGATCGCGGCGCTCAACTCGGTCGAGCCGGCCATTCAGAACCTGACCGCCATCGACCTGTTCCACGCCGACGAGGCCTGGGCCAAGGCGCGCCGGCCGGCGGCCGAGGCCTTCGCGATCTCGCGGCTGGAAAGCCTGGCCGCCTGGCTGGATGGCCGCGACTACCTGTCGGACGACCGGTTCACCGCCGCCGACCTGATGATGACCACGGTGCTGCGCTTCCCGCGCCAGACCGACCTGGTGACCTCCAACCCGGTGCTGGACGCCTATGTCCGCCGCTGCGAGGCGCGGCCGGCCTTCCAGCGGGCCCTGGCGGCGCAGATGGCCACCTACCAGGAAGCCGAGGCCGTCCAGGCGGTGGCCTGACCCGGCGGCGGTTGAAGGTCGCCATCCCGGACGGCGCGCGCCGCGCCAGCGTCCGGGATGGCGATCTTGGTTGGATCGACAATGGCGTTGTTCCGCCGGGTCCGTTCGAGAGTCCTGGCCCAACCTGCGGGAGCTTTCGCCAAGCCTCCCGCGCCGGGCTCTGCTAACCCGTTCGCATGGATCACCGGCGGCGTCTTCTGATCGGACTTCTCTGCGGCCTCGTCGCGGGGGCCTTCTGGGGCGGGGTGTTCCTGGCGCCCAAGCTGCTGGCCGCCTTCACGCCGCTGCAGATGACCGCCGGGCGTTATCTCTGCTACGGCCTGGCCTCGGCGGCGCTCCTGGTCCCCGGCGCGCGGGGCGTGCTGGGGCGCCTGACCCTGGCCGACTGGCGGGACCTGGCGGGCCTGAGCCTGCTGGGCAACATCGTCTACTATGTGGGCCTGGCCGTGTCGGTGCAGATCGCCGGCGTCGCCCCGGCCTCGCTGATCATTGGGCTGCTGCCGGTGACCATCACCCTGGTGGGGGCCCAAAAAAACGAAAAAGGGCCCGGGGAGGGCGTGGCCCTGCGCCGGCTGGCCGCGCCGCTGCTGCTGGTGGCCGCGGGCGTGGCCTGCATCAATATCGCCGCCTTCCAGACCGCCCGCGAGGTCGGCGTCGGGCGGCTGGTCGTGGGCCTGCTGGCGGCGGTCGGGGCGCTGGCGGTGTGGACCGCCTACGCCGTCTGGAACGCCCGCCGGCTGGCCGCCACCCCGCGCTTCAACAGCCATGAATGGTCGCTGCTGACCGGCGTGGTCACCGGCCTGCTGTCGCTGCTGCTGGTGATCCCCGCCTTCCTGGGCGGCGTTTCGCACGCGGCGACGGGCTGGACCCTGTTCTGGGGCGTCAGCCTGGCCGTGGCGCTGGGAGCCTCGGTGATCGGCAACGGCCTGTGGAACGCCGCCAGCCGCCTGCTGCCGCTCAGCCTGTCGGGCCAGCTGATCGTCTTCGAGACCCTGTTCGCCCTGCTGTACGGCTTCCTGCACGAGGCCCGCTGGCCGCTGCCGCTGGAGGCGGCCGCCATCGTCCTGATACTCGCCGGGGTGCTGTGGTCGGTGCACCTGCACCGGCCGGCCGCCGAAGCCCATCCCGCAGAGTAGGGGGCGTGCGTCCTTCGAGGCTCGGCTGCGCCTCGCACCTCAGGATGAGGAATTCAGAGCAGCAAAGCTCCTCATCCTGAGGCGCCCGCGCAGCGGGCCTCGAAGGACGCACGGCCGTCCCCCAAACATGACCGCAACCTGAACATCGCCGTTCAGATCGGGTTCAAGGCGAGAATGCGACAAAGGTTCCAACAGCGCCGCACCGGACTTCTTCCGGCCTGACGCTCTCGAGGAGCTACGCCATGAAGACCTTTGGTCAGTTCACCAAGATCGCCGTCGCCGCGGCCGTGACCGGCGCCCTGGTCCTGCCCGCCTCGGCCGCCTTCGCCGGCGACCGCAACAACAAGACCGAGCGCGCCATCCTGGGCGCCGTGATCGGCGGCATCGCCGGCGCGGCCCTGTCGGACGGCGACAAGGGCGGCATCGCCATCGGCGCCGTCGCCGGAGCCGCCCTGGGCGCCTCGACGGGTCACAACGACCGCTATGACCGCGACCACCGCTATTCCAGCGGCTATCGCGACAGCCGCTACGGCTACGGGTCCAGCTACAACAGCGGCTACGGCTACAACGGCGGCTATGGCCGGTCGAGCTACGACAACGGCTACGGCCGCTCGGGCTACGACGGCCGCGACCGCCGCGGCGACCGCTACAACACCGGCTACCGCCATGACGGCGGCCAGTACGGAAACGGCTATTACGGCCAGCGCCGCTAAAGGCCTCCCTCAACGGCCTTCGGGCCGAGGGTGATCCGGCGCCGTCCCCTCGGGGGCGGCGCCTTTTTCGTGCGCCAACCACGATTTGAGCGCCCGCGGTCACTGTGCGGCGCGCGAAATCTGCTATAGCCCGGCTAAGGGCGATGCGGCTTCTTAACCTTCGACGCGTTCTGTCGGGATCAGCCGTATCGGACCATTGGGGAGTGCGCGCTTAGACATGGCGGCGTCCGGGATCGCTGTTCGGGGACCACGCAGCCTGCTTCGGCAGATTCGCGAGGCCATGGCCGGAGGCGGGCCCGCCCAGGCCAAGCTCGACATGGTGGTGCGCACCATCGCCATCTCGATGGTGGCCGAGGTCTGCTCGATCTATCTGCGCCGCGCCTCGGGCGACCTGGAGCTGTTCGCCACCGAGGGCCTGTCGCGCGACGCCGTCCACGTCACCCGGCTGAAGCCCGGCGAGGGCCTGGTCGGCGAGACCATGCGCCTGGGCCGGCCGCTGAACCTGTCGGACGCCGCCAGCCATCCGTCGTTCTCGTATCGCCCGGAAACCGGCGAAGACCCCTACCACGCCTTCCTGGCCGTGCCGCTGCTGCGCGGCGGCCGCACGATCGGCGTGCTGGTCGTCCAGAACCGCACCGAGCGGGTCTATGACGAGGAAGAGGTCGAGGACCTGCAGATCATCGCCATGGTGCTGGCCGAGATGGTCAGCGCCGGCGAGCTGCTGGGCCTCACCGAGCTCAAGGACGTCGAGATCGCGCCGCACAAGCCCGAGCGGCTGAAGGGCGCGCGCTTCGCCGAGGGGCTGGCCTACGGCGTGGCCGTGCTGCACGAGCAGCCGGTGGCCCCCGAGCAGCTGCTGTCCGACGACGCCCTGGCCGAGGAGGCCCGGCTGAAATGGGCCATCGAGGCGCTGCAGACCCAAATCGACGAGATGCTGGAAGGCCAGCACGGCCTGGTCGGCGCCTCGTACGAGGTGCTTGAGACCTATCGGATGTTCGCCCACGACCGGGGCTGGAACCGGTCGCTGCAGGAGGCCGTGCGCTCGGGCCTGACCGCCGAGGCCGCCGTTGAACGTGTGAGGTCGGAGCATCGCGCCCGCCTGGGCCAGGCCCGCGACCCCTATCTGCGCGAGCGGCTGCACGACCTGGAGGACCTGAACGACCGGCTGCTGCGCCACCTGGCGGGCAATGTCCACGCCGTGCGGGTGCTGCCCGAGGACGCGATCCTGATCGCCCGGAACCTGGGTCCGGCCGACCTGCTGGAATACGACCGCACCAAGCTCAAGGGCATCCTGCTGGAAGAAGGCTCGGCCGCCAGCCACGCCGGCATCGTGGCCCGGGCGCTGGACATCCCGTGCGTGGGCCGCCTGGCCGGCTTGCGCGACCGGGTCAGCGAGGGCGACCCGGTGGTGGTCGACGCCGAGACCGCCGAGGCCTGGCTGCGGCCGCGCGCCGACGTGATCAAGTCGCTGCGGGCCCGGATGGAGGTCCGCGCCCAGCGCAAGGCCGAGTTCGCCCGGATCCGCGACACGCCGGCCGTCACCAAGGACGGCGACAAGATCACCCTGCTGATGAACGCCGGCCTGGCCGTCGACCTGGACATCCTGGGCGAGACCGGGGCCGAGGGCATCGGCCTGTTCCGCACCGAGTTCCAGTTCATGGTCGCCGAGGAAATGCCCCGGCTGGAGGCCCAGACGGCGCTCTACGAGAAGGTGCTGGAGGCCGCCAACGGCATGCCAGTGACCTTCCGCACCCTCGACCTGGGCGGCGACAAGCTGCTGCCGTACATGGAGCTGGAGCGCGAGGACAATCCGGCCCTGGGCTGGCGCGCGGTGCGGATGGGCCTGGACCGTCCGGCCCTGCTGCGCATGCAGATCCGCGCCCTGATCAAGGCCGCGCGGGGGCGGGAGCTGCGGATCATGTTCCCGCTGGTGGCCAATGTGGACGAGTTCCGCGCCGCGCGCGCCTTCGTCGACCAGGAGGTCGCCTGGGCGCTGAAGCGCGGCCGGCCCGAGCCGGCCCGCCTGGACGTCGGGGCGATGATCGAGGCGCCCTCGCTGCTGTGGCATCTGGACGCACTGTTGCCGATGACCGACTTCGTTTCGGTCGGCACCAACGACCTGATGCAGTATTTGTTCGCCGCCGATCGGGGCAATCCAAGGGTTTCGGACCGCTACGACCCCCTGTCGCCGGCGGCGCTGCGGGCGCTGAAGACCATCCAGCAGGCCTGCGCCGACACCGGGACGGCGGTCTCGGTCTGCGGCGAGATGGCGGGGCGTCCGCTCGAGGCTTTCGCCTTGCTGGCCTTGGGTTTCGACCGCCTGTCGATGCCGCCGGCGGGGATCGGGCCGGTCAAGCAGATGGTGCTGTCGTGCGATCGCGAGGCCGCCCGGCGCAATGTCGAGGCCCTGCTGAAGACCTCGGCCGGATCGCTCCGTGGCGAGATCGAAACCCTGGCCCGCAAGCTTTACGTCGCCGTCTAGACACGGCGCAGGTTAACCAAGCGCGGCTTTATAGTTTATTGAATCCCGCGACTTACTTTGATATCGACCATAAAGTATTAACATTTCCCGGTCAGTGTGGCCGGGATAGCGCGTCGAAGTCGTCTCCCTGGCGGGACGAACGTCTCCGGCGACGCGATTTTGGGGTTTCATGGCAGCCATGCCGCTGGATACGGGCAGGGTTTCGCACTTGCAGCTGGTCGCCGACGGCGAGGGCGAGAACGCGCCGATGGCCGCCCAACAACCTTCCGTCGACCACGGCGCCGACATCGGCTCGGCCCTGCGCGCCGCCCGTGCGTTCCGCGGCCTGACTCTGCAGGACGTCGCCGACGCCACCCGCATCCGTCAGAGCTATATCGAGGCGCTGGAAGCCCTGCGCCTGGACGAGCTGCCCTCGCGCCCGTTCACGATCGGCTATGTGAAGTCCTACGCCAAGGTCCTGGGCCTGGACGGCGACGCCGCCGTGGCCCGCTTCAAGCTGGACGCGCCCGAAGACAGCGAGCCGCTGCGCGCCCCGGTCGGCGTGCGCCACGAGCGCGATCCGCGCCTGGGCCTGATCCTGGCGCTGGGCGTGCTGGTCGTGGCCGCCATCGTGCTGTGGAACGTCGCCCAGCGGGCCATCGCCAAGGACACGCCGCCGGCCCTGGTGGCCCCGGCCCAGGCGACCGCCGCCGTCGCCGCCCCAGGTGCGGTGGCGATGGGCGGCGGTGGCGGTGGCGGTGGTGACGGGACGGTGCCGCTGGGCGCGCCCCTGCCGGCCCCCGTCGAGTCGACCACGCCGGAGCCCTACAAGACCCCCGGCCTCGAGGACGCCGCGGCCAACGGCGGTTCGGCCGACGCCGTCAGCGCCGCCTCCAAGGCCCGCGCGGCCGAAGCGGCCAAGGCCGGCCCGGACCCCGGCCCGGTGCTCAATGTTGGCGCGCCGTTCCGGGCCAAGGGGGCGGTCTACGGCGCGGCCCAGGCCGAGGCCTCGGGCCTGATCCTGCAGGCCCGCAAGCCCGGTTCGCTGACCGTGCACGACGCGGCGGGCGCGATCTACTTCACCCGCTGGATGGCGGCCGGCGAGGCCTTCCGCGCCCCGCGCAACGCCGGCCTGGTCGCCGAGGTCTCCGACCCGTCGGTCTTCGAGGTCTATAACGGCGGCGTCCTGACCAGCCGCATGCCGAGCGCCACCGCGGCCCTGGGCAAGCTGACGGTCGCCCCCGCCGCGCCCGTCGCCGCGCCGCCGCCGGCCAAGCCGCAGGGCTGATCTCAGGCGGTGCGTTCGGCGTAGCTCTCGACGTAGTCGAAAACCCGTTTGTACAGACGGCGCGCGCCTGGCGCCCCGAGGCGCTTTTCCAAGAGGGCATGGGCGTAGTCGCGCTTGCCGCAGACGAGCGCCGCCGCGATGACCCGGACGAGCTGGGGGCGGGCGTGTGTCAACCGGCCATCATCGCGCGCCTGCGCCGCCACCATGTCCTCGGGCGTCGCATAGACGTCCAGGAGCGGCATCGTCCATCGATCCAGGAACGCGCGCACCTGTTCGACGGCGGCGGGAAGGTCTTGCAGCCGATAGACGTACCAGCGGCCCGGGTCGGCCTTCTCCGCGGTGAAATGGATCCCCTGCCGGGTTCTGGCTTCCGAATAGCCGGCCAGTTCACCCGTCGCTCCGCCCACCATGTCCTCCAGGACGGCGTCGACGGCGGGGATTTGCACCTCCATCCTGGGATATAGGGCCGCAAGGGCCACGGGATCTTCCTTCGGGCGAACGTCGAAGGTGAGATCGATGATCTGCGTCGAGCCGGCGATGACGCGCTTGTAGATCAGGCTGTTCTTTCCCCGGCGAAAGCCGTGGTCGGACATGTAGGCGTCGAGGTCCTTCTCCACGGCGGACAGCAGGCCGGCCTTGATGTCCTTCCTCATTTCTGGGGCCTCGGGAAAGATCTTTCAGGCGAATAGATTTATCCGCTTCTCGATGAATTCAAGAAAATCATCGGCATAGGTCTCGCCGGTCGCCAGCCCCAGCACAGGATACTCGTTTCCCGGTCCAGGCCAGGATCAGGCGCGCCAGGAGATCGACGCGGCGCTGACATCTTCGGCGAGATAGGCCTGCAGGTAGGCCGCCAGGTCGTGATAGCGGGACTCGCCGTTGGCGTCGTAGACCCACAGTTCCGGTTCGTCTTCGAAGTCCAGCCAGAGCAGGTAGATCCGCTCGTTGCTGTATTCGCTTCCGGCGAAAAGCGACAATCGTTCGGGGCGGAACAAGGTGGACGCGTCGTTGGACCAGCCTTCCGCGCTGGCGGCTTGCATCTGCTTGACGCCTTCGATGAAGGGATCGGTTCCGTTGTCCGACCACAGAGCTTCCATGTCGGCCGTGGAGAGCCAATGACCGTGGCTGGCCGTCGTCCATCGGCCAAGGAGCTGGAAACGCTCCTCCAGCATGGGACTGCTCGGCCTGAAAACGCCCGGCGCAAGCGTGGGGATTCCGTGACTGAGGGGCGTCGGCGGCCACATCTTCGGGCGCAAGGCCTGTTCGGCGGTCTCCCAATACTTCGCCGTCTGCGCGAACGCCGCTTCGATCAGGGTCTTGATCATGCGCTCCACCCTTAAAACAAAGTGACGCCATTATAGGTCGTCCCAAACGGCACGGCTTGAGTGGCGCCGCCGACATACCCGTTGACCACGCCATTCAACGGTTTTATCGGCCCGCCGTCGCGCCCCCCGGGCCGACGTCCGGCTTCGTCCGCCGCGCCAGGGCCAGCGGGCGGAAGCTGCCTGGCTCGTGCAGGTACAGCGTGGCCAGCGGATCGGCGGCCGCGCCGTGATCGCCTAGGTTACTGAAGTCGGTATGAGGTAGTCTGCAAATAAATAAAATATGCTGTACGCGAAAAGGTGTGTATTTTTGCGTGTCTAGTCCTGAAATTCTATAAACGCGTCTCGTTCATAATAGAATTCGAAAGCCGCGAAGAGGTCCATCAGACTTGCGGAGCGTTTTTGTTCGCGAGCGTTGGAAACAATATCCTGCAACGTAGCGACCGGCATCACCTGCATCAGCCCCTCATCCTTTGCAAATTGTGGAACTCCAGCGTCAGGTTCATCCTCAAGTTCGGGGGGGACTTCTTCGCTTTCCAATGCGGCGGATTTAGATTCTAGATTCCAATTTTTTGTACTTGGGAGATATACCCAAGCATTATGAGGCTTAGCCATGATTTCCGCCAGCATGTCTTGGAAGGCGACAATTGTGTTATCGGTCATAATTTCCTCGTTCTACCTTCTTCCTCCTCCCCAAATCTGTCTACCACCCTGTTGATTAGGGTGGAGAGAGTTTTGGACAGGTCCGGGAGCTTGGTGATGATCGC
This sequence comes from Caulobacter rhizosphaerae, assembly GCF_010977555.1. Lineage (GTDB taxonomy): Bacteria > Pseudomonadota > Alphaproteobacteria > Caulobacterales > Caulobacteraceae > Caulobacter > Caulobacter rhizosphaerae. The sequence goes on from NZ_CP048815.1 coordinate 1,043,440, forward strand.
GTGGCACCAGTTGAAGATTTCCCGGCGTATGAGGATCATGATGCCAAGATAGGCCGGGAGGTGCGGTATCTGCAACTCCTCCTCGAGGTCCGGGGGTAACATGCGCAGTAATACCAGGATATTCAGCTTCCATTCGTCGAGCATAGGCGGGATCCGCCTGCATTCGACTATAAATTTCTCGGTTACCTTGACGGAAGTGATTTGCGTCCGAGGCCTCGAAGGTTCCTGGTTTAAGCTGAACCTCTCCCGCGACAGAATAATGCGGGCTGTTGCTGGGGCGAGCGGCGTTGGTTCCATTCCCGAACGCGCACGACAACCCCAGCGGGTCCACCCAGGCATTCGGGTCCGACACATACGCCGTCGCGTTCAGCCCACCCAGAAGCCCGATCGGATCCGGCGTGATATACCGCGCGACGCCGGGGTCGTAGTACCGGAAGCGGTTGTAGTGCAGGCCGGTCTCGGGGTCGGCGTACTGGCCCTGGAAGCGGATCGGGTTGTCGATCGCCGCCTCGGCCTTGCGGGCCACCGCGCCCCAGGCGGTGAAGTCCTCGCGCCAGGTGACCACGCCGTTGTCTTTGGTCAGCTCCTGCGGGGTCCCGGCCGCGTCCAGCTGGAAGTGGTGCAGCTGGGCGGACTGGTCCGGCGCCGTCCGCCGCGCCAGGGCCAGCGGGCGGAAGCTGCCTGGCTCGTGCAGGTACAGCGTGGCCAGCGGATCGGCGGCCGCGCCGTGATCGCCTAGGTTGTTAAGTCGGTATCAGCTTGGTTGGGGGCAGTCGCACTATGCTGTTTCCAGCGGCGGGAAGCATGGCCAAGCCCTCGGCAAAGGATTTCTGGGCCGCCTTTGTCAGGTCGGCCTTGATGACCTTCCTCATTTCTGGGGCGCCGAGTTGGCCTAGGTGAATAGCTTTATGCGCTTTTCGACGAATTCAAGAAAATTATCGGCATATTTCTCGCCAGTCGCTAACGATAGGACGGGGTATTCGTTTCCTTTTATGCCGTTTTCGGTTTGAAATACAAAAACACCGTCTATATCGCTATGGCATAAAGGTATTAGGTTCGAATCTAAACCATCTTTCCCAGCCAATTTATACATATATACAATATCGCCACCAACGATATCATCAGGAGTTTCAGCATAGACGCTGAAAATTTCCTCGCCGCCAATTTCTCCGCCACTGTAATTTGTGAGCCACCACTTATAAGACTCAGGCAGAGGGGTTCCGATATTTTTTTCGGCAGCGGCAATCCATTCGGGGTTCACGCCGTCGCCGAAATCCGCGAACTCAGCGATCGATCGATTATGCTCGATTAAATCGATGGTTTTTTTATAGGCAATTTCATCCATGGCTCAAAACCCCGTAGACCGATTCATCCAATAGCTTTCTCTCCATGAATTGAATGCGGATCGATCAATTCCTGAAGGAAGTTGCCCCGTATTGATGTGCAGAGTGCTGTAGTATTTCTGGTGCATGCTGCCCGATACCTCGGCTATTCCACCATTCTGAGTTTGTGTCAGGTGGTGAAGATTAACCGCCTTCCCGTCAGTTCCAATTGGCGCACGTCCGGTCGCCATACGCTCGATGTTGGTTCCCGTAACAGTTTTTCCCCTCACTTTCCAAGAGCTGGTCGCCTGCGGATCGAACAGGTCGTTCCTCTGGAAGACCTTATTTCCCTTGAATGTGGTGGAGGTCTTCCAAAATTTTGGAGTGAATGCACAACCGGCGAGGCCTAGCGGATCCACCCATGCATTGGGATCGAACACATACGCCGCCGCGTTCAGTCCGCCTTCGAGTCCAATCGGATCCGGCGTGACATACCGCGCCACGCCGGGGTCGTAATACCGGAAGCGGTTGTAGTGCAGGCCGGTCTCGGGGTCGGCGTACTGGCCCTGGAAGCGGATCGGGTTGTCGATCGCCGCCTCGGCCTTGCGGGCCACCGCGCCCCAGGCGGTGAAGTCCTCGCGCCAGGTGACCACGCCGTTGTCGTTGGTCAGCTCCTGCGGGGTCCCGGCCGCGTCCAGCTGGAAGTGGTGCAGCTGGGCGGGCTGGTCCGGCGCCGTCCGCCGCGCCAGGGCCAGCGGGCGGAAGCTGCCTGGCTCGTGCAGGTACAGCGTGGCCAGCGGATCGGCGGCCGCGCCGCCGGCGTCGGCCGGCGCTTCGGCCAGCAGCACGTCGCCGTCCCAGTAGAAGACGGTCCGGGTCGGTGTCAGCGGGGGCGGCGCGGCGCCGGGCGCGGCGTTGGCGGCCGCCGGGGGGGCGTAGCCGGACTCCTTCCAGGCGCGCCGGCCCAGGGCGTCGTAGCCGAAGCGGGTGACGCGCAGGCCTTTGCGGGAGCGCTCGACCACCTCGGCCAGCATGCCGGCCCCGTCATAGGCGTAGCGCAGCTCGCGGCCGTCGCCGGCTCCGCGCAGCTCGCGGACGCGTCGGCCGTCGGCGTCGTATTCGAAGCGCCGGTCGCCCCACACCCGCAGCCGGTCTCCCGTCGCCACGCCCTCGACGCCCAGCGGGCCGGCGGGCAGGACGTTGCCGGAGGGATCGACGACGAACGCTTCCGGCGTCGCGCCGTCCACGCCCACCAAGCGGTCATTGACGTCGTAGCGGTAGCGCTTGGCGCCCCGCGCCAGGTCGTCGAGCGCCAGCAGCTGGCCGTAGGGATCGTAGGTGTAGCGGCGCTCGATCACCGGCGCGGCGGTCCCGCCGCGCAGGCCGCGCTGGTGGACCAGGAAGCCGGCCGCGTCATACTCGCTGTGCACGTTCAGCGCCCCGGCCTGGCGGGCCACCTCCCGGCCGGCCTGGTCGCGCGCCACGGCCGCGACCTGGCGGCCGTCCAGCGACAGGGTGCTGAAGTCGTCGCCGGCGTCGTAGGCGACCGCGATGGTCCGGCCGTCGGGCAGCCGGGTGGCGATCCGGCGGCCGCGCGCGTCGTAGCGGTGGGCGAGTTCGACCTCGTCCTGCTTTTCGCTGACCAGTTGGCCGGCCGCGTCGTAGGTCAGACTCACCGCGCGGTCGGCGGTGGTGGCGCCGATCATCCGCCCGGCGGCGTCCCAGGCGAAGCGGTGCAGCCGGCCGTCGGCGAAATTGGCCTGGATCACCCGTCCGGCCTCGTCGCGGCGGTAGCGGGCCGTTCCGGCGGCGTCGCGCCGTTCGACCAGTTGGTCGCCCGCGTCCCAGCCGTACTCGACCTGACGTCCGTCGAACCCGGTCTCGCGCACCACCCGGCCCGCCGGGTCGATGTCGAAGCGGTGGACCTCGCCCTTGGCGTTGGTCAGGGCGACCAGCTGCAGCGTGCCGTTGTAGGCGTAGCGCAGGGTGTCGCCGGCCGGGTCGGTGCGGCTGACCGGGAACGGCAGGCCGGCATAGTCCCAGGCCGTCTCGCGGCCGCGCGGATCGACGTGGCGGACCACCTGGTCCTCGGCGTCGTAGTCGAGCCGCACCTGGGCGCCGTCGCGGGCCCGGGTGATGGTGACGACATTGCCGTTGGCGTCGCGCTCGTAGCGGGTGGTCTCGCCGTCCAGGGTGACGGCGCGGGGGCGGCCCAGGGCGTCGTAGCGGACGTCGCGGCGGGCCTCGCGGCCGTCGCTCTCCCAGGCCAGCAGGCCCTGGGCGTCCCAGCCGTAGCGACGCAGCACGCCTTCGCCGTCGCGGATGGCCAGCGGCAGGCCGCGCTCGTCGCGGAGGAACCAGGTCTCGCGGCCCAGCGGGTCGGTGGTCGAGGTCAGCTGGCCGCGGTGGTCATAGGCGTAGTGGCTCACGCCGCCGGTGGGGTGGGTGGCGAACAGCGGCAGGCCAAGGCTGGGCGACGACAGCGAGGCGACGTCCTCGAGCTCGGCGAAGCCCGCCTGGATCGACGCGCCGTCGGGGGCGGTCTGGCGGACCAGCCGGTTCAGTTGGTCGTAGGCGAAGGCGGAGGTGCGGCCTTCGCCGTCCCTGTATTCCAGCAGGGCGCCGGCTTCGGACCACAGCCAGTGCTGTTCGTGGCCCAGCGGGCCGCGCTCCATCACCACCAGGCCGATCCGGTTGTAGGTGTAGAGGGTCACGGCGTCCTGGTCGTCGGTGACCAGGGTGACGTGGTCGTCGGGGCGGTAGTCGAACCGGCAATAGTACAGGCGGCCGTCGCCCCAGGTTTCGACGCACCGGGCCCGCCGGCCCAGGGCCGGGTCGTCCCAGCGGAAGTAGAACCGGAAGCCGCCGCGCCGCTGCTCCTCGACGATCAGGTGGGCGACGCTGCGATAGCGCGTAGCGCCGCCCCGGGCGTCCGTGGCCTGCACCAGGTCGCCTTCGGCGCTGTAGGCGTACGACACCAGGCGCTGGCGCGTCCCGGCCTCGGTCGGGTGGGGGGCGTCGATCTCGACGATGCGACCGGCCTCGTCGCTGAGCACCTGCAGGCGCCGGCCGCCGACATCGACCAGGGCCAGCAGGCGCCCGGCGGCGTCGCGCTCGACCTGGATCAGGTTTCCGGCCGCATCGCGCACGCCGGCCAGGCGGTGGAGCCCGTCGGCGTGGCGGCGGAAAACGTGGCTCAGGCCGTCGTAGCTGGCGATCCGGTAGCTGTCGCCCTCGGCGTGTAGGATCAGTCGTTCCGACAGGTTGATCATCGGCTCGCCCGGACGGGCCAGCGGGAAGAACGCCAGGCGGCCGTCCTCCAGGCGCGCCCTGGCCAGGCCCTCGCGCGGCAGCACTTCCAGCGCCATGTCGAACGGGTGCGACCAGCCCGAGCCGAGGTCGCCGTCGACGCTGGACGACGAGTTCCACCGCCGGGTCCAGGTCAGCGGCAGCGGACCGGGAAGCTCGAAGTCGGTGTGTTCGACGATCAGTTCGCCGGTCGCCACGTCGACCGGGTGGCCGCGCAGGCTGCGGATCGCGTTGCGCGCCCCGGGGATGCCGGCTAGCTCGCCCAGGGTCTCGCCGGCGATGCGTCCCTTCTCGCCCCAGAAGGCCTCGCCGATCGCCCCGCCGATCATCTTGCCGGCCATGGTGGAGACGAAGCCGAACGCCACGTTGCCGGCGAAGGCGGCGAGCCCCGCCAGGCCGCCGAGCGCCGCCCCGAAGAGCCCGGCCCCCAGGGCCACGCCGCCGCCGATGATCATCATCCACTTGGCGGTCGAGCTCATCCACTCGGGGATCTCGGGACTGATCGGCAGGAAGGTCCCGGGCTCGGCGCCGATGCTGACGTTCGGCGAGCCGGCGGCGATCGTGCCGTCGCACTCGGTCTTGTCGCCCTTTCGGGCCGCCGGCATGCCGTTGATGCCCACGGTCCTGCTGCCCTGGGCGATGCGCTTGGGGACTTGGCCGTGCTTGATGCAGGCCACGATGTCGATGACGCCGCGGGCCGCGGGCCGTCCGTTGATCAGGACGTTCGTCGAGCCGGTGAGGATTGGCCCGCTGGGCACGCTCATCAGTCCGCCCAGGACCCCGCCCGCCATGGCGCCGGCTCCGACGCCGGCCACGATCCCCCCCAGCGCGGCCACGGCGGCGACCCCGGCGCACAGCGACAGCCCGCCGGTGAACGGCGCGGCGACCACCGCGCCCAGCAGGGCCACGCCCACCGCCAGGCCGACGGCGGCGCCGATCAGGAAGCCGAGCATCGCGTTGGAGTGCTCGATCTGGTCGCCCATCCGGGCGGCCGCCAAGGCGGCTTCCATCGTCAGGCCTCCGTGCCTAGAGCGTTTCCCGACGAAGCGGACACCGGTTCGTCGCCGGAAAATGCGTTGAAACAAACATCCAGAGCCCGTCCCGGCCTGACGCGGTCAGGTCGGGGCAGGCTCTAGAGCCACTTGAATCCGGCGAGCATGTCCACGAACAGCGGGTCGACCGCCTCGAAGTCGCTGTCCAGCGCGGTGTTCACCAGGGTGATCAGCCGCCCGTCGTCGAGCGGCACATAGATCTGGCGCTGGCGCAGCAGGCCCGAGCCGGCGTCCCAGCGGAACAGGATCTCCAGTCCCCTGCGGCCGTCCACCAGCACTTCCCGGCGGCCGATCAGCGAGAACTTCTTGGCCTGGCGGGCCAGGTCCGCGGCCTGGGCGTCGACGAACGCCTCGATGGTCTTGTCGGTGGGCAGACGGTCGTAGGTGGCCAGGATATTGGGAACCACCGCCTGGCCGGGCCGGGGCTGGGCGGACCACGCGATCATCCGTCGATCCTTCCAGTCGTCCGGGACGAGGAAAGAGAACTCGGCGGTTCGGCAATCTTGCGTCATGGCTTCTCCCGGACGGAACGCAGTGCAACGTTGAGTATGTCTTTTTCGCGGCCGATGCGACATCGAAACCGCGACCCGCGCGGGAAATCCGTCGCCGAAACCATCCCCAACCGGGCGCCCTCGAAACAGCCTCAGGCCGAACGCGCGGCGCAGCTAAGCGTTGCATTGGATGCGACCGCAGAGAGCAGGGGATCAGCCTCGGCCGCGGCCCGACTTCGCGAACAGCAGGTCCGACCAGTTCCACGACCGCGATCCCAGCGCCAGGCGCGGCGCGCCGGGGGCGTCGCTGAGCGAGATCAGGATCAGGCCCCGCATCGGGTCGTCGCGGCAGGCCTTGGGCGCGAACGCCACCTCCAGCATGATCAGCTCGCGCACGCCGGCTAGGCCCTTGCCCTCCTGGCCCGGGCTCTGCACCCAGTCGCCGTTCCAGACCAGCACCGCCTTGCCCCGGGCCGCGGCCTCCGGGTGGGCCTGGGCCAGGGCGGCGCGGACGCGGGGGTTCTTGCGCAGGGCGTCCTGCAGCAGCCGGACCATGTCGCAGCCGCCGCCGCCCGAACCGCTTCCGGCGCCGCCGGCCCCCGATCCGGCGCCGGCGGTCGCCGCGCCGACCAGGTCCGCCTCGCCCAGTTCGGCCGCCACCACGGGCTTGGGCGCCGGCTTGGCGGGCAGGGGCTCCACCTCCGGCGGCGGAACCAGTTTCGGCGGGCGGACGGGCAGCCGGGGCGGCGAGACCTTGGCCGGGGCCGGATCGCCGGCCGGCTCGGGCGCCAGTTTCGGCGGCTCGGGCGGCGGGGGCGGCGGCTCGTACAGGGCGACGCTGATCGGTTCGGGTTCGGGGAGGGGCGGAGGCTGCACCCGCACCGCCATCACCGCCAGCAGCAGGGCCAGGTGGGCGGCGACGCTGATCCCGGCGGCGACCAGGCCGTCCGCCTTCGCGCGCCGGCGGGGACGCGGCGTCGGGACGAGGGGATCGTAGACCTGCGGCCGACCGCTCATCGAAACTCCGCTTTTTCGACGCCTTGGGGCGTCCGTGGGACCGTCCAGAGACCACCCGCCCGCGTCAGGATCGTGGCGCCCGCGACATTTCCGTGATCCCCTTGGGTTCCGCCGCCAAACCCCTTAGATTGGCCGCATGTCCGCAGACCACACCCACATCCGCCCCTGGCGCCAGATCGCGCGCCGGCCATCGCGCAAGATCCGCGTCGGCAATGTCGAGGTGGGCGGCGACGCGCCGATCTCGGTGCAGTCGATGACCAACACCCTGACCAGCGACGCGGCCGCGACGCTGGAACAGATTCGCCAGCTGGAGGAGGCCGGCGCCGACATCGTCCGCGTCAGCTGCCCCGACACCGACTCGACGGCGGCGTTCAAGACCATCGCCCGCGAGGCCAAGGTGCCGCTCGTGGCCGACATCCACTTCCACTACAAGCGCGGCATCGAGGCGGCCCAGGCCGGGGCGGCCTGCCTGCGGATCAATCCGGGCAATATCGGCTCGCCCGACCGGGTGCGCGATGTCATCCAGGCGGCCCGCGACCACGGCTGCTCGATGCGGATCGGCGTCAACGCCGGCTCGCTGGAGCGCGAACTGCTGGAGAAGTACGGCGAGCCGTGCCCCGACGCCATGGTCGAGAGCGCGCTGAACCACGCCCGCATCCTGCAGGACCACGACTTCCACGAGTTCAAGATCTCGGTGAAGGCCTCCGATCCGTTCATGACCGTGGCCGCCTACTACCAGCTGGCCGAGCGCATCGACTGCCCGCTGCACCTGGGGGTCACCGAGGCCGGGGCCCTGCGCACCGGCACGGTCAAGTCGTCGATCGGCATCGGCTCGATGCTGTGGGCCGGCATCGGCGACACCATCCGCGTCAGCCTGGCCGCCGACCCGGTCGAGGAGATCAAGGTCGGCTTCGACATCCTCAAGTCGCTGGGCCTGCGCCACCGCGGCGTCAACATCATCGCCTGCCCGTCCTGCGCGCGGCAGGGCTTCAACGTCATCAAGACGGTGGAGGCCCTGGAACAGCGCCTGGCCCACATCAGCCAGCCGATGTCGCTGTCGATCATCGGCTGCGTGGTCAACGGCCCCGGCGAGGCCCTGATGACCGACCTGGGCTTCACCGGCGGCGGCGCGGGGTCGGGCATGGTCTACATGGCCGGCAAGCCCGACCACAAGCAGTCCAACGACGGCATGATCGACCACATCGTCGAACTGGTCGAGCAACGCGCGGCCCAGCTCAAGGCCGACGCCGAAGCCAAGGCGATCGCGGCGGAGTAGTCCCGCCGCAAGCTTGACTTTAGGTGGCATGATCGGAAATGTCCCAACCACGGCGATCATCGCCGTCGTGTTTTGGGGGCTTTCAAATGAGAATTCTGGCTATCGTCGCCTTGGCCGCGACCGTGACGGCTTGCGCCACGACCGAGGAGACGGTTCCCGTCGGCTACGTTCCGGCGCCGGCCGCCGCCCAGCCTGGCGCCGAGGCGATCCAGGTGACCGTCACCGCCGTCGACGCCCGCACCACCAACCGCGCGCGCATCTCCACCAAGATCAACGGCTATGGCATGGAGATGGCCCCGATCCGCGCGCAGGGCGAGGTGGCCGACATCGTCCGTGACGCCCTGAGCGCCGAGTTCAAGCAGCGCGGCTACAAGCTGGCGGCGGGCGGTCCCAAGGTCGAGGCCAAGGTCGCGACCTTCTACAACCAGTTCGGCGTCGGCATGTTCGCCGGCAAGGCCAACGCCGAGGTCAATCTCACGGTCGCGGTGACCTCGCCGTCGGGCGCTCAGGTCTACAGCCGGGACCTCACCGGCAAGGTGAGCAAGTCGGTGCAGATGGCCGGCGGCAAGAACGCCGCGATCGCGTTGAGCGCGGCCCTGGCCGAGGACTTCAAGACCCTGTTCGCCGACGAGGCCTTCATCAAGGCGCTGTCTGCGCAATAGAGGCGGGCCGAACGCAAAAAGGGCGCGGTGGGCCTTCGCCCTCGCGCCCTTTTCTTTGTCAGCTAGCGGGCGATGAAGGCGCGCTTGCAGATTTCCGCGCCGAAGCCCGACGACATCTGGCCCTCGGCGTCGGCCATGGCCGCCGCGGCGATCAAGCCGCCGCCGCCCGTCGAGCGGTCGATCTCATAGTCGGCCACCACCTTGTCGGTGGCCGGATCGATCAGCTGGGCGACGCCCTTGATCTTGTTGGACGAGCCCACCAGGATCGTCATGCCGGCATTGGCCTTCTTGAAGTCGGTGATGTTGACCTTCAGCAGCAGGGCTGGGTGCCTTTGGCGCAGGTCGCCAGCTTTTCGGAGACGTTCTTCTTGAACGTGGCCTCGAACTGCGGACCGGCGCCGGCGGGCGTGTTGACTGTGATGTCCTTGACGAAGGCGTTCTTCGAGATGTCCGAGGAAATCTGGGCGATGGTGTCGCCGCCCGAATTGGTGACGCAGCCGGCGGTCGCCGCGGCCATGGCGGTGACGAGGAAAATGCGACGCATAACAGCTCCAACAAGATAGATTGGCTGAAACTGCTTCAGCCCCCGAGCGAGACCATAGCAAAGCTTAAGGTTGCGACGGAAGCATTGATTGCGCTTAATTCCGGCTCAACCTGCGCGACGGCTAGCCCAGCGACGTCTGGATCGGCACGCCGCCCTTGATGGCCAGGGTCACCGGCGTGCGCTCGGCGACGTCGGCCAGCCGGGCGCGCTGGGCCTCGTCCAGCGGCCCCGCCGGGACCAGCACCCGCTCGATCCGCGGCGGGGTCTCGCCGCCGTGATAGTGCAGCCGCACCTCCAGCGCCTCCAGCGGCCACTGCTTGTGCTCGGCGTACATCTTCAGGGTCATGGCCGTGCAGGCGCCCAGGGAGGCCAGCAGCAGGTCGAACGGCGCGGGGCCGACGTCGGCGCCGCCGTTGCGCTCGGGCTCGTCGGCGGTCAGGGCGTGGCGGCCGGTGGTGATGGCCGTGGCGTAATGGGCGTTGCTGATGCGGGCGGTGGCGGTCGCCATGGCGGTTCCTCCTGGGGGCGCGGAGCGGTGGTGTCGGGCGCCTTGGCGCTTGCGGCTAGAACAAATCGGCTCAGATCACCGCCCGCGACCGCTCGTCCACCCCGACCAGGGCCGAGGCGACCACCTGCAGGCCCTGTTCCAGCTCGGCCCGGTCGCGCGCCGCGCCCAGGCAGAGGCGCACGCCGCTGGAGAGGCCCGGCTCGACGACGGGGGCGCTCGGCGGGGTGACCTCGACGCCGCCGCGCAGCGCGCGTCCGGCCAGGCGCTCGGCGTCCAGCTCGCCCATCGGCAGCCAGACGTGGGGGCAGGACACCGAAGCGGGCGGCTCCATGGCCGCGCCCAGGATCCGGCGCCCCAGGCCCATGCGCGCGGTCATCTCGGCGACCACCTCGGCGACGATGGCGTCGGCCGTCCCGTCCTCGATCCACTGGGTGGCGATCAGCCCGCCGAAGGCCGGCGGGGCGTAGGCCAGGGCGCGCACCGCGCGCAACACCCGCTCCAGGGGCTCGCCGGGCGGCGTGACCAGGTAGCCGGCGCGCAGGCCCGGCGCCAGGGACTTGGACACCCCCGAGACGTGGAAGGTCCGCTCCGGGGCCAGCACGGCCAGGGGCGGCGGGTGGTTCGCGCCGGCATAGACCGCGTAGATGTCGTCCTCGACCAGCCACAGGTCGTGCTTGCGGGCGATGGCCACGACCTGGCGGCGGCGTTCCAGGCCCATGATCCGGCCGGTGGGGTTCTGCAGGGTCGGCAGCAGGACCAGGACCTTGGCGCCGCCGCGCGCCGCCTCGTCCAGGGCGTCGGGGCGCAGGCCTTCGGCGTCCATCGCCACGCCGCGCAACGAGAGCCCCTGGTGTTCGGCGATCGCCTTGACGCCCTGGTAGGTCGAGGCCTCGCAGAGCACGGCGTCGCCCGGCCGGGCCACGGCTCCCAGCGCCAGGGCCAGGCCCTGCTGGGCGCCGGCGCAGCAGACCAGCCGCGTCCAGTCCGCGCCCTCCAGCCCGCCGCTGCGCGCCAGCCAGGCCGCGCCGGCGCGCCGCTGGACCTCCAGCCCGGCCGGCGGGGCGTAGGCCAGGTGGTCCGCCAGGTCGGGGCGCCGCCGCAGCTTGGCCAGGGCGTCGGACAGCCGTTCGGCGGCCGGCTGGGGCGGGGCGGTGTTCTGGGCCAGGTTGATCGGACCCGAGGCGGCGGCGCGGGAGGCTGAGGCGCCGGCCGGGGCGGCGCCGCGCACGAAACTGCCGCGTCCCACATGCGCCTGGACCAGTCCGGCCTTCTCGGCCTCGACATAGGCCCGGGTCACGGTCCCCAGCCCAAGGCCCAGACGGTGGGCCAGGTCGCGCTGCGGCGGCAGACGGTCGCCGTCGCCCAGGGCCCCCGAGGCGATGTCCCGCCGCAGGGCGTCCAGCAGGCGCTCGTACAGTGGCGCCGCGCCCGGGGGGAGGGTGGGGGTCCAGCCGGCCATCGACGATCTCCATAATTGTCACTGGAACAATATAGGTTTTGACTCATGATGCAATTGGCCAGATGACCGTGACATTCCCGCCGCCGGCGCCCGTCCTTGCATGGGGCCGTCTCTAGGAGCGTCCGTCATGACCGCCCAATTGCTGCTCGCCTTCGTCCTGTTCGCCTTCGCCACCGCCGGCACGCCCGGTCCCAACAACATGATGCTGCTGGCCTCGGGCGCGAACTTCGGCTTTCGCCGCACGGTGCTGCATATCCTGGGCATCAGCGTCGGCCTGGGCGTGATGGTGGCGGCCATGGGCCTGGGGCTGGGCGGCGTCTTCAAGACCTGGCCGGTGCTGCACGAGGTGCTGCGCTGGGTCGGCGGCGGCTACATGCTGTGGCTGGCCTGGAAGATCGCGACGACCAGGACCGTCGCGGACAAGGGCCCCGGCGCGCGGCCGATGACCTTCCTGCAGGCCGCCGCCTTCCAGTGGGTCAATCCCAAGGCCTGGGCCATGGCCCTGACCGCCGCCACCACCTACACGCCCGAGGGCTCGACGATCGGCGTGTTCTTCGTGGCCGGGACCTTCATGCTGGTCGGCGCGCCGTGCAGCGCCGCCTGGGCGGGCTTCGGCCAGGGCATGCGGCGGTTCCTGGACCGGCCGCCGGTGCTGCGCGCCTTCAACCTGACCATGGCGGCCCTGCTGGTCGTGTCGCTGTACCCGCTGGTGGTCGAGACCCGGCCGACGGGGGCTTCGAAGGAAGCGCCGCGCCTGCTGGCCGACCTGCCGCCGACGCCGCGCTGGTCATCGCGGGGGTAGAGTCTCGCATGCCGACGCCGTGCGCGGTCCTGGTCCTTCGACAAGCTCAGGATGAGGACCGTTGAGCAGGCCTCGGCAGTCGAAAACCTCATCCTGAGCTTGTCGAAGGACGAGGTTTTTGCATCCGGAGCTGGTGAAGACCTTGGCCGCATTACCGAACCTTAAGTGGTGCGACGCGGGCGGTTGAGGTCTGGTGCGGCGGCGAAATCCGGAGTCCTCCATGTCCCTCGCCGTCCGTTCCCTCCTGCTCGCCGGGCTCGTCCTGGCGGGGAGCGCCGCCGCCAACCAGGCCCAGGCCGCCGTCACGCCCGTGCCCGTCGGCCAGCCGCTGGCCCGGTTCGACAACCTCAAGCCCGGCGCGCACCGTTACCTGCGCTTCAAGCAGACCGGCGAGACGGTGCGCGTCGCCGACGTCTGGACCCGCGAGGTCCGCTTCGAGGACCAGGACGGCCAGCGCCGCCTGCACATCGTCCAGCACTGGGACGGGGTCGGCGCCACGCCGTCCGACCGCCAGCTGGACAGCTGGTTCGAGGTCGGCACCTTTCGGCCCCTGACCCACATCCGCCGCACCCAGAAGGACGGCGTGGCCAAGGTCGAGGGCTATGACTTCAAGCCCGACCGGATCGTCGGCCTCAAGGACCTGGAGGGCAACGCCGCCAAGGACTTCGAGGTCGCCTCGCCCCAGCCCAGCTTCAACTTCGAGACCGACATGGAGTTCGTCCAGGCCCTGCCCCTGGCGGCCGGCTACGAGGCCAGCATCGTCTTCACCCACCCGGGCGGCGGCCCGCCGGCGCCCTATCTGTTCAAGGTGGCGGGGTCGGAGGTGCTGGACCTGCCGGGCGGCGGCAAGGTCGACTGCTGGGTAGTGACCACCGACTACAACCACCCGGAGATGGGCGTGACCCGCTTCTGGTTCGCCAAGACCGGGCAGGTGATGATCAAGCAGATCTCGCCCCTGCCGGATGGGTCCGGCGTGCTGGGCAAGACGCTGCTGTATTGAGGTTTCCGCGTGTCCGGACGGGGACAGGCGCATGCGCCTGTCCCCAATCCAGAGCGCGGGGCTTGCTTGAAAGCGCGCATCAGCCCCAGATCGGGCCTCCACACGAGGTCTCCGCCCATGCGTCCGCTGCTTCTCGCCGCCCTGATCGCCCCAATGGCCGTTTGGGCCGCGGCGCCGGCCCTGGCCCAGGACCTGAAGGTCACCGTCCAGGGGCGAGACTCCGTCACCCTGACGCCGGCCGACCTGGCCGCCCTGCCGCGCGCCAAGGCGACCTTCACGGCCCACGGCAAGCAGATCACCTACGAAGGCGCGCTGCTGAACGCCGCCCTCAAGCAGGCCGGCGTGGTGTCGGGCGACCGGCTGATGGGTCGCTATCTGAACCAGGTGGTGATGGCCAAGGGGGCCGACGGCTTCACCGCGACCTATTCCCTGGGCGAGACCGACCCGATCTACCGGACCAATCCGGTGATCATCGCCGACCGCAAGGACGGCCAGCCCCTGGACGCCAAGGAAGGACCCTACCGCCTGGTGGTCGATGGCGACCTGCGTCCCGGCCGCTCGGTGCGGCAGGTGGTGTCGGTCGAAGTGAAGGCGGTTCCGTAGATCGGGACAGGGACAGGCGCATGCGCCTGTCCCCGATCCAGACTAGCCCTGCACCGGCCCCAGGTAGTCCAGCTTGCCGATCTGCACGCCCTTGTGGCGCAGGATGTCGTAGGCGGTGACCACGTGGAAGAAGAAGTTCGGCAGGGCGAAGCCGAACAGGTAGTCCTCGCCGGTGAAGGTCAGGACGCCGCCCGGCAGTTTCAGCTCGACGGTGCGGTCCTCGCTGCCCTCGAAGGCCGCGGCGTCGACGCTGCGGATATAGGCCAGGGTGTCGGCCACGCGCTTCTGGAGCTGGGCGAAGCTGGTCTCTTCGTCGGGCATGGCGGGGGCCTCGACGCCGGTCAGCCGGGACACCGCGCCCTTGGAGGCGTCCGACGCCCGCTGGACCTGGCCCGACAGCGGCAGCATGTCGTCGGCCAGGCGGGCGGCGACCAGGTCGTCGGGGTTTTGGCCTTGCGCCCTGGCGTGGGCCTCGCCCTTGTCGAGCAGGGTCGCCAGCACCTCGAGGGCGCGGACGAAGACGGGGACCGAGGCGCGATGCATCGACAGGGGCATGGAAGGCTCCGAAAGCGGGACGCGGCGCGGGGGATGTTTCGCCGCCCCCGGCAGATAGGGGCGCATGGTCAGGCTTTACAGGTCCGCCCCGCCAAGGGGTGACGCGAGGCGCTCGGAGCGGTAGAGAGACCGCCCGTTCCTCCACAGCGTGACGTTCCCCCTTGCGACTGCCCCAGGCCCGCCTCGACCAAGTTCTCGACCGCTTCCGTGAAGTCGAAGCCCGCATGGGCGCGGCCACGGACGGGGCCGAGATCGTCAAGCTCTCCAAGGAGCACGCCGAGCTGCGCCCGGTGGCCGAGGCCGTCGAGGCCCTGGCCAAGCTGAGCGCCGAGCGCGCCGACCTCGAGGAGATGGCCGGCGACCCGGAAATGGCCGCCATGGTCGCCGACGAGATCCAGGCCCTGGACGAGAAGCTGCCGGTCATGGAGCGCGAGCTGGCCCTGATGCTGGCCCCGCGCGACAAGGACGAGAACGCCTCGGCCATCCTCGAGGTGCGGGCCGGCACGGGCGGCGACGAGGCGGCCCTGTTCGCCGGCGACCTGTTCCGCATGTACCAGCGCTACGCCCAGCTGCAGGGCTGGAAGGTCGAGGTCGACAGCGTCTCCGAGGGCGAGATGGGCGGCTACAAGGAAATCATCGCCTCGGTCACCGGCGACGGCGTGTTCGGCCGCTGGAAGTTCGAGAGCGGCGTGCACCGCGTCCAGCGGGTGCCGGCCACCGAGGCGCAGGGGCGCATCCACACCTCGGCCGCCACCGTCGCGGTGCTGCCCGAGGCCGAGGACGTCGAGATCGAGATCAACGACAGCGACCTGCGGATCGACACCTACCGCTCGTCCGGGGCCGGCGGCCAGCACGTCAACAAGACCGACTCGGCCGTGCGCATCACCCACTTGCCGACCGGCGTGGTGGTGACCAGTTCGGAAAAGAGCCAGCACCAGAACCGCGCCCGGGCGATGAAGAACCTGAAGGCGCGGCTGTACGACATGCAGCGCGAGGCGCTGGACACCGCCCGCTCGGACGCCCGCAAGAGCCAGGTCGGCAGCGGCGACCGCTCCGAACGCATCCGCACCTACAACTTCCCGCAGGGCCGGGTCACCGACCACCGCATCAACCTGACCCTCTACAACCTGGCCAAGGTGATGGAGGGCGACGCCCTGGACGACGTCATCAAGCCGCTGATCGCCGAGGACCAGGCCGCCCGACTGGCCAGCCTGGAAGAGGGCGGGTTCTAGGGTCTGTGGGCAGCTGACGGCCTAGGGCCGAAGTCCTCGTCCTTCGACAAGCTCAGGATGAGGAATTCTACTCAACCGCCTTGCCAGTCGCCCTCATCCTGAGCCTGTCGAAGGACGAGGCCGCCGCCTTGCACGTTGCCGTGTGAGACTAGAAGGTTCTAGGGGCAGGACACCGAGAAGACGTCGGTCTTGCGGTCGCCGTCGAAGTCGCCGAAACGCAGGGCTGACAGCTCCGGGCCGACGGCGAGGTTGCGGAAGTTGGCCGCGCCGCCGGACGAGTACATCCATTGGTGGGCCGCGCCGCCCTTGGGCGCGGTCGAGAAGACGTCGGTCCTGCCGTCCCCGTCGAAATCCCCGAACTCAAGCGCGTCGAGCGGCGGGCCGACCGCGAGGTTGCGGAAGGCGCCCGCGCCGCCGGGCGAGTACATCCACTGATAGGCCCCGCCGCCCTTCGGCGTGGCGGTGAAGACGTCGGTCTTGTGGTCGCCGTCGAAATCACCGAAGCGCAGCGCGGTGAAGATCGGGCCGATGGCCAGGTTGCGGAAGCCGCCCACGCCGCCCGGCGAGTACATCCATTGGTAGGCGCCGCCGCCCAACGGGCTGGCCGAGAAGACGTCGGTCTTGCCGTCCCCATCGAAGTCGCCGAACTGCAGGGCGGCGATCGCCGGACCTGCCGCGAGGTCCTGAAAATTGCCCGTGCCGCCTGACGACAACAGCCACTGGTAGGCGCCGTCGGCCTTGGGCGCCGCCGAAAAGACGTCAGTCCTGCGGTCGCCGTCGAAGTCGCCGAAGCGCAGGTAGAAGACATCCGGACCGACGGCGAGATCGCGGAAATTCGCCGCGCCGCCCGACGAGTACATCCATTGATAGGCGCCGCCGCCCTTGTCGGCGACGGCGAAGACGTCGGTCTTGCGGTCGCGGTCGAAGTCGCCGAAGCGCAGGTCCCCGATGGGCGGGCCGACGGCGAGATTGCGGAAACCGCCGGCCCCGCCGGAGGAGTACATCCACTGGCAGGCCTGGGCCAGCGCGGCTGTCGGCGCCAGGGCCAGAGCCGACAGGCCCAGAGTCGACAAGGTCATGGCGGTCAACAGCCAGCGGATAACGCCGGAAGCCCAGGTGGCGGCGGTGCTGGTCATCGCAGGTCTCCGGGGTGTCCGGACTACAACCTTAAATAAAGAAAATGAAAAACTCTATCAAAAAGTGCCAAAAATCCGGAGCTGCGGGCCAGCATGTCGGGATGGAAACAAACGCAATCTCTCGACACGAAACCCCAATCGCGGCTATCGTCCCGTTTAACGGGAATGCATCCCATAATATGAAATGCCAATCGTGACCGGAACCGCTCGGCGGGCCCGACGTCGCGGGACGGCAAAGGATCGGGAGGAGACCATGATGAAGTCGATCAGATCGCGCCTTTGGCTCGGCGGCTCGGGGGCCGCCATGACCGCCGCCCTGCTGTCGATTCCGGCCGCCGCCCTGGCCCAGAGGCCCGCCGCCGCCCCGGCTTCGGCCGACCAGGTCGACGAGATCGTGGTCACCGGCATCCGCGCCTCGCTGCGCAGCGCCATGGACGTCAAGCGCCAGTCGCTGCAGGTGGTCGACACCATCTCGGCGGAGGACATCGGCGACTTTCCCGACAAGAACCTGTCCGAAGCCCTGCAGCGGGTCACCGGCGTGCAGATCAGCCGCCAGGACGGCGAGGGACGTGGCGTCAGCATCCGCGGGGCGGATCCCAGCCTGAACCGCGTCGAGATCAACGGCTCGTCGGCCCTGTCCCTGACCGTCGGCGGCAGCGACCGCGCGGTCGATTTCCGCGACATTCCGGTGGAGTTCGTCTCGCGCCTGGACGTGGTCAAGTCGCCGACCGCCGACATGGCCGAGGGCGGCATCGGCGGCACCGTGCGGGTCATCACCCGCCGTCCGTTCGATAGCAAGACCCCATACCTGGCCGGTTCGGTCCAGGGCGTCTATTCGAACCTGGCCAAGGAATACGATCCCAAGTTCGCCTTGATCGGCAGCAAGACCTTCTTCGACGACAAGTTCGGCGTGCTGCTGTCGGGCACCTGGGAAAAGCGCCACCTCAACAGCAACAACGCCCGCACCACCGGCTGGATTCGCCGGGCGGCCACCGCCACGGGGGCCGGCGCCACGCCGGGCCGCAGCACCGACGTCAACGGCGACGGCGCGCTGGACTGGATCCCCGAGATCCCGCGCCTGATCATCGACCGCCGCGTGACCGAGCGGAAGGCGCTGAGCGGCGTGCTGGAATGGCGTCCGACCGACAACTTCAAGGCCTATCTGGACGCCATCTACGCCACCGCCAAGGAGGACGTGAACAGCAGCTTCCTGCAGCTGGGCGCCTCGGGCGGCTTGATCGACTACGCCAACACCACGCTCGGCGCGGACAACACGGTCAACCACATCGAGCTGACCAGCAGCGCGGCCTTCCCGATGGACCTGGCCTATCGCAACATCCTGGGCGACCTCAAGCGCACCCAGTACACCACGGCGCTGGGCGGCGAATGGAAGCTGGACCAGTGGACCTTCGACGCGCGCTTCGACTACTCCAACGCCGAGGTCCAGAACAACGAGATCAATTCCACCGCCACGGTGTTCGGCGTGCCGCGCGCCATCGTCGACTATAAGGGTGGTCAGCGCGCCCCGAACTTCTCGTTCCCGGGCCTGGACGTCACCAGCGGCCAGGGCGTCAACCGCCTGGACGCGCTGTTCAACCCGCGCAACAACACCTCGGACGAGACCGCCGAGCAGTTCAACGTCACCTACCGGCCCGGCATCTCGTGGCTGACCTCGATCAAGGCCGGGGTGCAGGGACGGCAGTTCGAGACCGACCAGATCCTGTATCAGCGCACCACCCGCCTGAACTGCCGCAACGAGGCGAGCAGCGGCGCGATCGGGGCCGTCGACGTGCCGTGCTCGACCATCAGCGGCATTGTCGACGCCAATTCCGTCACCAACGACATCCCGTTCTTCAAGACCGGCGACCTGGGCTATTCGGGCGGCGTCCGGTACTGGAACGACAACACCATGGCGACCTATGCGGCGACCCTGGCGGCCGCCGGCAGGGTCAACGACGTCCACGCCGTCAATCCCAATCCGAACACCGCCGCCAAGTATGGCGACCCCGGCACCTACCAGGCCTTCCTCGATACCTGGTCGGTCGAGGAGAAGACGAAGAGCGGCTACGTCCAGGCCAATTTCGACTTCTCGAACCTGCCGGTCGGGATCAGCGGGACCGTGGGCGTGCGGGTGGTCGACACCAAGACCACCTCGACCGGCTACAACCGGATCCAGACCGGGCCCGCCAGCGCGCCGATCGTCAACTTCGTCCAGGCCGCGCAGAACGGCGGCTACACCAAGACCCTGCCGTCGCTGAACCTGCGCTTCGAGTTCGTGCCCGGCCAGGTGATCGGCCGGATGGCGGTCAGCAAGGTCATGGCCCGGGCCGCGCCCAGCCAACTGGCCCTGCGCCGCAGCATCGACGTGGTCGGCTTGACCGGCTCGCGCGGCAATCCCGACCTGAAGCCGTTCGAGGCCACCGCCTATGACGCCGGCCTGGAATGGTACTTCAGCAAGGACAGCTTCATCTCGGCGACGGCGTTCCGGAAGGAGATCACCTCGTTCATCGTCAACCAGTCGTCGCCGGAAACCATCGACGGCACGGTCTACAACATCACCCGGCCGGTGAACGGGACCGAAAAGGTGATCATCAACGGCCTGGAGATCGGCGGGCAGTACGCCTTCGACTTCCTGCCCGCGCCGTTCGACGGCTTCGGCGTGCTGGCCAACTACACCTACCAGCAGGACAAGGGCTTCCGGGGGCGCAACCAGCTGACCGGCGAGATCCTGCCGTTCCCGGGCCTGTCGCGGAAGAGCTACAACGTCTCGCTCTACTACGAGAACGACAAGTTCAGCGTCCGCGGCTCGTACAACTGGCGCGACCAGTGGCTGATCACCCCGACCGGCCGCGGCAACCTGCCGGAGTTCAACGAGGCCTTCGGCTCGCTGGACGCTTCGGCCAGCTACAACGTCACCGACAAGATCACCGTCTTCCTGGAAGGGGTGAACCTGACGGACGAGGTGCGGATCGAGAACAACAACGCCGTACGCCGCATCGGCAACGAGACCTTCGGCTCGCGCTACTTCTTCGGTGTGCGCGCCAAGTTCTAGGCGACGGCGCGCCCTGGGACCCAGGCGCGCCAGGTGGAGCGACGCGTAAGCCTTCGTCAAATGGGGCCGCGTCGCTCAAACCGCCCCTTCCGACGGGACGGGGTCCTCTTTCTGTAAACGCGTGGCTTGCTCATGACCCAAACGCCGTTTGGCGAGACCTTCCGTTTCAATGTCTGGGACGATGAGGCCGGCGACGGCCTGGGGTTCACCCTGGCCGATCCGGCGGCGTCGCGGCTGGACCTGGAGGTGGCGGCCGTCGAGCGGCCCCAGGTCCTGGCCTTCGCGCCCGAGGTTCCGAACGGCGGGGCGATGCTGGTCCTGGCCGGCGGCGGCTACACCCAGCTGATGCTGGGCAAGGAAGGCGTCGAGGTGGCGCTGTGGCTGAACAGCCTGGGCTACCACGCCTTCGTCCTGGTCCACCGCTTTCCCGACGCGGCCGGCGGCCCGCAGGCGCCGGTCGACGACGCGGGCGAGGCGATGCGGCTGATCCGGGTCCGCGCGCCGGGCCTCGGCGTCGACACGGGTCGCGTGGGCGTCCTGGGGCTGTCGTCGGGCGGTCACCTGGCCGCTTGCCTGGCGGCCGCCTATCCCGACGCCTGGACCGCGCCGGCCTCGGCGGCGCCGGCCCAGAGCGCGCGGCCGGACGCCCTGGTCGTCGCCTACGGACCGATCTCGACCAACGCCGCGGGGCGGGCCGTGGTCGCCGACAAGCCGCCGCTGGAGCCGGCCCAGAAGCAGGCGCTGTACGAGGCCCTGCAGCCGGACGCGGCGCTGATGGCCGACCCGCCGCCCGCGTTCATCGTCTACGCCGCGAGCGATCCTGTCGTGCCGGTCGAGAACGGCCTGCGCCTGCAGCGCGCCTATCTGGACCGCGGGGGACACGCCGAACTGCATGTCTTCGCGGAAGCCCCGCACGGCTTCGCCCTGCGCACGCCCGACCTGCCGGTCGGCGCCTGGCCGACCCTGTGCGCCCGCTGGCTGGAGGCGGTGGGGGTCTAGGGTCTGTGGACAGTTGACGGTTTTGAGCCGAATTCCTCGTCCTTCGACAAGCTCAGGATGAGGAATTCTACTCAACCGCCCTACCAATAGCCCTCATCCTGAGCCTGTCGAAGGACGAGGGCGGCGCCTCAGCGCCTAACGGTCCACAGACCCTAGAGCCCCTTTTCCAGCACCACGAACGACAGCTCGCGCTGCGGCTTGCCGAACCGCTCGCCGACGGGGAACGGCTTGGTCTCGCCGGTCAGGGCGTAGCCCCGGCGCTGGTACCAGGCGATCAGGGTGTCGCGCAGATGGACGACGGTCATGCGCACGCGCCGGGCGCCGCGGTCCCGGGCGTAGGCTTCGCCGTGGGCCAGCAGCGCCCGGCCCAGCTGGCGGTCCTGCAGGTCGGGCCGGATGGTCAGCATGCCCAGGTACCAGGCGTCGGGCGTTTCGGCGTCGGGCTCGATCCAGACGCAGCCCAGCAGCGGGCCGTCGGCCTCGTCGCGCAGGGTCAGCAGCACCGCATCGGGCGCCTCGGCCAGGTCCTGCCTTAGGCTCTCCAGGTCGATGCGCTGGCCGTCGATATAGCCGGCCTCGGTGGTCCATCCGGCCTGGGCGCCCTGGCCGCGATAGGCGGAATTGACCAGGTCGACGAGGGCGAGGAAATCGGTTTCGGCGGCGGGGGCGAAGATCATGGGTTCGATTTAGAGCATTCGTCGCTCGACTGAACCCTCATTTTTTCCGCTCATCCCGGCGAACGCCGGGACCCAGATGGAATGGCTTTGAGGGTGAGGCCAAGCGCGCTGAGCTACTCCAGTCAGACTCTCCGCTACGGGATCTGGGTCCCGGCTTTCGCCGGGATGAGCGGTGTTTTGATGTTCAATCGGGTGCGTCCGGCGGGCGCTTGGCCTTGCCCAGGCCGGTGGCCTTGCCCCAGTAGCGGCCGGACACCCGCTTGACCGTGCCCGCCTCGCGCTGGATGAACTCCCAGGGGTGGAAGGCCAGGCCGACCGTGTCGGCCATGGCCGCGCCGCGCTCGCCCATCGGCTTCTCCGGGCCGGTGGTGGAATCGATGGCGGTCTGGTGCTCGATCTCGGCGTTCAGCTCGGCCCCGACCAGCACGGTCATGATCGAGAACCACATCCAGACCATGAAGGCGATCACCGCGCCCAGCGGGCCGTAGGTGGCGTCATAGTGGGCGACGCGGTTGACATAGACCGAGAACACCAGCGATCCGCCCAGCCAGGCCGCCGCCCCGAACACCGATCCCCAGATCACCCAGCGCCAGCGGGGCCGGGCGCGGCAGGGGGCGAAGCGGTACAGCATGGCGAAGGCGAAGGCCGTCACCGCCAGCACGATCAGCCAACGCAGCGGGATCCAGAACGGCGCCGCCGCGCTCAGCCCGACCCGCTCGAGCACCACCGGCGCGGCGATCAGCACGCCGGCCAGCACCACGGCGTACAGCAGGGCGCAGAAGGTGAAGGCGTAGGTCCAGGCGGTCTTGGTGACGAAGTTGCGCTTCTCGTCCTCGTCATAGGCGATGTTCAACCCGTCGAAGAGCGCCTTCATGCTGGCGTTGGCCGACCAGATCGACAGCAGCAGGCTGAGCATGAAGGCCACGCCCAGCTTGGTCTGTTCCTGGCTGGCCAGGCGCAGCATCTGCTCGCCGATGATGTTGACGACGCTGGCGGGGAAGACGCTGGACATCTCCTGCAACTGCTTCTCGACGGCCCCGACGTCGGCGAACAGGCCGTACAGCGAGACGAAGGCGCCGATGGCGGGGAAGATGGCCAGCAGGGTGTAGAACGTCACGCCGCCCGCCACCGCCGGCAGCCGGTCGACGCTGATCTCGCGGAAGGTGCGCCACAGGATGTCGCGCCAGCCCAGGACGGGGATGCGGTGCGGATGCCGGGCCGCCCGGCCGCGCATCGGCTCGGCCCGGTCGAAGTCGTGCGGCGGCATGGCCCGGTCTTCCGACAGGCCGGGCGGATGGTCCAGCGGCGTCTCGTTCGGCCCGTGGCCGGGCCGGGGCTTGGGCAGGACGAAGGGGACCAGGGCCAGCAGGGCGATCCAGGGGGCCAGGTGATAGGGCCGCGAGGCGATCCACGACCGGATCGGGCGTCGCGGAACGGTGTCTGTCATGGCCTGGCCCTCCGGTGGGGGAACACGTCCGGCCCGGCTCCGTTCCGCGCGGTCAGGCTTCACCTTGCCAAGCTCCGAGTCGTCGACGACCTTGCGCGTCATGCAAGCCCAGGTCGTCAGCCTCTATCGCCATCCCGTCAAGGGATTCACGCCCGAACGCCTGGACCAGGCCGAGCTGGTCGCGGGCCAGTGCTTTCCCTGCGACCGCCTCTATGCGGTCGAGGATGGTCCCAGCGGCTTCGATCCGGCCGCCCCGGCCCACATCTCGAAGATGAAGTTCGCGGTGCTGGCCAAGATCCCGCAGGTCGCCAAGGCCCGCACGGCCTATGACCCGGCGACCGGGGTGTTCACCGCCCGGGCCGAGGGGCGGGCCGACTTCGCCGGCGACCTGCGCGGCGACGAAGGGCGGCGCGGGTTCGAGACCTGGCTGGCCGACCTGCTGGGCGACGCGGTCCAGGGACCGCTGCGGGTGATCGCGGGGCCGGGCGACTACCGGTTCATGGACAGCCGCAGCGGCTATGTCTCGATCGTCAACCTGGCCAGCGTCCGCGACCTGGCCGACAGGCTGGGCCGCCCCGTGGACCCCCTGCGCTTCCGCGCCAACCTCTATGTCGAGGGCTGGCCGGCCTGGGCCGAGAACGACTGGACCGGACGGACGATGCGGGTGGGCGAGGCGAGGGCGCAGGTGCTCAAGCCGATCGTCCGCTGCGCCGCCACCCACGTCGACCCGGTCACCGCCGAGCGCGACATCGAGCTGGTGAAGGCCCTGTTCGACCACTACGGCCACATGTTCTGCGGGGTCTACCTGAACGTGGAAACGGGCGGGGCGGTGCGCGAGGGGGATGGGGTGGGGCTGGTCTAAGGTTCCGCGTAACTTGATCGCGGGGCCGCCCTCGTCCTTCGACAGGCTCAGGATGAGGGCTACTTTTAGCGACGGTTCAGTAGAAACCTCATCCTGAGCTTGTCGAAGGACGAGGTTTTCGGGCCAAGAACGCCGTGCGCATGTCCTAGGTTTCAGATTGGAAGCTTCTGCGCCCATCGACTTCAAACTCGCCCCGGCGGCGATGACGCGCTAAGGAGCCGCCCATGACCCTGACCCTCGTCAAAGCCTGGAACGCCGCCAAGGATCGTCTGAAGAACGTTCAGATCGACCAGCCGGCCATCGACGCCCGCCTGCTGCTGGAAGTGGCCGCCGACGTCACCCGCACCGACATCATCACCGATCCCTATCGCGTGCTGACCGAAGCCCAGATGGCGACGCTGGACGACTTCCTGAACCGCCGCGCCCGTCGCGAGCCGGTCAGCCACATCATCGGCCGCAAGGGGTTCTGGAAGATCCTGCTGCAGGTCAACAAGCACGTCCTGACCCCGCGTCCCGAGACCGAGGTGATCGTCGACGAGGTGCTGAAGGCCTTTCCCGAGCAGATGCCGTTCAACATGCTGGACCTGGGCGTCGGTTCCGGCACGATCCTGCTGGCGGTGCTGGCCGAGCGCCCGGCCGCCAAGGGGCTGGGGATCGACGTCTCCGAAGAGGCCCTGGCCGTGGCCCGCGAGAACGCCGCCAACCTGGACCTGGCCGGTCGGACGGCCCTGCTGCGCGGCGACTGGACCAACGGCCTGGGCGACGACAGCTTCGACCTGGTGGTCTCCAACCCGCCCTATATCGCCACCGAGGTGATCGAGACCCTGGAGCCGGAGGTCCGCGACCATGAGCCGCGCCTGGCCCTGGACGGCGGTCCCGACGGCCTGGACGCCTATCGCGTCCTGGCCGGCGAGATCCTGCGGGTGCTCAAGCCCGGCGCGATGTTCGCCGTCGAGATCGGCTACGACCAGTCCCAGGCGGTGGAGGACCTGTTCCGGCAGGCCGGCGCCCAGAACGTGCGGACCATCAAGGATCTGTCGGTCAACGACCGCGTTGTCACCGGTACGAAATAGCGGCCAAAGTCGCGGCCACGGTCCCGCCTTGAAAAATCCCTTGGAAACCCTGGCGTGAGGCGGTAGACGGATAAGGTCTCCTTCCAAAACGCCGGGTGACGGGAACAGCGGTCGTCTCGATGGCCGTAAGACTCCCCCGGCAGGCGCGAACGGCCGACCAGGCTGATCGCCGCGCCCGAACCGGGCGGAGGCTCTACGGAAACCAGCGTCTCTAGAACATCGAAGGCAGACCCTAACCGGGTTCACCCCGCTCCAGAGGCCAAACACCGGACGCGCTGATCGCCGCCGGACAGGTTCAGAAGAGAAGATGAGAGATTTCAAGGGCATGAAGCGCCAGCGCGGCCGCAACAATCGCGGTGGAGCGGGTAACGGCGGCAAGCCTCAGCAGCACAACGCCAACCGGGCCTTCGATTCGAACGGCCCCGAAGGCGTGAAGGTGCGCGGCGCGGCCCAGAGCGTCTACGAGAAGTACCAGCAGCTGGCCCGCGACGCGACGTCGTCCGGCGACCGGGTCCTGGCCGAGAACTACCTGCAGCACGCCGAGCACTATTTCCGCGTCCTGCGCGCCATCCAGCCGAATCGTCCGGTCAGCGACATCGTCGGCAAGGACGCCTATTCGGCCTACGAGATCGACTTCGAGGCCGAGCCCGAGGAACAGCCCGAGGCGTCGGAAGCGGTCCAGGCCGAGGCTCCGGCCGAGGGCGAGGGCGGCGAAGGCCAGGGCGGCGAACAGCGTCGCGACCGGTTCGAGAACCGTCCCCGCGAGGATCGCCAGCGCGACGACCGTCCCCGCGACAACCAGAACCGCGACCGTGACCGCGATGGTCAGAGTCAGGGTCAGGGCCGTCGCGACCGCTGGCGCGATCGTGACGATCGCCCCCGTGACGATCGCCCCCGTGACGATCGCCCCCGTGACGACAGGCCCCGCGACGACCGTCCCCGCGATGACCGGCCCCGGGAGGATCGCCCGCGCGATGATCGTCCCCGTGACGACCGCCCGCGGGAAGACCGCTTCCGCGACGAGCGTCCCCGGGAGGAGCGGCCCCGTGACGAGCGTCCCCGCGAGGACCGCGTCCGCGAAGACCGTCCGGTCGCCGCCGAGGGCGCCGAACAGCCGCAGGCCGAAGGCCGCCGCGAGCGTCCGCGCCGTGAACGGGCGCCGCGCGACCGCGATCCGATGGCGGTGATCGAGCCGCAGGCCACGCCGCTGACCAGCGAGGCTCCGGCCTCGCCGCTGCTGCGCAGCCAGGACGGCGACGTCAGCCACGCCCCGGCCTTCCTGGGCCGCAAGTCGACCCGCGCCGAGGCTCCGGCCGAAGCGGCTCCGGCGGCTCCGGCCGCGGCGGAGGGCGAGGCTCCGGCCAAGCCCAAGCGCCGCCGCGCCCCGCGCAGCTTCGAAGGCGCCGCCGCGCCGGGGTCGGAAGAGGCTTAAGCGCCTTCTGGTCGCCCGGTTTCTGGCCGCCCGGTACGCTGGGCGACACCCTCTCTGCTCTCAGCCGTCATCCCGGGCCCTTGCGCCCGGGATTTCCGCGTGGGCGGCGATCCAGCCTCAATCGGTGGGTTTGACGGGATGATCCGGCGCGCCTGAAGGCGCCTTGTCCTTCAGGCCCAACTGTTCCCGGATTCGCCTGGCCAGATCCCGGGTCTCCGGGACCGTCATGCCGCCGGCGATCTGCAGGCTGGACCCCGTGATCGGCTCCGCCAGATAGGGGGCCGACAGCAGGACGCCGTCCAGGCAGATCGGCAGCCTGTCGCCCACCCGTCCGTCCTGCAGCGCCACGAACCGCGCCCGACCCTGGTCGCTGAGCTCGATCTGGACCAACGGCATGCCCAGGTCGCTGAACTGGGTCTCGACCTCCGTCACGTCGCCCGGCCCGAAGGTTTCGCCGGCGATCGAAAAGGCGCCGCCGGCCGGGCAGCGCGTCTCGCCGGTCGCGGCGGCCTCGTCCTGGCCTTGCGCGAGGGCCGGCGCATCGATCGCGCCGAGCCGGAGGGACGCCGCCGCGATCAGCGCCGTGAGCGCGACGGGCTTGTTGGCGGCCATCAGGCGGGAGGCTGCAACTGGCCGTCGTACTCGCATCCGATCAGCGTCTTGCCCGGAAACGCCGGATGATTCGTGATCTTCAGGGACGAACGGTTCTTGAAGCGAAATCCCGATTCCGGATCCAGCTGGGTCGAGTCGTCGACCAGGCGTTCGCCCATGAAGCGTCCGGTCCCCGCAAGAACGTTGGTGACGCCCTGCGCCGCGCCGAGCGCGGTGGCGTCCGGCAGGTCGAGGACCGCCATCATCGCCGAACCCTTGAAGGCCACGGTGCTGGTGGTCTGGCCGAAGACGTTGAGCGGCTTGGGCAGGCGATAGGCCGAGAAGATCGGGCTTGGGGGCGGCAGCCTGACCCAGCCGCGCGCCTTGGCGCCGCCTGGGCTGTCGTCATCGCTGACCGACATCGAAAACCCGACATAGTGGCCGCCGTCGATCTTGCAGGCCAGGATGTCGGCGATATCGACCGTGGCCGGATCGAACGGCGCGGTCTCCGCGGCGTGGGCGGTCGCGACCGAGCACGACGCCAGCACGGCGAGCGCCGCCATAGACTTGATCCGCATGGTCCATCTCCTGTTCGGCGTTCGGCTTTGGTCCCTGATAGCCGACAATCGGGTCCTGGCAACGCAAGGATCGCCGCGGGCGTCGGCGGTCAACCTCGCCCATTGCGCTGGGCGGCGAACCCCGCCTAGCTTCGTTCCACACATTAGGGGACGACCATGCGCGGCAAGACCAAGAGCTTTCTCCTGACGGCGGCCGCCTTGTCGGCCTTGGCCGCGACCTCCGCCAAGGCGCAGGATTCGAGCGAGGCGGCGTTCCGCGGCCTCTACAAGGAACTGGTCGAGATCAACACCACCGCCTCGGTCGGCAGCTGCACGGCGGCCGCGCAGGCCATGGGCGCGCGGCTGAAGGCGGCGGGCTTCCCCGACAGCGACGTGCGCGTGGTGTTCCCCGACGAGCATCCCAAGGCCGGCGCCCTGCTGGCCACCCTGCACGGCAAGGACCCCAAGGCCGGCGCCATCCTGCTGATGGCCCACATCGACGTGGTCGAGGCCAAGCGCGAGGACTGGGCGCGCGACCCGTTCAAGCTGGTCGAGGAGGACGGCTATTTCTACGCCCGGGGCGCCAGCGACGACAAAGCCATGGCGGCGATCTTCACCGACAGCCTGGTGCGCTACAAGCAGGAGGGCTTCAAGCCCCGGCGCGACCTCAAGCTGGCCCTGACCTGCGGCGAGGAGGGCGGCCAGTTCAACAGCGTGCCCTGGCTGCTGGAGAAGTATCCCGAGGCCATGAAGGCCGACTTCGCCCTGAATGAGGGCGACGACAGCCAGCTGGACGAAAAGGGCCAGCCCCGGCTGCTGGGCATCCAGGTCGGCGAGAAGGTCTACATGGACTACAATCTCGAAGTGACCAACGCCGGCGGCCACTCTTCGCGGCCGGTCAAAGACAACGCGATCTACCACCTGGCCAATGGCCTGGCGCGGCTGGGGGCCTACGACTTCCCGATCGCCCTGAACGACGCCACCAAGGGCTATTACGAGCAGAGCGCCAGGATCGAGCCCGATCCCGAAGTGGCGGCCGCCATGCGGGCCATGGTCAAGGATCCCGCCGACGCCGCGGCCGCCGCCGTCCTGGCCCGCGACCCGGGACGCAACAGCATGATGCGCACCACCTGCGTGGCCACCATGGTCGAGGCCGGCCACGCGCCCAACGCCCTGCCGCAGCGGGCCAAGGCCAACGTCAACTGCCGCATCCTGCCGGGCAATGATCCCAAGGTCGTCCGCGACCAGCTGGAGCAGATCGTCGCCGACCCGGCCATCAAGATCACCCTGGCCGCCGACCCCGACCCGGTCAGCCCGCCGCCGCCGCTGACGCCGAAGATCATGGCTCCGGCCACCAAGGTCGCGAGCAAGATCTGGCCCGGCGTGCCGTTCATCCCGGCCATGCTGACCGGCGCCACCGACGGCCGCTTCACCAACGCCGCGGGCGTGCCGACCTACGGCCTGTCGGGCCTGATGGCCGGCGTCGACGGCGACCACATCCACGGCCTGAACGAGCGCATCCAGGTCAAGGCGCTGATGAACGGCCGCCAGTTCCTCTACGAGGTGGTCAAGCTGTACGCGGAGTAGATCGCAGTTGCGCGGGACTGGCTGTTATGATGGACCAACCCGAGATACGTTTTCTTCGGTAGTGTAGGCGAATGATGAAAATCACAAACAGTGTCCCAAAGCCTTTTAGAAGTCGGGCCTTGTTTTGGTTTTTTCTACTCTTACCACCATCGTTGTTCGCAATTTTGTGGTTGTCGGCCTTAGCGTATGCTGACCGTCAAGGTCATATGTTAATCGCGATCAATCCATTGGTTGGCGGCATCTGGTGGTCGCCCCTGGCGATTTTTCTATTCGCGACGTATTTGCCGTATTTATACGTGCTGACTGTACCTGTTTGGATAGCAGCTCGATTAGTCAGCGAGGTCCGCAGCGACGCAGTCTACATATGTACTTGCGCGGCGGCAGGGGCGGTGATGGGTGGACTGGCACTCTTTGCAAAGTGGCTGGCTCCCGAAGAGTCACGGGCTGTTGCTGCGGCGATGTTTGCGGCAATTGGCGGCACCTCTGCACTGGTCTGCTCGCTGCTTACTTACCGGCTACGCCCCGCTAGTCAGCCTAGACACAACTGTGAGCGGACTGAGGACGCTCCGGGCTGGCCTTAGACGAAGCCTTGTTCTGTCTAGACGAGATATACGAAACTTTACGCGGATGGGAAGTAGATCCAGCGGCTCGTCTCCCGTTAAGGATAAGTTCCTGGCCGGATCACAACTTCGACGCTAAGCTCGGGCTCGCTGAAGGGGGCGAACCCGGACATGCCCGGAGCTGCGAATACCGAGCATCGAAACGAGGCCAGCCCAGGCGATGTCGAGGCGCGCTATCGCGCCATCGTCGACACCGCCGTCGATGCGATCGTGGTGATCGACGAAATGGGCCGGGTCGAGGCCTTCAACCCGGCGGCCGAGCGCCTGTTCGGCTATGCGTCGGCCGAGATGTTCGGGCGCAACATCCACATCCTGATGCCCGAGCCCTACCACGCCGAGCACGACGGCTATCTGGGCCGCTATCGCCAGACCGGCGAGCGGCGGATCATCGGCATCGGCCGCGAGGTCTCCGGCCGGCGGCGCGACGGCTCGACCTTTCCGCTGGAGCTGTCGATCGCCGAATGGCGCGAGAACGGCAAGCGCTTCTTCACCGGGGTGATGCGCGACGTCACCGAGCGCAAGCGGGCCGAGGAGCTGCAGCTGCTGCTGGTCAACGAGCTCAATCACCGGGTCAAGAACACCCTGGCCACCGTGCAGTCCGTGGCCGGTCAGACCCTGCGCAACGCCACCGACCTCAACGGGGCCCGCGATTCCCTGAACACCCGGCTGCTGGCCCTGGCCCGCGCCCACGACATCCTGACCCTCGAAAGCTGGGACGGGGCGGACCTGCGCGACGTGGTCGCCTCGCTGATCGGCTCGCACGGGGATTCCGGCCGGTTCAGGACCGACGGGCCGCCCCTGCGGCTGGCGCCCAAGGCGGCGCTGTCCCTGTCGCTGGCCCT
The DNA here is from genome assembly GCF_010977555.1 of Caulobacter rhizosphaerae. Classification (GTDB taxonomy): domain Bacteria; phylum Pseudomonadota; class Alphaproteobacteria; order Caulobacterales; family Caulobacteraceae; genus Caulobacter; species Caulobacter rhizosphaerae. The sequence goes on from NZ_CP048815.1 coordinate 1,074,147, forward strand.
GCACGAACTGATGACCAATGCGACGAAATATGGCGCGCTGTCCAACGAGGCTGGGCGGGTGGCCCTGACCTGGGCGCGCGTCAAGGATGACGGGGTCGAGCGGCTGAAATTGCGTTGGGAGGAAATCGATGGTCCTGCGGTCAGCACGCCAAGCCGCCAGGGCTTCGGCAGCCGCCTCATCACGGGCGGATTGGCGCGGGAGCTGGGCGGTGAGGTCCGGCTCGACTACCCGCCGACCGGCGTCGTCTGCACGATCACGTCCGAATTCGCCAAGCCCGGAGAGCCCAGCCGCTTCACCCGCGGCGCCGCCTGAGCCGCTTCGCGTGCTGGTCGTCGAGGACGAACTGTTCGTCGCCATGCTGGTCGAGGACCTGCTGGGCGACCTGGGCTGCGCGATCATCGGGCCGGTCTGTTCGGCGACCGAGGCCGAGGCGGCGGCGCGCGCCGCGGTCTTCGACTTCGCCCTGCTGGACGTCAATCTCGACGGCGAGACCTCGTTCGCCGCCGCCGACGTGCTGCGCGAACGCAGGATCCCGTTCGCCTTCGTGACCGGCTATGGCGAGCAGGGCGTGCGGCCGGACCTGCGCGACGTTCCGGTGCTGTCCAAGCCGATCGACCCCCGGCGCCTGGCCCAGGTGATCGAGTCGTCCCGGGGCGACTGACAGGGCCGGCGCCCGTCTGGCGCGTGGACAAGCGGGGCGCCGATCCGCCAAGGTGGGGCCGTTCCTTCTTCCGCCGGAGTCCCGCCTTGCGTCCCGCGTTCGCCGTCCCGATCCTCGCCGCCCTGGCCCTGTCCGCCTGCGCCTACAATCCCGAACTGGGCCGCCAGCAGATGACCATCGTCAACGACGCCAGCCTGGCCCAGGCCGGCGAGCAGGCGTGGAGCCAGGCCCTGGCCACCAGCAAGGTCAGCGCGAACCGCGCCGCCAACACCCGGGTGCGGGCGGTCGGCCAGCGGGTGGTCGAGGCCGCCGGCCTGGGCCAGCGGCCGTGGGACTATGCGGTGTTCGAGGACAACGCCCCCAACGCCTTCGTCCTGCCCGGCGGCCATGTCGGGGTCACCACGGGCCTGCTGAACCTGGTCGACAACGACGACCAGCTGGCCGCCGTGATCGGCCACGAGGCCGGCCACGTGGTCGCCCGCCACGCGGCCGAGCGGCAGTCGCAGACCCTGACCTCCAGCCTGGTGCTGGGCGTTCTGGGCGCGGCGGCCGGCTCGTCCGACGCCGCCCGGGCGATCTCCAGCTATGGCGGCGGCGCGGCCAAGTACGGTTTCCTGCTGCCGTTCTCGCGCAAGCAGGAACTGGAGGCCGACCGCCTGGGCGTCGACTTCATGCAGCGGGCCGGCTACCGCCCGCGCGAGGCGGTGATCCTGTGGCTGCACATGCAGGCCAACGGCGGCCCCAACACCCCGCAGTTCGCCTCGACCCACCCGTCAGACGCCGCCCGCATCCAGGCGCTGGAAACCTATATCGCCCAGCGCGGGTGGTAGGCGCACGACCTTTGCAAACCTTCAAGCCGGGGGGCTGATGACCGAATCCCATGAGCCGACCGCTCGGAAGCGCCTGTCGGGCGGCTTTTGGCGGCGCGTGCTGGCCGCGCTGATCGACTGGATCTTGGTGGGCGCGCTGGTCTCGACGGTCGGCGCTGTGGCCTACGGCCAAACCGGCGGTCAGGTCCGTGTACAGCAGGCCGTCCTGATGACGACCGCCTGCGCCCCGACCAGGACGGCGCCTAGAGGGCTGGAACTGCCGGTGGGGTTCCGGATCGACAGCGCGGTGCTCTGCACGTCGCGATTCTTCGGACACGAAGTCAATCGCTTCGTTAGGCTCAATCAGGTCCAGCAGTCGGGCAACGTGATCACGACGATGTGGCGCGCCGGCGCGGTCGACCTGGACGGGCGATTTTTGCCGCGCGTCTTCTTCGCCGACAGCCTAACCGGAATCCTGCTGCTGGTCGGCCTAACCCTGTCCGAGGGGCTGGTTGGGACGAGCCTGGGCAAGGCCCTGGCGGGGGTTCGGGTCGTCGATACGCGCACTGGAAAGTCCACCCTGCGCGGCGCCCTGATCCGCAATCTGGTGGTCTACGGCCTATGGGCGACCTTCAACCTGGTGTCGATTCTGAGCGCGATAGGCCTGGTCGACCTCGGCCTTGGAGGTGCGAGCCTGGTCGCGTCGATCGTGTTCGGGCTGGCCGTGCTGGCGGTGTTTATCGCCATGGCCTTCCAGCGACCGGATCCGTTCTATGATCGCTGGGCTGGCGTTCAGGTCCGCCGGCGTTAGAGAGTCTGGGTGGGCGCCCTTGTGTGGCTGAACGGCCACACCTAAATCCCGTCCTGGGCGGCTCGTGCTCAAGCGAGGCGAGCGGCCCAAATCCGCCCATGGAGGGGATACCGCATGAAGATCGATCTCTATTCCGACCGCGCCAAGTCCGCGGTCCAGTCGGCCCAGAGCCTGGCCCTGGCCAAGGGGCACCAGCAGCTGGGGCCCGAACACCTGCTGAAGGTCCTGCTCGAGGAGAAGGACGGCCTTTCCCGCACCCTGATCCAGAACGCCGGCGGCCGGCCCGACGCGGCCGACGCGGCCGTCGACGCCCTGCTGGCCAAGACCCCCCGCGTCGACGGCGCCGGCGGCCAGCTCTACATGAAGCCCGATACCGCCCGGGTGTTCAGCGCGGCCGAGGAGGGGGCGAAGAAGGCCGGCGACGCCTTCGTCACCACCGAGCGCCTGCTGATCGCCATCGCCAAGGAAGGCGGCGACGCGGCCAAGATCCTGAAGGAGGCCGGAGCGACGGCCCAGGGCCTTGAGACCGCCGCCGCGGCGATCCGCAAGGGCCGCACGGCCGACAGCGCCTCCAGCGAGGACGGCTATGACGCGCTCAAGCGCTACGCCCGCGACCTGACCCAGGCGGCCCGCGACGGCAAGATCGACCCGGTGATCGGCCGCGACGAGGAGATCCGCCGCACCATCCAGGTGCTGAGCCGCCGCACCAAGAACAACCCCGTCCTGATCGGCGAGCCGGGGGTCGGCAAGACCGCCATCGTCGAGGGCCTGGCCCAGCGCATCGTCAACGGCGACGTGCCCGAGAGCCTCAAGGACAAGAAGCTGCTGTCGCTGGACATGGGCAGCCTGATCGCCGGCGCGAAATATCGCGGCGAGTTCGAGGAGCGGCTGAAGGCGGTGCTCGGCGAGGTCACGGCCGCCGAGGGCTCGATCATCCTGTTCATCGACGAGATGCACACCCTGGTCGGGGCGGGCAAGAGCGACGGGGCGATGGACGCCTCGAACCTGCTGAAGCCCGCTCTGGCCCGCGGCGAGCTGCACTGCGTGGGCGCCACCACGCTGGACGAGTACCGCAAGCATGTCGAGAAGGACGCGGCGCTCGCCCGCCGCTTCCAGCCGGTGTTCGTCAGCGAGCCGACGGTGGAAGACACCGTCTCGATCCTGCGCGGCCTGAAGGAGAAGTACGAGGTGCACCACGGGGTGCGGATCTCGGATAGCGCCATCGTCGCCGCCGCCACGCTCAGCAACCGCTACATCGCCGACCGCTTCCTGCCCGACAAGGCCATCGACCTGGTCGACGAGGCCGCCAGCCGGGTGCGGATGCAGATCGACAGCAAGCCCGAGGAACTGGACGAGATCGACCGCCGCCTGGTGCAGCTGAAGATCGAGCGCGAGGCGCTGTCCAAGGAAACCGACGCCGCCTCAAAACAGCGCCTGGAGAACCTGGAGGTCGAGATCGATGACCTGCAGTTCCGCAGCGACGAGATGACCGCCCGCTGGAAGGCCGAGAAGGACAAGGTCGGCGGCGCCGCCCAGGCCCGCGAGGCCCTGGACCGGCTGCGCGCCGACCTGGCGACGGCCCAGCGGGCCGGCGACTTCGCCCGGGCCGGCCAGATTCAGTACGGCGAGATCCCGGCCCTGGAGCGTCGCCTGGCGGAGGCCGAGGCCGGCGAAGGCGGCGCGGGCGCCCAGAAGGCCCTGACGCCGGAAGTGGTCGACGCCGAGCAGATCGCCGCCGTGGTCAGCCGCTGGACCGGGGTGCCGGTCGAGAAGATGCTGGAAGGCGAGCGCGAGAAGCTGCTGAAGATGGAGGACGCCCTGCGCGGCCGCGTCGTCGGCCAGGACGAGGCGCTGGAGGCGGTGTCAGACGCCGTCCGGCGGGCTCGGGCCGGCCTGCACGACCCTTCCAAGCCGATCGGCTCGTTCCTCTTCCTGGGCCCGACGGGCGTGGGCAAGACCGAGCTGACCAAGGCCCTGGCCGAATTCATGTTCGCCGACGAGCATGCGATCACCCGCATGGACATGTCGGAATACATGGAAAAGCACTCGGTCAGCCGGCTGATCGGCGCGCCCCCCGGCTATGTCGGCTACGACGAGGGCGGGGCGCTGACCGAGGCCGTGCGCCGGCGTCCCTACCAGGTGGTGCTGTTCGACGAGATCGAGAAGGCCCACCCGGACGTCTTCAACGTGCTCCTTCAAGTGCTGGACGATGGTCGTCTCACGGACGGCCAGGGCCGGACGGTCGATTTTAGGAACACCCTGATCATCATGACCTCCAACCTCGGGGCCGAGTTCCTGGCCAACCAGGAGGACGGGTCCGACGTCGAGGAGGTCCGCCCGCTGGTGATGAACACGGTGCGCGGCCACTTCCGCCCCGAGTTCCTCAACCGGATCGACGAGATCATCCTGTTCAAGCGCCTGTCACGCGCGAACATGGGCGACATCGTCCGCATCCAGCTGCAGCGGGTGGACAAGATGCTGGCCGAGCGGCGCATGACCCTGGCGCTGGACGCCGAGGCCCTGCAGTGGCTGGCCGACAAGGGCTATGATCCGGTCTACGGCGCGCGGCCGCTCAAGCGCGTGATCCAGAAGGACCTGATCGACCCGATCGCCAAGAAGCTGCTGGCCGGCGACCTGGAGGACGGCGGGGTGATCGCCGTCGGCGCCGGGGCGGATGGCCTGGCGATCGGCAAGGCGACGTTGCAGTAAATACCAGCTCAACCGAATCCTTGGCGGGCGCGTCCGATGGGCGCGCCCGCTTTTCTGTCTGGCGGAGACGGAAAAACAGGTCCAGGATGGCGGCTCAGCCCTAGCATATTACAAATATTTATTGGGAACCTTTGTTCAGGTTCTGCGTACGCGCGCGCTATTTAAGAGTGGGTGCAACGCCTTCTCCGCAATGGCCAAGTCTGTCCAGAACAGGCCCAGAATTCGCCTCTTTCGAATGTCGATTTTGACCTGACGAAGCGCCGCTGCTGGGGTGTGGGACGGCTCAGCTTGGCGCTCGGCATTGAAACAACAGGCGGAAGGGTGTGCCATGATTAGCATGAATTATAAGATGATGATGGTGAGCGCTCTGGTGGCCGGCGGGTTGTCGGTCAGCGGCTGCGCGACCAAGGGTTATGTCAACGATCAGGTCGGCGTGGTGAACACGCGGGTCGACGGGACCGAGACCAAGCTGGCCGAGGTCGACCGGACCAGCCAGGAAGCGCTGAAGCGCGCGACCGACGCCGGCAAGCTGGCCGAGGGCAAGTTCCTGTACTCGGTGGTGCTGAGCGACGACTCGGTGAAGTTCCCGCTGAACCGCTACGAGCTGTCCCCTGAGGCCGAGCAGCGCCTGGCTGACTTCGCCTCGAAGCTGAAAGGCGACAACAAGAACGTCTATCTGGAAATCCAGGGCTTCACCGACGCCACCGGCGATCCGAAGTACAACGAGAGCCTGGCCGGCGAGCGGGCCGAGACGGTGCGCAAGTTCCTCAGCAAGCAAGGCGTGCCGCTGAACCGCATGGCGACGATCTCGTACGGCGAGGATGACCCCGTCGCCCCCAACGACAACCCCGACGGCCGCGCCCAGAACCGCCGGGTGGTGATCCAGGTCCTGGCCTAGAGCATCGCGCGGAAAAGTGGACGCCGGTTTTCCGCAAAAGCGATGCGAACACAGAGCCTGGAGCAAGCCACGCGATCCTATATCGCGCGGCTTGCTCTAGAACTTTTGAGTTCAGGTTCACTCTTGGGGACAGGCGCATGCGCCTGTCCCCGTCCCATGTTCAGCCCGCGTCGAAGGGCTCAAGCGTCTTCCTTGGCCTTGGCGATCAGCGCGTCGTCGATCTGGGAGGCCCGCCTGGCGGCCGGGCGCTGGTTGATCCCCGCCCAATAGGCCTCGAAGGCCGGGCGCTTCTCGATCGAGCCGAACATCATGCCCCAGCCGATCTGCGAGCCCACATAGACGTCGGCGGCCGAGAACGCGTCGCCGACGATGTACGGCTTGCCGCCCACCGCTGTTTCCAGGGTGTTCAGGGTGTCGTCCAGGCAGCCATAGCCAGCCGTGGCGCGGCGTTCGGGCGGCACCTCCACCCCCAGCGCCTTGTTGGTCACCGCCGCCTCCACCGGCCCGCAGCCGAACATCAGCCAGCGATAATAGGTCCCGCGAGCGGGTGAGCCGACCGGCGGGGCCAGGCCGGCCTCGGGGAAGGCGTCGGCCAGATAGGCGCAGATCGCCGCCCCCTCGGTGACGGTCACGCCGCGGTGGGTGATCGCCGGCACCTTGCCCATCGGATTGACCGCCAGGTACTCCGGAGCCTTCATCGTCGAGGCGTAGTCGAGCACGACGGTGCGATAGGGGGCGCCGACCTCTTCCAGCATCCAGCGGACGATGCGGCCGCGCGACATCGGGTTGGTGTAGAAGACGAGTTCGTCGCTCATGGTCGGACCTCCTGAAGGAGGCGCAATCCTAGCGTGCGCGGGCCGGCGCGCAATCTCGGAAACCGATGTTCTTCCAGGTCGCGGGTCAGGCCGAGGCCGGGAGGCTCCTGGGCGGCGCCTTGGCCATGGCGCTGTTGAGGGCGTCAACCAGGCTGGCGGCGGTCATCGGCTTGGACACCGAGCCGTCGAAGACCCCGCCTGGGCCGCCGGTCCGCGCGTCGGCCGAGAAGGCGATGATCGGCGCGCCGGCGTTGGGGCCGCCTCCGCCGCGGATGCGCAGGGCCGCCTGGGCGCCGTCCAGGCGCGGCATGCGCAGGTCCATCAGGATGACGTCGAACGGGCGAACCGCGGCGGCGGCGACGCCCTCCTCGCCGTCCACCGCCTCGGACACCTGCGCGCCCAGGGCGGTGAGGATGGCGTTGACCAGCTCGCGGTTGGCCGGGTTGTCGTCGACGACCAGCACGTGGCAGGCCGGCGGCAGCGATGGAACGGCGGCCTCATGGTCGGCGAGCGTCTTGGCCTCCGCGGCGGACGGCGCCACGACGTCGAAGCTGAAGCAGGCGCCCTGGCCCGGATCGCTGACCACGCCGATCTGGCCGCCCATCGCCTCGACCAGGCCCTTGCAGATGGCCAGGCCTAGGCCGGTGCCGCCGTGCTTGCGTGTCAGGCCGGCGTCGACCTGGGAGAAGCGGCGGAACAGCAGGTCGACGGCCTCGGGCGCGATGCCGGGCCCGGTGTCGCGCACCGAGACGCGCAGCCGCCCGGCGGCGTCGTCATAGGCGGCCGTGACGGTGACCGACCCGGCCTCGGTGAACTTCACCGCGTTGCCGATCAGGTTCAGCAGCACTTGGCGCAGGCGGCCGCCGTCGATCAGCAGGTTGGCGGGCAAGCCGTCCAGCCCGTCGGCCCGCAGGGCCACGCCCCGGGCCTCGGTCTCCAGCGAGAACAGGTCCAGGGCCTCCTCGATCAGCGGCGCGGGGGCGACGGGCTCCAGCTTCAGCTCCAGCTGGCCGGCCTCCAGCTTCGAGAAGTCCAGGATGTCGTTGATGGTGGCCAGCAGCGCCTTGCCGCCGCTCAGCACCCGGCCGATGAAGCGGCGTGCGTCGGGCGACAGCTCCGGCTCGTCATCGACCAGCCGGGCGAACCCCAGCACCGAGGTCAGGGGCGTGCGCAGCTCGTGGCTCATATTGGCCAGGAACTCGCCCTTCGCCGCGGCGGCCGCCTCGGCCGCGTTGCGGGCCTCGCGCAGCTCCTGCTCCATGGCCTTCTGCTCGGTGACGTCGCGGACGATGTCGCTGATGCCCAGGACCGCCCCGGTCAGCGGGTCGCGCTGCAGGCTGGGGCGGGATTCCAGCCAGATCATCCGCCCGTCCTTGCGGATCGCGCGATACTCGACCCGCGTGGGAGCGTTGTCGTGATGCGCCGCCAGATGGGCGATGTGTTCGATGACGATCGCGCGGACGGCCTCGCGGTCGTCCTCGTGCACCGTAGTCATCCCTTCGCGGCCGACCAGCTCCTCCGGCGCGTAGCCCAGCATGGCGACGCAGGCCGGCGAGACGTACTGGATGACGCCGCGCAGGTCGCTGTGGACGATCAGGTCCTGGGCGTCTTCGGCCAGTTGGCGGAAGCGCGCCTCGCTGCGGAACACCGCGGCGTTGGCCTCGGTCATCTTCTGCAGCATCTGGCGCCGGTGGCGCTGGATCGAGGCCACGGGCAGGCTGATGAAGATCGCCACGGCCAGGAACAGCTGCAGCACGATGGCCTGGTCGGTCGACCCCGCCCGCAGCAGCGTGATCGGCCCGTGGCCGGCCATGGTGAAGATCACCGCCACCACGGCCACCAGGGTCGCGCTGAGCGCCGCGCCCAGCACCTCCAGCCGCCAGGCGACCAGCAGCATGACCGGCGGGATCATGAACAGCAGCGGCCGGTTCTGGGCGAAGACGCCGACCGTCACGACCAGCAACAGCAGCAGGCTGGCCGCGCCGCTGGCGGAGAGCGGCCGCTCGCGCAGATAGTGGCGCATGCGGACCATGGCCAGCAGGCAGGGCGTGATGGTCATCAGGCCCAGGATGTCGCCCAGCGACCACAGGCTGATATTGGCCAGCAGCACGCCGCCGCGCATCGCCGTATGGAGCGAGGCGGCCAGGACGCTGGTGGCGAGCGGGCCGGCCAGGCCGCAGATCAGGGCGAAGGCGATCATGTCCCGGGCGCGGCCCAGGTCGATCGTCTCGCCGATCACGCGGCGCACGCCCCAGGCGCAGACCAAGACCTGGACGATGTTGCAGCTGACCAGCACGACATTGACCGCGAGCAGGTCATGGACATGGGCGCCGGCCGCCAGCCCGCCGGCCAGGCATCCCAGCAGCACGGCCGGCCAGTGGCGGTTGCGGCACGACAGCAGGCAGGCCACGCCGAAGCCGTTGGACAGCCAGATCGGCGCCACCTGGCCATAGTTGCGGGGGAATTCGACGCAGAGATAGGCCAGCAGGGCGTAGCCGACCGCCGCGCCCACGGCCAGGACCAGGGTCTTCAGAATGTCGCCGCCCGTCCAGCGCCAGATCGGTCCGGTCGAGGCGAGGGAGGTCGTCGCTGTCATCACCCTGCTTTCGCGGGCGCCCGACCTTGGCTCGTGTCAGGACGCCCGTGAAGCACGCATAGGCTTAAGGGCTTAAAGAACAGTGGCTTGGCGCGTCATTCCCCCGAGGATCGGCGAGCCGTTGGCGATCTTGGGCGCAATTCCTCGTCCTTCGACAGGCTCAGGATGAGGAATTCCACTCGGCCGCCCGGCAAGTCGCCCTCATCCTGAGCCTGTCGAAGGACGAGGGCGGGCGCCGGCGCCAAGCGCCTGACTGTCCATGGCTCCTAGGATCCGAAACCGGCGGCGACGACCAGTCGGGCGACTTCGGCGATCACGGCGTTGCGGCCGTCGTCGGCGAGGGTGGAGCGGCTCAGATAGGCGGTGATCAGCAGCGGAGGGCGACCGGGAGGCCAGATCACGGCGATGTCGTTGGTGGTCCCGACCTTGCCGTCGCCCCAGCTGCCGGTCTTGTCGCCGACCTTCCAGCCGGCGGGCAGGCCGGCCCTCAGCCGCTTGTCGCCGGTCTGGTTGGCCACCAGCCAGGCGACCAGTTGCTGGCGCGAGGCCGACGACAGGACCGGGCCCAGGGCCAGGGCGCGCAGGGCGCCCAGCATGGCGTTGGGCGAGGTGGTGTCGTGGATCTCGCCGGGCCGCACCACGTTGAGGTTCGGCTCGTAGCCGTCCAGGCGGGTCACCTTGTCGCCCAGGCCGCGCAGGAAGGCGGTCAGGGCCGGCGGGCCGCCGAAGGTGTAGAGCAGGATATTGGCGGCGGCGTTGTCGCTGAGGGTGACCGTCGCCTCGCACAGCGCCCCCACGGTCATGCCGTCGTTGATGTGCTGCTCCGTGGCCGGCGAATGGGCCAGCAGCACGTTTCGGCCGTACACGATCCGCCGGTCCAGCCGCTCTTGCCCCTGGTCGACCCGCTTGAGCACCAGGCCCGCGACCAGGGCCTTGAAGGTGCTGCACATCGCGAAGCGCTCGTCGCCGCGATAGGCGAAGGTCCTGCCGTCGGCGGTGTCCAGCACGGCCACGCCCAGCCGCCCGCCGCTGCGCGCCTCCAGGGCGGCCATACCCCGGCTAATGCCGCTGGTCAGGCGCGCCGTCGCGACCGCGCCGGCGGGGGAGGCCAAAGAAAAGGCGGGCAGGGTCGAGATAGCCGTTAATACTTGCCGTCTGTCGATCATCGGATCCTCCATGGGCGGGAAGATGGGCGAGGCGGGACCTTGGGATCAAACGATGATACTTCGGTTCAGTCCCTAGAATATTTTGGGTGTCGAGATGAGTCGCGCGCAGCTTCCCCTGAACGCCCTGCGGGCCTTCGAGGCCTCGGCCCGGCACCTGTCCTTCACGCGGGCGGCCATCGAGCTGTGCGTGACCCAGGCCGCCGTCAGCCACCAGGTCAAGGGCCTGGAGCAGCGGCTGGGGACCAGCCTGTTCCGCCGCCTGCCGCGCGGCCTGGCCCTGACCGACGAGGGGCTGGCCCTGCTGCCGCCGGTGCGCGACAGCTTCGACCGCATGGGCGACGTGCTCGAGCGGTTCGCGGCCGGGCGGGTGATGGAGGTGCTCAGCGTCGGGGTGGTCGGCACCTTCGCCGTCGGCTGGCTGCTGCCGCGCCTGCCGGCCTTCCGCGAGGCCCATCCGTTCGTCGACCTGCGCCTGTTCACCAACAACAACCGCATCGACATCGCCGGCGAGGGCCTGGACTGCGCCGTGCGGTTCGGCGACGGGGCCTGGCACGGAACCCAGGCCGTCCCGCTGTTCGCCGCGCCCATGACCCCGCTGTGCGCGCCCCTGGTGGCCGAACGGCTGAAGTCGCCCGAGGCCCTGGGCGCCGAGGTCCTGCTGCGCAGCTACCGGGCCGACGACTGGCCCGACTGGTTCGCGGCCGCCGGCCTGGTCCCGCCGCCGATCCGCGGGCCGGTGTTCGACAGCTCCTGGGTGATGGTCGAGGCGGCGATGCAGGGCGCCGGCGTGGCCCTGGCCCCGTCGATGATGTTCGCCCGCGACCTGGAGCAGGGCCGGCTGGTGCGGCCGTTCGCCCTGGAGGTGGGGGCGGGGATGTACTGGCTCACCTGGCTGAAGTCGCGGGCGGTCACGCCGGCCCTGGCGGCGTTCCGGGACTGGATGGCCGAACAAGCCTCGTGAAGGCCGCTCATCCCGGCGACCCGGATCCCAAGGCCGTGCGGATGTTGGGCAAGCTCGACGCTCGTGGCGACGCCCCGAGACAAGGTCTGGACTTCCCCGCCCCCGTCGAGGTCTTCTCCGGGGTGTCGCACTTCGAATGGGGATCCACATCCCGACCTTCGCCGGGATGAGTGGATCGTGGGGATGCTCTCGTGAAGATCGAAACCGCCGTCCTGGCCGCCGCCCTGGCGCTCGCGCCGCTCGCCGCTTCCGAAGCCGCCTGGGCCGCCCCCGTCTATGTCCACGCCGGCAAGCTGGTCGACACCCTGCAGGGCAAGGTCCTCAGCGACCAGATGATCACCATCGACGGCGAGCGGATCGTCGCGGTCGCGCCGTGGAAGGCCGCCCCGGCCGACGGCAAGGTCATCGACTGGTCGACCCGCATGGTGCTGCCGGGCCTGATCGACATGCACACCCACCTCTGCGACCAGGAGCAGACCGAGAACATCGCCGAGCCGCTGCTGACCACCGCCGCCTACCAGGCCTATATCGGCGCCGCCCATGCGCGCCTCACCCTGGAGGCCGGCTTCACCAGCGTGCGCGACGTCGGGACCTGGCGGGCCTTCGGCGACGTGGCCCTGCGCGACGCCATCAACGCCGGCCTCGTGCCCGGTCCCCGCATGTCGGTGGCCGGGGCCTATATCACCATCCCCGGCGGCGGCGGCGAGATCACCGGCCTGGCGGCCGACGTGAAGATCCCCGACGAGATGCGGGCCGGCGTGGTCGAGGACGCCGCCGACGCCCATCGCAAGGCCGCCAGCATCCTGGCCCATCACGCCGACTTCCTGAAGCTGATCGCCACCGGCGCGGTCCTGACCGTCGGCACCGAGCCGGGCGCCCAGGAGCTGACCGAGGACGAGATGCGGGCCGCCGTCGAGGAGGCCGCCCGCCGTGGGACTTACGCCACCGCCCACGCCCACGGGGCCGAAGGCATGAAGTCGGCCATGCGGGCCGGGGTGCGCTCGATCGAGCACGGCTCGCTGATGGACGACGAGGCCATCGCCATGATGAAGGCCCGGGGCGTGTTCCTGGTGGCCGACATCTATGACGGCGACTGGATCGACGCCTATGGCAAGGCCCACGGCTGGCCGGCCGAGACCCTGCGCAAGAACTTCGACACCACCCAGGCCCAGCGCGACGGCTTCCGCAAGGCGGTCAAGGCCGGGGTCAAGATCGCCTACGGCACCGACGCGGGCGTCTATCCCCACGGCCTCAACGCCCGGCAGATGACGTACATGGTCCGCTACGGCATGACCCCGATGCAGGCCATCCAGTCGGCCACCACCGTGGCGGCCGAGCTGATGAAGAAGACCGACGTGGGCGCCATCGCCCCTGGCCGCTACGCCGACCTGATCGCCGTCGACGGCGACGCGCTGGCGGACATCTCGGTGCTGGAGCACGTGGCGGCGGTGATGAAGGGCGGGGTGGTGGTGAAGGATTGAACCCTCTCCCTCTGGGAGAGGGGCCGGTCAGGTTTCTCACCCTCCCGCCTTATTGTTGCTGCCAGATTCACCAATGACGCTCTTGGCGCGGCTCCTGCAGTGTGCAATGCAACAAGATGTTGCTGTGCAGCATTGATACAGCTGTCACGCCGGCGCGGTAAGACCGACGCTTGAGTGAACCAAGGAGTGAGTACGATGGCCGCCGAACACACCTATTTCGTCCGACCTGTCTCCGGCGTCTGGCACGTCACCTGGAACGAATCGCTCGACCTGATCGGCTCCTATCCCTGCCAGCCCGAAGCCGTCGGCGTCGCCGAGATGCTGGCCCGCCACATGCGCGCCCAGGGCAAGACCGCCCGGGTGTCGGTGTCCGAGCCGGAAGCCCGCCGCACCAGCTGGGGCCGCACCAACCTCGGCGCCCAGGCCGCCGCCTAAAGCGGATCGACCTTCAAAGCCCTGCGTGGTCCTTGTCCTTCGACAAGCTCAGGATGAGGGCCATTTACAGCCCCGTGCGTAGAAAAACCTCATCCTGAGCTTGTCGAAGGACGAGGTTTTCGCCTCCCAAGGCTGAAGACGCCCTAATCGTGCAGCGGCGCCTCTGCGGACTGGCGCGACGGGTCGGTCGCGACCGTCCCGACGGAGGCGGCGATCACGAAGGCGATGGCCAGCCATTGGCGGGCCACCAGGTGCTCGCCCAGCACCATCAGGCCGGCCAGGGCCCCGACCGCCGGCTCCAGGCTCAGCATCACTCCGAAGCTGCGCCGGGAGATAGCGCGCATGGCCGCCATCTCCAGCGAATAGGGCACGGCGCTGGACACCACCGCGACCGCCAGGCCCAGGCCCAGGGCGTACGGGTTCAGCAGGGCCGCCCCGGCCGCGGCGACGCCGAACGGGGCCACGACCGCCGCCGCCGTGGCCATGCCCAAGGCCACCGAGCGGCCGCCGTGCAGGTGCCCGGTCCGCTGGCCGGCCACGATGTACAGCGCCCAGAACACCGCCGCCGTGGCGGCGTAGGCCACGCCCACGGGGTCGAGGTTCAGGCTGGCGTCGCCCAGCGGCAGCAGCAGGCCAAGGCCCGCGGCGGCCAGGGCGATCCAGGCGAAGTGGATCGGCTTGCGGGCGTGGACCAGGGCCAGGCTCAGCGGGCCGGTGAACTCGATAGCGATCGCCACGCCCATCGGGATGGTGCGCAGGGCCATGTAGAAGCACAGGTTCATCGCCCCCATGACCGCGCCGTAGGTCACGACCGCGACCAGGTCGCTGCGGTTCATCGCCATGCGCCAGGGCCGCCAGACCAGGCACAGCACCAGGGCCGAGAACCCCACCCGATAGGCGCTGGTCCCCTGCGCCCCGACCAGCGGGAACAGCGCCTTGGCGAACGACGTCCCGACGCTCAGCGACACCATCGCGCCGGCCAGGCAGAGATAGGGCGCGGCGGCGCGAAGGGCGGACGGACGGGACATGCGGCGGTTCTAGCAGGGACGGGCGGCGAACTCACACCTGTCGAGGAACCGGCGTCCATTCGAACGTCGCCGAATAGAGATCATCCCATCGCGGATTGTCCCGTTCGATCAGGTTGATCTTCCACTGCCGCCGCCATTCCTTCAGGGACCGCTCGCGCTGAATGGCCTCGGTCATCAGGTCGTGGAGCTCGAACCAGACCAGGCGGCGCAGGCCGTACCGCCGGGTGAACCCCGGAAACGCGCCTTCCCGATGCTGGATCATCCGCGTGTGAAAGGCGCTGGTCACGCCGATATAGAGCGTCCCACGATAGTGGTCGGCCATGATGTGGACGGCGATCCAGGGTTCACGTCCGACCATGGGCTGAGTTCTGCGAGGCTTTAGGGCCTCATAAGTTGCCATTTTGTTCTCACCTTAGCAACCGTCATCCCGGGCCTCGTGCCCGGGACCCCTGGTTCAGCCGACGGTGAAGAACAATGGCGCGCCAGCGCGCCACACCCCCGCACCTGCGGCGGACGGAGGGGTCCCGGGCACGAGGCCCGGGATGACGGTTGAAAGGTGGTACCAAGGCGCAAAAACGCTCCGGCCTTCAGCTAGAACGCCTCGTCTTCCTCGGCGCCTTCGCCGTCCTCGCCGCCCATGGCCGCTTCCAGGCTTTCGATGATGTCGTCCATCTGGTCCGGCGTGATCGAGACGTAGAGCGCCTCGCCGCCGACGGCCGAGACCAGCAGGCGGTAGCCGTCCTCGGTTTCCTGCAGGCTGAAGGTTTCGAGAAGCTGCAGCTTGGCCATGGGGAGTCTCGTCGATCGGAAAGGGAAGGCGCGGATATAGGGCCGGAGATCCGGTTTCGCCATCGTCTCCGCATAGGGGCGTCCGGCGCTTGCCTATTTTACAGTCGTATAGCAAGCTCGCCCCACATCCCGGGGAGACGACCATGGCCACCGCCACCCAGCAGCGCGACGCGATCATCATCGGGGGCGGGCACAACGGCCTGGTCTGCGCCTTCTACCTGGCCAGCGCCGGGCTGAAGGTCACGGTCTGCGAGGCGCGCGACGTGGTGGGCGGGGCGGCGGTGACCGAGGAGTTTCATCCCGGCTTCCGCAACTCGGTGGCCAGCTACACGGTCAGCCTGCTCAGCCCCAAGGTGATCGCCGACATGGACCTGCACGGCCATGGCCTGCGGATTCTGGAGCGGCCGATCTCCAACTTCCTGCCCATCGACGACAACACCTATCTCAAGCTGGGCGGCGGGCTGGAGCGCACGCAGGAGCAGTTCCGCAAGTTCTCGGCCCGCGACGCCGAGCGCCTGCCGGCCTATTACGCCATGCTCGACGAGATCGGCGACGTGCTGCGCGACCTGGCCGGCGAGACCCCGCCGAACCTGACCGACGGCCTGCCGGGCCTGCTGCGCGGCCTTCGCCAAGGCTCGCGGCTGGCCGGCCTGTCTCTCGAACGCAAGCGCGACCTGCTGGACCTGTTCACCAAGAGCGCCCGCGACTTTCTCGATGGCTGGTTCGAGAGCGACGCGGTCAAGGCCAGCTTCGGCTTCGACGCCGTGGTCGGCAACTTCGCCAGCCCCGACACCCCCGGTTCGGCCTATGTGCTGCTGCACCACACCTTCGGCGAGGTGAACGGCAAGAAGGGCGCCTGGGGCCACGCGGTCGGCGGCATGGGAGCGATCACCCAGGCCATGGCCAGGGCCTGCCGCGCCAAGGGCGTGGAGATCCTGCTCAAGGCCAAGGTCGAGGGCGTCCACGTCGAGGACGCTCCGAAAGGAGCCGGCAAGCGGGTGGTCGGCGTCCAGCTGGTCGACGGCCGCCAGATCATGGCCCCGATCGTCAGCTCCAACCTCAACCCGGCCCTGCTGTACGGCTCGCTGGTCGCCCCCTCGGCCCTGCCCGCCCCGTTCAGGAAGGCGATCAAGGGCTACAAGAACGGCTCGGGCACCTTCCGGATGAACGTGGCCCTGTCGGAGCTGCCCGACTTCACCTGCCTGCCCGGCAAGGCCACAACCGAGCACCACCAGTGCGGCATCGTGATCTCGCCGACCCTGGACTACATGGACGCGGCCTATCGCGACGCCAAGGCGACCGGGATCAGCAAGCGGCCGATCGTCGAGATCCTGATCCCCTCGACCCTGGACGACAGCCTGGCCCCGCCCGGCCAGCACGTGGCCAGCCTGTTCTGCCAGCAGTTCGCCTGGAACTTGCCCGACGGCCGGACCTGGGACGACGAGCGCGAAGCCGCCGCCGACCTGATCATCGACACGGTCAACCAGTGGGCCCCCAACTTCAAGGCCTCGGTCCTGGGACGGATGATCCTGTCGCCCGTGGATCTCGAGCGAAAGTTTGGCCTGGTCAACGGCGACATCATGCACGGCCACATGTCGCTGGACCAGCTGTGGGCGGCCCGGCCGGTGCTGGGCCACGCCAGCCACCGGGCTCCGATCAAGGGGCTCTACATGTGCGGCGCGGGGTGCCACCCGGGCGGCGGGGTCTCGGGCAATCCGGGGCGCAACGCGGCGCGGGAGATCCTGCGGGACCGGGACTTCGCCACGGCGGTGAAGCTGAGCGTGGCGGGGCGGTGATGTTCAGATCCGAGCAGATCACGAATGGGGACATGCACATGTGCATGTCGCCGGCCGCATTCAAAACATCCGCTCATCCCGGCGAATGCCGGGACCCAGATCCTATGGCTGAGAGGCTGATTGGAAGAGCGCAGCGCTCTTGGCGTCAGCCACACCGCTATTCCATCTGGGTCCCGGCATTCGCCGGGATGAGCGGTTTCAAGGAGGGCTGGTGATGGACCTGAACCTCCCCAACCACGACCCCGACGCGGACTGGGGCCTCCCCGGCTGGCTCTACGCCAACGAACGCTTCTTCCGCGAGGAGCAGGACAGGGTCCTGCGGCCGTCCTGGCAGATCGTCTGCCACCTGAACGACATCCCGAAGGCCGGCGACTTCCACACCTTCGACTTCCTGGGCGAGAGCACCGTGGTGGTGCGCGGGAAGGACGGCGGGGCGCGGGCGTTCGCCAATGTCTGCCGCCACCGGGCGGCCCGGCTGCTGGACGGGCCAAGCGGGCAATGTGGCAAGGGGGGCGGCCGGATCGTCTGCCCCTACCACGCCTGGACCTACGGCCTGGACGGCCGGCTGATCGGCGTGCCCCACGCCGAGACCTACCCCGCCCTGGAGATGGACAAGCAGGGCCTGGCGTCGGTGCAGGTCGAGGTCTATCGCGGCTTCGTCTTCGTGCGGCTCGAGGGTGACGGCCCGTCGGTGGCCGAAATGATGGCCCCCTACAACCACGAGCTGGCGCCCTACCGCTTCGAGGACATGGTCCCGTTCGGCCGCGTCACCCTGCGGCCGCGCGAGGTCAACTGGAAGAACATCAGCGACAACTATTCCGACGGCCTGCACATCCCGGTCGCCCATCCCGGCCTGACCCGGCTGTTCGGGCGCGGCTACGGCGTCGAGGCCCAGACCTGGGTCGACAAGATGTGGGGCCATCTGGTCGAGGAGCCCTCGAACAATCCCTCCGAGCGCATGTACCAGGCCGTCCTGCCCGACGCCCCGCACCTGCCGCCCGAGCGCAAGCGGCTGTGGACCTATTTCAAGCTCTGGCCCAACCAGGCCTTCGACATCTATCCCGACCAGGTGGACTTCATGCAGTTCATCCCGGTCTCGCCGACCCGCACGATGATCCGCGAGATCGCCTACGCCCTGCCTGACGAGCGGCGCGAGATGAAGGCGGCGCGGTATCTGAACTGGCGCATCAACCGCCAGGTCAACGCCGAGGACACGGGGCTGGTGGCCCGGGTGCAGCAGGGGATGGCGTCGCGCAGCTTCACCGCTGGGCCGCTGGCCGAGACCGAGGTGTCGCTGCGGAGTTTCGGCCGCAAGCTCCGGGCCCTGATCCCGCAGGCCCGGCTGCCCCGGCCGCCGGAGGGGTGGTGAGCTTCGCCCCGTTCCATTCCCCCGCCCCAACCGTTCGTCATCCCGGGCCTTGTGCCCGGGACCCCTCTGTCCGCCGCAAGTGCGGGGGTGTGGCGCGCCGGCGCGCCAAGACGCTTCACATGCGGGCTGAACCAGGGGTCCCGGGCACGAGGCCCGGGATGACGGTTCGAAAGGGAATGGGCGCTCGTGGGCTAGAACCATGACCCGCGCCCCCTTCACCCGCGAGGCCCCCGACGTCCGCCGCGCGGCCTTGGTCGAGGCCGCCGCGCGCATTCTCGCCGCCAAGGGCGTGGCCGGGGCGTCGGTGCGGACGATCTGCGCCGAGGCGGGGGTCAGCCCCGGCCTGTTGCGGCACTATTTCGACGGCGTCGACGCCCTGGTCGCGGCGACCTACGAGGCGACCGGGGCGCGGATCGACGCGGCGCTGGAGGCGGCGGTCGCGGCGGCGGGCGAGGGCCCCCGCGCCCGGCTGTCGGCCTATCTGACCGCCAGCTTCGCCCCGCCGGTTCTGGACCCGGACCTGCTGGCCACCTGGCTGGCCTTCTGGAGCCTGGTCAAGGTCGACCCGGCCATCGCCGCCATCCACCGGCGGACCTATGCCGGCTACCGGGCGCGGCTGGAGGAACTGCTGGGCGCCTGCGACCCGCGGGTCGACGCCCGGCTGGCCGCCATCGGCCTGACCGCCGTGGTGGACGGGCTATGGCTGGAGCTGTGCCTGGACGCCACGGTCTTCACCCCGGCCGAGGCCGGAGCCATCGCCGAACGGCTGGCGGCGGGCTATCTGGGCGGATGAGCCAGATCCGCACCGCCCGCCTGGTCCTGCGCAAGCCGCGCGAGGACGACCTGCAGCCGCTGCACGCGATCATGTCGGACGCGCAGGCCATGCGCTACTGGTCGACGCCGCCGCATCGCGACATCGAGACCACCCGCGACTGGCTGGCCGGGATGATCGCCCTGCCGGCCGAGCTGGGCGAGGACTACATCGTCGAGCGCGAGGGGCGGCTGATCGGCAAGCTGGGCCTGTGGCGGACGCCGGAGATCGGCTTCCTGCTGGACCGCGCGGTGTGGGGACTGGGCTATGGCGCCGAGGCCCTGAGGGCCTTCGCCGTCCATGTCTTCGCCGAACGCACCGACCACCTGACCGCCGACGTCGATCCCGCCAACGCCGCCAGCCTGGCGCTTTTGACCAAGGTAGGCTTTCGAGAGACCGGCCGGGCGGCGCGCACCTGGCAGGTCGGCGACCACTGGGTAGACAGCGTCTATCTGCGGCTGGACCGCGCCGACTTCGAAAACCTCGTCCTTCGACAAGCTCAGGATGAGGTTTTCTAGCGGCTTATCAATGGTCCTCATCCTGAGCTTGTCGAAGGACGAGGACCACGCACGGCCTCGAAGGTCGATCAGCCCGGGGGCGAGGGCGCGTCCCACTTCCGGTCTTTATGACTCCCTTATATCCCCGCCTGGAATCCGCATCGCGCCCTTATGCGGCGGGCGTGTAGGCCGTCGCTCCCTTCGATGGACGTCAGCCTCATGGCCCATACCCCACCCGAGCCGGCCACGCCGGCGGCGCGCGCCGCCCGGTTCGGCGCCCTGTGGCTGGGGGCCATCGGCGTGGTGTTCGGCGACATCGGCACCAGCCCGCTCTACGCCATGCGCGAGGCCCTGGCCCACGCCGGCGGGGTGGAGCCCCGGCTGGCGGTGTTCGGCGTGGTGTCGCTGGTGTTCTGGGCCCTGACCCTGGTGGTCACCCTGAAATACGTGCTGATCGTCATGCGGGCCGACAATGGCGGCGAGGGCGGCACCCTGGCGCTGATGGCGCTCGCCCAGAAAGCATTGGCGCAGAACGCCTTGAAGAAGCGCTCGGCCTGGCTGGTGCTGCTGGGCATCGTCGGGGCGGCGCTGTTCTACGGCGACGGCCTGATCACCCCGGCGATCTCGGTGCTGTCGGCGGTCGAGGGCCTGACCACCGCGCCGGTGATCGGGGCCCACTTCCAGCCGTTCGTCCTGCCGCTGGCGGCGGTGATCCTGCTGGGCCTGTTCGCGGTGCAGTCGCGCGGCACCGAGGTGGTGGGGCGGTTCTTCGGGCCGATCACCCTGGTGTGGTTCGTGGCCCTGGCGGCGCTGGGCCTGCCGTTCGTGCTGCAGCGGCCCGACATCCTGCTGGCCTTCAGCCCGGTCTACGCGGTCAAGCTGCTGGTCGCCGACGGCCCGCTGGGGGTGACGATCCTGGGCAGCGTCTTCCTGTGCGTGACCGGGGCCGAGGCGCTGTACGCCGACATGGGCCATTTCGGCAAGGGACCGATCCGGGCCGGCTGGCTGCTGGTGGCCCTGCCGTGCCTGATGGTCAACTATCTGGGCCAGGGCGCCCTGTGCCTGATCCGGCCGGCCGCCATGGACAACCCGTTCTTCGCCATGATCCCGCACGCGGTCTACTGGCCGGTCATGCTGCTGACCACCGCGGCCACGATCATCGCCAGTCAGGCGGTGATCACCGGCGCCTTCTCGGTGACCCAGCAGGCGGTGCAGCTGGGCCTGCTGCCGCGGATCGACATCAAGCGCACCAGCGAGACCGTGGCCGGCCAGATCTTCGTGCCGCAGGTCAACATCGCCCTGGCCGTGGGCGTGCTGTTCCTGCTGTTCATGTTCAAGACCTCGTCGAACATGGCCTCGGCCTATGGGGTGGCGGTGACCACGACCATGGTCGTGACCGTGGCCCTGCTGTTCGTGGTCGCCCACCGCCACTGGAAGTGGCCGCTGTGGGCCTGCGTGGCGGTGCTGGCCCCGTTCCTGGCCCTGGACCTGGTGTTCCTGGGCTCGAACGCGCTGAAGATCGCCGACGGCGGCTGGGTGCCGCTGGCGGCGGCCGGGGCCATCGTCCTGGCGATGTGGACCTGGCGGACCGGCAGCGAGCTGCTGCACAGCAAGGTCCATCGCGACTCGATCGCCCTGGCCGACCTGATCGACAGCCTGCGGGCCCGGCCGCCGCATCCGGTGCCGGGCACGGCGATCTTCCTGACCTCGGACCCGTCGGTCGCCCCGGTGGCCCTGCTGCACAATCTCAAGCACAACAAGGTGCTGCACGCCGAGAACGTGGTCATGACCGTGCGCACCGCCGACCAGCCGCGGGTGGCCGAGAAGGACCGGGTCGAGATCGAGTCCCTGGGCGGGGCGGGCGAGGGCCCGGGCTTTCGGCGGGTGACCATCCACTACGGCTTCATGGAGACGCCGAACGTGCCGCGCGCCCTGGGCAGCTGCCGCCGTCGGGGCCTGGTCTTCGACCTGATGTCGACCTCGTTCTTCGTCGGCCGCCGCACGGTGGTGGCCTCGCCCGGGGTCGGCATGCCGCTGTGGCAGGACAAGCTGTTCATCTGGATGGTCCGCAACGCGGCGGATCCCATCGACTACTTCCACATCCCGGCCGGGCGGGTGGTGGAGATGGGTTCGCAGGTGGTGGTGTAGACGGCGGCTTCACTCACAAACACGCACCTTCAACCGTCATTCCGGGCCTTGTGCCCGGAACCCCTCTATCGGTCGCAGGAGCAGCGGGGGCGGTTCGCCGGCGAACCGCTTGCGTCTCACGTAGAAGCTGAACCAGGGGTCCCGGGCACAAGGCCCGGGATGACGACCGGAAGGAGATGGGGCCCAAATCAAACCCTCACTCCGCCGCGTAGACCACCGGGTGCGCGTGGGCCCACAGGTGGGCGCGGTAGGTGTCGAAGCACTGCTCGCCGCAGATCAGCCGCATGACCGCGCCCTCGGCGATGAAGCGGGCGCAGTCGGGGCGTTCGCTGACCAGGGGGTGCAGGGCCTCGGCGTTCCAGGCCTTGGAGTGCTCGATGTCCAGCTGGGCGTGCAGGGCGAAGTACTTGCGGGCCGTCGGCGAGACGCCCAGGCGCTTGAGGCCGGCGTCGACGCAGGCCACGCGGCCCGGAGCGGTCAGCTCGACCACCCCCAGGGCGCCGATCGACTGGTAGGTGTAGCGCCGCGTGGTGGCGAAGGCGGTCATGGTGTTGGCCAGGCACAGCGACTGCCACAGGGTGGAGTCGATGGTCGGCGCCAGGCCCAGGACCTCCGTCGTGCGGACCAGCATCGGGCCGTGCATGCCGCCGGCCGTCCCCCGGCCCATCTCGTCCCAGTAGTTGCGGGCCAGCTCCAGCTTGGCGCGGTCGCTGACCTTGACCTGGGTCATGGCCACCAGGTCGTCGAAGCCGGCCTCGCCGGCCGCCTCCTGGGTCAGGAACCACTTGACGTCCTCCAGGCTGGCCGCGCCCTCCAGCCAGTCGAACAGCGGGTCGTCCTGGCCGGGGCCGGTCTCTTCGAGCTGCTCGAACCAGGCCACGAAGTCGTCGGCGTGCGTCGGGACGTCGGCGACCAGGGGCAGGACGTGGTCGCGGAACTGCTCGACGAACTCGCCCTCGATCCGCTTCATCCGGGCCTCGTTCGAGACCTCGGCGCGCCAGTCGGGGTCGGGCGTCCCGACCGCCAGGCGGCGGTGGTTCCAGTGGGCCAGGCCGCGGTGCAGGGCCTCGGCGTCGGGGAATTCAGGGCTGAAGACGCCGATGCGCGCCAGTCGTTCGCCACCAAACACGGCGTGCTCCTAAGGTCGGATACGGGTCTCTGAAAGGACGAAAAAGGCCGCTCCCGGCGAGGGGGCGGCCTGGTCGCGGACGCTGGGAATCAGGGCTGGTCGGTGCGGCCGGGCTCGATGGCGCCGGTGTCGACGCCGCCCTCCAGGCCATTGTTCAGGTCATCGACGCCCTCGCCTTCGACGCCTTCGCCGTCACGGCGGGGATCGCGCTGGCCCTGCTGGTTCTGCTGGCCCGGCGCGTTGCGCGCTTCGTCGTCCCGCTGTTGCTGCGGGGTGCGGGTCTCGCCCTGTTGGTTCTGCTGATCGGACTGCCGGCGTTGGTCGTCCGACGGCTGTTGTTGCAGACCTTCGCGGTTGGTTTCGTCGCCCATGGTGGTCGCTCCCTGATCGCGCCGGAGGCTTCCGGCGGGGAGATCAACGGGGCGGCGTGCGAGGCGTTCCTAAGTCGATAGACCGACAAAACGTGCTTGGCGCCCGCTCACGGGACGAGCGCTCAGGACGCCATCGTCTCGCGCTTTTCCTCCAGCGCCAGCCAGTCTTCCTCGGCCGTGGCCAGGTCGGCGCGGGCCTTGTCGAGGTCCTTCATCACCTTGTCGAAGCCCTTGGGATCGCGGGCGTAGAAGCCCGGATCGGCCAGCCGGGCCTCGATGTCGGCGATGATCTTCGGCGAGGCGGCGATCAGGGCCTCGCATTCCTCTAGCCGCCGCTGGTCTTTGTAGGACAGCTTGACGGTCTTCTTCGGCGGGGGCGGGGCCGAAGGCGTGATCACCGCCTTGTGCGAGCCGGTGCCGGTGGCGAAGTCGCCGGCCGCGCCGCGCGCCCCTTTGAAGAAGTCGGGGGCCTGGTCGATCAGGTCGCTCCAGCCGCCGGGGGTCTCCAGCACGCGGCCGTGGCCGTTCATGGCGATGGTCGAGGTGGCCAGGCGATCGATGAAGTCGCGGTCGTGGCTGACCAGGATGAGGGTTCCCTCGAAATCGGCCAGCACCTCTTCCAGCAGGTCCAGGGTGTCCATGTCCAGGTCGTTGGTCGGCTCGTCCAGCACCATCAGGTTGGTGGGGGTGGCCAGGGCCCGGGCCAGCAGCAGGCGGTTGCGCTCGCCGCCCGACAGGCTGGTGACCGGCTGGCGCAGCTGGGCCTCGGTGAACAGGAACTCCTTGGCGTAGCCGGCCACGTGCTTGGGGATGCCGCGCACCAGGATCGAGTCGCCGCCGCCGGGGGTCAGGAAGTCCCACAGCGTCATCTTCTCCGACAGCGCCATGCGGTTCTGGTCGACGTAGGAGATCTCCAGGTTGGTGCCCAGGCTGATCGTGCCAGCGTCGATCGGGATCTCGCCCAGCAGCATGCGCACCAGGGTGGTCTTGCCCGCCCCGTTGGGACCGACCAAGGCCACGCGGTCGCCGCGCAGGATGCGGGTCGAGAAGTCCTCGACGATCACGCGGTCGCCGAATTTCTTGGTGACGTGCTTGGCCTCGACCACCTTCTTGCCCGACGTGCCCGAGCTCTCCACGGCCAGGGTCATGCTGCCGCGCTTGTCGGCCTGGATGTCGCGCTTCTGGGCGCGCAGGTCCATCAGGGCCCGGCGACGGCCCTCGTTGCGGGCCCGGCGGCCCTGGACGCCGCGCGCCAGCCAGGCGTTCTCGCGCTCCAGCTGCTTGTTCAGGCGGCGCTCCTCGTCGGCCTCGGCGGCCAGCACCTGCTCGCTCCAGACCTCGAATTCGTGGAAGCCCTTGTCCAGGCGGCGCACCTTGCGGTGCTCCAGCCAGAAGGTGCGCTGGGTGACGCGGTTGAGGAAGGCGCGGTCGTGGCTGACGATCAGGGCCGCGCACTTGGAGCTTGCTAACTCTTCCTCCAGGGTCTGGATGGCGAAGATGTCCAGGTGGTTGGTCGGCTCGTCCAGCAGCAGCACGTCGGGCTGCTCGGCGAACGCCCGGGCCAGGGCCGCGCGGCGCCGCTCGCCGCCCGACAGGCCCACGGTGCTCTTGGCGTAGTCCAGGCCGAAGTCGGCCAGGGTGGCGTGGGCTTCGTAGTCCTCGGCGCCGCCGGCCGTGCAGTAGTCCAGCAGGGTGTCGCCGACGATGTCCGGCTCCTGGCTGACATAGACGATCTTGGCGCCGGGCTGGGCGGCGCGCTCGCCGCTGTCGGCCTCGATCCCCTGATTGGCCAGGATCTTCAGCAGGGTCGACTTGCCCGCCCCGTTGCGCCCGACCAGGCAGGCGCGCACCCGCGGCTCCAGCGCCAGGTCGACGCCGTCGAACAGCGGCTTGGCCCCATCGGCGAGGCGGACGTCCTTGAGGGCCAGGACAGGGGCGCGAGTCGGGGAAGCCATGGTCGGTGGGGTCTAACTGTCGAGCGGAAAGGGGAGGAGATGGGGGCGTATAGCAGGGGAGGCGAGGGGGCGGGGGGAATTATTGGGGCTTGCCCCGACGCGCGAAACTAGCGCTACCTTGGCGAGCATGACCGACGCCGCCGAACCCATCGCCAAGCCCTATCGTGTCCACATGGTCGCCGCCGTGATCGTGGCGGGCCTGCTGTGGCTGGCCGACGGACGGCTCTGGCCATCGGTCGCGGATCGTCTGGGCAGGTTCTTCTGGCTGTTCTTCCTGCTGCAGCTCGTGCCGAACGCTTGGCTCTTGAGGTCCCGGCTGGGGCGGATCGTGGCCACGCTTCTGTATGGCGGGTTCTTCTGGATCGCTGGCGAAGGCCTCAGCGCGCGGGCCGCCGAGAGCAGCGGGGCGCGCAACCTGATCCTATTGGGCGGAGCGTGCATCCTGGCGGTGATCGCCGCCAACGTGATCTGGGACCGGGCGCCCCAGGCCTGGCGCGCCCGGATAGCGGCGTCACGGATCACCTACGGCGTCGGGTCCTGCGTGCTGCTGGTGCTGGGCGGCGGCGTGATCTGGACCGTGACCGGCGCGGTCGATGAAGGCGTCGGCGCGAGCGGGCGGGTCGGGCTGACCGCTTTGCTTTTGGCTATGGCCGGCGGGCTGGTCCTGGGCCTCTGGCGACTGGAGGGCTGGGCCCGCGCCTTCGCCTGCTGGGCCGTGGTCGGTCTGACCTGGATGGGGATCATGACCGGCCTCGCCACGGGCGCCGCGCCGGCTGGGATCGGCCTAGGCGGCTGGCTGCTGGCGACACTGCCGCCCCTGATCGTCGGCGCGGTGCTGCTGGCCTACTACCGGATCAGCAAGGCCTACAGAGTCTAGCACGTAAGGCCCAACGAAAAAGGGGCCGTCCTTTCGGACGACCCCCTTCCACCTCATCGGGCGCGCACGGATGCGCCCGTACGCGAGATCCTAGTACTTCAGGCGGACGCCCACCCGGAAGTAGCGGCCGACGATGCCCGACTGCGAGTAGGTCGGGTTCCAGTTCACGCCGGCGTAGTTGGCCGGGTTGAACATCGGGCCGGTGTCGAACAGGTTCATGACGTCGGCATAGACGGTGGCCTTTTCGGTCACGTCGTAGGCGCCGGTCAGGTCGACCGTCGTGAACGACTTGATGCGGCAGTTGAAGCCCTCGCCGCCGTAGAGGCAGGCGCTGTCGTAGCTGTCGTCGATCTCGCGCATGCCGCTGACGTAGCTCATGACGCCCGTGACGTGGATCGGGCCACGCTCGAACGTGTTGGTCCACGACAGGCGGTTCTTCGGGGTGCCGGCGCCCGAGGACAGCACGTAGGGCGCTTCCTTGCCGACGTAGTTATAGGTCGTGCCGTCCTGCGTGTACTTGAAGTCGAACAGGGTGGTGGCGTCCAGGTTGCTGGTCCACTTCACGTCGGCCGGCAGGTAGAAGGTGGCCTGGACGTTCAGGTCCAGACCGCTGGTCACTAGCGAGTCGGCGTTGATGTAGGGCGAAGCCACCGAGAGCACGCGCGGCAGGGCCGTCGGGTGTTCCGGATCGGCCGCGTCCGGCGTGACGACGTAGCCGGCCGGGATGGCTTCGCCGGCGTAGTAGGCGGCCAGGGCCGTACCGGCGCTGGCCTGGGCGATCACGTCGGTCTTCTTGATGTGGTAGTAGTCCAGCGCGATGCTGAAGTTGCGGGTCGGGGCCCAGACCGCGCCGACCGTGTAGCTGGTCGATTTTTCCGGATCCAGGTCCGGATTGGCCGTGGTGATCGACGAGAGCGAATAGGCCTTGGTGTACTCGTTGTTGCCGTGAGCGTCGCGGAAGGCGGCGTACTTGTCGGCGTTGAACGAGAACGTCGTGAAGCCCTGGCTGGCCGAGTTACCGGCTTCGGAGAAGCTGGGCGCGCGGAAGCCCTTCGAGATCGTGCCGCGCAGGGCGACCGTCTTGATCGGCGTGAACTTGACCCCGATCTTCGGCGAGAAGTTGCCGCCGAAGTCCGAATAGTGGTCGTAGCGACCCGAGACGTTGACTTCGATCTTGTCGGTGATCGGCATGCCCAGTTCGGCGAAGGCCGAGGCGACCGTGCGGTTGCCCTCGGTGCGGGCGTTGCCCAGGCCCTGGGCGTCGTTGACCGGGTTCAGGGCCGGGTCGTTGGTGGCCTCGTAGCGGAACTCGCCGCCCAGGCCCAGCTGGGCGTCGCCGCCCGGCAGGCTGAAGACCGGACGCGAGGCCTGGACGTTGATCGAGTCCAGGTCGGTGGTCGAGGTCTTGGCCAGGTCCGGCGACAGGGCCTTGCGGACGGCCGCGCTGTTCTGCGACGGGTCGACGAAGTTGTAGGCCCCCGTCTGGATGTCGCTCATCAGCTGCTTGTAGCTGAGGAAGCCGGTCTGCACGCTTTCCAGCGAGTCGTGGGCGATCACCAGGTTGGCCTGGTAGTTCCAGTCCGCCACGTCGCCCTTAACGCCGCCCACCATCCGCAGCATGCGGTTGTTGTAGCGGGCCGAGGCCGGCAGGTCGCTGAAGCGGTACTTGATCAGGGCGTAGTCGCCGTCGGCCGCGAACGGGTTGTTCGGGTTCAGGCGGCGGTTCACCGCGGTGGTGTCGGTGGCGCAGTTGACGCCCGTGTCGCAGATCCACACCGGCAGGACCAGGTTGGACAGGTTGTTCGGGGTGCTCGACGAGATGGTCACGGGCGTGCCGCGGACCGAGGTCTTGCTCTGGACGAAGCTGCCGCTCAGATAGGCTTCCAGGTGCTCGGTCGGCTTGATCGTGAAGCGGCCATAGACCGCCGCGCGCGACTGCTTGGGCTGGATGTCGCCGAAGTTGGCGATGTTCTGGGCGCAGTAGGTCCCCATCGGAACGCCGTCTTCGTCGGTCTGCGAGGTCAGCGGCGCGTCGGCGGCGCAGGTGCGCAGCGGCTGCCACAGGCTGCCGTCGACGGCCAGGCCGGTGGTCAGGTCGTTGCCGGTGATCGTGGCCGGCTTGATGTTGCCGTAGAAGGTGCTGCCGCCGGTCTGCGGGTTATTGTTCTGGCCGCCGGGGATCGAGGACAGGTCGTTGGTGTTGTACGGGAAGCCGCGCTGGTCGCCGCGGATGGCCTTGTCCAGCTGATATTCGACGTCGAAGTAGAGGTTGTACTTGTCGGTATCCAGGTCGCCGTAGCCGACGTCGCCGGTGAAGCGGAACTGGTCGCCGCCGCCGTGCTGGCTGGTGCCGTACGAGGCGTCGGCGCTCATGCCCTGGTAGTTGGACTTCATGATGATGTTGACGACGCCGCCGATGGCGTCGGCGCCGTACAGCGACGAGGCGCCGTCCTTCAGGGTCTCGACGCGCTCGACCGCGTTGAACGGGATCGAGTTCAGGTCGACGAACGCCTTCTGGCCGTCGTCGGCCAGCGGGTAGTTGGCGTTGCGCAGGCCGTCGATCATCACCAGGGTCGAGTTGACCGACAGGCCGCGCAGCGACACGCCGGTGGAGCCGGCGGCGAAGCCGCTGCCGAAGGCGGCGGGGATCGAGCCGGAGTTGTCGGCCGACAGGCTGCGGATGGCGTCGGCGATCGTGGTGATGCCCTGGGCCTTCAGCTGCTCGGTGGTCTGGACGGTGACCGGCGAGGGGGTGGCGGTGTCGGTGCGGCGCAGCAGCGAACCGGTGACGACGACGGCTTCGACTTCGTTGTCGGCGGGCGCGGCCTGGGCGGCGGCGGCCGGGGTCGACGCGGTCTGAGCGTTCGCGGCGAAGGCGGCGAAGGTGGCGACCCCCGCCATCATCGTCGTCGCGAGCAGGCGCCCGCGGGTGATCTGCAATTTCATGTCGGTCCCTCCGGGCGCTCGGAGCCTGGCCGCATCGGCTGCTCGTCCCGTCGCCCTGTCAGCTTCAGGTTTCCCGGCGGACCTTCGTCCCCGGTTGCCGCTGGGATTGGAACCGTCAAAGACAGGCGTCAATCGCCGACGCTGTCATGTAATCAATATGTCTAGGACCTGTCACATCCAAGCAACGGCCGATGCGGAAATGTGGCGGGAATAGGTCTTTTGGGTGTCAGCTGCGCAATGCGCTGTAGAGAAAACGCCGATCTTCTAGCTTGACTATAAGTATCGCGGTTCGAAGAACGGGTGATCTGAAATCTGATCCTTACAGATCTGTAATCATTATGACGATGCTCATCGACAGTCGATATTCCTGGATCGACTATCGATATGGGCGACGGCGCAAAACGGCCGATTTCGCGGGTGTCGGCGCGAGCCGG
This sequence comes from Caulobacter rhizosphaerae, assembly GCF_010977555.1. Taxonomy (GTDB): domain Bacteria; phylum Pseudomonadota; class Alphaproteobacteria; order Caulobacterales; family Caulobacteraceae; genus Caulobacter; species Caulobacter rhizosphaerae. The sequence goes on from NZ_CP048815.1 coordinate 1,103,640, forward strand.
AGACCGTTCCCGGCCAGCCGGGATCCGTCGGGGATGGAACGATGACCGGCCGGTCCGCCACGATCCCGCCCGGCGTGGCCGAGCGGCGGCGTTTGGATGCGGCTCCGGCTAAGGAAGCGTGTCCGGTCGATACGGATCGGTGGCGTGACTGTGTCCTTCAGGTCTCGACCCTTCCACAAGCCGCCGGGCGGATCGGCATCCGCCGTGGGGCCGAAAACCTCGTTCTTCGACAAGCTCAGGATGAGGTTTTCTTACTGCCGGGCCTGCAAATGGTCCTCATCCTGAGCCTGTCGAAGGACGAGGGCCACGCACGGCCTTGAACGTCGATCCGCCCCTAATACGGCAACGGCTCCGGCGAGGGCGCCGGCCCGGGCGCCGGGACGTCGGGCTGGGTCACCGGCTCCAGCGCCGAGGCCGAGCGGGCGAACTCGGCGGCCAGGGTTTCGTAGAAGCCGTTGCGGGGATCGGGCGTGGACAGGGGCGCGGGGTCGGCCAGCAGCCAGGGGAAGTCGCGCACCGCCAGGCCCTCGTGGGCGGCCAGCATGTAGCGCCGCCAGATGCTGGCCGGCATGTCGCCGCCGACCACCTTGTTCATCGGCTTGTCGTCGTCGTTGCCGACCCAGACGCCGGTCACGTAGTCGGGGGTGAAGCCCACGAACCAGGCGTCGCGCCAGTTCTGGCTGGTGCCGGTCTTGCCGGCCGCCGGCCAGCCGAACGCCGCCCGCCGGGCGGTGCCGACCTCGACCACCTTCTTCATCATCTTGACCATCATGCTGGCCTTGCTGATGTCATAGACGCTGGCCGGGACCGCCGGGGCGGAATGGGCGAAGATCGGCCGGCCGTCCTGGGTGGCGATGCTCTCGATCACATAGGGCTCCAGGCGCAGGCCGCCCTGCTGGAACACCTGGAACCCCGAGGTCAGCTGCAGCAGGTTCACCTCATAGGCCCCCAGCGCCACCGACAGGTCGGGATTGGGGGGCAGGGTGGTGATCCCGAACCGCCGGGCCAGGTCGCCGATCGCCGGGCCGCCGGCCTCCTGGGCCAGCTTGACGGCGATGGTGTTGATCGAATTGACCAGGGCGTCCTGCACGGTCATCGGCCCGCGATAGCCGCCGCCGTAGTTCTCGGGCTTCCAGGCGCCGAACCGCACCGGACCGTCCACCCGGATGTCGGTGGGCAGCACGCCCTTCTCCAGGGCGGCGGCGTAGACGAACGGCTTGAAGGTCGAGCCCGGCTGGCGGCGGGCCTGGACGGCGCGGTTGAACGGGCTCTCGACATAGTCGGTCCCGCCGACCATGGCCCGCACGGCCCCGTCGCCCGACAGCGACAGCAGGGCCGCCTGGCCGGCCCCGGCGTTGGCGCCGCCGATCTCGATGGCCTGGCGGACGGTCTCGGCGCCCACGTGCTGCAGGCGCGAATCGATGGTCAGGCGCACCACCAGGTCCGGGGCGTTCTGGCCGGCGATGCGCACGGCCTCGGCGGTGGCGTAGTCCAGCACCCAGCCGTAGTCGCCCTCCTCGGCCACGGCCAGGGGCGAGAGCCTGGGGGTGTCCTCCAGGGCCCGGCGCTCCTGCTCGGCGGTGATCCAGCCCTCCTGGCGCATGTTGGCCAGGACCAGGCGCGAGCGGGCCAGGGCCGCGCCCATGTCGCGGGTCAGGGCCAGGCGCGAGGGGGCCTTGGGCAGGCTGGCCAGCAGGGCCGCCTCGGACAGGCTCAGCTGGCTGGCCGACTTGCCGAAATAGGTGCGCGACGCCCCGTCCACCCCAAAGGTGTTGGCCCCGAAGAACACCCGGTTCAGATACAGCTCCAGCACCTCGTCCTTGCTCAGGACCTGCTCCAGCCGGTAGGCCATCAGCATCTCCTGCAGCTTGCGCTTGACCGTGCGGTCGGGCGTCAGGAACAGGCCCTTGGCCAGCTGCTGGGACAGGGTCGAGGCGCCCTGCACGGTGCGGCCGGCCTTGTGGTTGACGTAAGCCGCGCGGGCGATGCCGTAGGGGTCGATGGCCCCGTGCTGGTAGAACCGCTTGTCCTCGGCGGCCAGGAAGGCCAGCGGCACGTAGTTGGGCAGGCCGGCCAGGCCTATGCGCTGGCCATAGCGCGGGCCGCGGGTGGCGATCACCTGGCCGCTGCGGTCCTCGAACCGCACGCCCGGCGCGCGGTTGACCGCGAACAGCGCCTCGCGCGAGGGCAGGGTCGGGGTGTCGCGCAGGTACTTCCACCAGACGAAGCCGGCCCCGGCCGCGCCGCCGACCACCGGGGCCATCAGGACCGCCAGGGCGGCGATCCAGATCCAGCGGCCCCGGCGGGCGCGGGCCTTGGCCCGGGCGTGCTTGAGGTCGGCGCGGAACGGCTCCTCCGGCGGCGGCGGCGGGGGCGGCGCGGACCCGAAGACCGGCGGCGCGGCCGGCGGGGTCGCCGGCTTGTCGTCGTCGAACCGGTAAGGCGGGAGCGTCCAGTCGTTCACGTGCGTCCTATGGTCCGCTTTGGCTCGGTCCTGGCTTCACCCGTTTGTCGCGGGGGCGATTTGGGTTTAGGACGCCGCCATGATGGCGCGCAAACCTTTCTGGGAGACGAAGTCCCTACACCAGATGACCGTCCCGGAGTGGGAAAGCCTGTGCGACGGCTGCGGCCTGTGCTGCCTGGTCCGCTTCGAGGACGAGGACACCGGCGAGATCATCCCCACCCGGGTGCACTGCCAGCTGTTCGACGAGCACCGCTGCAGCTGCAAGGACTATCCCAATCGCCGCAAGACCGTGCCCGACTGCATCAAGCTGACGCCGCACAACATCGAGACCCTGGAATGGATGCCGCCGTCCTGCGCCTACCGCCGGCTGCACGAGGGCAAGACCCTGCCCGACTGGCATCCGCTGGTCACCGGCGACCCCGACAGCACCCACAAGGCCGGGATCTCGGTGCGCGACCAGACGGTGTCGGAGCTCTCCTTCGAGGACGCGGAGGACGCCATGGACTTCGTGGCCACCGACCTGATGGTCGACAAGGGCGACCTGCCCTACGACCCCGAGGACTGAGCGGCCGCCGCCTCGGGGGCGGACCGTCAGTCCCCCGGCTTTCGCTTGCCCGACAGCAGGGCATAGATCGCCATGGCGTGGCCGTGGCCCAGGCCCAGCGTCCCCTTGCCCCAGTCCACCACCTGGCCGGCCTTGACGGCGGGCTTGAGCTGGCCGCCGTCGGACAGGCCCGCCGTGTCGGCGGCCGCCTTCAGGGCGTCGGCGTCGAGGCCGGTCTTGGCCTGGATGGTGTCGAGGTAGGCTTGGAAGGACATGGCTGGGCTCCGTTCGGCGGTGTGTTTGTGCAAGGACGGTCCGAAGCGGCGAGGGCCGACAAGGCGGCGAAGTTTTTAGTCCTGAACGGCTGTCCGCGCGGCCTCGCCGAGGCGCCTTGCGACGTCGAGCGGGCCACCCGGGGGCGACTCTGAACACGGTGGTCGCTGAGTCGATCCACGCCTCCGCCCCGTGGCGACCCGCGCCGAATCCCGGCACGCCTGTCCTCGCCGAAGGAGGCGCCCCATGGCCCACGACGACCGCACCCGGTTCATTCCCCGTCGCACGCCCGAGTCCGCGGCCATGGCGGCCAATGTCCGGCGGGCCATGGCGCTCACCGCCGCCCTCAACCGCCTGACCTATGACGACGCCGACCAGGTCCGCGCCCTGTTCAGCCAGCTGACCGGCCAGGCCGTGGACGCCGGCTTTTGCCTGATCCCGCCGTTCTACACCGAGAGCGGGGTCCACATCCGGGTCGGGCGCGACGTCTTCGTCAACCAGAACTGCACCTTCTACGACCTGGGCGGGATCGACATCGGCGACGCGGTGATGATCGGGCCGAACGTCAGCCTGATCACCTCCGGCCACCCGATCGAACCCTCCCGGCGGCGCGACGGCGTCGTCGCCAAGCCCATCGTCATCGAACGCAACGTCTGGATCGCGGCCGGGGCGACGATCATCGGCGGCGTCACGGTCGGCGAGAATTCGGTGGTCGCCGCCGGCGCGGTGGTCACCCGCGACGTCCCGCCCGACACCCTGGTCGCCGGCAACCCGGCCCGGGTGGTGCGGTCGATCGCGGAGTAGCGTGAAAACCCGGCCCCGCGTTCCTCCATCGTCATCCCGGGCCTTGTGCCCGGGACCCCTGGTTCAGTTGAACCGTGAGGCGCGAGCGGTTCGCCAGCGAACCGCCCCCGCTGCACCTGCGGCGGACCGAGGGGTTCGGGCACAAGGCCCGGAATGACGGAGATATAGGGGCGAAAGCCGTCGCCAGACCGCCTCTTCAGCGCCCCTGGCGGGGATACAGCCGCGTCTATCCTCGGCGTTCAGCGACTCAACGCCAACGAAATCAACGCCCTAAACTTTCTCGACCAAACTTATCAGCGGCGCCCGCTGCTCCCGTATCTTTGTGTCATGGCCGGGAGAAGCGAGATGAAGCCCGAAGATCTGATGGCGAAGATCGGTCACCTGTTCGTCGAACGGTACGCCGAGCTGGTGATCAAGATCGACAACACAGCCGACCAACGTAGCGAAGAGGCGCAGTTGAAGATCCTTGGCCGCGCGTCGCTGGAAGGGTGTCGCGTCAGCGCCTTCCACGCCCAGGGCCAAAAGGCGGCCGCCGGCCTGACGAAACTGGAGGCCGAGGTCGCCAAGGCGTCGGCGCAGGCGACCATCGCCGCCGCCGCCGCCACGGTCGCGGCCGTCGCCAACGAGAATCACGTTGAGGCCCCCGAGGAGATGGAAATGGATGACGACACTGGCCGCACCCCCGAGCGCATCGACGCTCTCTATCACGAGATTGATCGACGACTGGCTGCTCTTGCGGCGCGACGGGAAGCTAAGGGATGGGGTGGACGCCACGGCGCTGTCGCGGCTGGAGCAGTTGAAGGCGATCCTGCCGGCGGCGGCGGAGGCGCACCAGACGCCCCCGCCTGACCCCTGGACCACCTGGCTGTTCCTGGGCGGTCGCGGCGCGGGCAAGACCTTCGCCGGGGCGGCCTGGATCGCCGAACAGGCCGCCCTGGGCGCCAACCTGGCCCTGGTCGGGCCCACCTTCCACGACGTGCGCGAGGTGATGATCGAGGGGCCGTCCGGGATCAGGAGCCTCTATCCGGCCGGCCAGCGCCCGAAGTGGCAGGCCAGCCGCCGGCGGCTGGAGTTCGGCAACGGCGCCGTCGCCCAGGCCTTTTCGGCCGAGGATCCCGACAGCCTGCGCGGGCCGCAGTTCCACGCCGCCTGGGCCGACGAGTTCTGCGCCTGGCCGCGGCCGGCCGAGACCCTGGCCATGCTGCGCTTCGGCCTGCGCCTGGGGACCGATCCGCGCCTGGTGGTCACCACCACGCCGCGGCCGATCCGCGCCTTGCGCAACCTGATCGCCGAGCCGGGCGCGGCCCAGACCCGCGCCCCGACCCGCGCCAACGCCGACCACCTGGCGCCGGCCTTCCTGTCGACCCTGCAGGGCCTGTACGGCGGCACCCGCCTGGCCGCCCAGGAACTGGACGGGCTGATCGTCGAGGGCGAGGGCGGCCTGTTCCGCGCCGAGGACCTGGCCCGCTGCCGGGGCGCGCCGCCGGCCCGCTTCGAGCGGGTGGTGGTGGCCGTCGACCCGCCGGCCACGGCGGGCGGCGACGCCTGCGGCATCGTGGTCTGCGGGCGGTTCGACGGCAGAGCCTATGTGCTCGAGGACCGCACCGCGCGGGGCCTGTCGCCCAACGGCTGGGCCCGCCGGGCGGTCGAGGCGGCCGTGCGCTGGTCGGCCGACGCCCTGGTGGCCGAGGCCAACCAGGGCGGCGACATGGTCCGCTCGGTCCTGGCCCAGGCCGCGCCGCCGTGCGCGGTCAAGCTGGTCAAGGCCTCGGTCGGCAAACGCGCCCGGGCCGAGCCGGTGGCCGCCCTGTACGAGCAGGGCCGCGTGATCCACTGCGGGGCCTTCCCGGCCCTGGAGGAGGAACTGATGGCCCTGGGCTCCGGCGACCTGGACCACAGCCCGGACCGGGCGGACGCCCTGGTCTGGGCGGTCAGCGAGCTGATGCTGGGGGTGGGGAGAAGGCCGCGGTTGAGCGTGCTTTAGTGTGATCCCCCTCAGTCGCTACGCGGCAGCTCCCCCAGAGGGGGAGCATCTGGCGCGACTAGATCCTCCCCCTCTGGGGCAGGGCTATCGCATATGACCCAGGAGTGAGAGCAGGAAGGTTTCATCCCAGCCGGCGCGCTTGATCTTGGTCTTGATGGAGCCCTTGTCGGGGTGCTGTCGCAGGGTGTTGAGGGCGAGCTTTCGGATCAGGGCGAGGTTTTGCGGTGCGTTGTCCTTGCGGCTGCGCGAGGCGTCCTCCAGCAGGGCCACGTCGAGCACCCAGTGCAGCTGGTTCTCGATGGTCCAGTGGGTCTGGGCGACCTGGAGCATCCTTTCGGGGGACAGGAGCGTGGACAGCAGGAAGAAGCGGACGATGACCGGCTCGGGGGCGCCGGCCCGCTTGCAGTGGGTCTCCACGCGGGCGACGGCGGCCAGGCCGGGAAAGTCCATGTCCTTGGCGGGGACGACCAGGGCGGCGCGGCCCTCGATCCGGTCGTGGCCCTTGGCGGGGCCCTGGAGGGCCTCGTTGGTGGGATCGGCGGCGGCGAGCAGGGCCTGGGCCTTGGCCAGCAGGGTCGGTTGGTTGGCCTTCAGGGCCAGGGCGTAGTCGGCTCCGGTGTCCAGGATGGTCTGGGCGGTGTCGGCCCGGCAGTGCAGGGCGTCGGCGGTGACGATGCAGCCTTCCAGGCCCAGCAGGGCCAGGGCCTGCTGGGCGCCCAGCACTTCGTTGCGGCCCGGCGCCAGGCGCTGGCCGATCACCAGCCGGGCCTCGGCGGCCCAGACATTGACCAGATGCAGCGGCGAGGCCCGGCATCCGCGCTCATAGGCTCCGCGCAGAGCCTTGCCGTCGATCGCCACCACGCCCTTCAAGGCCCCGGCGAAGGCGGCGGTGAACTGGGCGAAGGCCGCTTCGAACGGCTCGGGCGCCAATCGGCGAAACACGCGGCTGAAGGTGTCGTGGCTGGGCGGACCGTGCTCCAGCTTCACCACCTGGCGCAGGAAATCCAGCTTGGCCCGCGCGAAGGCGGCCATGTCAGTGCAGTCTTCCGCCCCGCACAGCACCGCCGCCAGGGCCACGAACACCAACTCCAGAAGATCATGCCGAGCGTTCCTCGCCCGCGGATCCTCCATCGCCGAAAAACAAGCCGCGAACGTCTCCATCCGACCGTCTCCCTCTCACAAGGAGACACCCTCAGAATCCCGTTCGGACCAAAAATCCATATGCGATTCCCCTGCCCTCTGGGGGAGGTGGCCCGGAGGGTCGGAGGGGGTAGCGCCGTGCTTCCGAAAGGACCGTCCGAAGCGCCCCATCGACACAGGCCAGAACCTCCACGGCGGGCAGCCTCAGGGTGCGAATGCCACGTTGCGCCATCCAGTGGTCCCGCACCGCGTCCAGCCTAGGCCGGTCGCCGAAGGCATGGGTTTCACCATCCACCTCGACGGCGAGCCTGGCCTCGTCGCAATAGAAGTCGAGCACATAGGGGCCGATCGGGTGCTGCTTGCGGAAATGCAGGCCTTCTAGACGGCGCCCCTTCAGGCCGAGCCATAGCAGGACCTCGGGCAGAGACATTTCCCGACGGAGTTGTTTGGCGAAATTCCGCGTGCGGCGCGGCGCGTCCATGGGTTCGTCCTCACCGCCGCAGGCCCCCTCCGGCCCGCCGGGCCACCTCCCCCAAAGGGGGAGGATCTAGCGCCTAGATGCTCCCCCTCTGGGGGAGCTGTCGCGGAGCGACTGAGGGGTCTTATCCACCTGTCACCCTAGCATGTTTCCCATTCGTTCTCAACCTCCACGAGGCGCTCATGCCCCTGTTCAAACCCCGCCGCCCAACCCCAAAAAAGGCGCCGGAGGCCAAGGACTCCCGGGCCGCGCGGCTGATCGCCCTGACCACGGGCGGGCGGCCGAAGTGGACGCCGCGGGACTATGGCGCCCTGGCCTCGGAGGGTTTCGGCAAGAACCCGATCGCCTATCGCTGCGTGCGGATGATCGCCGAGGCCGCCGCCGCCGTGCCGCTGTCGGTGTTCGTCGGCGGCCGGCGGGCCGACGACCATCCGCTGCGCAGGCTGCTGCAGGCCCCCAACCCCGAACAGGGCGGGCCCGACCTGATGGAGGCGTTCTTCGGCCACCTGCAGGTGGCGGGCAACGGCTACCTCGAAGCCTCGGGAGAGGGGCCCCCGAGCGAGCTCTACGCCCTGCGCCCCGACCGGATGACCGTGGTCCCCGGCCCGCGCGGCTGGCCGCTGGCCTATGACTACCATGTCGCCGACCGCACGGCGCGGATCGGCCGTGACGCGTCGGGCTGGCTGCCGGTGCTGCACCTGAAGCTGTTCAACCCCACCGACGACCACTACGGCTTCTCGCCGCTGGAGGCGGCGGCCTTCGCCATCGACGTGCACAACGCCTCGGGAGCCTGGAACAAGGCCCTGCTCGACAACAGCGCCCGGCCGTCCGGAGCCCTGGTCTACGCCAACCGCGAGGCCGGCGACCGGCTCTCGGCCGAGCAGTTCGACCGGCTGAAGGCCGAGCTGTCCGACGCCCACGCCGGGACCGCCAACGCCGGCCGGCCGCTGCTGCTGGAGGGCGGGCTGGACTGGCGGCCGATGTCGCTGAGCCCGGCCGACATGGACTTCATCGCCGGCAAGCACGCCGCCGCCCGCGAGATCGCCCTGGCGTTCGGGGTCCCGCCCCAGCTGCTGGGCGTGCCGGGCGACGCCACCTACGCCAACTATCGCGAGGCCAACGGCGCGTTCTGGCGCCACACGGTCGTGCCGCTGGCCGAGCGGGCGGCGCGGGCCCTGTCGGTGTGGTTGGCGCCCAAGTTCCCCGGCGCCCGGATCGCCTGCGACCTGGACGCCGTGCCGGCCCTGTCGACCGAACGCGACGCCCTGTGGGCGCGGCTGGAGGGGGCGAGTTTCCTGACCGACGTCGAGCGGCGGCGGCTGGCGGGGCTGGAGGGGTAGGGCAGACCCCCTCAGTCGCTTCGCGCCAGCTCCCCCAGAGGGGGAGCATCTAGCGCCGATCAGATCCTCCCCCTTTGGGGGAGGTGGCCCGAAGGGCCGGAGGGGGCCGTCGCCCCCAGGAGAAACCCATGACCACACCCAACCGCTGGCGGCTCGATCGCCAGGTCTCGCTCGGCTTGCTCGTCGCCGTGGCCCTGCAGGCCGCCGCCGCCCTGATGTGGGCCGGCCGGGCCAGCGCCCGGATCGACGACCTGCGCCAGCGCCTCGACGCCCAGGCCCCGGTCGCCGAGCGCCTGGCCCGCCTGGAGACCCAGGCCGACGCCACGCGGGCGGCCCTGGCGCGGATCGAGAGCAAGCTGGACCGGCCTTAGCGTCCGACGCCGCAGGCCCCCTCCGGCCCTTCGGGCCACCTCCCCCAGAGGGGGAGGATCTGATGCTCCCCCTCTGGGGGAGGTGTCGCGGAGCGACTGAGGGGGTCTTCCACCGCCTCCAAACTGGAGCCCTCATGACTCAAGACCTGCCCATTCAAGGCCACGCCAGCCTGTTCTGGACCCGCGACCTCAACGACGACGTCGCCGCCGCCGGGGCCTTCGCCGCCAGCCTGGCCCGCACGGGCCCGGCCGGCGTCAAGATGCTGCACCAGCACGACGACGCCGAGCCCGTCGGCGTCTGGGACGAGATCGCCGAGGACGCCACGGGCCTCTACGTCCGCGGCCGCGTCCTGCGGACTACCCCCCGTGGAAGGCTGGTCGCCGCCCTGGTCGAGGCCGGCGCCCTGGACGGCCTGTCGATCGGCTTCCGCGCCGTCAAGGCCCGGCCGGACGACACCGGACGCCTGCGGGTGCTGCGCGAGGTCGAGCTGTGGGAGGTGTCGATTGTCACCTTCCCGATGCTGCCCGGGGCGCGGCTGAAAGCCGTCTAGTCTACTGGATCGCTGTCGCCCCGTGGTCTAGCTTGCGGGAAGGGCGAGGGGGCGGCTTCGATGACGCGGATCTGGACGATCGTGACGGTGCTGGTCCTGGCGGCGATTCCGGCCGCGGCCCAGGCTGGTTGGGCGGCCACCGAATGGGACATGACGCCCGCCCAGGTCGAGGCGGCGATGCCGCAGACCAAGCCGCTCAAGCATGGCGAGGCGCTGTCGATGGGCCAGGCCAAGTCCGTGGGCTCCTACCCGTTCGGCGGCCAGTCCGTGCGGGCGGTCTATTACTACGACGACCGCGGCCTGTCGCTGGTGACGCTGACCGTTCCCTTCAAGGCCTGCGGCGCGGCCCTGGAGCAGCTGCAGCGCGACCACGGCCAGCCGCTGAAGATCAGCGACCAGGTCCTGTTCCGGCTGGCGATCTGGCACGACGAGCCGATGCAGACTCGAATCCGCGCGATGATTTCGCCAGAGGCCAAGATCTGCGCCCTGAACTTCGAGCGCCTGTCGACCTATCGCGAGCACGATCTGGCCCCGGCGGCGCGGCCCTAGCGGCCATGCAGGATTTCAGCGGGCGGGCCGACCTTATCGTCGCCGTGGGGTTTCTGCCCCTGATCCTGCTGGCGGTGGTGCTGGTCTTCGCCCTGATCGGCGCGCGCGCCACGAACCGGTGGATCCGGCGCGGCTTCAAGCTGCTGGTTTGGATCTGCGGCCTGGGCTTGGCGGCGGGCGCGATCGGCCTGGCCGTCGCCGGCCTTTAGACCGCTCGAGCCGGCCGACGGCCGGCGACGCCTCAACAATCCAATCTTGACGGTCCGCCGCTGGCGCTTGCGTGGCGCGAGGGCGGCCGCCTGACCAGATCCCCTCCCCATCGAGGGAGAGGGGCTTTTTCGGAGACTCCCATGAAGGAAACCAAACAGGCCGCGGCCTCGCCGGAGGCCCGCGCCGCCTTGCACGAGGTGCTGGCGGCGTTCGAGGGCTTCAAGGCCGCCAACGACCAGCGCCTGGCCGCGCTGGAGACCAAGCGGGCCGACGTGCTGCTGGAGGAGAAGGTCGCCCGCATCGACGACGCCGTCTCCCAGGCCCAGGCGCGGCTGGACCGCGTGCTGGCCGACGCGCGTAGGCCCTCGATTGGCGGTGACGCGCCGCTGGCGCGTGTCGACGAGCGCAAGGCCGCCTTCGATCGCTACATCAAGACCGGCGAGACCCCCGCTCTGCTGCTGGAGGCCAAGGGCCTGTCCGAAGGCGTGGCCACGGCCGGCGGCTATGTCGCCCCGGCCGAGCTGGAGCGGCAGATCCTGCGGCGCCTGCAGGCCACCTCGCCGATGCGCGACATCTGCCAGGTGCGCACCATCGGGGCCGGCACGTTCCGCAAGCCGGTGTCGACCGCCGGCCTGGCCGCCAGCTGGGTGGCCGAGACCGCGTCGCGTCCCGAGACCGCCGCCCCGACCCTGGACGTGATCGACTTCCCGGCTGGCGAGCTCTACGCCAGCCCGGCCGCCACCCAGGCCCTGCTCGACGACGCCTATGTCGACATCGACGAGTGGCTGGCGGAGGAAGTGCAGGACGCCTTCGCCGCCCAGGAGACCGCCGCCTTCGTCGCCGGCGACGGGGTCAACAAGCCCAAGGGCCTGCTGGCCTACACGGCCGCGGCCGACGCCTCGGCGACCTGGGGCCAGGTCGGCTATCTCGCCACCGGCGTGGCCGGCGCCTGGCCGGCGTCCAACCCGACCGACAAGCTGATCGACCTGGTCTACGCGGCCAAGACCCAGTACCGCCAGAACGGCCGCTTCGTGATGAACCGCCGCACGGTCAGCGCGGTGCGCAAGTTCAAGGACGCCCAGGGCAACTACATCTGGAACGCGGCCTTGCAGCCGGGCCAGTCGGCGTCGCTGCTGGGCTATCCGGTGACCGAGATCGAGGCCATGCCCGACGTGGCTTCGAACGCACTCGCCATCGCCTTCGGCGATTTCGAGAAGGGCTACCTGATCGTCGACCGGGCCGGGGTGCGGGTCCTGCGCGACCCCTATTCGGCCAAGCCCCACGTGCTGTTCTACACCACCAAGCGGGTCGGCGGCGGGGTGCAGAACTTCGACGCCATCAAGCTGCTGAAGTTCGCGGTGAGCTAGGTTTTTCTTCTCCCCTTGCGGGAGAAGGTGGCCTGCGGAGCAGGTCGGATGAGGGGTCGAAAGACCTGTCCGACCGGCTCCGCTCCCCCGCCGAAAGACGCGCCGGCGACGCCGCGCGACCCCTCATCCGTCGGCTGCGCCGACACCTTCTCCCGCAAGGGGAGAAGGAACGGGATCATACACATGCCCCTCTCCATCACCCTGGCCGAGGCCAAGGGCTTCCTGCGCGTGGCCGACGCCACGGAGGACGCCCTGGTCGGCCTGCTGGTCGACGCCGCCGAGGCGCGGGTCGGCCGCGCCACGGGCCTGGCCCTGACGCCGGCCAGCCCCGCGCCGCTGCGCCTGGCCGTGCTGCGCCTGGTCGCCCACGCCTACGAACACCGCGACGATTCCGAACCGCCGCCCAGCCTGGTTGAGGCCTGGCTGGCGCCCTATCGGGAGGCCCGGCTGTGAGCGGCCCCGACGCGGCGATCGCCGCCGCCCTGGTCGAGGCCCTGAAGGCCGCGCCCGCCGTCGCCGCCCTGGTCGCCGCCCGGGTCCACGCCGACGCCCCGCGCCATCCGCTCTATCCGTGCGTCAGCCTGGGCCGCCAGGAGAGCCGGCCGGCCGGACCGGACGCCGACGCCCTCGAGCACCTGCTGACGCTCACCTGCGCCAGCAAGTTCGGCGGGCCCGAGGAGGCGCGGGCCGTCACCTCGGCGGTCCGCGCGGCCCTGCACAACGCCCCGCTGGCCGTGCCCGGCCGTCGCCTCGTCACCCTGCGCGTCACCTATGCCGACGTCTTCCGCGCCGCCGACCGCGAGCTGTCGCTGGGCGTGCTGCGGGTGCGGGCGGTGACCGAAGCCCTGTAGCGAAAGGAACTCCCCATGGCCGCCCAAGCCGGCAAAGACATCCTGCTGAAGATCAGCGACGGCGCGCCGACGCCGACCTTCACCACCGTGGCCGGCCTGCGGGCCCGCACGATCAGCCTCAACGCCCAGACGATCGACGCCACCGACGGCGACAGCGCCGGCCGCTGGCGCGAGCTGCTGGCCGGGTCGGGCGTGCGCTCGGTCGCGGTCTCCGGCGGCGGCGTGTTCCGCGACGCCGCCTCCGACGCGGCGGTGCGCGACAGCTTCTTCGCCCAGACGGCCCGCACCTGGCGCCTGGTGATCCCCGACTTCGTGCAGCTGGAGGGGCCGTTCCTGGTGGCGGCCCTGGAATATGCCGGCGACCACGACGGCGAGGCCGCCTTCGCCCTGTCCCTGGCCTCGGCCGGACCGGTGACGTTCACGGCGATCTAGGATCGCGATCAAAACAGTCATTTCCAAATCGACGCCGTCATCCCGGGCCTTGTGCCCGGGACCCCTCCATCCGCCGCAGGTGCGGGAGGGGCGGTTCGCTGGCGAACCGCTTGCCTCTCACGCGTCGGCTGAACCAGGGATCCCGGGCACGAGGCCCGGGATGACGATCGAGAAGGGTATGGCTTTGGCTGGAGGAAAGCCCATGCTCACCCCCAACCCCGCCCGCGGCGAGGTCGTCGTTCCGCTGGCCGGATCGCCCCGCCGCCTGTGCCTGACGCTGGGCGCCCTGGCCCGGATCGAGGCGATCCTGGACCTCGACGACTGGAGCGCCTTGCCCGAGCGCTTCGGCCGGCTGTCGGCGCGCGAGCTGCTGGCGGTGCTGGCCGCCCTGCTGGAAGGCGGCGGCGAGGATCCGGCGGTGCTGGACGCCGCGCCGGTGTCGGTTCCGGAGGCCGTCGCGGCGGTGGCCGCGGCCTTGGCCGCCTGCGCATGAAACCCCACTGGCGCGCGGCCCTGCGCCTGGCCGCCCTGCAGCTGGCCATCGCGCCCGAGGCCTTCTGGCGGCTGTCCCTGGCCGAGTGGCGGGCCCTGGCCGAGGCGCCGGCCGCCCCGGTCCTGGACCGCGCGGCCCTCGACGTCCTGATCGCCCGCTTTCCCGACGATCCAATCCCTTGGGAGACCCCATGAGCGACTTCGATCCTGATGGCCTGGACGCCGTCCCCGCCCGCGCGACCGAGGCGGCCGCCGCCCTGTCGGCCCTGCGCGCTCCGGCCGAGCAGGCCGCCCGCGCCATCGACGAGGCCTTCTCCAAGGCCGGCACGGGCCTGGCCAAGTCGCTGGCCCACGCGGCCGCCGACGGCAAGGTCAGCTTGGCCGAGCTGGCGCGGGCGGTGCTGGACGCGGTGTCGAGCGGCCTGGGCGGTTCTGGCGGCGGCCCGGGCGGCGGCGGCCTGGTCAAGGCCCTGGCCGGGGCGGTCGGCTCGGCCTTTTCCGGAGCCAGGGCCGACGGCGGCTCCGTCTCGGCCGGCGGCGCCTATCTGGTCGGCGAGCGCGGCCCCGAGCTGTTCCGCCCCGCCGGGGCGGGGGCGATCGAGCCCCTGGGCAGCGGCGGGGTCAATGTCGTCGTCAACGTCCAGGGCGGCGACACGGCGAGCCTGGCCCGCTCCGACGCCCAACTGGCCCAGGCCCTGGCCCGGGCGGTCAGCCTGGGGGCGCGGCGGCTTTAATTCCAATCCGCTCATCCCGGCGAACGCCGGGACCCAGATGGAATGGCTTTGAGCCTGACGCCATGAGCGCTGAGCCCTTCCAATCCATCACACCGCTAAGGGATCTGGGTCCCGGCATTCGCCGGGATGAGCGGATTTATGTTTAGGCATTTGGGTTCAGATCGAGCGCCAGGTCCCGCCACGTCGGATTTTCGGCCTCGATCAGCATGAGCTTCCAGGAACGCCGCCATTCCTTGATCCGCCGTTCGCGGCGAAACGTCTCCTCACGGCTCTCGAACACCTCGTACCAGACCAGGATCGTGCATCCATGTTTCGCCGTGAAGCCATCCCGGCGGTATTCGCGATGCTCTTCGATCCGGCGGACAAGATCATCGGTCGACCCGACGTAGAGCGTGCCGTTCCGCCGGCTCGCGACGATGTAGGTGTAGAAGCCCATGCGGCATTTCCCCACCGCCGGGGCGGCGGGGAAAGCGTAGAAACTCGCGTTTCGGTTTTGACCGCCTAGGCCATCAACGGCGTCAGCGGCGGTTCGCCATAGCGGTTCTCGCCCGGCTGGCCCTCGGCGACGCCCACCCACAGGGTGAAGCCGACCACGGCGAAGAAGGCGATGGCGACGCTGACCAGCAGGCCGCCGACGCCGGCCAGGGCGGCCCAGTCGGTGTTGGTGATCTCGCCCAGGATCGCGCCGATGCCGATCGACATCGCCGAGCCGATGATCAGCACCGGCCCCAGCACGATCGGCACGAGCTGCCACCAGCCGCTGCGGCCCATGTCGTGCAGGCGCTTGGTGCACAGGCAGACCCAGGCGAACACGGCGATCAGGCCGATCACCTGGCCGACCAGCGGGATCCAGCCGGCCACCACGTGGGCGCCCAGCAGCATCAGCCAGCCGATCCAGAACACCTGACGGCCGATCCGGCCCTCGGCCGAGAAGAACAACGATTTCCAGTCCATTTCCAGCTCCCAATCCTGAGCCTGAGATTAGGGCCGGCGGGGTCGCTGTTTAAGTGAATTGCAAGTCATGACGAGGGTTTAACCTGGCGGCGTCCGAGACGCGTAGGTGGGCGCGCGCGCCAGCAGGACCAGGAAGACCGACCACAGGACCGAGAGTCCCAGAACGTCCAGGAGCAGTCCGACGAAAGGCAGGAATTTGTCGAGTTCGTCGGGTTGCCAGGCGCCCGCCGCGACATGTCCCACCAGCGTCACCGCGATCATGACGACTAGCCAGTCCGGCGTGCGTCCCTGATCGCGCAGTCGTTTGATGCAAAGACAGGCCAGGATGTAGGCGCGGACCGCCAGGATCAGGCCGAACGCGACCATCGTTGAAGTGTCCAGGCCTTGCACCGGTCCGCGAAACAGCGCCGTGACGGCCAGTTCGCCCACGATCGGCATCAGGGCCAGGACCAGCGTCGGCGACCCGCTGACCAGCGCCCCCGTCGCTATCGACAGCCCAAGCATTCCCAGCAGGCCGAGAATGAAGGCGTGGCGGCCGGTCCGGCCGGACGGATCGAAAAGCAGCCTCAGCCAAGTCATCAGACGTCCCTTTGGCGACGAGAGGGGATGCCGCCGAGCCAGATCACGAAAACGGTCCCCGTCAGCGCGGTGATCACGCCGTCGGCGATGAGCGGGACGATCACCGCCATCCCGTCCCGAAGAGGTCATAGGCCCAGAGGCCCATCAACAGGTGGACCGCGAGACTGGTCAAGCTGAAGACCATCAGCGGGCGAACGCCTTGGCCGGCGTCGCGCGACCGCTTCAGCAGCAGACAGGTCGCGGGGTAGAGCCGCGTCGCGAGAACGCCGAGCGCGGCCACGAACGCGACGTCGGGAACCGTGGCGTCGTAAAGATGCCCGACCACGCCACCGATCAGGAACGCCTCGCCAATCGCGGGAAGCGCGGCGAACGCCCAAGCTTGGGTGAGATAGATCAGTCCAACATAGACGGCCAGGCTGACGACCGTCAGCTGGATCAGGCCGCTCCAGAAAGCGCGCCGATCGACGGCGCCGCGCGGGTCGAACAACAGGGACAGCAGGCTCATAGGCGGCTCCTCCAGGCGTTCGACTTTTTAAGTGAACATTCACTCACATACAAGGAGCGGCGCCATGACCGCGTTCCACGAGACGCGCCTGCCCGCGCGGCTGGCGTTCGGTTGCACCGGCGGGGTCGAGCGGCGGACCCAGGTGACGACCCTGGCGTCGGGCTTCGAGCGGCGGTCCAGCCCCTGGGCCCAGGGCCGGCGGCGCTACCTGATCGGCACGACGACGCGGCCGCTGGACGACGCCGCCGCCCTGGTCGCGTTCTTCGAAGCGCGGCGGGGGCGGCTGCACGGCTTCCGGTTCCGCGACCCGGCCGAC
This sequence comes from Caulobacter rhizosphaerae, assembly GCF_010977555.1. Taxonomy (GTDB): domain Bacteria; phylum Pseudomonadota; class Alphaproteobacteria; order Caulobacterales; family Caulobacteraceae; genus Caulobacter; species Caulobacter rhizosphaerae. Next base: position 1,120,578 of record NZ_CP048815.1, read on the forward strand.
TGCAAGTCGTGCGCGCCGTCGGCGACGCCGGCCGCCGCCGACCAGACGCTCGGGACCGGCGACGGGGTCCGCAAGACCTTCGCCCTGGCCAAGACCTACGGAAGCGGCGAGACGGCGGTGGTCCGGCCGATCACAAAGCCCGTGGCCGGCACGGTCAAGGTGGCGGTGGCCGGCGTCGCCCTGGCGGCAGGCGGCTTCACGGTCGACACGGCGACCGGCCTGGTGACCCTGGCGACCGCTCCAGCGGCCGGGGCGGCGGTCACCGCCGGCTTCGAGTTCGACGTGCCGGTGCGCTTCGACGGCGATCGCATCGACGTGACCCTGGAAGGCTTCAACGCCGCCCGAGTGGGCGCGGTGGCCCTGGTCGAGGTGCGGGTCTGATGCGCGCCGTCCCCTCCGACCTGGCCGACCGCCTCGAGAGCGGCGCGGCCAGCCTGTGCCACGCCTGGATCCTGACCCGCGCCGATGGCGCCGTGCTGGGCTTCACCGACCATGACCGCGACCTGGTGGTCGAGGGCGTGACCTGCAAGGCGGCCAGCGGCTGGACCGCGGGCGCGGCCGAGACGGCGGCCGGCTTCGCGCCGGGCCAGGTCGCGGCGGTGGGCGGCTTCGACGACGCGGCGCTGTCGGAGGCCGATCTTTCGGCCGGGCTCTATGACGGGGCGCGGGTCGAATGCCGGCTGGTCGACTGGTCGGCGCCCGGCCTGGGCGTGCGGCTGTGGTCGGCCCGGATCGCCGCCGCCAAGGCCGAGGGCGGCGCCTTCACCCTGGCCCTGGAGGGCCCGCTGGTGGCCCTGGACCGCGTGGCCGGCCGCACCTTCGGCCGCTCTTGCGACGCGGCGTTCGGCGACGCCCGCTGCGGCGTCGACCTTGCGGCCTTCCCCGGCGCCACCTGCGACAAGCGCTGGGCCACCTGCCGGGAGCGGTTCGGCAACGGCCTGAACTTCCGCGGCTTCCCGACGGCCCCGGGCGAGGACTTCCTGACGCTGTACCCGAGCGAGGGGGAGCGGAACGATGGCGGGCGGCGGTGAGCCCCCTCCGGCCCTCCGGGCCACCTCCCCAGAGGGGGAGGATTTAGCGCGACAGATGCTCCCCCTCTGGGGGAGCTGTCGCGAAGCGACTGAGGGGGTCCGCGCCGCCGCCCTCCACGAAGCCCGCCTGTGGCTCGGCACGCCCTACCAGCACCAGGCCTCCCTGCGCGGCGTCGGCTGCGACTGCCTCGGCTTGGTGCGCGGCGTCTGGCGGGCGCTCTACGGCTCCGAGCCCGAGATCCCGCCGCCCTACCGGCCCGACTGGGCCGAGCTGGGCGGGCGCGAGCTGCTGGCGCAGGCGCTGGACCGGCGGCTGACCCGGCTGGACCGGGCCGCCGCCCGTCCGGGCGACGTGCTGCTGTTCCGCATGGCGCCGGACGCCCCGGCCAAGCATTGCGCGATCCGCTCGGCCGAGGACCGGATGATCCACGCCTATTGGGGCCGCGCCTGCGTCGAGAGCTGGCTGGGCCGCTGGTGGCGCGAGCGGCTGGCCGCGGTCTTTCGATTTCCCGAACCCTAAGGATACTCCATGGCCCAGGTCATTCTCTCCGCCGTCGGCACGGCCGTGGCGGGTCCCGTCGGCGGCGCGATCGGCCTGACGGTCGGGGCGGCGATCGACAGCGCCGCGATCAACGCCCTGACCCCGGCCCGCCGGGTCGGCCCGCGCATCCCCGAGCTGCGGCTGTCGGGGGCGGCCGAGGGGGCGCCGATGGCGGCGGTGTTCGGCCGGGCCCGGGTCGCGGGCCAGGTGATCTGGGCCGCGCGGTTCAAGGCGCGGTGGGTCGACGGCCGTTCCGGCGGAAGCAAGGGCGCCCGCACCACCAGCGCCGCCTACAGCCTGTCGTTCGCGGTCGCGGTCTGCGAGGGCCCGATCGACGGCATCGGCCGGGTCTGGGCCGACGGCAAGCCGATGGACATGGCCGGGGTGGTCATGCGCGTCCACACCGGGGCCGAGGACCAGGGCCCCGACCCTCTGATCGCCGCCGTCGAGGGCGAGGCCCCGGCCTATCGCGGCACGGCCTATGTGGTGTTCGAGGACCTGCCGCTGGGGGCCTACGGCAATCGCCCGCCGCAGCTGTCGTTCGAGGTGTTCCACCGCCCGCGCGCCAGCGGCGCGCCAGCCGGCATCGAGGAACGCCTGAAGGGCGTCTGCCTGATCCCGGGCGCGGGCGAGTTCGTCTACGCGACCGACCTGGTGATGCGCCGCGACGGCCTGACCCGGACCACGGCCGAAACCCTGAACAACACCGAGGGCCGTCCCGACCTCGTGGTGTCGCTGGACCAGCTCCAGGCCCAGCTGCCCCATGTCGAGGAGGTGACCCTGGTGGTCGCCTGGTTCGGCGACGACCTGCGCTGTGGGTCGTGCGCGATCCGGCCCAAGGTCGAGCAGGCGGCCAAGACGACGATCCCGTTCGACTGGCGGGTCAACGGGATCGACCGGGCCGGCGCAGCGGTCGTTTCGATGAATGGCGGCGGCCCGGCCTATGGCGGCGCCCCCGCCGACCGGGCCGTGCTGCAGGCCATCGCCGAGTTGAAGCGGCGCGGGCTGAGGGTCACGCTCTATCCGTTCGTGCTGATGGACGTGCCGGTCGGCAACGCCCTGCCCGACCCCTATGGCGGCGCGCGGCAGGGGGCCTATCCCTGGCGCGGCCGGATCACCTGCCATCCCGCGCCCGGCCGACCGGGCTCGCCCGACAAGACCGCCGCCGCCGGGACCCAGGTCGCCGGCTTCTTCGGCGCGGCCACGGCGGCCCAGTTCGGCGCGGAGGGCGGCCTGCCGACCTACAGCGGCCCGGCGGGCGACTGGGGCCTGCGGCGCATGCTGCTGCACTACGCCAAGCTGGCCCAGCTGGCGGGCGGGGTGGACGGCTTCATCCTGGGCTCGGAGCTGCGCGGCCTGACCACGGTGCGCGACGGCCCCTCGTCCTATCCGGCCGTGGCTGCGCTGAAGAGCCTGGCCGGCGAGGTGCGGTCGCTGCTGGGGCCGGCGACGAAGCTGGGCTACGCCGCCGACTGGAGCGAATATTTCGGCCACCAGCCGGGCGACGGCTCCGGCGACGTCCACTTCCACCTCGACCCGCTGTGGAGCGACGCCAACATCGATTTCGTCGGGATCGACTTCTATCCGCCGATGGCCGACTGGCGCGACGACGACGACCACCTGGACGCCGGACGGGGCGGACCGCACGACCTGGCCTATCTGCGCGCCAACCTGGTGGGCGGCGAGGGCTTCGACTGGTTCTACGCCTCCGAAGCGGCGCGCGCCGCCCAGGTCCGCGCCCCGATCACCGACGGCGCCTATGGCGAGCCGTGGGTGTTCCGGCCCAAGGACCTGCTGTCCTGGTGGAGCAAGCCGCATTTCGATCGCCCGGGCGGGGTGCGCGCCGCGACCCCGACCGCCTGGATCCCCCGGTCCAAGCCGCTGCGGCTGGTCGAGTTCGGCTGCGGCGCGGTCGATAAGGGCGCCAACGCCCCGAACCTGTTCGTCGACCAGAAGAGCGCCGAGAGCGCCCTGCCGCCGTTCTCGGACGGGGCCCGCGACGAGGTCGGCCAGCGGCGGGCGCTGGAGGCGGTGCTGACCCACCTGGCCGACCCGGCGACCAACCCGGTGTCGCCGGTCTATGGCGGGCCTATGATCGAGGCCGCGGCGGCCTGGTGCTGGGACGCCCGGCCGTTCCCGGACTTCCCGGCCCGCAGCGCCGTCTGGGCCGACGGGCCCAACTGGACCCTGGGCCACTGGCTGAACGGTCGGGCCGGGATCGCGCCGCTGCCGGAACTGGTCGCCGCCCTGGCCCAGCGGGCCGGCGTGGCGATCGATCCGGGCGAGGCCGGCGGCGCGGTCGTCGGCTACGTGGTCGACCGGCCGATGCGGCTGCGCGACGCCCTGGCCCCGCTGCTGGAGGCCTTCGCTCTGGACCCGGTCGAGCGCCAGGACGGCGTCGCGCTGGCCGGCCGCTCGGGCGCGGCGGCTGTGACGCTGGGCGAGGACGACCTGCCTTGGCCGGAGGACCGCGCCGCGCCGCAGAGCGCCGCCCGGACCCTGGCCGCCCCGGTCCAGGCCCTGCGCCTGCGCTTCATCGACGCCGCGCGCGACTACCAGACCGGTTCGGTGATCGTCCGCCGCGAGGACGGGGAGGGGAGCGCCGACCTCGACGCGCCGCTGGTGCTGGCCGCCGCCGACGCCCGCGCCGTGGCCGAGCGCCTGCTGGCCACCGCCGATCCGCGCGAGGCGACCGTCCACCTGTCGCCCTTGGCCGCCCTGAGGCTCGAGCCGGGCGACCGGCTTGTGCTGGACGGCGCGACCTGGCGGGTGACGCGGGTCGACCTGGACGAGCATCCCCGCGCCCAGCTGGCGCCGGTGGTCGATCCCGTGCGCGCCGGCGGCGACCTGGACTGGTCGCCCGCCCCGCCGCGCGAGGTCCCCGGCCCGCCGGTCCTGCGGGTGCTGGACCTGCCGGGCCAGGCCGACGAGCGGCCGCTGGTCGCGGTGGCGGCCTCGCCCTGGCGGGCCTTCGACGTCCACGCCGGTCCCGGCGTCGAGGCCGTGCGCGTGCGCGCGACCGCCGCCGCGCCGGCCACGGTGGGCGTCACGTGCTCGGACCTGCCGGCCGGGCCGCTGCACCGCTTCGACCACGCTACGCGCCTGACCGTTCGGCTGGAGGGCGCCGCGCCCGTCAGCTGCGACCGCTCCGCCGCCCTGGCCGGGGCCAACGCCCTGGCGGTGCAGGGCGCGAACGGCGAGTGGGAGGTCCTGCAGTTCCTGACCGCCGAGCCGGTCGGCCCCGACGCCTGGACCCTGTCGGGCCTGCTGCGCGGCCAGGCCGGCAGCGACCCGGCCATGGCCGCCTTGACCCCGGCCGGGGCGGCGGTGGTCGTCCTGGACGAGGCCCTGGTCCGCGCCGACCTGGCCCTGGCCGAGCGCGGCCTGCCCCTGACCTGGCGCGCCGCTCCGGCCGGCGGCCCAGCCTCGGGACCGTCGGTGAGCCAGACGGTCGAGACCTGGCGCGGCCTGTCGGCCCGCCCCTGGTCGCCGGCCCAACTGCGCGTGCGGACCCAGGGCGGCGACGCGATCGTGACCTGGATTCGACGGACCCGCCTGGCCGGCGACGGCTGGGACGCCGAGGTCCCGCTGGGCGAGGAGCGCGAGATCTATCGCGTCGAGATCCTGGACGGCGAGAGGGTGGTCCGCGCCGCCGAGACCACCACGCCGAGCTTCACCTACGCCGCCGCCCAGCGCGCCGCCGATTTCCCCGCTGGACCGACCGGGGTCCTGGCTGTCAGGGTCGCCCAGGGCTCGGCCCTGTTCGGGTGGGGCGCGATGTCACGGACCTTGCTGTGATAATAATGCAACATAACGCTTGCGCGCCGCGCCGAACGGCCTAATTGAGGCGTTCCGCCTGTTTGAACTGACGTGAGGAGCCTCCTTGGCGCGCGACCCCTATCTGGAGCTTGGCGTTTCCCGCACCGCGAGCGCGGCGGAAATCCGCAAGGCGTTCCACAAGCTCGCCAAGCAGCATCACCCCGACGCCAACAAGGGCGACAAGAAGTCGGAGGAGAAGTTCAAGCAGGTCAGCGCCGCCTTCGACATCCTGGGCGACGCCGACAAGCGCAAGAAGTTCGACGCCGGCGAGATCGACGCCGACGGCCGCGAGACCATGCGCGGCGGCTTCGGGGGCGGCGGCAACCCGTTCGGGGCCGGCTTCGGCGGGCGCGGCGGCGGCTTCCGCAGCAGCGGCGGCGGCGAGGGGCCCGAGATCGACCTCAACGACCTGTTCGGCGACATCCTGGGCCGCAATCGCGGCGCGGGCGCCGGGGCGGGCGGCGGCTTCGGCGGCGGCGGCTTCGCGGCCAAGGGCGCGGACGTGCGCGCCCGGCTCGACATCGACCTGGAAGAGGCGATCAAGGGCGGCAAGAAGCGCGTGGCCTTCTCGGACGGCCGAACGATCGACGTCACCATCCCGGCGGGGGCCCAGGAAGGCCAGACCCTGCGCCTGAAGGGCCAGGGCAGCCCCGGCCGCGGCGGGCAGGGCGACGCCCTGATCGAGCTGGCGATCAAGCCGCACCCGATCTATCGCCCCGAGAACGGCGCCCTGGTCATGGACCTGCCGGTCAGCGTTCCCGACGCGGTGCTGGGCGGCAAGGTCGAGGCCCCCACGCCCGACGGCCCGGTGACCCTGACCGTTCCCAAGGGCTCCAACACCGGCGCCAAGCTGCGACTCAAGGGCCGCGGTCTTTCCGACGCCAAGGGCCACCGCGGCGACCTGTTCGCCCGCCTGGTGGTCACCCTGCCGGAAACGCCGGACGCGGAACTGGAGAAGTTCGCCGAGACATGGCGGGAGAAGCGGCCCTACGCGCCGAAGCGGCGGTAGGGGTTGGCCCGAGACGCCCTCTCCGGCGACCTCGGTTCCGTCGTCGAAAGGCGTTCAGCTAAAAAGCCGCGATGATGGTTTCAATGGGCAGGAACAGCGTGCGGCTCTCCGCCGGATATTCGATGAATTCAGCGCAAGCCATATAGAACTGCTTGGCCCGCCGATCCTTGGCTTGAACGAGGACCGCGCCGATCCCGATGCTTTGCGAAGCGATAGCGATCCGTCGAAGGGCGTCTGAGAGAATGTCGGCGCCGAGGCCTCGGCCGGCATAGGCGCGGCTGACCGCCAGGCGGCCGATCACGGAGACCGGGATCGCGTCGGGCGCATTGCGGCGGAGTTTGCCCGGCGCGGCCTCTCGGTCCACCGCTCCTGCGGAGATGCAGAAATAGGCGACAACGCTGGCGCCTTCACAAACCACATAGGTCCTGGAAAAGCGGCTCTCGTTCTTGAGCGCGCGTTGCTTCAGCCAGTCGTCCAGCGCCGGCTCGCCGCAATCGAAGTTGGAAAGATCATGCTCCGCCGTCAAAGGAACCGGAGCGGACAGCTTCGCCTGCGGATCACTGGCGCCCGATGCTACGCCTTCCACGCGGGGACTCGGCGTAGCAACGCGCGCAACTTGGGTCCCGGCGCGGGAGGATTGTCGAGCGCGTGGACGAAAGCATCGTAGCGCGCGGAGTCGAGGACAAACAGGCGCTGGTCCAGCAGCACGTCGATGGCGAGCGTCCGGGCGCTTTCGATCATGAACTCGGTTCGCGTCTTTCCCAGGACGGCGGCTGCGTCATCGATGAGCTGGCGCGTTTGCGCCTCGATACGCAGGTTGATGCTGCCCTTGACCTCCGCGCCGGACGAGGATGGCTCCGCGCTCGCCGGGGCTCCCGCAGGCAAGTCAGCCAAGGTAGGGGAGTGGCTCTTATCCATCCGAACAGTGTTGGAGGATGTATCCACATTGTCAATACGAACGGGCGCGGGGCGGACCATAGAACGCCGTCCACGGGCGTTGAACCACTTCACCCCACCCCGTTCGGCAGCGCCGCCTTCTTGATCAGGTAGGCGCCCTGGCCGACGCCGAAGCCGCCCAGCAGGGCGGTGTCGACGTCGGGGAGGGTGGTGGCGCGGACGATGTCGACCATCGTCAGGAACTCCCAGCTGGCGGCGGCGAAGATCAGGGTGGCCAGGCTGCTGATCAGGATCATCTGGAAGTCGCCCAGGTCGGCGGCGCCGTAGTCGTTGAGCACCAGGTCGGCGATCCGGGGCCGGGGGGCGGGATCGGGCGGGGCGGTGGCGGCGCCGGGCGCGGCCGCGGCGTCGGCGTCCTTCTGCACGGCCACCACCTTGGCCGCGCCGAACGACAGGCCCGAAAGCCCGGTCATGGCCAGGACGTTGGCGGTCATCGCGATGCCGCCCATGAACTCCCAGCCCAGGAACCAGACGCGCAGGATCAGGGTGGCGCCATAGACCATGGCCACGACGCCGAACCACAGCGCCATCTGGGTCTGGGAATTGCTCATGCGGTTGTCGTTGCCGACCAGGAACCGCCAGGGGCGGCCGGCCGTGGCCAAGCTGGCGAAGGCGGCGATGACCGCGAAGGCGGCGACCAGGGCGATCGTCCGCTGCAGGGCCGGCACGGGCCGCGCCAGGCGGGTGATCTGGACCACATGCCGCGGGTTCAGCGGATCGTCCACCGTCAGCCAGATCCGGTCGCCCGGCCGGGCGCCCAGGTCCAGGGCCTGCTTGTCGGCCGGACGGTCGACGGTCAGCACCACCGGGCCGGGGGCGCCGGTCGGCAGGAAGGTCAGCTGGTCGGCGTTGGCGCCCAGCCTGGACGGCGAGACGCCGATGGCCTGGATCACGCCGTCGGCCGGGCTTGGGCTCAGGCTGGGGCTTGGGCTCAGGCTGGCGCTGGGCGGCGGCGCGTCGGCCACGGCCGTGGCGGCCAGGCTGGCCAGGCCCAGCGCCAGCGCCCCGGCCAGGAAGCCCCGCCTGACCTCTCCGAACCGCCGCATGCCTCTCTCCCCAGAAAAGTTGGTTCCCAAGGACCCCCGGGGATCCGGCGCGGCGCGCGGCGCGTTGGGCTGTAAGCCTGCGGGCATGCACGCGAAGATTGCACGCTAGAGCCGCGCCATTTCGCTGGCAAGTCCGCGGCGAAGGCGTCGGTCTCCAGGCCTGGCGGCAAGAGCGAGCGAAGGGCGGCCGCCCGACCTTTGTTCGTCGAATCCGTGACAGAACGACGTTGCCCGTCCATAACGGCCGTGTTCAGCCTCTATTCAGCCGCGACGCTCTACACCGGAGCCCATGAAGCCGATCCATTTCCTCTTCGCCGCCGCCCTGGCCGCCACCGCCCTCCCCGGCGCGGCGTCCGCGCAGCGCGGCCCGGACTCGCTGGGCGCCGACTGGCGCGCCCGGCAGGACCAGGCGCGCGGGGGCGTGCAGTCGGGACGTCTGGTGCCGCTCAGCCGGGTGATCGAGCAGATCGGCCGCCGCACGCCGGGCCGGGTGCTGGACGCCGGCCTGGAAGGCCCCAACTACAGGGTCCGCTGGGCCACGACCGACGGTCGCCGCATCGACTTCATCGTCGACGCCCAGACCGGCCAGATCCTCAGCGCCAACTAAGTTTCCTATCCAGCGTCACGAGACAGAGACTCCTCCATGCGCATCCTGCTTGTCGAAGACGACCCCGACCTGTCGCGCCAGCTGAAGCTGGCCCTGGGCGACGCGGGCTACGCCGTCGACCATGCCGCCGACGGCGAGGAGGCCCAATTCCTGGGCGAGACCGAGCCCTACGACGCCGTGGTGCTGGACCTGGGCCTGCCCAAGGTGGACGGCGTGTCGGTGCTGGAGCGCTGGCGGCGGGGCAATGTCGCCACGCCGGTGCTGATCCTGACCGCGCGCGGTTCGTGGAACGAGAAGGTCGCGGGCTTCGACGCCGGCGCCGATGACTACCTGACCAAGCCGTTCCACACCGAGGAACTGCTGGCCCGCCTGCGCGCCCTGCTGCGCCGCTCGTCCGGCCACGCCTCGCCGACCCTGTCGTGCGGCGGCCTGCGCCTGGACCCGCGCGCCGCCCGGGCCAGCGTCAACGGCGAGCCCCTGCGCCTGACCTCGCTGGAATACCGCCTGCTGCACTACATGATGATGCACCAGGGCCGGGTGATCGGCCGCACCGAGCTGGTCGAGCACCTGTACGACCAGGACTTCGACCGCGACTCCAACACCATCGAGGTGTTCATCGGCCGGCTGCGCAAGAAGCTGGGCAGCGACCGGATCGAGACCGTGCGCGGCCTGGGCTACCGCCTGACGCCGCTGGAAGGCGAGACGACGGACTAGGATCGCCGGTTGACGCCGAGGGCGCGCCCTCGTCCTTCGACAGGCTCAGGATGAGGGCGACTGTGAGCGGCGTGCCAGTGGAAAACCTCATCCTGAGCTTGTCGAAGGACGAGGTTTTCGGACCCGCTGTCTTGGCTGAGGGCTTCTGACCATGTGGGACCTCAGCAAGCGTTCGCTGGTCCGGCGGCTGGTGCTGCTGGCGGCGGCGTGGAACCTGGTGGTGCTGGTGCTGGCGGGCGTGTTCCTGACCGCCCAGTTCCGCGACGCGGCCATCCGCCGGTTCGACCAGTCGCTGGCCGTGCTGACCGACGACCTCTATGCCGGCTCCACCGTCGACGACGGGGTGCTGAAAGCCCCGGTCCTGACCGACATCCGCGCCACCCGGGCCTATTCCGGCCGCTATTGGACGATCTTCGACCAGCCGGCCGGCGGCGGCGGGCTGAACGTGGTCGAGCGTTCGCGGTCGCTGTTCGACAGCGACCTGGTGATCCCGGTCGAGCAGTCCGAACGGCTGATGTCCGAGCCCGGCAAGACCCTCTATTTCGACCTCAAGGGCCCGCAGAACCGGCCATTGCGCGCCGCCGCCCTGCTGGCCCGGCTGCCCGGCTATCCGCGGCCGGTGGTGTTCATCGCCGCCGAGGACCGCTCGCCGATCGACGCCGACGCCGACCGCTTCGGGCGTATCACGACCCTGGCCCTGGTCATCCTGGGCGTGGGCCTGATCGCCGCGGTCGTGGTGCAGGTGCGGGTCGGCCTGGTGCCGCTGTTCCGCCTGCGCCGCGAGGTGGCCTCGGTCCGCCGCGGCAAGGCCGAGAAGCTGGACGGCGACTATCCCGAGGAGCTGGCGCCGCTGGCGGTCGAGCTGAACGCCCTGCTGTCGCACAACCAGGAGGTGGTCGAGCGCCAGCGCACCCACGTCGGCAACCTGGCCCACGCCCTGAAGACCCCGCTGTCGGTGATGCTGACCGAAGCCGGCCAGCGGCCGGGCGCCCTGGCCGAGGTCGTCGAGCGCCAGGCCCAGACCATGCGCGAACAGGTCGATCACCACCTGCGCCGGGCCCGCGCCGCCGCCCGCTCCCAGACCTCGGGCGAGCGTACGCCGGTCGAGCCGATCATGGACGAACTGGCCGTGACCCTGGAGCGGATCTTCCAGGACAAGGGCGTGCAGATCGACTGGCGGTGCCCCGACGACCTGTGCTTCCAGGGCGAGCGCCAGGACTTCATGGAGCTGGCCGGCAACGTGATGGAAAACGCCGGCAAGTGGTGCAAGGGCAAGGTGCGGGCCGAGGCCGTGGCCAGTTCGCCCGAGCAGATGACCCTGACCGTCGACGACGACGGTCCCGGCCTGCCGCCCGACCGCTGGACCGACGCCCTCAAGCGCGGGCAGCGGATGGACGAGCATACCCCCGGCTCGGGCCTGGGCCTGTCGATCGTCGACGAACTGGCCCGCGCCTATGGCGGCTCGGTCACTCTGGGCGCCTCGCCCCTGGGCGGCCTGCGCGTGACCCTGGTGCTGCCGAGGTCGGAGGGGTAGGGCGGCGCTTGCCCCCTCCCCGGTTCACGGGGGAGGAGAGCCAGGCGTTCCTCCGCTCAACCCCACATTTCGCGCATGCCGCGCCGGCCGCCCAGCGACCTTTCGACGCTGCCGTTCGCGCTGCGAAAACTTATGGTTTCGGAAAGTCTTAACCTCGTTGGCGACATGGTTGACGCGGCCCGGAGCGGGCTCGTCCTGTGGGGGGTTATGGCAGCGATCGCCGCCAACAAGTTGCTGATGGTTCGGAAGCTGGTGGAAACCGCGCCCGACGCCGCGCTGCGCAGCCTCGAGCTCGCCCTGGCCGGCCCCGCCGGCGGGCAGGGCGCGCTGGCGACCGTGCGCGGCCTGGTCGAGGACGAGGTCACCGCCCGCTATGTCCGCAACAGCGTGCTGGCCCCGATCGTCCCGCTGTGCGTCGCGCGCGACGCCGGGCAGACGGCGTTCCCGCCTCGCGCCCTGACCCTGCTGTGGGCCGCCCTGAGGCAGCAGGCGCCCAAGAAGGTCGAGGAGGCCGCGGCGCGGTGCAATCCGTGGGACCTGGAACAGGGGCCGCCGGACGTCTTCGACGAACTGTGCAAGGTCGCCTCCCGCGGCCTGCGCGCCCAGACCGAGGCCGGCTTCAAGGCGCTGGACGCCCTCTGCGACGTTGACGCCCTGGCCTCGTGCCTGGAGCTGTCGACCATCGTGCGCGGCGCCCTGCCCAAGCTGCAGGAGTGGGTCAGCAAGATGAGCGAGGAGCGCGCCTCCTCGGCCCGACTGGCCTACAAGGACGCCTGCGCCATCCGCCCCGACGCCGGGCCGCTGCTGTTCGAGATGCTGGCCGCCCACCTGCCGGACGACTTCCGCATCCTGCGGGTGATCTCGGCGGTCATGGACCGGCCGGGCGACAAGTTCTGGGCCTCGTCGGAGGTCGGCGCGTTCGGCGAGCGGGTGCTGGCCGACATCGAAAAGAACATCGACTTCATCAACGCCTTCGACCCGGCCAAGGGCGAGGCCGAGGGCCGCAAGGCCGCCCACGCCGCCCAAAGGGTCGCTCAGCAGATCACCGAACTGGAGCAGTCGGTGAACATGGCCAAGGAAGGCCCCTGGGGCCGGCGCCTGGTCAAGTACAAACAGGCCATCGCCCAGGCGGTCGAGGCGCGGATGAACGCGGCCGAGAAGGAGCTGCTGGCGGCCCTGCCGCTGCGGCCGATCTCGATCCTGGGCGGCAAGAAGGGCAAGGGCGTGCCGCAATTGACGGCCGAGCCCGACGAGACCCAGGTCCGGCGGCTGACCGCGGTGCTGGTGTTTATCGCCGAGATCCGCGGCTGCGCCCTGCAGAGCGGCTACGGCTCCAGCCGCGCCAAGGTGCTGGAGAAGCTGAACGGCCGCCTGGACCAGTACATCGAAGACATCCTGCACATCGTGCGGACCGGCGACGGCGGCGACCAGGGCCTGGCGCGGCTCTATGTCGACCTGGCCGCCGGCTACATCGCCTATAGCCGCGACGAAAAGACCGCCGAGATCGTCCGCCGCCGCGCGGCCGCGGCGATGGCGGCGGCGGCTTAGGGCCGGCTTTCAACGTCCCATCCATCTATCCCCAAACCCCGCTCATCCCGGCGAATGCCGGGACCCAGATGGAATGGCGGTGTGTCGGACGCCAAGAACTCAGCGGTCGTCCCATCAGACTCTCCGCCATGGGATCTGGGTCCCGGCATTCGCCGGGATGAGCGGAGCAGGGGGAAGGCTCCCCTTAAGCGCTTTTTTCGCTAACGGCGCCGCCGTGTTCCCGGCTAACACGCGCGACATGATCGCTTTCTGGATCGCTGCGGCGGGTTTGTCGGCCGTCGTCGCCGCCCTGGTGCTGCGCGGCGCCGCGCGGGCGTCCGCGGCCGCGGGCGCGGGCGGCGACGACGCCAGCCTGGCCGTGCACCGGCGGCAGCTGTCCGAGATCGACGACCTGGCCGCGCGAGGCCTGCTGGCCGACGCCGAGCTGAAGGGCGCGCGGGCCGAGGCCGGGCGCCGCCTGATCGCCGCCGCCGACCGCCAGGCGCCGTGGCCGCCCGCCAATCCCAAGCTGCGGCCGCTGGTGCTGGCCCTGGCCGCCGCCGCCCCCGTGCTGGCCATCGGGATCTACGGCCTGGTCGGCGGGCTGGGCATGGCCGACCAGCCGTTCCTCAAGCGCGTGGCCGAATGGCGCAGGACCGACCTCACCCAGCTCGAGCCGCAGAAAGTGGCCGCGGTGCTGGAGCAGATCGCCATCCAGCGCCCCACCGACCCCGAACCGCTGAAGAACCTGGCCCTGGTTCGGATGATGGCCGGCGACGCCACCGGCGCGTCCCAGGCCCTGCGCCGGGCCGTGATCCTGGCCCCCGCCCGCGCCGACCTGTGGGCCGGGCTGGGCGAGACCTTCGTGGCCGACGGTCAGGGCGAGATCGGGACCGACGCCCGCAAGGCCTTCGCCGAGGCGCTGAAGCGCGACCCCAAGAACGTCAGCGCCCGCTACCATCTGGGCCTGGCCCGCATCGCCGACGGCGACGTCCGGGGCGGGCTGGCCGACTGGAAGGCGCTGCTGGCCGACCTGCCGCCCGACGATCCGCGCCGCATGGGCTTTGGCCACCAGATCGCCCAGGTCCAGGCCGACGGCGGCCTGCGGCCCAGCGCCGCCCCCGCCGGCCAGCCGGCAGAGGGCGGCGACAATGTCCAGGACATGATCCAGGGCATGGTCGCCGGCCTGGCCGCCCGGCTGGAGGCCAATCCCGGCGATCCCGACGGCTGGGTCAAGCTGGTGCGCGCCTATGCCGTGCTGGGCGACGCCGCCCGCCGCGACGCCGCCCTGGCCAAGGCCCAGGCGCGCTACAAGGACCAGCCCAAGGTGCTGGCCGCCCTGCGCCAAGCGGCGCAAACTCCGTCTCAAAAGACCTCCAGGCCATGAGCTTCCTGCCCAAATCGCGCAAGGCGCGCCGCCGCCTGACGGTCCTGGCCGTCGCCGCCCCGGTGGTGGCCCTGGCTGTGGGCCTGGCCCTGTGGGGCATGCGCGACGCCATCTCGCTGTTCTACACCCCGGCCCAGGCCGCCGCCGCCCACGTGCCGGCCGGCCGCAAGGTGCAGCTGGGCGGGCTGGTCAAGGCCGGCAGCGTGGTCAAACATCCGGACGGCCTGGTCGAGTTCGTGGTCGCCGACCAGCGCTCCACCGCCCTGGTCCGCTACAAGGGCGACCTGCCGGACCTGTTCCGCGAGGGCCAGGGCGTCGTCGCGTCAGGGGCGTTCGACGGGTCCGGGACCTTCGTCGCCAAGCAGGTGCTGGCCAAGCACGACGAGCGCTACATGCCGCGCGAGGTCTCCAAGGCCCTGAAGGAACAGGGCGAGTGGCGCGGCGACGGCGCCAAGCCGGCTTACGGGGCGGGGAAGCCCAACTGATGATCACCGAATTCGGCGCCTACGCCCTGGTCCTGGCCCTGGTCCTGTCGGCCCTGCAGCTGATCCTGTCGGCGATCGGCGGGGCGCGGCGCTCGTCCATGCTGGCCGGCGCCGGGCGCGGGGCGGCGCTTGGGGCCTTCCTCTGCACGGCCCTGGCCTTCCTGGCCCTGGTCCACGCCTTCGTCGTGTCGGACTTCTCGGTGGCCAATGTCGCGGCCAACTCCCACACCGCCAAGCCGATGCTCTACAAGGTGGCCGGCGCCTGGGGCAGCCACGAGGGCTCGATGCTGCTGTGGTGCCTGGTGCTGACCGGCTACGGCGCGGCCGTGGCCAGCTTCGGCGAGGCCCTGCCGCCGCGCCTGCGGGCCTATGCGGTGGCGACCCAGGGCGCGCTGGGCGTGCTGTTCCTGGCCTACACCGTCTTCGCCTCCAACCCGATGGCCCGGCTGCTGGACGTTCCCGTCGAGGGCGCGTCGCTGAACCCGCTGCTGCAGGACCCGGCCCTGGCCTTCCACCCGCCGTTCCTCTACTGCGGCTATGTCGGCTTTTCGGTGGTGTTCTCGTTCTCGATGGCGGCCCTGATCGAGGGCCGGGTCGACGCGGCCTGGGCGCGCTGGGTGCGGCCCTGGACCTTGGCGGCCTGGAGCTTCCTGACCGTCGGCATCACCCTGGGCGCCTTCTGGGCCTATTACGAACTCGGCTGGGGCGGCTGGTGGTTCTGGGACCCGGTCGAGAACGCCAGCTTCATGCCCTGGCTGATCGGCTCGGCCCTGCTGCACTCGGCCGTGGTGCTGGAAAAGCGCGGGGCCCTGCCGGGCTGGACGGTGTTCCTGGGGCTGGCGGCCTTCACCTTCTCCATGCTGGGCGCGTTCCTGGTGCGCTCGGGCGTGCTGACCAGCGTCCACGCCTTCGCCGTCGACCCGACGCGCGGCGTTTTGCTGCTGACCATCATGGGCATCGCGGCCGGCGCAGGCTTTGCGCTGTTCGCCCTGCGCGCGCCCAGCCTGAACAGCGGCGGTCTGTTCGCCCCGGTCAGCCGCGAGAGCGCCATCGTCCTGAACAACATCATCCTGTCGACGGCCACGGCCGTGGTGCTGGTCGGCACCCTGTTCCCGCTGATCCGCGAGGCGACCGACGGCGAGGCGGTGTCGGTCGGGGCGCCGTTCTTCAACATGACGTTTGTTCCCCTGATGGTGCTGGCCATGGCGGTCCTGCCGGCCGGCCCGCTGCTGGCCTGGAAGCGCGGCGACGCGCGGCTGGTGGTCCGCCGCCTGTGGCTGGCCCTGGCGCTGGCCGCGATCCTGGGCCTGGTCGCCTTCGCCGTGGTCGCCCCGCGCAGCGCCCTGGCCAGCGCCGGCCTCGTGGTCGGCTTCTGGCTGATCGGCGGCGCGCTGCTGGAGCTGGCCGAGCGGGTGAAGGCCTTCCGCGCGCCCTGGGCCGAGGTCCGCCGCCGCCTGACCGGCCTGCCGCGCGGCGCCTGGGGCACGACCCTGGCCCATGCGGGGCTGGGGATCTTCGTGCTGGGCGCGAGTTTCGAGACCACCTGGCGGGTCGAGGCGGCCCAGGCCCTCAGCGTCGGCGGGCAGCTGAAGCTGGGCGCCTACGAGCTGGTCCTGACCGAGGTCGGCACGGGGGAGGGCGAGAACTACATCGCCGAGCGCGGGATCGTGAAGATCACCAAGGCCGGCGCGCCAGTCTGCGAGGCCAGGCCCGAGCGCCGCTTCTATCCCACCGGCAAGCAGACCACTTCGGAGGTGGCGATCTGTCCCAAGGTGCTGGACGACCTCTATGTGGTGCTGGGCGAGCGCCGCGCGGGCCCGGGCGGCCAGCCGGCGTGGCTGGTGCGGGCCTTCGTCAATCCGTGGGTGCGGCTGATCTTCCTGGGCCCGCTGGTCATGGCGATCGGCGGCGTGGTGTCGCTGTCGGATCGTCGCCTGCGGTTCGGCGTGGCGCGGAAGGCGGAGACGGCGGCGTGAGGCGGCTCCTGATCGCGTTGGCCGCCATCGCCTGCATGGCCGGCGCCGCCGCCGACCCGGCCGAGCGCCTGCCCGACCCGACCCAGGAGGCCCGGGCCCGCACGCTGTTCCGCGAGGTGCGTTGCCTGGTCTGCCAGAACGAGTCCATCGACGACTCCGAGGCGGCCCTGGCCGGCGACCTGCGCCAGGTCGTACGCGACCAAGTGAAGCAGGGACGCAGCGACAAGCAGATCCGCGCGTTCCTGGTCGAGCGCTATGGCGAGTTCGTGCTGCTCAAGCCGCCGTTCTCGGCCGGCAACGCCTTGCTCTGGGCCACGCCGGCGATCGCGCTGATCCTGGGCGGCGTCCTGATGGCGCTGCTGCTGCGCCGACGGACCGCCTCGGCGGCGGACGGTGAAGATTCGCCCGCGCTTTCCGAGGTGGAGGAGGCGCGTCTTCAGGTGTTGTTGAAGGACGAATGACACGATTGCGCCGCGAAGACGCCGCAAGACCATCTTGAGCGTGGACGCATGATCTCATCGAAGACCATTGCGCCTTTCGCCAGCGCAACTAGGTTCTCAAGCCAAGGACCCGGCGCCGCGCGCCGTGGGTGAGGAAAGACGTAAGATGGCTGCTAGGAAGTCTGGTTTCTTTGTCGGTGCGGTGGCCGGGGCGGGCGTGGCCTGCGCGGCGCTGGTCGGCGTGGGTATGCGCATGGGTCCCGCGGGCGCCGCCGAGCCGGCGCAGGTGATCCGCACCTCGGGTGCGCCGATGGCCGCTGGCGCGCCGATGTTCGCGCCGCCGCCCGGCGCGCCGATGTCGTTCGCAGACATCTTCGAACAGGTCTCGCCTGCGGTGGTGCAGATCGACGTGACCTCCAAGGCCGCCGCCGCGCCGAAGCTGCGCATTCCCGGCCTGGAAGGTTTCGACATCGTGCCCAAGGGCCAGAAGGGCGAGGACGGCGAGGAGGCCCCGGGCCCCAAGCAGCAGTCCTCGGGCTCGGGCTTCTTCATCTCGGCCGATGGCTACCTGGTGACCAACAATCACGTGGTGGCCGACGCCGACGACGACGGCATCAATGTCGTGCTCAAGGACGGCCGCGAGCTGAAGGCCACGATCGTCGGTCGCGACGAGGGCACCGACCTGGCGGTCCTCAAGGTGGTCGACCCGAAGGCCAAGGGCGCGGCGTTCCCGTTCGTCAACTTCGAGAACCAGGCCAAGCCGCGGGTCGGCGACTGGGTGATCACCATCGGCAACCCGTTCGGCCTGGGCGGCACCGCCACGGCCGGGATCATCTCGGCCTATAACCGCGACCTGGGCGACAGCTCGTCGAACTTCGTCGACTACATTCAGATCGACGCGCCGATCAACCGGGGCAACTCGGGCGGTCCGTCGTTCGACATCTACGGCCGGGTGATCGGGGTCAACACCGCGATCTTCTCGCCGACCGGCGGCTCGGTGGGCATCGGCTTCGCCATCCCCGCCGACGTGGCCGAGGCCACCGCCAAGCAACTGATCAACGGCGGCAAGGTGGTGCGCGGCTATATCGGCGCCCAGATCCAGCCCTTCACCAAGGAAATGGCCGACGCCCAGGGCCTGGGCGACGTCAAGGGCGCGATCGTCGCCGACCTGGTGCCCGGCGGTCCGGCCCAGAAGGGCGGCCTGCTGCCCGAGGACGTGATCACCGCCGTCAACGGCGTGGAGATCAAGAGCGGCACGGAACTGACGCGCGAGGTGGCCAAGGGCCGTCCGGGCGACACCCTGAAGCTGTCTGTCCTGCGGGGCGGCAAGCCGCGGACGATCGAGATCAAGTCGGGCGTGCGTCCCACCGAGAAGGAGCTGTCGCTCAACGACGACGACAGCGACGAGGGCGGCGCCGACGCGCCGGCCAAGCCGCAGGTCCAGAAGTCGGAAGCCCTGGGCATGACCCTGGTCCCGATCGACGAGTCGGCCCGCCGCACCTACAGCATCGACCCGGCCGTCAGGGGCGTGCTGATCGACGGCGTGAAGGCCAATTCCGACGCTGGCGAAAAAGGCCTGCGCAAGGGCGACGTCCTGACCAGCGTCAACGGCGAGCCGGTCGCGTCGGCCGCCCAGGTGTCGTCGGCGGTCGACGCGGCCAAGAAGCTGCAGCGCCCCAGCGTCAACCTGCGGATCATCCGCGCCGGTCGTCCCACGATCGTGCCGCTGAAGATCGCGCCTTAGGCCGACGATCACGGAGGCCCTCGCAAGGGGGCTTTCGCCAGAGCGCGGATCGCGCCACCATGGGTGGACGTGACGACAACACGACTGGGGCGTCATCGATTCGTACGATGACGCCCTTTCCTGCTTTGGGGGCTGGTGATGCGTATCCTGATCATCGAGGACGATCTCGAGGCGGCCGGGGCGATGAGCCACGGCCTGACCGAGGCGGGCTACCAGTGCGTCCACGCCCCCGACGGCGAGGCTGGCCTGACCGAGGCGGGCAAGGGCAAGTTCGACGTGATGATCGTCGATCGGATGATGCCCAAGAAGAACGGCGTCGAGGTGGTCGAGACCCTTCGCCGCGAGGGCGACCAGACGCCCGTGCTGTTCCTGTCGGCCCTGGGCGAGATCAACGACCGCGTCACCGGCCTGCGCGCCGGGGCCGACGACTATCTGGTCAAACCCTACGCCTTCGCCGAGCTGATGGCCCGGGTCGACGCCCTGTCGCGCCGCCGCGAGACGGGGGCGGTCGCGACCACCCTCAAGGTGGGCGAGCTTGAGATGAACCTGATCAACCGCACGGTCCATCGCCAGGGCAAGGAGATCGATCTCCAGCCCCGCGAGTTCCAGCTGCTGGAGTTCATGATGCGCCACGCCGGCCAGTCGGTGACCCGCACCATGCTGCTGGAAAAGGTGTGGGAGTACCACTTCGATCCGCAGACCAACGTCATCGACGTGCACATCTCCCGCCTGCGCTCGAAGATCGACAAGGGCTTCGACCGGGCCATGCTGCAGACTGTGCGCGGGGCGGGCTACCGGCTCGATCCGTAGGCGGCGTTCCGAGGCTGTGTTAGGCTAGGGACCATGAACAAGCCGGCGAAACCCGAGGCGGACGACTTCGACGATCTGTCGGACCTGTATGGTCCGCTGCCGACGGAAGCCGAGATGGACGCCTGGATCGAGCGCAATCGCGACGAGATCAACGCGTCACTTGAGCAAGCTCGCCAAGAGCTTGCCGAGGGCAAGGCCACGCCTTGGAGCATGGACGAGATCATGGCCGAGGTGCGTGAAGAGCTGCGCAAGGAAGGCCGTTAGCGTCACGAATGCCGGGGCCGACAATCGAGCGCAGCTTGAACGCACGTCGCGACGTGAAGCAGTTGGCTTTATGGATCGCACGAGAAAGCGGCGACACTCGTGCAACAGCCGTCACCGACCGACTGGAGATCGCTTTCGAACGTCTGGCGCGTCGATCCCAACTGGGCCGGATTCGGTTTGATTTCGCGGGAAATCCCAGATCCTTTTCAATTACGCCGTGGGGCATCGTGTATGAGGTTCTGGAAGACGGAAGCGGCATCCATCTTCTCCGCGTCCTCGACAGCCGCCGAGACATCGCCGCCCTGATGGGCAAGAAGAGCTAGCCCATGCGCCTGCCGCGCCTGATCCGATCGACGCCGTTCCGGCTGACCCTGCTGTTCCTGGCCCTGTTCGCGGCGGCCGCCAGCGCGTTCCTCGGCTATATCTACATCGCCACCGCCGGCGAGGTGAACCGGCGCGCCGACGCCGAGATCACCCGCGAAATGGAGAGCCTGGAGGCCGCCTATCGGGTGGGCGGGGTCAACGCCCTGAACCAGACCATCGTCGAGCGCGCCACCGGCGAGCGGCCGTTCCTGTACCTGCTGCTCGACAAGGACGGCAAGCGGATCTCCGGCTCGATCGAGGAGTCGCCGATCGACGACTTCACCGGTCCGGGGCCGACCTGGGAGACCTTCAAGCTCACCGAGACCGACATCGACGGCGCCGAGGTCAAGCGCGCGGCGCGCGGCGTGCAGGAACGACTAAGCGGCGGCGAGGCCCTGTTCGTCGGGGCCGACGTCCAGGAGTCGGAAGGCTATGTGATGAAGATCGTCCGGGCCCTGCGCGGGGCCGGGGCGCTGGTCATCATCCTGGGCCTGGCCGGCGGGGTGCTGATCAGCCGCAACGTCTCGCGCAGCATGCAGGGCCTGGTCGACGTGGTGAACGCGGTGCGGGCCGGCGACCTGCACGCCCGGGCCCGGGTGCGCGGCACGCGCGACGAGTATGACGAGCTGGCCGAGGGCCTGAACGACATGCTCGACCGCATCGAGCGGTTGATGGGCGGCCTGCGCCATGCCGGCGACGCCATCGCCCACGACCTGCGCTCGCCGCTCACCCGACTGCGGGCCCGCATGGAGGTGGCCCTGATCGACGCCGAGAACGGCAAGGGCGATCCCGTGGCCGCCCTGGAGACCGCCCTGATGGACGCGGATGGCGTGCTCAAGACCTTCAACGCGGTGCTGGCCATCGCCCGCCTGCAGGCGGCCGGCGAGGCGCCGAACCAGACGGTGTTCGACGCCAGCGAACTGGCCTCGGACATGGCCGAGCTCTACGAGGCCGGCTGCGAGGACAAGGGCCTGGATTTCAAGGCCGAGATCGTCCCGGCCCTGGGCGTGCGCGGCAACCGCGAGTTCATCGCCCAGGCCCTGGCCAACATCCTGGACAACGCCATCAAATATACGCCGGAGGGCGGGGCGGTGATGCTGCGGGCCCGGCGCACCTCGTCCAGCGAGCTGGAGTTTTCGGTCACCGATACGGGCCCCGGCGTGCCCGAGGCCGACCGCGCCCGGGTGGTCCAGCGCTTCGTGCGGCTGGAGAACAGCCGCAGCGAGCCGGGGGCGGGACTGGGCCTGTCGCTGGTCCAGGCGGTGGCCGCCTCGCACGGCGGGCGACTGGAATTGGCCGAGGGGCCCGGCGAATACGGCGGCTTCGGCCCGGGCCTGCGGGTGGCGCTGCTGCTGCCGCGCGTGGAGTAGGGCGCAGCGACCTACCGCCCGTACACGACGTCGAAGCACCGCTGCCGGCCCAGCTTCGTCGGGCAGAAGCCGGTTTCCTCCGAGCCTTCGCGAATGACCACGTAGCGATCGCGCTTGCAGGCCCACCATTCCTCCTCGAAACCGGGCCGGCCGTCCTGCTTGAACACCGGCTCGTCGCCCTGGGCGTAGAAGCGGGTCATGCCCGTCAGGCCGCCGAAACTGCCCCAGCCGTTGACCAGGCCGCAGACCCGGCCGTCGCGCCGCGCCCACACCTTGCCCAGTTCCAGGGCGTGCGGTTGTGCCAGGCGGGCGACCAGTCGCGGCTTGACGCTGGCCCAGCGCACCCGCGCCATCGATCGAGCCTGGAGGAGTTGGGCGCCCGCAGCCGGAGCCTTGGGCTCGACCTTCATCCCGTAGCGCACCGTGAACATCACCATCAGCCCGACGGCGACGGCGACCAGGGCCATGACGCCCAGGTCGAAGATCCTCACCGCCAGCGCCTTGCGACGGCTGCGGCGACCGCGCGCCACGGGCATCCTGAGAACGAAGGTCATGATCGCGGCCCGCCTGTCGCCGCGCCGAGCGCGGACTACATCTGTAGTTCCAAAGAACTTACAGGTGTAATTCTAACCGTCAAGCGGGCGGTGGGGCGATCGAGACGCGGCGATGTCAGTGATGCAGCTTGGGCAGGGTGATGCCGTCGACCGGGCTGTCGCCGACGAACCGGCCCGGCCAGGAGATCTCCTGATTGGGCAGCGGGCCGCGCGGCGTGACGGTCCAGACGCCCAGGGCGGTGACCACGGCGATCAGGGCGATCGTCGCGGCGCCGGCCGTCTGGCGCCGATAGCTGGGCTCGGGCCGGGCCAGCAGCTTGACCCGCAGCAACAGCGGATGGGCGGCGAAGAAGCAGGCCAGGGGCGAGCCCGTCCGGCGCGTATGGGCCTCCAGCAGCGCCTCGGCATAGGGGCGGCGCAGCTTGGGCCGCAGGCTCAGGACGGAGGCGTCGCAGGCCATCTCCTGGTCCAGCCGCGCGCACAGGGCGCCCAGGTGGATCAGCGGATTGCACCAGCCCAGGACTTGGATGCCGGCGATGGCCAGGTTGGCGATCGGGTCGCCGCGCTTGATGTGGGCGCGCTCGTGCAGGTCGACCATCTTGCGGGCCTGCTCGTCGAAGCGGGTCGAAAAGTCGGCCGGCAGCACGATGCGGGGCCAGAAGACGCCCATGACGGCCGGGCCGGCGCGTCCGGCCTCGGCCCGGGCGCGGAAGGCGCGTTCCTGCAGCAGGATCACCGTGGCCAGGGCGACGCCGCCGGCCAGCCAGATCGCCAGCACCAGCACCGCGCGCTCCTCGCCCATCAGCGGCGGCGGCGCGCCCGAGCCCAGGGTCTCCGACAGGCTCGGGAACACCGTGGCGATCGCCGCCACCGGCACCAGGGCCCACAGGCGATAGGCCAGGCCGGCCCCGAACGCCGCGCGCATCGGCCCGCGCAGCAGCAGGACCAGCAGCACCGCGGCGGCGGCCGCCGCCTGGGTGCGCAACAGGGTCAGGGCCAGCAGTTCAGCCATCATGTTCGAGACCCTCGATCAGAGTCTTCAGTTCCTTGATCTCGTCGGTCGACAGCGCGCGGTGCTGGGCGAAATGCGCCACCAGCGGCGTCAGCTGGCCGTCGAAAAGGCGGTTGAGCAGGCTCTGGCTCTCGGCCTGCACATAGTCGGCGCGCTGGATGATCGGGGCGTAGCGCGCCCGGCCGTCGATGCGGTCCGAGCGGATCGCCTTGCGCTTCAGCAGGCGGTTGATCAGCGTCTTGACTGTGGCCTCGCCCCAGCCCTGCGCCTCGGCGACCTCGGCCATGATCTCGTCCACCGTCAGGGGCTGGCGCGTCCACAACGCGTCCATGATGCGGCTTTCGGCCTGGGTGATGTTCATGGCGTTCGGTCTCCAACTGCAACGATTACGCCTGTAACATCACCTGTCAAGCGGTCGTGGACGCTACACGAGACGGGATGACCTCGCCGCCCGCCCGCGCCACAGTGGCCGCCATGACTCGTCTGCTCGAACGTCTCGCCCCCTGTGGTCCCATCGCTGATCCCAAGGCCGCCGAACGGGCCCATGAGGCGATCATCCGGCGGGTCGGCGAGGCCGCGCCGCTGGTCGAGGCCGCCTGGCCCGCCCTGGCGCCGATCTTCGCCGCCTCGCCCTACCTGAGCGGCCTGGCGCGGCGCGACGGCCAGAGGCTGCCGTCGATCCTGACCGCCGATCCCGAGGCGCGCCTGGCCCAGATCCTGGCCGCGGCCGAGGCGGTCGCCGCCGAGCCGGACTTCGAGACGGCCCGCCGCGCGATGCGCGAGCTGAAGGCCGACCTGCACCTGCTGACCGCCCTCGCCGACCTGGGCGGGGTCTGGGACCTGGACGCGGTCACCGCGGCCCTGACCCGCTTCGCTGACGCGACCCTGCACGCGTCCCTGGCCCAGGCGGTGCGGCTGGAGGTGGCGCGCGGGGCCCTGACCCACGTCGGCGATGGCCCGGACGGCCCGGCCCCGGGGCTGTTCTGCATCGCCATGGGCAAGCACGGGGCCTTCGAGCTCAACTATTCCAGCGACATCGATTTCTCGATCTTCTACGCGCCGGAAGCCCTGCCGGTCGCCGACGGCGTCGAGCCGCAGGGCGTGGCGGTGCGCATCGCCAACCACCTGGGCCGGCTGCTGGCCGAGCGCACGACGGACGGCTACGTGTTCCGCATCGACCTGCGCCTGCGCCCCGACCCGTCCTCGACCCCGCCCGCCATGCCGATCGACGCGGCCCTCGATTACTACGAGAGCGTCGGTCAGAACTGGGAGCGGGCGGCGCACATCAAGGCGCGGATCTGCGCCGGCGACCTGGGGCGCGGCGAAGCGTTCCTGGCCGAGCTGCAGCCGTTCATCTGGCGCAAGAACCTCGACTTCGCGGCCATCGCCGACATCCACTCGATCAAGCGCCAGATCCACGCCTACAAGGTCGACGACCGGCTGACCGCCAAGGGCGCGGACCTGAAGCTGGGGCGCGGCGGCATTCGCGAGATCGAGTTCTTCGTCCAGACCCAGCAGTTGATCCTGGGCGGCCGCCATCCGGACCTGCGCAGCCCCCGCACCCTGGAGGCCCTGGCCGCCCTGTCCGACGCCGGCCACGTGACGCCCGAGGACCGCGACTATCTGATCAAGGCCTATCGCGACCTGCGCGCCCTGGAGCACCGGGCCCAGATGATCGCCGACGACCAGACCCACAAGCTCCCGGAGTCCGACGCCGACCGCAAGAGGGTGGCCGCCCTGTGGGGGCACGCAGGCCTGCGCGGCTTCGATGCGGCGGTCGGTCAGATCCTCAAGGGCGTGAACCGCCGCTACGGCGCGCTGTTCAAGGGCGAGGAGGCGCTGTCGTCGCGGTTCGGCAGCCTGGTGTTCACCGGCGTCGAGGACGATCCGGAGACCCTGGCCACGCTCAAGCGCATGGGCTTTTCCCATCCCGAGCGGGTGGCCGCCACGATCCGCGGCTGGCACCACGGCCACATCGCCGCCACCCGCACCGAGCGGGGCCGCGAGCTGTTCACCCGCCTGGCCCCGCGCCTGCTGGACGCCGCCAACGCCACGGGCGCGCCCGACGACGCCTTCAACCGGTTCAGCGACTTCTTCGCGGGCCTCAGCAGCGGGGTGCAGATCCAGTCGCTGTTCCTGGCCCAGCCGCGCCTGTTCGAGCTGATCGTCGAGGTCATGGCCTTCGCCCCGCGCCTGGCCAGCACCCTGGCCCGGCGGCCGACAGCGCTGGACGCCCTGCTGGACCCGGCCTTCTTCGGGCCGATGGAGATGCCGACTGAGCCGCCCTGGGATCCGGCCGATTTTGAGGGCGCGATGAACGCCGCCCGGCGGCTGTTCCGCGACCAGAGCTTCCGGATCGGCGTGCGGGTGATCAGCGGCACGGCGGGCGCCCGCGACGCAGGGGCGGCCTTCGCCGACCTGGCCGACCTGATCGTCGGCGGCCTGGCCCCGGCGGCCCTGGCCGAGGTCGCGCGGCTGGGCGGCGCATTCCCGGGCCAGGTGGCCGTGGTCGCGCTGGGCAAGGCCGGCTCACGGGAGATGACGGCCAAGTCCGACCTTGACCTGATGACCCTCTACGCCGCCGACGCCCCGGCAGGCCAAGGGGAGGCGGTGTCGGCGATCAAGGGCTGGGCGGCCGACAGCTTCTACGCCCGCTTCACCCAGCGCCTGACCTCGGCCCTGTCGGCCCCGACCGGCGAGGGCACACTGTACGAGGTGGATTTGAAGCTGCGGCCCTCGGGGACCAAGGGGCCGGTGGCGGTCAGCTTCGCGGCCTTCGAGGACTATTACGAGCGCGAGGCCGAGACCTGGGAGCTGCAGGCCCTGACCCGGGCGCGGGTGATCTGGGCCTCGTCGCCGGCCTTCCAGGCCCGGGCCGAAGCGGCCATCGCCACGGCCCTGCGCCGGGCGCGCGATCCGAAGAAGACCGCCGTCGACGTGCTGGAAATGCGCCAGCTGATGGAGGACGAGCGGCCCGGCAAGGGCGACTGGGATCTCAAGCTGACGCCCGGCGGCCTGGTCGACATCGAGTTCGCCGCGCAGTTCCTGCAACTGGTCCATGCGGCGCAGGGCGGCCCTCTGGCGCAGAACACCGGCGAGGCCCTGGCGGCTCTGGGCCGCGCGGGCCTGGGTGATCCGGCGGCCCTGGCGGCGCTGGAGGGGGCCTGGCGGCTGGAGCAGGACCTGTCGCAGCTGCTGAAGGTGGCGTTGGAGGACGGGCATGATCCGGACACCGAGCCCAAGGCGTTCCGGGCGCTGCTGGCCCGGGCCGGCGGGGTGCGGGAATTCCGGTCGCTGAAGACCAAGCTGGCCAAGGCCAAGGTGGAGGCGCGGGCGGCGTTCGAGGCGGTGGTGAGGGCTCCCGCCAAATAGATCCTCCCCCTGTGGGGGAGGTGTCGGCGAAGCCGACGGAGGGGGGAGTAGGTGGGGGAGTAATAGGAAGGCGGCTACTGTCCAATCGAACGCCTGCCACTCCCCCCACCGGCCTTCGGCCGCCTCCCCCAAAGGGGGAGGGTCTTTTTTGGGCGAAGTCCGTGCCTCCCTGTAACCATTCGCTCTGCCAGCACGTATCTTCCAGCGTAGCCCTGGAGCGTTCCCCATGCTGATCCGCCACGCCCCCGACCTGACCGACAAAGACGTCACCGATCGCAGTCTCTATCTGCGTCGGCGCGAATTCATCGGTGGGGCGGCGGGGCTCGGCCTGCTGGCGGCGGCCGGGACGGCCAGCGCGCGGGGCTTGGCCTACAAGCCGGGGTTCTCGACCACCGAGCCCAAGACCTCGAAGAAGGACATCACCAGCTACAACAACTTCTACGAATTCGGGGTCAACAAGGAGGATCCGTCCGAGAACGCCGGATCGCTCAAGACCCGCCCCTGGACGGTGCGCGTCGACGGCGAATGCGAGAAGCCGGCCAGCTTCGGGATCGACGACCTGATCAAGGGCCAGAAGCTGGAGGAGCGCATCTATCGCATGCGCTGCGTCGAAGGCTGGTCGATGGTGATCCCGTGGGTGGGCTTCCCGCTCAGGGACCTGATCGCCCAGGTTCAGCCGACCTCGAAGGCCAAATTCGTCGCCTTCGAGACCCTGATGCGGCCCTCCGAAATGCCGGGCCAGCGCTGGGACACCCTGCAATGGCCCTATCGCGAGGGCCTGCGTATCGACGAGGCGACCCACCCGCTGACGATCCTGGCCGTGGGCCTGTATGGCGACGTCCTGCCCAACCAGAACGGCGCGCCGCTGCGGCTGGTCGTGCCGTGGAAGTACGGCTTCAAGGGCGCCAAGTCGATCGTGCGGATCAGCCTGGTCGAGAAGCAGCCGGCCACCGCCTGGAACGTGCTGGCGCCGCGGGAGTACGGCTTCTATTCCAACGTCAATCCGGCCGTGGACCATCCGCGCTGGTCGCAGGCCACCGAGCGCCGCATCGGCGAGTTCCGCCGCCGCGAGACCCTGCCGTTCAACGGCTACGGCCAATATGTCGCCGACCTCTATCGCGGCATGGACCTGAAGCGGGACTTCTGATGGACGCCTCGGTGAAGCGGGCGGCCACGCGCAAGCGCCCCTCCAAGACCCAGGACAACCTGGTCTACGCCGCCGTCTGGCTGGCCTGTCTCGCGCCTCTGGTCTGGCTGGCCTGGCGCGGGTTCAGCGGCGACCTGGGGGCCAACCCGATCGAGACGCTGATCCGCCAGATCGGCGTCTGGGGCCTGCGCCTGCTGCTGGTCGGCCTGGCGATCACCCCGGCCGCGCGGATCCTCAAGAAGCCGCGCCTGGTCCGCTTCCGCCGCACGATCGGCCTGTTCGCCTTCAGCTACATCTGCCTGCATCTGCTGACCTATATCGGCGTCGACCTGTTCTTCGACTGGGGCCAGCTGTGGAAGGACATCCTCAAGCGGCCGTTCATCACCCTTGGCATGGCCGGCTTCGTGCTGCTGGTCCCACTGGCCGTGACCTCGACCAACGGCTGGGTGGTCCGCCTGGGCCGCGCGACCTGGCAGAGGCTGCATTGGCTGATCTACCTGATCGTCCCGCTGGGCGTGGCCCACTACTACCTGCTGGTGAAGGCCGACCACCGGCCGCCGCTGGTCTATGCGGCGATCCTGGCGGTGCTCCTGGGCTGGCGGGTGTGGGACGCGTGGCGGAGGCGTGTCCGTTCTTAGGCCCAATTTTTATCCGCTCATCCCGGCGTTCGCCGGGATGAGCGGACTTTGGTTTCCTAGAACAGCTCCGCTTCCGGATCCCGCGTCTGGTCTCGCTTCCACCAGCCGCCCAGCTTCGCGCCGCCGCACGGACCTTTCTGGGTCACGGTCACCTCGTCGACGCTGAACGACGCGTCCAGCCGACAGGCGTCGGGGCCGGTCCCGGCCAGCGGGAAGGCGACGATGGTCTGGCCGGGGACGACCTTCACCTTGGCCCCGTCGTCGGTGAAGCCCTGGGAGGTGTTGGCGTCGGCCAGCTGGTAGGCGAGCTCCAGCCCCGTCGGCGTCGCCTTGACGCTGAGGAAATCCTGGCCCCGCGTATAGATCCCGCTCAGCCGGAAGCCCGGGTTTCTCAGCACCGCGATGCGGTCGGCGTGGATGGTCCGCAGGCAGGACAGGGCGGTCTCGTCATCTTCGCAGAGGATCCCGCCTCCACTCATCCCCGGCGTTTCCAAGGCGCGCGCACCCATCCAGCCGCGTTGGCTTATCCGCACATAGGCGGCGATCTTGCCGTCCCAGAGCTTCAGCGCCTCGCCATAGGCCTTGGCCAGGTCCTCGTCCTGGCGCGACAGCTGCGGGTCCTTGCAGATCAGCGTCTCGACCTTGGTGCGGGCCTTGGCGCAGTCGAAGCTGGCCGCGGCGGCCGGCGAAACTGACAGCGATGGGATGACGGCGGCCAGGAGCAGGGCCGCGAGTGTGGCGACGAGACGAGTCATTGGTCTACTCCCCAAGATAGGGCGACTTGGCCGGATCGCGCCGGAAGGCGCGGGAGTCCGCCCCCCGCTCGCAGACCTCCGTCTTCGGCGCGGAGAGGGTGGCGGCGTCCTGGGTGAAGGTCAGCACGCGCGGGCAGCCGGCATCGTCGAAGCGCAACTTGCCCGCCGCATCGACGTCGCCCTCGGCCTGCAGCAGCATGTTCCCCTTCGGGTCCGGGCAGAGGTAGAGCGTGACCCCGATGCCGGCGTCGGGATAGCTGGGCGTCACGTCCAGATAAACGCCGTCCTGCGGGCAGCGCCCAGCGACGTAGCGGCCCATCCACTTCAAGCTGGGATGGGTCAGGAAGGTCAGGCGGCGCTCGTAGTCTTCCTTCAGGCAGGCGACGTCGGCCTTGCAGATGCCGTTGCGGTCCTTCAGCCACTCCCGCTGTTCGTTGCGGATGAAGACCGGCCAGTTCCCCGCCGGCCACAGGCCCTGGGCCGCCTTGAACGCCGCGGCCACCTGCTCGTCCAGCTTGGAGACCGCCGCGTCCTTGCAGATCGCCTTCTCGGTCGGCGTGCCGGCCTTGGCGCAATCGAAACTGGCGGCCCAGCTCGCCGTCGGCGCGGCAAGCCAGACCAGGGCGGCGACGCCGACCCAACACGCGACACGAACCATTCGGAACCCTCCCGGACCGATGTCCGGCCAGGGTAACCGAGAACGGCGTTATCCGATAGGCTTGGCCTTGGCGGCTTCCTTCGTCGCGTAGTCCTGGGCCTGCCGCACGATGCGCAGCACGTTGCCGCCCCAGATCGCCGCCACGTCGGCGTCGGTGTAGCCGGCCGCCTTCAGCCGGGCGGTGACCTTGGGCAGGTCGGCGACGTCCTCGAAGCCGATCACCCCGCCGCCGCCGTCCCAGTCGGCGCCGATCCCCACATGCTCGGGCCCGACCACCTTCAGGGTGTGGGTCAGGCTGGCCATGAAGTCCTCGAAGCTGGCGCGGACCGGCGGGAACTTCGCGTCGACCTCGGCGCGCTTCTTCAGATAGGCGACCATCTGCGCCTCGGTCGCCGTCTCGCTGTCGGGCGCGGTCCCCAGGGCCTTCAGGGCGGCCACGCGTTCGGGGCTGGCGGCGGTGTTCTTCAGATAGACCGAGTTGATGCAGATCACGCCGCCGGCGTCGGCGATCTTCTTCAGCCGGCCGTCGTCAAGATTACGCGGGTGGTCGTAGATCGCCCTGGCCCCCGAGTGCGAGGCGATGATCGGGACCTTCGACAGCTGCACGGCCTGGTCCACCACGTCGTCGGAGGCGTGGCTGACGTCGACCAGGATCCCCAACCGGTTGGCCTCGGCCAGCCAGCGCAGGCCCAGGGGCGAGAAGCCATGCCAGATCGGCTTGTCGGTCGAGCTGTCGGCGAACTGGTTGTTCTTGAAGTGCACCGGCCCGGCCATCCGCACGCCGGTCTTGTAGAAGGTGTCCATCAGGGTGAGGTCCTCACCCATCGGCCAGCTGTTCTCGATGCTCTGGAAGACGACCTTCTTGCCGGCCTTGTTGATCCGCTCGGCGTCGTCGGCGGTGTAGGCCAGCTCGAACCTGTCCGAATGGCCCGCGACCATCTCCCGGATCTCGGTCGCGCGCTCCAGGGCGAAGTCGCGGGCCTGGCGATAGCCCTCGGCGGTCAGGTCACCCTGGGCTGTGTAGATCACGAAGAACCCGCCATCCAGGCCGCCGGCGTCCATGCGCGGCAGGTCCACCTGGGTGCCGTCGGCCTTGACCGCGTGCCGCTCGACCATGCTCCAGCCCTGGCGGGCGAAGTGCTCGGGGGTGTCCAGGTGGGTGTCCAGGGTCAGGGCCCGTTCGTGCAGGGCGCGGTCGGCCTTAGAGACCTCACCCGGCTTGGGAGCGTCCGCCGCATCAGCGGTTGAGGCGAGGAGGGCGGCGGAGCCGAAGAGAACGGTCAGCAGGCGGGTCATCTGGGCTCCGACGCGGCGTTGAGGCGGCCACGCTCGGGGATCGCGGGCGGACGGTCAAGGCCGCAAGCCCCCTCCGGCCCTTCGGGCCAGCTCCCCCAACGGGGGAGGATCTTTTCCCACCAGATGCTCCCCCTTTGGGGGAGCTGTCGCGGAGCGACTGAGGGGGCTCGCTCCGCGATCAAGCCGTACGATGGGCTAGTAGAACGCCCCGTAGATGGCGTCGTCGATCCGTCCGGTGCGGGTGTCGACCAGCAGCAGGTCGGGCCCGTAGCGCACCCAGCGGTAGCCCCACGGCGGACCTTCCAGCCCCATGCGCCAGTAGTCTTCGTAGTAGTAGCCCGGCGTCAGGAACAGCGACGGCAGCATCAGGCCGATGGTCCAGCGCCTATAGCGATAGCCGCGCGGATAGCGCCAGCGCGGTCCGCGGATCGGCCGGAAGCCGGGGGGACGGCCCGAGCCGGGGCGGTGCGGTCCCAGGGGCGGCGGCCGGCCGGGACGCGGCGGCGGCGGACGATGGCCGCCCGGCGGACGGGGCGGCGGCTTCGGCGTGGGCCGAGGCGGCGGACCGCCGGGGTTGGGTCTTGGCGGCGGGCCCGATCCCGAGGGCGGGCGTCCGCCACCCTGTCCGCCACCGGCACCGCCGCCGGAGCCGGGAGGTCGTCCTCCGCCTTGTCCGCCGCCGGGGCGGCCGTGCGGTTCGTTCGACTGGGCCAGGCCGATGCCGGGGATCAGCAGGCCCAGGGCCGAGGCGAGGAGAAAACGCCGGTTCATCGCAATCCTCCGAAAGCCCCCCGGCCGAGGTCGACTATAGCCCGCGATCGAAAATGCAAAAGCAGGTTGTATCGATGCGCCGCTCGCTCAGAACAGTCCCAGCGCCTTGAAGCTGGCCACGCCGTCGCGGCCGACCACCAGGTGGTCGTGGACATTGATCTTCAGCGCCTTGCCGGCCTCGACGATCTGCTTGGTCATCTCGATGTCGGGCCGCGACGGGGTGGGGTCGCCGCTGGGATGGTTGTGCAGCAGGATGATGTTGCTGCTCGACAGCTCCAGCGCCCGGCGCATCACCTCGCGCGGATAGACCGGGGCGTGGTCGACCGTGCCGTGGTTCATCACCTCGTCGGCGATCAGCTGGTTCTTGTTGTCGAGGAACAGCACGCGGAACTGCTCGCGCGGCTCGTTGGCCAGGGCGACGCGGACATAGCCCAGCAGCGCCGTCCAGGACGAGATCACCGTCCGCTTGGCGATCTTGTCGCGGCCGGCCCGCAGGGCGGCCTCGTGCAGCAGCTTCAGGTCGATCGCGGCGGTCTCGCCGACGCCGGGCACGGTCTTCAGCTCCTCGATCGAGGCCGAGATCGTCGCCCCGAACGAGCCGAACCGGGCCAGCAGCGCCTTGGCCTTCGGCTTGACGTCGCCGCGTGCGAAAGTGCGGAACAGGTACAGCTCCAGCAGTTCGTAGTCGGGCAGGGCCGCCAGTCCGCCGGCCTTGGCCCGCTCGCGCAGGCGCTCGCGATGGCCAAGCTGGTGGGCGGCCGGGCTCCTGGCCGGCGGGTCGGCCGGGGCGGCGTCGGCCACGCCCGGCGGGGTCGCCTTCAGTGATCTGCCGCTGACCATCGCACCCCCGCCTTGCGAGAGCGAATTAGGTCAGATCAATTGAGGGTTGTCGAGGCCCCTCAACCGCTTCGCGACAGCTCGCCCAAAAGGGGAGCCTTCAGCCGCCCAGGATGGCCGGCTGGAACAGGCCGGCGGGCGAGGCGGTGAACACCTCGTAGCCATCCTCGGTGACGCCGATCGAGTGCTCGCACTGGGCCGACAGCGACTTGTCGCGGGTCACGGCCGTCCAGCCGTCGCCCAGCACCTTCACGGCCGGCTTGCCCAGGTTCACCATCGGCTCGACGGTGAAGAACATGCCCGGCTTCAGCACCGCGCCCTGGCCGGGGCGGCCGAAGTGCAGGATGTTGGGCGCGTCGTGGAACACCTTGCCCAGGCCGTGGCCGCAGAAGTCGCGCACCACGCTGCAGCGCTGGGCCTCGACATAGGACTGGATGGCGTAGCCGATGTCGCCCAGGGTCGCGCCCGGCTTCACCGCGTCCAGGCCGCGCTTCATGCCCTCGTAGGTGATCTCGACCAGGCGGCGGGCGCGGGGCCCCACCTCGCCAACGCCGTACATCCGCGAGGTGTCGCCGTGCCAGCCGTCGACGATCACGGTGACGTCGATATTGACGATGTCGCCCTCGCGCAGCGCCCACTCGCCGGGAATGCCATGGCAGACCACGTGGTTGCGCGAGATGCAGACCGTCTTGGGATAGCCGCGATAGAACAGGCAGGCGGGCAGGGCGCCGTGGTCGAGGATGAACTCGCGGGCCAGGGCGTCCAGGTGGTCCGACGACACCCCGGGCTGGACGTGCGGGATCAGCATGTCCAGGCACTCGGCCGCCAGCTTGCCGGCGCGGCGCATGCCCTCGAAATCTGCGGGCTTGTGGATCTTGATCGCGCCGGTGCGGGTCTCGGCTTCGATCTCGGCCGTGTCTTCAAGGGTCATGGCGGTGGTCTCAAACTGTCGGTGCGTCCCGCCAGGGAATGCGCCGGGAAATACGGATTTCGTTCGGGCTTATGTCGCAACGATAGCACAGAACTTCAACGCCCGCCTCCGCCGCGTCTCTCAGGCCTCTGGCGTAGACCGGATCCAGGTCCCCGCAGGCGGCGAAGCTGTCGCAGTCGGTGCGCTGGATCACGAACAGCTGCACGGCTCGCGCGCCCTTGGCGACCTCGGCGGCCAGGTCCTTCAGGTGCTTGGCGCTGCGGGCGGCCACGCAGTCGGGGAACTCGGCCAGGGTCCCGTCGCGGCGGTAGTGGCAGTTCTTGACCTCCAGCCAGCAGGCCGGCCGGTCAGGGTGGGTCAGCAGGAAGTCGACCCGGCTGGCCTCGCTGTACTTCACCTCGGGGCGAATGGTCGTGTAGCCGGCCAGTTCCGGGATGGCGTCCGCCGCCAGGGCCTCGGCGACAAGGCGGTTGGGGTTCATGGTGTTGACGCCCACCAGCCCGCCGTCCGCTTCCACCAGTTGCAGCGTCCAGGCCAGCTTGCGCTTGGGATCGCCCGACCAGGAGACCCAGGCGGCCAGGCCAGGATCCTTCAGGCCCAGCATGGCGCCGGGATTGGGGCAGTGCGCGGTGATCTCGCGCCCATCGTCCAGCACCATGTCGACGAAGAAACGCTTGTAGCGCTGGACGATGACGCCGCGCGCCATTGGTTGCGGGAGAAGCATGGGGGCCTTAAGTCGGACGGCGAAGATGTGCGGATGTAGGGGATCACGGCCATGACCACCACCCAGGCCAAGAGTGGCGAGCGCGTGACGGCGGCGGTCCTGATCATCGGCGACGAGATCCTGTCGGGCCGCACCCAGGACGTGAACCTCAACGCCATCGCCAAGTACCTGGCCACCTATGGCGTCGACCTGTGCGAGGCGCGGGTGGTGCCCGACGTCGAGCAGGAGATCGTCGACGCGGTCAACGCGCTGAGAACCAAGTACGACTATGTCGTCACCACCGGCGGCATCGGCCCCACCCATGACGACATCACCGCCGATTCGGTGGCCAAGGCGTTCGGCGTCGCTGCGCCCGAGCATCCCGAGATCATGGCCATGCTGCGCGAGCGCTGGGGCGAGCCCAACGCCGCCCGCCGGCGCATGGCCCACGTGCCCGAGGGCGGGACTCTGGTGAAGAACCCCGTACAGGGGCCGCCGGGCTTTCAGATCGGCAATGTCTTCGTGCTGGCCGGGGTGCCGGCGATCATGCGCGGCATGCTCGACGACGTCGGCCCGCGCCTGCGCACCGGGGCGGTGGTGATCAGCAAGACCGTCCGCGTCACCGGCACCGGCGAGGGCACGATCGCCGCGCCGCTGGAGGCGGTGGCCAAGGCCCATCCGGACCTGTCGATCGGCAGCTATCCGTTCTTCGCCCCGCCCGACGTCTACGGCGCCAGCCTGGTGATCCGCGGCCGCGATCCGGCCGAGGTCGATGTGGCGGTCGAGGAGTTGGTGGCCGCGCTGTCGGAGGTCGGGGCGAAGGGGATCGAACGGCTGGAGGCGGGAGCCTAGCTGGCGGCGCTTTTCGTCCCGAAGGTCAGGCCACGTCGGCCGTCTCGTCCGGCTCGACCAGGGTCCTGGCGACGTTGAGGATCGCCTTGCGGCCCTTGGGCGTGGCCTGGCCATAGGCGCGCAGCAGGTCGATGGCGCCCGGCGTCGAGAGCGCCGTCAGCATGGCCACGTCCTGCTCGGCCACCACGTCCTCGCCCACCAGGCTGCCGACCGTGGTCTGCAGCTTGGCGGCGATGCGCACCAGCATCGAGGCCGAGACCCGGTTGGTGCCCCGCTCGTATTTCTGAACCTGCTGGAAGGTCAGTCCCAGCACCTGGGCCAGCTCATCCTGGCTGATCTTCATGTGGCGTCGCTGAACCCGGATGCGGGTGCCCACCGCGACGTCGATAGGATCTGGACCCGTCGGCGTTTCCAAAAGCCGTCCCCCGCTGAAATGGCGATTTCAGAACTATCGGCTTGGCCTTGGCCGACCGCAATGCATTCTTGCACCGTATGCGGCGCGTCGGGCGCCGGCGACAAACGTTTTCGAGCGTGATGGACAGGCCTTCGACCCCTCCGGCGCCCAATATTCAGCTGCTCACTCAACGAGAGCGGGAAGCCCTGCGCTGGGTGGCCGAACACAGGTTGTCCAAAGAAATCGGCCCGCTGATGGGGGTTTCCAAGTCGCGCGCCGACGCCCTGGTCGAAAGCGCCTGCCGCAAGCTGGGCGTCAGCGGCCGGCGCGCCGCGGCCCGGGTGCTGGCCGCCCACGACCCCGCCACGCCGCCCGCCGCCCGCGCGACCCCGAACGGCGGCCCTCCCGGCCATGGGACTGAATCCCACAGCGACTCAATGGGACTGTCGCCCGTCCAGCCAAAGCCGTCCGATGCCGTCTCGACATTCCGAGAGACGGACCAAGACCGTGAACATGAGCGTGGTGAACGACAACGAAGTGACCAGCCTGGGGGCGACCCGCCTGGGTCTGCTGGTGCGCCGGGCGCTGCAGGTCCGCGAGGCGGCGGCCCAGTTCGAGCACGACTGGCCGCGGCTGGCGAACCGGCCGCCGATGCCGGGCTTCGCCTGGACGGAGCTGGAGCGCCAGCTGCAGGACCTGGCGCCGGACGCCCTGTCGCCGATGGTCCGGGACCTGGTCTCGGCGGTCCGCAAGGAGGCGGGCCCCAAGCCGCCGGAGATGGTGCTGCGCGAGATCCTGATCATCACGGCCACGTTGCTGGACGAGGCCTTTCACACGAAGTGGCACGAAGCCTGGGCGGAGGGTACGACCATGTCCTGAGCCCCGCCGTTCGCCTGCTGTTCGTCCTCGCCATCGCCGCCGCCTGCAGCCTGCTGATCGGCGGCCTCCTGGGGACCCGGCAAGTCGCCCATTTCTTCCAAGTCCTGCGCCACGGCTGAACCCTCGGGGCTGAAATCCTGCGACGGGCGCCGGGGCGTCCGTCATCAGCAATGCGCCCTCGGGCGCTGGGGGAGCACCGTCACATGAAACGCCGCATCGTCGCCGAGCGATTGGCCAACCACCTGTTCACCACCGAGGAGGCCGTGGACACCACCCTGGCCCTGATGGGCGACCTGATCGCGGCCATGCCGCGGGCCCGCCTGGAGGCGGGCCTGGCCGCCCGCGTCGGCCAGCAGGCCGTCGACCGCGTGCTGGAAGCCGCCTCGGGCATGGCCAGCGCCCGCCGCTCGCTGATCGCCGCCCACGAGGCGCTGGCGGAAGCCAAGGACCAGGTCGGGCTGCGCCGGATCACCCTGGTCGGCGGCGGTGACAAGGCCGGCGACGTGCCGCGCACCGGCCACCTGCACGAGGTCAAGAGCGCCTGAGCCGCCGTCGGAGGCCTTGGCCCAGCCGCGATTCGTGAGACACATGTCGCTCCTGGCGCGGGGGCGGCATGTTTTTCTTTTCGAACTTCTTCTCGATCCTGCCGACCCAGATCGCCGCCATGGTCATGCTGGCGGTCTGCGCCCTGGCCCTGCTGGTCGGCCGACGCCTGGAGCGCGGCCTGGCCGTGGTCACCGTCGTGGCCTGGTTCCTCTCCGCCGCCGTCCAGTCCCCCGACCGGGCGGCGGTGCAGTGGGGAATCTTCACGGTCGACATCGTCTACCTTCTGGTCCTGATCGCCCTGTGCTCGTTCGAGCGCCGGGTCTGGATTCTGTTCATGACCGCCTTCCAGCTGCTGGTGGTGCTGACCCACGTGGCCTTCCTGATCGACCACACCCTGATGCAGTGGGGCTTCTTCTCGGCCTACTACCTCTGGAGCGACGCCCAGCTGGCGGCGTTCGCGGTCGGCGTGGTCCAGGCGGGATGGGGGCGATGGAAGGCCCGGAAGGCCTGATGGTGCGGGCGGCCGGGATCGAACCGGCATAGCCTTGCGGCTGACAGATTTTAAGTCTGTTGCGTCTACCAGTTTCGCCACGCCCGCACGGGTCCGACGACCCCTACAGCAGGTCGATTCCGGCGTCGAGGCGCCTGATGTCGGGCGGGCGGTCGGAACGCCGTCGCACGTGAGGACTTCTCCACGCAGGAGGATCCCCCATGACCGACAAGAAGACCGACGACCTGGACGAGGCGCTCAAGGCCGATCCCAAGCCCAAGCTGGACGACCAGGGCGACATCGCCGCCGACGACGCCGGCGCCACCGCCATGGCCGAGCGCGTGACCCGGTCCGCCGGGGTGCAGGGCGACGAGAAAGACCGCTAGCCACCGACCGAGGCGCCCGCCTTCGCGGCGCCGGAGGTAAACGCGGCCGTTACGGCTCGACGCGCGGCCGACGCATGATAGCGTCGCCATCCTCGATCGTTCGAGGACGGGGAAAGGTGATCATGCAGCGTGAACTGGCCGCTCTGGCTTTCGTGGCGACGGCCTGCGCCGCGCCCCTGTTTCCCGTCACGGCCGAGGCCGCCGAGGTCGAGGTGGTGCGCGCCGCCCGGCTGCTGGACGTGGCCACCGGCAAGTATGTCGACCGGCCGCAGGTGGTGATCACCGACGGGCGGATCTCGGCGGTGGGCAAGGCGGGCGACGCAGTCCCGGCCGGGGCCACGGTGGTCGACCTGCCCGACGCCACCCTGCTGCCGGGCCTGATCGACATGCACGTGCACCTGGACAGCGTCGCCGAGATCGGCGGCTACAACGGCCTGCAATACAGCGACGCCTTCTGGAGCGTGGTCCAGACCGCCAACGCCAAGCGCACGCTGGAGGCCGGCTTCACGACCGTGCGCAATGTCGGGTCGGAAAACTTCGACGACGTGGGTCTGCGCGAGGCGATCGACGAGGGCTACGTGCCCGGTCCGCGCATCGTCACCGCCACCTACGCCATCGGCGCGACGGGCGGCCACTGCGACCAGACCTTCTTCCCGCCGTCGATGAACCAGAAGAGCCCCTACAACGTCGACAGCCCCGACGAGGGCCGCAAGGTGGTGCGCACGCTGAAGAAGTACGGCGCCCAGGTGATCAAGATCTGCGCGACGGGCGGGGTGTTCTCGCACGGCGACGAGCCGGGCCAGCAGCAGCTGACCCTGGCCGAGATGCAGGCGATCGTCGACGAGGCCCACATGGCCGGGCTGAAGGTCGCCGCCCACGCCCACGGCGCGGCCGGGATCAAGGACGCCATCCGCGCCGGGGTCGACACCATCGAGCACGCCAGCCTGGTCGACGACGAGGGGATCAAGCTGGCGGTCCAGAAGGGCGCCTACTTCTCGATGGACATCTACAACACCGACTACACCCAGGCCGAGGGCGCCCGGAACGGCGTGCTGGAGGACAACCTGCGCAAGGACCGCGACATCGGCGAGGTGCAGCGCGAGAACTTCCGCAAGGCCCTGAAGGCCGGGGTGAAGATGATCTACGGCACCGACGCCGGGGTCTATCCGCACGGGACCAACGGCAAGCAGTTCGCGGTCATGGTCCGCTACGGCGCGACGCCGCTGCAGGCGATCCAGGCCGCGACCCTGACCGCGGCCCAGGCCCTGGGCCGCGACAAGGACGTCGGCCAGGTTGCCGTCGGTCGCTACGGCGACCTGATCGGGGTGTTCGGCGACCCGCTGGAGGACATCACGACGCTGGAGGAGCCAGTGTTCGTGATGAAGGGCGGGGCGGTCGTCGTGCGTCCCTAGATGGTCACGCTGCTACACAATGCCGCGGCGACCGCGGCGGGGAGTTAACGCCAAGGTTTTGTGGTGATGCTAGGCCAGTGTCCTGTCGTTCCTGGAGCCGCTGCGGACCATGAGGCTGACCTCCGCGCACCGCGCCTTCCGCCGCACCATGACCCTGATCGCGGGCGGCAATTCGCTGGGCACGGCGCTGCTGGCGATCGTCCAGGCGGTGGAGGCCGAGGACCCGAGCACCGTCTGCAGCATCCTGCTGCTGGACGCCGAGGGCGAGCACCTGCTGGTCGGCGCGGCCCCCGGTCTTCCCGATTTCTATAACCAGGCCATTCACGGCGTCCAGATCGGCCCGTCGGCCGGTTCGTGCGGCACGGCCGCCTTCACGGGGCGCCGGGTGGTCGTCGAGGATATCCAGACCGATCCCCTGTGGCTTGACTACAAGGCGCTGGCCGCCGAGGCCGGCGTCGCCGCCTGCTGGTCCGAGCCGATCCGCAGCGCCAGCGGCAAGGTGGTCGGCACCTTCGCCCTCTATCACCGCCAGTTGGCCAGGCCGAGCGAGGACGACATAGCGTTCATCGAGGCGGCGGCGGAACTGGCCGCCATCGCCATCGACCGTCAGCGGGCCGAGGACACTCTGATCGCCAGCGAGGCCCGCGCCCTGCGCGCCGCCCAGAGCGCCCTGGAGACGGCCAGCAACCTCACGACCTTCTTCGAGGTGTCGCTGGACATGCTGTGCATCCGCGACCTGGAGGGACGGTTCGTCAAGCTGAGTCGGGCCTGGGAGACGGTGCTGGGCTATTCGGTCGAGGAACTGCTGGGCGCGCCGCTGCTGCCCCTGTTGCATCCCGACGACGTCGCCGCCACCCAGGCGCACATGGCCCTGGCCAACGACTCGGGGGAGGTGGCCGGATTCGTGAACCGCTATCGCCGCCGCGATGGCGAGTATCGCCAGCTGGAATGGCGCGCGCGGCGGTCGGGCGAGCTGATCTTCGGCGTGGCCCGCGACGTCACCGAGCGGTTGCGCGACGAGGCCGAGATGGCCGCGGCCCGCCGCGCCGCCGAAGCCGCCAACCAGGCCAAGAGCGACTTCCTGGCCAATATGAGCCATGAGATCCGCACGCCGCTGAACGGCGTCATCGGCATCGCCGCGACGCTGAGCGACACGCCGCTGACCCCCGCCCAGCGCGAGATGGTCGACCTGATCCGCTGCTCCGGCGCCACGCTGGAGCGCCTGGTCTCCGACATCCTCGACGTCTCCAAGATCGAGGCGGGCCAGATGACCGTCGAGACCGGGGTGTTCGACCTCGACGCCGCCATCGACGGCCCGCTGGACGTCACCCGGCTGCGGGCCGAGGACAAGGGCCTGGTCTTCCGGATCGAGCGCGGTGAGGACGCCCGCGGGACCTTCCTGGGCGACAGCGTCCGCATCGGCCAGGTGCTCGGCAACCTGCTGTCCAACGCCCTGAAGTTCACCGACCGGGGCGAGATCGTCGCCCGGATCGAGGTCGAGACCGAGGGGGACCAGACGGTCGACGGCCAGACGGGCGTACGCCTGGTCCTGGAGGTCGAGGACACGGGCGTCGGCTTCGACGCGGCGCAGGGCGAGATGATCTTTCAGCGCTTCAGCCAAGCCGACTCGACGATCACCCGGCGCTTCGGCGGCACGGGCCTGGGCCTGGCGATCAGCAGGACCCTGGTCGAGATGATGGGCGGCGAGATCTCGGCCCGGTCGCGGCCGGGGAGCGGCAGCCTGTTCCGGGTGGTTCTGCCGCTGCAGCGGATCGAGGCCGCGGACCTCGCCCTGGCCGGCGAAGCCGGGGCCGGCCCGGCGCCGGCCGCCAGGCCCGAGGGGCTCCGCGTGCTGCTGGCCGAGGACCACCCTGTCAACCAGAAGGTCGTGCAGCTAATCCTGGAGCCGCATGGGGTCGAGGTCACTGTCGTCGACAACGGCGCCCTTGCCGTCGAAGCGTTCAGGACGGGCGGCTATGACCTGGTCCTGATGGACATGCAGATGCCGGTCATGGACGGCCTGGCCGCCACCCGGGCCATCCGGCGGCTGGAACAGCATGACCCCGCGGGCGCACCGATCCCGATCATCATGCTCAGCGCCAACGCCATGGCCCATCACCGCCAGGACGCCCTGCTGGCCGGCGCCGACCTGCACCTGGCCAAGCCGGTCACCGCGGCCGACCTGATCGGCGGAATTGGCCAGGCGCTGGACGAACGCGAGCGTCGCGCGGGCTGAAAACGGGCGGTCCGGCTTCACCTTTGGCCCGGCAGCGCCTAAATCGTGCGGCTCGCGGCGTTCGCGCCGACCGACCCTCCGCTCAAGGCCGCGCCGTGATCACCTTCGAAGACGTCTCCAAGACCTATGCCGGGCCTGGCGGGCGGGCGGGCGACCGCGCCGCCCTGGCGGGGGTCAGCCTGTCGGTCGCGCCGGGCGAGGTGTTCGGGGTGATCGGCGCCTCGGGGGCGGGCAAGTCCACCCTGATCCGGCTGATCAACGGCCTGGAGACGCCGTCGGGCGGCAAGGTGATCGTCGACGGCGACGACGTGGCGGCCTTGGGCGTGGAAGGGCTGAGGTCCTTGCGCCGCCGGGTCGGCATGATCTTCCAGCACTTCAACCTGCTGTCGTCCAAGACCGTGGCCGGCAACGTCGCCTTCCCGCTGAAGCTGGCCGGCCGTCCGGACGCCGAGGTCAAGGCGCGCACCGCCGAGCTGCTGGCGCGGGTGGGGCTGAGCGACTTCGCCGGCAAGTATCCGGCCCAGCTATCGGGCGGCCAGAAGCAGCGGGTCGGCATCGCCCGCGCCCTGGCCACCGGGCCCAAGGTGCTGCTGTGCGACGAGGCCACCAGCGCTCTGGATCCGGAGACCACCGAACAGATCCTGGAGCTGGTCTCGGGCCTCAATCGCGAGCTGGGCCTGACGATCGTGCTGATCACCCACGAGATGGACGTGGTGCGCCGGGTCTGCGACCGGGTGGCGGTGCTGGAGGCCGGCAAGGTCGTCGAGACCGGCCTCGTCGAGCAGGTGTTCCTGCATCCGGCCAGCGCCACGGCGCGGCGGTTCGTGATGGAGGCGGACGGTGTTCCCGGCGAGTCCGGCGCCGCGGTCGACGGCCGCGTGGTGCGCCTGACCTTCCGCGGCGAGGCGACCTACAGGCCCATCCTGGGCGCGGTGGCCCGCGAGACCGGGGTCGACTATTCGATCCTGGGCGGCCGCATCCATCGCCTGCGTGAGACCCCCTACGGCCAGCTGACCCTGTCCCTGACCGGCGGCGACGTCGAGGCCGCCATCGCCCGGTTCCAGGCCGACGGCGTCCGGGTCGACCTGGTCGCGGAGACCGGCCGATGAACAGCGCCCTGAGCAACATCGACTGGTCCGAGATCGGCCAGGCGACGATCGACACGCTGTCCATGCTGGGCGGCTCGATGGTGCTGACCGTGATCCTGGGCCTGCCCTTGGGCGTGATCCTGTTCCTGACGGGATCGGGCCAGATGCTGCGAAACCGGCTGGCCAACGGCGTGCTGTCGCTGGTGATCAACATCCTGCGCTCGGTGCCGTTCGTGATCCTGCTGATCGTGATGATCCCGCTGACCGTGGCCTTGGTCGGCACCTCGCTGGGCGTGGCGGGGGCGATCCCGCCGCTGGTGGTCGGCGCCGCGCCGTTCTTCGCCCGCCTGGTGGAGACCGCCCTGCGCGAGGTGGACAAGGGCGTGATCGAGGCCAGCTTCGCCATGGGCGCCAAGCGCCGGCAGGTGGTGCTGGGCGCCCTGCTGCCAGAGGCCATGCCGGGCCTGATCGCCGCGGCGACGGTGACGGCCATCGCCCTGGTGTCCTACACCGCCATGGCCGGCGTGGTCGGCGCGGGCGGCCTGGGCGACCTGGCCATCCGCTTCGGCTACCAGCGCTTT
Source organism: Caulobacter rhizosphaerae (assembly GCF_010977555.1). Classification (GTDB taxonomy): domain Bacteria; phylum Pseudomonadota; class Alphaproteobacteria; order Caulobacterales; family Caulobacteraceae; genus Caulobacter; species Caulobacter rhizosphaerae. Next base: position 1,163,740 of record NZ_CP048815.1, read on the forward strand.
CAGACCGACGTGATGGTGGTGACCGTGGTGCTGCTGCTGGTGCTGGTCCAGGCGCTGCAGATGGTCGGCGACGCGGTGGTGCGCCGCGTCTCGCACCGGTAGCGCCCTGCGTCCTTCGAGGCCCGCTGCGCGGGCGCCTCAGGATGAGGACCTTTGTGCTGGCTTCCTCATCCTGAGGTGCGAGGCGCAGCCGAGCCTCGAAGGACGCAAGGCGTTCCCATTGCGCCAGGCGATAGCTAGAACGCCTCCATGACCGACAACGACATCCCCATCCTCTCCGCCCCGCCGCCCGAGCATTGGGACGAAAGCTTCGCCCGGGGCCTGGTCGGCAAGACCATGCTGGTCAACCTGACCTTCCTGGGCGCCGACGGCGACCTGGAGGGGCGCGAGGCCTTCTACGGCGTGGTGATCACCGCCGACGCGGAGGCGGGGATCCTGCTCGACCTGCTGGGCCCGCAGGACGGCGACACCACCACCCTGCCGCCCCAGACCTCGAACATCCGGACCGCAGAGCCCGGGCTCTATCCGCTGACCGACGGCGAGACGGTGGAGAACCCGGACTTCCTGTCCAACTGGACCATCCATGGGCCGGAAGAGCCGGCGAACGACCAGGAGTGAACCCTCTCCCTCTGGGAGCGGGTCTTCTTAAGCCTGGTCGAACGGGAACGGCAGTCGGCCGGCCTTGAACAGGATCAGCGGGTTCTCGTCGTAATCGCCCATCTCGACGTCGGCCGAGGCGGCGAAGGCGACGACGCCTTCGCGCAGGGGCGCCAAGCGCTCGGCCTTGCGGCGGGCTTCCTCGGCGTCCTTGCAGCCGACCTGCTGCTCGGCCTTCAGCCCCTTGCCGCGGCCGGCCTTGTAGGCTTGGACGATGTAGACGGTTTCTCTGGCCATCCCTATCCAGGCGACCGGTTCGCCGCCGGGGTCAAGGCGCGGCGGAAAACCATCCCAAGGCAAATGGTTCAAGACTCTGCGCACCGGTTCAGGAAAACTGATTTCCCGACCCGCCGGGAAGCGGGCAATACCCGACCCGTCCAGTCGTCTTAACGGAGCCGTTCATGCTCGCCCGCCGCGCCCTTCTCGCCAGCCTCGCCGTCCTGTCCCTCGCGGCCTGCGGCCAGAAGCCCGCCGCCAGCGGCGCCAGCGACACCCTGACCGTGGCCGCCACCGCCGTGCCCCATGCCGAGGTGCTGGAGTTCATCAAGCCGAAGCTGGCGGCGCAGGGGCTGAAGATCGACATCAAGGTCTTCAACGACTACGTCCAGCCCAACATCCAGGTGGCCGAGAAGCGCCTGGACGTGAACTACTTCCAGACCCTGCCGTACCTGGAGACCTTCAACGCCGACAAGGGCACCACCCTGATCCCGGTGATCGGCGTGCACATCGAGCCGCTGGGCGCCTATTCGCGCAAGGTCAAGGCGATCGGCGCGCTGCCTGACGGCGCCGTCGTAGCCATCCCCAACGAGGGCAGCAACGAGGGCCGGGCCCTGCTGCTGCTGGCCCGCAACGGCGTGATCACCCTGGGCGACCCCAACAAGGCGCTGTCGACCCTCAAGGACATCACCGCCAATCCGAAGAACCTGAAGTTCAAGGAATTGGAGGGCGCGACCCTGCCGCGCGTGCTCGACCAGGTCGACCTGGCGGTGATCAACACCAACTACGCCCTCGACGCCAAGCTGGACCCATCGAAGGACGCCCTGCTGATCGAGGACAAGAACAGCCCCTATGTGAACTACCTGGTCGGCCGGCCCGACAACAAGGACGATCCCCGCGTCCAGAAGCTGGCCAAGGCCCTGACCTCGCCCGAGGTGAAGGCGTTCATGGAGCAGAAGTACCACGGCGCGGTGGTGCCGGCGTTCTAGGGCGTCTCTTCGGCCGGCAGGAGCGCGCTGGTCAGCGGGTCCACCCGCAGCAGCACGGGCCGGTCCAGGCCGCTGTGGGGATCAATCACCGACATCACCAGCGGCGTGGCCCTCATCACGGCCACCGAGGCTCCTTGCGGCGTGAAGACCTCCTGTTCGGGATAGCGCGCCACGAGCATGGTGTTGAGCCGGCGGACCTCGTCGGAGGCGGTGACCTCGACGGCCTTGGCCGCCAGGGATAAGCCGCGAAGATCGGGGCCGTCGCCGTCGTGCCGCCCGATCGCGATCGAGATCCGGGGATCTCGCTGCATGTTGGCGAGCTTCTGTCCGTCGCGGGCGATGGCGAAATACAGCGTCAGGCCGTCATACATGTAGCCAACCAAGGTCGCCTGCGGCCAGCCGTCAGGGCGCAGGGTGGCCACGGCCATGACGCGGTTTTCCGAGAGGATCCTCAGCACGGTTTCCTTGAGGGCTTCGGCGTTGATATCTGTCGATTGCATTGGCGTCTCCTGGCCGCTCGCCGACAGCGTCCCTGTGCGGGGGCCGCGTAGACCTTGGCGAAGACGGAGCGCGCCAGGGTAGCACGAATGCCGGTCGCCCGTTGGCTCTTGCCAAATCGCGTCCTGGCCTCGCCTGACATTTCACACTACATATCAGGGCGCGATGACCTTCGGAGCCCCGCCTTGCGACAGTTGATGGCCCCTGACGACGCCCTGGCCGGCGGCCAAACCGCTGGCGGCCGCGAGCGGATGCTGGTGCTGGACGTCTGTTCGTCCTCGGGGCTGGAGGACTGGTCGCCCGATCTGCAGAAGGCCAAGGTCTACGAGCGCATCCTGCTGGACCTGATCCTGGGGCGCCTGGCGCCGGGCGCGCGGTTGGACGAGCAGTCGCTGGCGGCGCGCTACGACGCGGGCCTGGCCGGGGTGCGCGACGCCCTGGGGCGCCTGGCCCTGGAAGGGCTGGTGATCCGCCGCGCCCGTTCGGGCACCACCGTCGCGCCGCTGGACCTTGTCGAACTGCGCCAGGGCTACGAGGCCCGGGCCCTGATCGAGCCGCATTGCGCGAGCCTGGCCGCCAAGCACGCCAGCAAGGCCGAGGCCGACGGCATCCGCGCGGCCTTCGACGGCGGCGAGCAGGCCGCGCGCGACCGCGACCTGCCGGCCCTGGTGGCCATGGACCAGCGCTTCCACGCCGCCGTGGCCCGGGCTGGCGGCAACATGGCCCTGGCCCGCATCCTCATCCCCCTGCAGCACAAGGCCGCCCGCTACTGGGTGTTCTCGTTCGGCGCGGCCACCGAGGCCGAACTGATCGCCGACGTCGAGCAGCATCGCGCCGTGGCCGAGGTGATCGCTCGCGGCGATGTGGAGGGCGCCCGACTGGCCATGATGCGCGTGCTCAACATCATGCCCGAGGCGACCCGGCCGATGGTCCAGGGCTAGGCTACGATGGGAGCAGGCGCATGCGCCTGCTCCCATCGGTATCCGCCGCCATGGTTTTCCTAATCGCGCCTTTAATATAATTCTTTCTGAAATGTCAGATAACGTTTTGACGAACGTTGCGTAAGGTCGCAATGGCTAGCTTCACCGCCTTCCTGCGGCGGACCTGGAGCTCTGACGATGTCGATCCGCGCTTGCCTGCTCGCCTCCGCCATGGCTGTCGGCGTTCTTGCTTCGGGCCAGGCCTTTGCGCGGGACGGGGCGGGGGAGGCTCCCCAGGCCGACGCCGTCGATGCGGTGATCGTCCTGGCGCGCGACAAGGCCGGCCTGCTGGAGAAGCGGCCCAGCACCACGGTGTTCGGCCTGGAGAAGCCGCTGCTGGAGACGCCGCGCTCTGCCAGCTTCGTCAGCGACATCACCCTGACCCGCTACGGCATCGAGACGCTCGACGGCCTGACCGCCGTCTCGCCGGGAACCTACACGGCCAGCTTCTACGGCGTGCCGGGCGCCCTCAACATTCGCGGCACCCTGGCCGAGAACTATTTCCGCGGCTTCAAGCGGGTCGAGAACCGCGGCACCTATTCGACGCCGATCGGCGGGGCGGCCCAGATCGAGATCGTGCGCGGCCCCCCGACGCCGATCTACGGCGCGGGCAAGGTCGGCGGCCTGCTGAACTTCATTCCCAAGTCCGCCCGGGACGAGGGGCGGTTCCTGACCAACCCCAAGGGCGAGATCACCGCCACCTTCGGGACCTATGACAAGAAGAACCTGACCGGCCAGGTCGCCCTGCCGGTCAGGCTGGGGGCGGCCGATGGCGGGATCTACGCCTATGGCGAGATCGACGATTCCAAGAGCTTCTATCGCGGCCTGCATCCCAAGCGGCAACTGGCGGAGGTGTCGGCGGACTTCGACTTGAACAACGGCTGGAGCACGGCCTTCGGCGGCATGGTCTACCACTCGACCGGCGACATCCAGACGCCGGGCTGGAACCGCCTGACCCAGGACCTGATCGACCACGGGACCTATGTCACCGGCCGCGACACTAGCCTGGTCGACGCGGACGGCAACGGCCGGATCACGCCCGGCGAGGTGGGCCCGTACCCGTTCGGCAGTTCGCTGTACATTCCGTACTACGGCTTCCCGGCCACCGACGCCAACCACACGCTGGACACGGGCTTGGGGACCACGAAGCTCGACCCGCGCACCGTCTATGTCAGCGCCGCCGACTTTTCCAAGACCTGGACCAACACGCTCTATTTCGACCTGGCCAAGCGGTTCGACGACGACAGCGTGCTGAAGCTGCAGTTGTTCTATGACGACCAGGACAACAAGCGCTTCGTCTCGTACGGCTATCCCGCCTGGTTCAAGAGCTCGGTCTGGGAGGCGCGGGCCAGCTACGCCTTCAAGCGCGAGTTCGGGGCGGTCGGCGCCAGCACGATCGTCGGCGCGAGTTACCGCGAATTCCAGGGCCGCCGGCGCGAGAGCTTCAACAGCGGCCTGATCGCCATCGACCGCCGCGACATCTCGGTCGGCGCCCAGCCCAACGACATCATCGACAGCCCCTTCAGCGCCGAGCCCGCCGGCGTCCAGGGCCTGGACTGGGAGAACGACAACCGAGGTACGTGGAGCCAGACGGGGCTGTTTTTCACCAGCGACGTCAAGCTGACGCCCCGCCTGACCCTGACCCTGGGCGGTCGCTACGATTGGTACGACGTGGCCGCGCACGACACCGGCGTCCTGCCCTTCACCGTCACGGGCCGCCAGACCGACGACCGGGGGAAGGGGACCTACGGCGCCAGCCTGACCTATCAGACGCCCGTCGGCCTGATGCCTTATATCAGCTACGCCAAGGCTTCGGCGCTCGAGGTCAGCCAGGCCGGCGAGATCGCCCCGGGCCTGGTCGCCGACGGTTCGTGGCTGTCGGACAGCGACCTGGCCGAGGCCGGCGTCAAGTTCCAGCTGCTGCGCGGAACCCTGGTCGGCTCGCTGGCGGCCTACCGCCAGAACCGCACCCAGCTGTTGGGCCTGACGCCCGTCGTCCAGGGCACGCGCGCCAAGGGTGTCGAGCTGGAGGTCCGCTGGCTGGCCTCGGAGCACTTCAGCTTCACCGCCACGGGCAACGCCCAGCACACCACGGTCAAGGGGCCGGACACCTCGTTCCAGTACATCCCCGCCTATACCGCGGGCGTGCCCGGGGCCCAGGGCTATGGCGGCAGCTATGTCGTCTGGACGTTCAGCGGCCTGCCGGGGCGCGGCGGCGACTACGACTACACGCTGATCCCCAAGTCGGTGGTCAGCCTCTACGGCGCCTATACCAGCGACCAGCACGACTGGGGTCAGGCCGGGGCGACCCTGGGCGTCACCCACGTGACCAAGACCTCGGGCACGGTGCAGGATGCGGTGACCTATCCCGCCTACGCCGTGGTCAACGCCTCGGCCTATCTGACGCGCGGGCCGTACACCGCCGAGCTCAACATCGATAATCTGTTCGACAAGCTCTATTTCACCCCGGACGCCGACACCTATGCCAATCTCGGGGCCTTGCCCGGCAAGGGGCGGGAATGGCGCGTGACCCTGAAGCGGACGTTCTGATGACCTCCACCCCATTTCGGCCCTGGCTTCTGGTCGGCGTGTTCAGCCTGCTGCTGTTCCTGATCACGGCGGCGACCTATTCGTCGCTGGGCGTGGTGATCCCGGCCATGGTCCCGGAACTGGGCTGGAGCTGGGAGCACGCCTTCCTGGGCTTCACGATCCTGGGGGTGTTCACCGGCCTGTCGTCCTGGCTGCCCGCCCTGCTGATCCGGCGAATGGGCGTGAGGGGGACGGTCCTGGCCGGCGTGGCGGTGATGGCGGGCGGGCTGTTCTGCCTGTCGCGGGTTCACGCCCTGCCGATCTACTACTTCGGGACAGCCCTGTGCGGGATCGGCTTCCAGATGGCCGCCCTGATCCCCGGCACCCACGTGCTGTCGGCGATCTTCAAGCAACGGGCCCTGCCGTTCGGGATCTATTTCACCTTCGGCGCCCTGGGCGGGGTGGCGGGGCCGTGGATGGTGGTGAGCGCCCTGTCGGCGACCCACAACGACTGGCGGCTCTACTGGGGGCTGCAGGCGATTGCGGTGGGCCTGGTCGGGCTGGTCTGCGCGGTCGCCGTGGGCGGGCCGCGCTGGCTGGAGCAGGCCGGGGCCGCCCTGGACCGGGAGCTGGACGCCCAGGCCGCGGCGGGCGAGACGCCCAGCCACGTCTACCATACCGACCACGAATGGAGCATCCGCGACGCGGTGCGCACGCCGCAGTTCTACGTGCTGCTGGCCGCCTATTTCAGCCACCTGCTGGCGGGAATCAGCGCCGCCAGCCTGACCCAGGCCCACCTGACGCAGATGGGCGTCGCCGGGGCGGTGGCGGCGGGCATGCTCAGCCTGGAAGGCGGCATGCAGGTGGTCGCGCGGCTGGGCGGCGGCGCGATCGGCGACCGGCTCGATCCGCGCTGGCTGCTGGTGTTCGCCCAGGGGCTGCTGGTGGTGGGGTTGCTGGCCCTGTCGCGGGCGACGACGCCGCTGCTGCTGACGCTGTACGCGGTCGGGGTGGGGATCGGCTTTGGCCTGACGGTGCTGGCCGTGAGCCTGCTGCTGCTGAACTATTTCGGACGCCGCAACAATGTCGAGCTGTTCTCCCTGACCTGCCTGATCGGGGCGGTGTCGGCGGCGGGGCCGTTCATCGGCGGCGCGATCCGCGATCGGGTCGGTTCGTTCACCCCGGCGTTCCAGCTGTTCGCCGCCCTGACCGCGGTAGTGTTCCTGGCGGCGCTGTTCATGCGGCCGCCGCGGCCGAAGGCCGTCGCCTGATCCACCGGCAAAGAAAAAGCCGCCCCGACCGAAGTCGGGGCGGCTTCATCAGATCGTGTCGAGACGCTTAGAACGCGACCTTCAGCGAGGCGGTGACCGCCGCGTGATAGATCGAGCCGTAGTCGCTCTTGTTGGTGTCCGAGTAGCGGATGTCGGCGCTGACGTGGTCGGTGATCGCGGCGGTGACGCCGGCGTTCCAGGTCACGTAGCTGTCGGTCGCGCCGCCGAAGTAGGTCGAGGCGTCGACTTCCTGACGGCCAACGGCGCCGCTCAGGGTCAGCTTCTCGCCGATCGGGGCCGAGCCGTTCAGTTCGTAGTACAGCGCTTCGCCGCCGTCGCCCGGGAATTCCGGCGAGTAGTAGACGGCCGCGCCGACGGTGGCCGGGCCAACGGCGGTCGAGGCCGCGGCCTTGACTTCCGTATAGCTGTACGAGCCCGGAGCGCCGTTCTTGTCCTTGGTGTAGCCGTAGTAGATCACGCCCAGGTCGAGGTTGAAGGCGCCGACGGTCGGCTTCACACCGGCGTAGACGTCGATTTCCTGGTCGGGGTTCGGGGTGCCGAAGTCGACGTTCGACGTCCAGACGCCCGCATAGCCGATGCCGTAGGTGGCGTCGACGCCGCCGAACACCTGGCCCTTGGTGTTGGTGTTGCTGACGCCGCGGAAGATGTAGTCGCTGGCCACGCCGACGTTGTACGACAGCTTCAAGCCGCTTTCGTCCTGCGCCATCGCGGCGCCGCCCATGGCGACCGAAGCAGCAGCGGCGACCAGCGCCAGTTTCAGAAACTTCATGTGTCTATCCCCTTTTATTCTGTTTTGTCGGCGGGAGGGTATGGAGCCCTCGCCGATCAGCGACGCCTGCAAGCGCGTTGAACACGACAGCAGTAGTTGTCGGCCAAGCCTTTGTTGCAATCTTGCTGGTCAAATCACCAGCAGAAAGCATGCCGCAGGCACAAAGTTTGGGCGGAGTGTGACGATTTTGCTTCAGAAGTGGCGTCGGGCGCCACAGTGTCAACGGAACGATTGTTTCGGCTTTACCTGCGGCTTTAGCGCATCGCCAGACTCGCTCCGCCCAGGTGCAGGCCGGCGTCGACCAGCAGGGTCTCGCCGGTGACGTGGCGCGAGGCGGGCGAGGCCAGGAACACGGCGGCGCCGGCGATGTCCTCCGCGGTGGAGGCGACCTTCAGCGGCGTCGCGGCGGCCGATCGGGCGCGCAAGCGGTCGGTGCGCTCCTCGTCCATGACCTTGCTGAACCACGGGGTGTCGATGAAGCCCGGACAGACGGCGTTGACCCGGATACGCGGGGCCAGCGCCCGGGCCAGCGACAAGGTCATGGTCGTCAGGGCGCCCTTGGACGCGGCGTAGGGCACCGATGAACCGTTACCCACCACCCCGGCGATCGAGGCGGTGTTGACCACGGCGCCCGGCTGCGGCGCGGCTTCCAGCAGGCTGCGGGGGCCGCGCGGACCATCTGGAAGGCGCCGACCACGTTGACCGCGTAGAGCCGCAGGAAGTCCTCGGCGTCGACCGCGTCGAGGTCGGCGTGGTCGGGGGCGAACTTGGTGATCCCGGCGTTGTTGAACAGGGCGTCGATCCGGCCCGAGCCCGCCGCCGTCTCGGCGATCCGGCGGCAGTCGGTGTCCTGGGCGACGTCGCCTTGGACCAGGACGGCCTTGGCGCCCTCGGCCTCGACCAGGCCGGCGGTCTCCTCGGCCTCCTGCGCGCTGCGGGCGAAATTGACCACCACCAGGCCGGCGCCGCGCCGCGCGGTCTCGACCGCCATGGCCCGGCCCAGGCCCGTGGAGGCCCCGGTGACCACCACCGTGAAGCCGTCGAAGTCGCGTCCGCTCATCGCCTGTTTCCGTCCCAACATCTGTTTGACGCCACGATAGCGACGCCGCGCGCGCTTGTCTCGCGCGGGCGCGGGGCCTAGATGACCGCCCATGACCGAACTTCATGTGACCCAGCTGGGCCAGGTGGTCGAGCCCGCCGCCAGCCCCGACCAGGCCGTTCTCGAGCGCGTGCCCAATCCGCAGAGCGACGTGACCTACCTGGCGCGCTTCGTGGCTCCCGAATTCACCTCGCTGTGCCCGGTGACCGGCCAGCCCGACTTCGCGCACCTGGTGATCGACTACGCGCCGGGCGACTGGCTGATCGAGAGCAAGTCGCTGAAGCTGTACCTGACCAGCTTCCGCAACCACGGCTCGTTCCACGAGGACTGCACGGTCAAGATCGGCCGCAAGATCGTCGAGATCGCGGCCCCGCGTTGGCTGCGCATCGGCGGCTACTGGTACCCGCGCGGCGGCATTCCGATCGACGTGTTCTGGCAGACCGGTCCGGCGCCGGAGGGTTTGTGGGTCCCCGACCAGGGCGTGGCGCCCTATCGCGGCCGGGGCTGAGGGCCTTTCAGAGCCAAATAGGCGCTGCGCGTGGTCCTCGTCCTTCGACAAGCTCAAGATGAGGACCATTCTCTAGGCAGCATTCGAAAACCTCTTCCTGAGCTTGTCGAAGGACGAGGTTTTCGCTTCCGGGGTAGAGCGTCGAAAGGCCTAGCGCGGTGACGGCGCCGGCTGCTGCGCCGGCGGCGGCGTGGGGACCGCCGGCGGCCGCTGGCCGGGGGGCTGGACGGGGCGCGAAGGGCCGATCAGCTTGCGGAAGCTGATGCGCACGGTCCGGCCGATCGGGTCGCGAAAGTCCGGCTGGTAGGCCTGGGGCGTCAGGCCCAGGCGGTCGTGCACGTCCTGGCGGGTGTCGAACAGGTTCTGGGCCTGCAGCTGCACCCGCGAGCCGCGCAACCACGGGTGAGCGCGCAGCAGGTCCGGGCGCGACGACAGATCGGCGAACAGGTTCAGGCTGAACGTCGACTGGTCGCTGAAGAACAGATCCTGCTGGGTGGTCGCGCCGTTCAGGCGATAGCCGCTGCGCCAGCTGCCGTTCAGGAACGCGCCCATGCCGCTCTTGAAGACGCCGACCTGCAACTGGACCTCGTGCTCGGGCCCGGCGCCCGAGCCGCCGTCCAGGCGGTCGATGACCGGCAGGCCGTCGCGGATGGTCACCTCGTCCTTCAGTTTCCAGGTGTGGTAGAGCGAGACCTGGAACTGCCCTTGGCCGGGGCGCGGGCCGCCGCGGAAACCGCCGCCGCCACGGAAACCGCCACCGCCGCCGCCCCCGCCCGCGCCGGGACCGCCGTCAGGTCCGCGGCCGCCGTCAGGACCACGCCCGGGGCCGCCGGGAGGCGGTCCGCCGCCGAAGCCCGGCAGGCCGGCGCGCGGCTTGCCGAACGGCCGTGACAGGTTGAACCCCCACCGAATCTGTTCCTGCTCCGACTTGGCGTAGTTCACCGGACGCGAGTCGACCGAGATCAGCCGGCCGTTGGCGTCGCGGACGATCCGATCGGGGAAGGCCTGCTCGATGTCGGCGGTGATGGCTGGGAAGCTGTTGATCGAGTCGTCGATCCGCGTGGCCGTGTAGTTGGCGCTGATCTGCAGGTTGGTCTTGGCGTCCTTGGGCAGCGGCCGGATGTTGACGCTCAGCTTCATCACCTGGCGGCTGTCGGACACCAGGTTCGGATTGCCGCCCTCGACCCGCGTCGCCAGCACCGACTGACCGGTCCTGAAGTCGTAGATCGAGACGTTCGGCGTCGACAGGATCGGGTCGTTCAGCTGCGACGGCGTAGGGGCGCCGTCCTCGCTGGTGTAGCTGACCAGGAAGCTGAGCGGATTGATCGGCGACCAGTTGGCGCCGGCGCCCAGGGTGGTCAGTCCGCCGAAGTCCGACAGCTGCTCGTACTGGCCGTTGAAGTTGATCGACAGGTCGCCCAGCGCCGGCAGCACGCCCTTGTCGCGGTCGGCGATCGGCACGTTGAGACTGCCCTGCAGGTTGCCGCTGGTGCGCGAGATGTCGCGGTCGACCGCTGTCCCCCGGCGGACGCTGCGCGAGTCCAGCGTCTGGGTGTCGGCGCCGACCTTGAACGTGGTCGAGACGCCGCCGGCCGGGGCCTGCAGCAGGTTGCCGACGAACACCACCTCGGCGTTGGCGGTGTTCGAGGTCGACTTGGCGGTGTCGGGCGAGACCCGGGCCAGCAGGTTGGAGGGGATGTTGCCGAACGGGTTGACCGCCGGGTCGCCGGCGGCGACGGCGGCGATGAACGCCGCCGCGTCCAGGCCCCGGCCGGTGGTGGTGTCGCTGGTCGAATAGACGTAGCCGCCGGTGGCGCTCCAGCGCCAGTCCTTGATCCGGCCGTTGGCTGCGGCCGACACCGTCGCCTTCTGGGTGTCGACCTTGCGGGTCATCGAGACGTAGTCGTCGGCGTAGCGATAGAGCTCGACGTTCTGGCTGAACGGCGAGAACGGGCTGCCGGCCGGCACGACCACGTGGACGTCGGGATCGTCGGGGTCCTTCGGCAGGCCGCGGAGGCCGGGCAGGCCCAGATAGCTGAGTGTGCTGCTGTCGTCGAAGCCGCCGCTGATCGTGACCATGGAGGACTTGCCCAGCGGGCGGGTGACCGCGCCGGTCAGGCTGGCGGTGGTGCTCCGGGGCGCCAGGCTGCGCCAAGCGGTCAGGTCGTCGCTGGCGGCGGTCCCGGCGCCGGTCGCGAAATCGGCCAGGGTGGGCCGGCCGCCGAGGGCCGAGGTCGGCACGGGCGCGACGGTGACCGGCGCGCCGACCAGGGCGGTCAGGTTCGGGTCGATCGGCGTCACGCTCCGGGTGGGCTTGCCGGTCAACGGGTCGAGCTGGGGCATGCCCGTGACGTTGCCGGTCAGGTCGTAGGGCTGGCCCGACGGCGTGCGCACGATGTTCCGGTCGTCCTCGAACAGGGCGGTGTCGTGCGTGACCTTGCCGTTGAACAGCCAGCGATTGTCGCCCTGGACCCGGAAGAAGGTGCTCTGCAGGTCGGTCGAGGTGCGGTCGCCGGCGGTTGGGACCTTGACCCCGGCCTCGGTGGTCAGGGCGCGGAAGCGGCGGCGCAGGACGATGTTCACCACCCGCTGGTCGGCGCGGTAGCCATAGGTCAGCGACACTTCCTCGGGCAGGATCTCGAAGCGCTCGATGGCTTCGGGCGGGATGTCGCGGATCTCCTGGAAGCCCGAGATGCGGCGGCCGTTGACCAGCATCACCGGCTGGCCGTCGCCGCGGCTCTGGCTGGTGCGCAGCTGTGGCTCCAGGAAGGCCATCAGCTCCGAAATGCTGCCGGCTCCGTAGGCGCGAATCTGGGCCGGGTTCAGGGTCAGTTCGGGCTTGATGTCGCCCTCGACCGAGCCGCGCGGCTTGCCGGCCACCACCTCGACCGCGTCGACCTCGGCGGCGTACGGGTCCGCGTCGGCCCGCGCGGCCTGTTGCGGCGTCTGCCGTACCTGGGTTGCAGGTTCCTGCTGCGCGGGCGCGGCTTCGGGCGCGCCGTCAAGGGCGGCGGCCATGCCAAGAATCAGGAGAGAGAGCGTCATAAACCCCGTCGGCCGTAAAAAGTTGGTCGGCGTGTAGGTACGCAGACATCGTCGAGCTTGGCCTTAGGCAACGCAAGGCCACATCACAAGTTACCGATGCTTAAGGTCGATTTGATGCAGGACTGTTACACAAGATGTCGCGCCTGATGCACGGCGAAGCCTGCGCCCCGCAAGTCCCACGCCTTGGGATTTGAGACTAGTCAGGTGGCGATTCTATGGCGTGTGGCCGCTATTCCAGCCGCGCTCTCCTGTCCGAACGCCTCGGACCGATGCGAAAACGCCACAGGCGTCCGGCGCGGCGCTCAGTCGGCGGACCATTCGGTGGTGATCGCCGCCACGTCCGGCCGCACCCGCTCCTGCGGGGCCTCGGTCGAGGTCCCCAGATAGAGGAAGCCGGCCACCCGTTCCTCGTCAGCCAGGCCGAGAATGGCCTGGGCGCGCGGGTCATAGGCGTACCAGTCGGTGATCCAGTTGGCGCCCCAGCCCATGGCGGCGGCGGCCAGCAGCATCTGCTGGCAGACGGCCGAAGCGCTCTGGCGCTGCTCCCATTCGGGGATCTCGCCGGGGATGTGGCGGGAAATGACCGCGACGGCGACCGGCGGGCGGGTCAGCTTGCGCAGGGCGGCGTTGGCCTTGGCGGGATTGGCCTGGCTGTCGGCGAGGGCGGTGATCTTCTCGGCGAAGGCGTCCTTGGCCGAGCCGCGCAGGATCACGAACCGCCAGGGGGCCAGCTTGCCGTGGTCCGGCACCCGGGCGGCCAGGCGCAGCAGGTCGGCCAGCTGGGCGTCGTCCGGTCCCGGCGCCGTCAGGCTCATGGCCGAGGCCGACCGCCGCCGGGCCAGGAAGTCCAGCACGGCCGGCGACGGCGCGATCGGCAGCACTTCGCCGAATTCTGGGGCAGGGGGAACAGAACCGGCCAAGACGACCTCCGGGAAGCACGATAAGCAGCACACCTATGGCCGAGCCCCGGCCGCCACAAGTCGCGAGTCGTTCGCATGTCCGAAAAACCCTCTTGGCTCAAAGCGCACGGGACGCCGTGGGGCGTCACCCGGGAAACCGTCGTCTACGACAATCCCTGGATCACCCTGACCGAGTACGACGCCGTCGCGCCCACCGGCCGGCCGGCCCTGTACGGCAAGGTGACGTTCAAGAACCGGGCGATCGGCGTCGTGCCGCTGCACGCCGACGGCACGGTCACCCTGGTGGGCCAGAACCGCTTTCCCCACGCCAACTACAGCTGGGAGATCCCCGAGGGCGGCGCGCCGCTGGACGAGGATCCGCTGGACGGCGCCAAGCGCGAACTGGCCGAGGAGGTCGGGCTGCAGGCCGCCGACTGGCGGCTGATCCTGACCATGGAGCTGTCCAACTCGATCACCGACGAGATCTGCCACGGCTACCTGGCGATGGACCTGACGCCGACGGCCACAGCGCCCGACGACACCGAGGACCTGGCCATAGCCCGCGTGCCGTTCGGCCAGGCCCTCGACGCGGCGGTGTCCGGCCACATGCCGGACTCCTTGACGGTGGCTTTACTGCTGCGGGTGCACCATATGGCGGTGAAGGGCCAGTTGCCGGCCGACCTGGCGCGACTTGTGCTGGCCGACGCGCGGTCTTAAGTGGCGAACGGATCGGCGGCATGGCCGTCGGATCCGAAGGCCGTCCTGGAGCATTTCCAAAAAAGATGCTCTAGTGTCGGCGTGGGCGAGGGAGATCCCGGTGGCCAAACATCTCGAGGTCGTGACGCAGGAAACGACGCCGCCCGTCTGGGCCGCCCTGCGCAACCAGGCCGAACACGCCGCCAAGGCCGAGCCGGCCCTGGCCTCGCTGCTCAACGCCGTGATCCTCAGTCACGACAATATCGCCGACGCCCTGACCTTCCAGCTGGCGCGCAAGCTGGGTGACCAGGAAATGCGGGCGATGACGGCGCGCGAGTTCGCCGCCGACGCCTTCAACTCCGATCCGGCCCTGATCGCCGCCGCCGAGGCCGACCTGATGGCGGTGTTTGAGCGCGACCCGGCCACCAAGGGCTATGTCCAGCCGTTCCTGTTCTTCAAGGGCTTCCTGGCCCTGCAGACGCACCGCGTGTCGCACTGGCTGTGGAGCCAGGGCCGTGAGACCCTGGCCTTCTACCTGCAGAGCCGGGCCAGCGAGGTCTTCCAGGTCGATATCAACCCCGCCGCCCGCATCGGCCAGGGCGTGTTCATCGACCACGGCACCGGGATCGTCATCGGCGAGACCGCGGTGGTCGGGGACGACGTCTCGATGCTCCATGGCGTCACGCTGGGCGGCACCGGCGCCGAGCGCGGCGACCGCCACCCCAAGATCGGCAAGGGCGTGCTGCTGGGCGCGGGCTCCAAGGTGCTGGGCAACATCACGGTCGGCGACTACGCCAAGGTGGCGTCCGGCTCGGTGGTGCTCAAGCCGATCCCGCCGCACTGCACGGCCGCCGGCGTGCCGGCCCGCATCGTCAACTGCCCGACCTGCGAAGAGCCGGCCCGGACGATGGACCATACGCTGGCCGACGTGGTCTACGACTACGTGATCTGAGGCCGATCGGCGTTCAACGCCGTGCGTGGTCCTCGTCCTTCGACAAGCTCAGGATGAGGACCATTCACGAAGCCCGGCAGTAGAAAACCTCATCCGGAGCTTGTCGAAGGACGAGGTTTTCGCCCCCCCCCGAGAGCTGAACGTCCATCCGCTTCAGCACGAAGCGATCGCGAAGCTCACTCGGCTGGCGGCAGCGCCGCCAGCCTGGCCTCGAAGTCGCGGACCAGGTCCGGATCGGCGTCGTGGCGGTGCTTTTCGAGGAAGACGGTCAAGGCCCTGCGATATTCCGCGATGAACGCGGCGTTGCCCGGGCTGGCCGCGAACTGGTTGGCCGCCTTGTCGACCGGCCCGCGGTCCATGCCGATCCGGTAGACTTTTCCGTAGGGCGACAGGTCGCGCATGATGGCAATGTTGCGCGGGAACCCCGGAATGTACTTGGCGACGAACATCTCGCCCTCGGGCGGGATCAGGATTTCGTTGGTGATCGGATAGATGCTGGCGGACATGGTGGTGAACCCCGTCACCACATCGCGGCCGTCCGCTGTCTTCAGCACTGCGTCGTAGGCCCATATGGGCTGGTCGTTGAGCGTGGAGCTGGTCTCCCGCGAATGGGTCACCACCGCCGCGCCGGTTTCCCCGAAGGCGTTGAGGAACAGCGCGTTGAAGATGTGGCCGGTGAAGAAGTTGGCGATGCCGAAAAAGAAGAACGGCGCCATCAGCGCGTACCAGCCGAGCTGACGCCGCCATGTCGCCATCGCCCGTCCCAGCGTGGCGCCAACGAGCACCAGGACAGGCCACGACCAGAACGGGTGGTGGGCGAGGAAGTACAGGATCGCCGACAGGGTCGCCATGAGGGCCGTCCGATGAAGGGCGCGTGCGCGCGTTACTGGCTTTTGGACTTTTCGTAGGCTTCCAGCGCCGCCCGGTCTTCCTTCGTGACGAACTCGCAGGCCAGCAGCGTCTTGCCGGGCAAGGCGGCGCTCTCGCGGGCGACGATCGAGACGGTTCCAGCGTCGGGCTGCGGCTGTTCGCTCGGCGGCAGTTCGCGCGCATAGCCCTTGGTGGAGGCGCCCATCAGGCTGGAGCGCTCGCGTTGCAGCTGGTAGCGCTGGGCCAGGGCCTCGGCCTGCTGGCCCTGGACCAGGACGCCGACCGACGTGCCGGCGAACACCACTTCGTTGGTCTTGAAGCCGTCCTGGCCGAGGTCTTGCGGCAGCTTGTAGACATAGGCCGTCAGCAGCGAGGTGTCGGGCTTGGCCAGCTTTTCGGCGGCCTCGTACAGCGCCGTAGCCGAGTCCATCGTATAGGCCGGCTTGCAGAGGGCGGCGTCGTAGAACGGTTCCGCCGCCGCGCCAGCGGCCTGCAGCGATCCTGAAACGGCGACGACGGCGAAAAGCGTACGAAGCATCGGTGTTCCTGACTGTCGGTCTATCGGGAATGATTCCTCACCCAGGATAGCAACCGCCGAGGCGGTTTTCGCGACAAAGTCGTAGATGCGAACGATCCGCCAAAAAAAGGGCCGCTCCCCAGGGAGCGGCCCTTCCATGTTCGCTGGTCGGAGCGAAGGCTAGTACACCACCCCGCCGACGCCGCCGTCCAGGCTGAGGCTCAGACCCGAGCTGGACTGCTCGCGCACCGTTTCCTCGCGATAGGCGGTGTATTTCTCGGTGGTCAGGATGGTCAGGACCTTCACGCCGGCGCCGTAGCGGCGCAGCAGCGAGCGCTCGTTGCAGTCGCGGGCCGGACGTTGCGGCCGGCACGAGAGGGCGCCGCCGCGGCCGCCGTCGGGACCGCCGGCCAGGTAGCCGCCGCCCGCGCCGCCGCGACCACCGCCGCCGCCGTAATAGAGGGCTTCGTTCTTGCCGCAGACATAGGTCTCGCCGCCGAAATTGGCCGCGCTGTAGCCTTCGTAGGCGCCGACCACGTACTGCATGCGCGACCCCGCGATGCAGCGATAGAGCTCGCCGTCATAGCCGCTGTCGATGTCGCGGTCGGGGGTGACCTGCGAGGCCGGGTGGGGGATGTCGCGGTCGTCCAGGCAGACGGCGCGGATGACCACGCGCTTGAACTTGGTGCGGGTGGCCTCGTAGGACGCGCGACGGCGGGCTTCGCCGCCCTCGACGTTCAGGCCCTGGATGTAGCCGGTCGACATCGGGCCGGAATAGTAGCCGCCGTGGGTGCCGCCGCCGTAATAGACGGTCGAGCCGGCCGAGGCCCCCGCGCCCGCGCCGGCTCCGGCGCTGGACCCGGCCGTGGCCGTGCTGGTGGCCGAGGCGTTGGCGTTGACCACCACCGAGCCGCCGACGTGGATGTTGATGCCGGGCACATAGACGTTGTGACCGCCGCCGCCGCAGGTGTTGCAGCCGGGCGGGGTGGGCGGACGCGGCGGCGCCGGCGGCGGCGCGCAGCAGGGTGGAGGCGGCGGCGTGCAGCTGCCGCACTGGGCGTACGCGACCCCGCCCAGCAACAGCCCACCGAGTCCAGCGGCAAGGCTGAGCCACAGCCTGGGCAAGGTCATTTTCGGCGCCTTCATTGGCCTCTTCCCTTCACAACACGCCAGCGTGCCGCTCGGCCAACGGCCAAGCAAGTTTCACGCCATGTCCGCCGCTCCACCGGGAAACTGTCCCAGGACGGCACGGTCCTGGGGCTGGCCCGGTTCTCCCTGCAAGCCCGATGCGGTCGAGAACGACCGCGTGCGAGCCCGCCAGGGGAACGACGATGTTCCATCCAAGCACGGAACGGTTGATAGACTATTGGCGTAGCAAGGCCGTTAACGCCGCCATGCCCGCGCGCGCCGCCGTCAATCCGGCCGATTTCCTGGATCTGCTGCCGCAGGTGTTCATCCTCGGCCGCGACGCCAAGGGCCGCTATCCGGTGCGGCTGGCCGGCGGATTCGTCGCCGACCTGCATGCTCGCGACCTGCGCGGCGAGGACGCCCTGGGCTTCTGGGCCCTGTCGCACCGCCTGGAGGTCAAGTCCGCCCTGGAGGTCGCCCGTCGCCGGGGCGAGCCGGTGGTGATCACCGCCGACATCCGCGCCATCGGGGCGCCGTCGGTGGGCATGGAGGTGCTGCTGGCGCCGATGACCGGCGCCGACGGCCAGGCCGATCGTTTCCTGGGTCTTTACCAGCCCATCGCCATGATCCAGCGGCTGATGGGCCGCCCGGCCTCGGACCTCGGCGTGCGCCGGATCCAGGCCCTGGGACCGGCCAATGAAGAAGCGCCGCGCCTGCGGCTGGCGACGCTGCACGGGCGGCGGATCGCCTGAGGAACATCACGAGCTTTCCGTCGGGGGGCGGAAAGAGCGGCGCGGGGCGCAGGGGCGCGCCGCGGATGGGGAGGGGGCGCCGCACGGCGACCCCTCCCCATTTCAACATCCCATCATCCCGCAGCGTTCAGGGCGTCAATCACATCCGTCGGCAGGGTCAGGCGGGCCGCGGCCATCAGTTCGTTCAACTGCTCGACGCTCGTGGCGCTGGCCAGCGGGGCGGTGATCGCCGGATGGGCCATGATCCAGGCCAGGGCGACCTGGGCCGGGGAGGCGCCCACCGCCTGGGCGGCGGCGTCGAGGGCGGCCAGGATCTTCAGGCCGCGCGCGGTGAGGTATGGCTTGACCGTGCGCCCGCGCGAACGCCCCTCCAGGTCCGCCTCGGTGCGGTACTTGCCGGTCAGGAAGCCGGCGGCCAGGCCGTAATAGGGGATGATCCCCAGGCCTTCCCGCGCCGCCAGCTCTGCCAGCGGCCCCTCGACCTCGTCGCGGTCATGCAGGTTGAACTTCGGCTGGATGGTCTCGTAGCGCGCCAGGCCCAGGGCCTGCGAGGCCTTCAGCGAGGCCGACAGCCGCTCGGGCGAAAAGTTCGACGCCCCGATCGCCCGCACCTTGCCCGCCTTCACCAGCCGGTCGAACGCCTCCAGCGTCTCCTCGATCGGGGTGGCGGCGTCGTCCTGGTGGGCCTGGTAGAGGTCGATATAGTCGGTCTGCAGCCGCTTCAGCGAGCCCTCGACCGCCGCGGCGATATTGGCCGCCGACAGGCCCGGCTGGGCCGGCCACATGGCGACCTTGGTCAGGATCAGTACGTCGTCGCGCCGCCCCCGCGCCTTCAGCCAGCGGCCGATCACGCTCTCGGACTCGCCGCCGACGTGGCCGGGGACCCAGGCGGAATAGACGTCGGCCGTGTCGATGGCGTTGAAGCCGCCGTCGACGAAGGCGTCGAGCAGGCGGTGCGACGTCGCTTCGTCGGCGGTCCATCCGAACACGTTGCCGCCGAAGATCAGCGGGGCGGTCGACAGGCCTGAGCGGCCCAGGGGGCGGTGGGTCATGTCATGGGTCCTTCGGTTGAGGCGCCCCTTAGATATCCTCTCCCAGAGGGAGAGGAAGGGGCCCGCCGCGAAGCGGTGGGAAGGTGAGGGGTTACGCCGTCATCGGAGTGCCGGCACGCCGTCGGACATCTTACGCCTCACCCTCCCATTGCTTCGCAATGGGCCCCTCCTTCTCCCCACGGGAGGGTTTCGCAGGTGCTAAGCCGCCGCCGCCCGTCCGTCCTCGAACACCGGGACGTCCAACGCCGCCGGCGCTGTCCTGCCGCGGATCAGGTCGGCGGCGCGCTCGGCGATCATCAGGGTCGGGGCGTTGGTGTTGCCGCCGATCAGGGTGGGCATGACCGAGGCGTCGACCACCCGCAGGCCGGTGATCCCCTGCACGCGCAGCTGGTCGTCGACCACCGCCAGCGGGTCGCCCGCCGCGCCCATCCGGCAGGTTCCGACCGGGTGGTAGATTGTCTCGGCCTTGGTCCGGACCCAGGCGTCGATCTGCTGGTCGGTCCTCACGTCGCCGCCGGGCGCGTATTCGGCCTCCCGATAGGGATCCAGGGCCGATTGGGCCACCACCTCGCGGGCGATCTTCACCCCTTCGCGGATGGCGCGGCGGTCCTCCTCGGTCGCCAGGTAGTTGGCCAGGATGGTTGGGTCGTCGAACGGATCGGCCGAGCGCAGGCCCACCTTGCCTCGGCTCTCCGGGCGCAGCTGGCAGACGTGCAGGGTGAAGCCGTCCTTCTCGACCTGCACCTTGCCGTGGTCCTGCATGATGGCCAGCACGCCGTGGATCTGGAGGTCGGGCCGGTCGAGGTCGGGGCGCGACTTCAGGAACGCGCCGCTCTCCAGGAACTGCTGCCGCCCCAGCCCCTTACCCAGCAGCATATAGGACAGGCCCACGCCCAGCTTGTTCAGTCCCTTGTTGGCCGAATAGGCGGTGACCAGGTTCTTCGTCGTCCACGACAGGCAGACGTCCAGGTGGTCCTGCAGGTTGGCGCCGACGCCCCTGGACTCGTGGACCACCGAGATTCCCTGGGCCTTCAGGTCGTCCGGATCGCCGATCCCCGACAGCTGCAGGACGTGCGGCGACTGCACGGCTCCGGCGCTGAGCAGCACCTCGGCGTCGGCATGGGCGATGAGGCGCTCCGGGCTGGTCCCCACGACATATTCGACCCCGATCGCCCGGCCGTTCTCGACCAGGACGCGGGTGGTGCGGGCCCCGGTCACGCAGGTCAGGTTCGGCCGGCCCAGCACCGGCAGCAGATAGGCCGCCGCCGCGCTGCAGCGCTTGCCGTCGCGGATGGTCAGGTCGTAGGGGCCAAAGCCTTCCTGGCGAAAGCCGTTGAAGTCCTGGGTCACCGCGTGCCCCGCCTGGCGGCCGGCCTCGATCAGGGCGGTGTAGAACGGGCTCTTGGACTCGCCGCGCGACACGTGCAGCGGGCCGGCGTCGCCGTGATAGGCGTCGCCGCCGCCATGATGGCGTTCCGACCGCTTGAAGTAGGGCAGGACCTCGGCATAGGACCAGCCCGCCAGCCCCATCTGCCGCCACTGGTCGTAGTCGCGGGCGTGGCCGCGAACATAGATCATGCCATTGATCGCCGAGCTGCCGCCCAGGCCCTTGCCGCGCGGCCACCACAGCTTGCGATCGTTCAGGTGCGGCTCGGCCTCGGTCCAGAACCCCCAGTTCTGCTCGCCCTTGGCCTTGATCAGCTCGCCCACCCCGGCCGGCATCCGCACCAGGATCGAGCTGTTCTTGCCGCCCGCTTCCAGCAGCAGGACCTTGACGGCCGGATCTTCGGTCAGCCGCGCCGCCAGGACGCAGCCGGCCGAACCGGCGCCGATGATGACGTAGTCGTAGCGCGTGCTGTCCATGGCTCCGACGTCGCCTCCCTGGAATGTTATCGTTGTTAAGGCAGAGAGTGGCGCGGGTTTGGACGGCCGGCAAGGGGCTGCGGAATTTGTGGGTGCAGGTTGGAGATGACGCTGATTCAAGTTCGCGTGGTCAGCGGTGCAAATCGCTCGGAATAGGCTGCGTTTGGCGCGATGTCGCCGCGGACGCCGCCATCGGTCATGGCCGCGAGGGGGATCGGAACTTTGATCGCTGGATGCGGATCATGATCGCGACGCCGTTCTCGGCAACGACCCGCCAAATGAACAGAGCGTCGCGTCCAGTCCCGCCGCAAGACCGCGCAGTCGCCCTCAATCAAGCCCTGGCCAACGCGCTGGCCGCCTTGCCGTCATACTGACCGCCGAAGCTCGTCTTCAGGTGGGCCATGATCGTCCCGACGTTGGCGCCCGGGTTCTTGGCCCGGAAGTCGTTGATGGCCTCGCGCAGTTCCGATTCCGTCATCTGCTTCGGGCCATACGAGGACAGGATCGCCAGTTCGGCTTCAGCCGCCCTGGTCCGCTCGTCCACCTTCGACGCATCGCCACCGGCTTCGATCAGGCGCGCGCGTTCGGTCGCGAGGTTCTCCAGCGTCAGCTTCGTGTTCTTCAGGAACTTCGCGACGGTTGCGACGACCTTTTCGTCAGTGACTTCCGTCAAGCCGCGCTTGAATTCTTCGGTCGTGATTTGCGTGGCTTCGCCGATCAATGTGGTGAGCACGCTGGCCTTCAGACGGTCGTTCAGCTTGCGCGCCGCGAGTTGGTCAGCTTTGAGCTCGTCGAGCAAAGCCATGTCGTCGTCCTCTCAGTTCACTCTACTCGATAGTGCTGTAGCAGCGCCCACTGACGCTGCCAAAGCCCGCCCTTGTTCGAAACGGTGTTTCATGCGCCCTCGATCGCTGGGCGTTCGGCCTGATGAAGGGTCCGGAGCGCCCATTGGAGTCATCGGCGAACTTCGTTGCAGCCAAGGTTAGCGTTCACCCGAACCGGGCGCATGGATTATGCTCCCGTCACCAGCGTGGTGGTCACCCCAACCGCTGACGCACGGCCGCGCCATGATAGTTTACCGCTACGCCGCGGCTCGGCCGCAGCGGCGTATCGTCGGGTCCGACCAGGTGCAGATCGAAGCGGCGCTGTGACGGCGCGCCGCCGAACCGCCCTTGCGCAGCCTCGATGACGAGTTCGCGCTTCGCGTCGTTCCAGCGCATCGCGATGGTCGAGAACGCGCCCCGCTCGTAGGCGTTGCTGAGCCCGTCGTCCTCGTAGAGCTGGAACGCGCCATCGGCGCCGGGAAACACGAAAAGGTCGATCGCCGCGCCCGTGGTCTGCGCCGTCGACTGCATGACCGGGCCCATCGGCAGGATGGCGCCGGCCCGACCGTGCAGAGGCAACTGTTCGATGGGCGTGGTCACCTCGTGCCGGCGACCGCCTTCGCGGCGCTGGCCGGTCCAAAGATCGGTCCAGCCGCCCGGAGTTCGCGGCAGGTAGACCGGCCATTGGTCCGCACCGCCCGCCACCACCGGCGCGACGTGAAGGGCAGGGCCGAACATGTAGCTGTGCTTCTCGGCCAACGCGTCGGCGTCCTGAGGGAAATCGAAGACGAACGGGCGCATGATCGGCACGCCGCTTTGCGACGCCTCGCCCGCCAGGCTGTAGAGGTACGGATGCAGGCGGTAGCGCAGCTCGAGATACTGCCGGGCGACCGTTTCGACCGCCTCGCCATAGCGCCAGAACTCGGTGTTGGTCTGGTAGCCGTGTACGCGCTGCAGCGGCAGGAAGGTGGCGTACTGGAACCAGCGCAGAAACCGTTCGTGGTAGCCCGGGTCGGTGTATTGCCCTTCGCCGGGTCGGAAGAAGCCGCCCGCGTCGACCGTCCAATAGGCATGGCCGGCCGCGGCCATGTTGAGCCCCGCCGGGATCTGGCGCGCGAGCGTGTCCCAACCGTTGCCGATGTCTCCCGACCATGTGGCGGCCGCATAGCGCTGCTGCCCGAGAAAGGCGCTGCGCGTCAGGATCATCGGTCGCACGTTCGGCTCGGCGCGGCGCCGCTCGTCGTGGACGGCGCGGGTCACTTCGAGAGGGTAGGCCAGGCGGACATGTTCGCCGCGACCGGCGGCGGTCATCCGGCCGACGAGGTCGTCGTTCTCGGGCTCGGTGGCGTCCTGCCACCAGGCGTCGATGCCGAGCTTGCCCAGGTGCTGGTCGTGCTGGGCCCGGTAGAAGGCGACGGCCTCGGGATTGAAGAAGTCGATCCATTCGGTGCCCGGGATGTAGTAGCCCTTGGCGGCGACCTGCCTGCCCAGGTCGGTGTCCTTGCCGACCTTGGACCAGACCGACAGCATGAAGCGGGCGTTGCGCGCGTGCAGGGCGCGCATCAGCCCCGCGGGATCGGGATAGTGGTCTTCGTCGAAGCGCATGGCGTTCCAGCCGTACTTTCCCCAGTACTGCCAGTCCTGCACGATGACATCCACCGGCAGCTTGCGACGGCGAAACTCGTCGAGGGTCTCGAGGATCTCGTCGGACGAGTGGAAGCGTTCGCGGCAATGGATGTAGCCATAGGCCCATCGCGGCAGCATCGAGGTCGCGCCCAGCAACTGACGGTAACCGGTCATCACCTCGGCGGCGCTGGGACCGGCGATCACCACATAGTCGATCGCGGTCGCCACCGGCGCGCGCCAGGTCGTGGCCGCAACGGCCGGGCCATGGTGAAGCACAGGGGCGTCGCTGTCGTTGGCTAGCACCTTGACCTTGTGGGTTCCCGCCGGGAGGTCGGCCAGGAAGCTGGTGGTCGGCGGCAGCCAGAGATTGGCGAAGTCGACCATGACCTGGTCGCTGATCTCGACATGGTGGATCGAGGCCATCTTCTGGCCGATGTCGAGCAGGAAGGCCTGGCGGCCGGCCTGCTCGACCCGGATCTCGCCCTCGAAGGCCGTCAGCCTGCGCTCGACGCGGGCGTTGCCGGCGGTGGTGGTGACGTCGGCCGTCCGGGCTTCGCCCGCCGCGCCCTTGGTGAGCACGGCGCGATGCGGCGGCGGGTTCAGCTCGGCCATGCCGCGATTGTGCCACAGCAGGCCATAGCCCTTGCTGGAGAGCATGAACGGCAGGCTGATCTGGGTGTTGACCTGGGTGAGCCGCCGCGGAAGCGCCCGCAGGTCGAGCGCTCCGTCCTGGAAGCAGCCCGTGCCGAACAGCCGCTCATCGGCGGGTGACTCGAACCTCTGCTCGGCGATGTGGATGGTCTCCTCGCCGAGCCGGCCCGGTTCCAGCCGGCGGCCTTCCGCGGTCTCCGCCAGCAGCAGGCGGCCCCGCGCATCGAAGAAGCGCACCGTCGAGGCCGCATCGATCTCGCAGGTGATGTGAGGCAGGATCAGGCGCGTGATGTCGCCCTGTCGGCGGCGCGTGGGCCGCGGGGCGCGCGTGGGCAGGAGAATATCGCTGGGCGGCGCCGAGCGGGCGTTGGACTCCGGGACGAAGCGGACCCGGAACGCGCGGTCGGTGACGGCGAAGATCTGGAGAACGCCTTCCGGCAGCACAACGCTGAAATCGGGTTCGCTGACCCGGCTCGCGGCGGCGAGCGGTCCAGCCGCGGCGCTGGTGGCCGCCGCGGCCACGCCGCCGAGAAGAAAGGCGCGACGACTTGCAGGCTGGCGCATGGCGATCCTCATCAAACGCTGGTGGTGCGAGCAGGCAACGGAAAAGTCCATGAACACCGTTGATTCGGCGGTGTTCGTTGGCGACGATTGTTGCCGAGGGCGCACCGCCTGACGATCGTCTTTCCCGCACCACGCCAAAGTCCGCTCCTGGCGCGTACCTGCCTGACCGTCGGCTAAGGGGAGTAGTCAAGAACCCTTGCGGCCTCCTCCAGGGCGCGTCGGACGGAGACGGCCAGGTCGCTGACCTTGAAAGGTTTGCGTAGCACAGCCTCGGACTTGACGAGGTCCTTGATGGCCTGCGCGTCCGCGTACCCGGTCACCAGAAGCACAGCCAAGGTCGGGAAGGCCTTGCGCGCGTCGGTCGCCACCTGGGCGCCGTTGACGCCCGGCATGGCGAAATCCACCACCATCAGATCCGGCCGATCGGTTGCGATGCGGTCGAGTCCGGCCTGGCCACCAGCAGCTTCCGTGACGGTGTAGCCCAGGGACCTCAGGCACTGGACGATGAACTGGCGCACGCCCGGGTCGTCATCGACCACCAGCACCCGCTCGCCCTGGCTGAGCGGGGTTTCGCTGGAGGGCGCATCGCTCGGGCGCAGACGCTCGGCGGCGTCGCTAACCGGCAGCCAGACCTGGATCGTCGTGCCGACATTGACCGTGCTTTCGACCCGCACCGTGCCGCCGGACTGGGTTGCTATGCCGTACACCTGACTAAGGCCCAGGCCGGTGCCCTTGCCCACGCTCTTGGTGGTGAAGAACGGATCGAACACCTTCTGCAGCAGATCGGCGGGGATGCCGTGGCCGGTGTCGGCGACCGTGATGACCACGTAGTATCCGGGCTTGAGGCCTTCGCGCCAACCGTCGGCCGTGCGGCTCGCGATCGTGACGGTCCCGCCGTCGCTCATCGCGTCCCGCGCATTGATCGCGAGATTGAGGATCGCCAGCTCCAGTTGGTTGGGATCGGCGTTGGCGCGCGCCGCGCCCGCGCGCAGGTCGGTGCGGATCTCGACGGTGTGTCCCAAGGTTCGCGCCAGGAGGTCGCCCATGCCCGTGATCAGGGCGTCGACCTCCACCGGCTGCAGGTCGAGCTGCTGGCTGCGGGAGAAGGCAAGCAATTGCGCGGTGAGCTTGGTGGCGCGCTCCACCCCCTCGCGGGCGTTGGCCGCCATCCGCTGGACGCGCGGATCATCGCTGCGCCGCTCGATCATGTCGATGTTGCCGACGATGGCGGTCAGCAGGTTGTTGAAGTCGTGCGCGATGCCGCCCGTCAGTTGGCCGATCGCATCCATCTTCTGGGCCTGCACCAGGGCGGCCTGAGCCTGTTCGCGTTCGCCGATCTCCTCGAGGAGCCGGGCGTTGGAATGCTGGAGTTCGCGTACGCTTTCAGTGACGCGACGCTCCAGCGTCTCGTTCATCGCCCTTAAGGCCGCCTCCGCCGTCTTGGCGTCGGTGACGTCAAGGATCACACCGGACATGCGTCGCGCCTGGCCCGGCGTATGAAGGTTGAGGCGACCGCGAACCTGCAGCCAGTGCAGGCTGCCATCGGGCCATGTCACCCGGTACTCGACGTCGTAGTCGCCGCCCTCGGCGATCGAGGTCTCCAAGGCCGCCAGGCGCCGGGCGGCGTCCTGCGGATGCACCGCCGCTTCGATGTCGTCGAGCGTGAGCGGCTCGTCGGCCGCGCGGCCGAAATGGGCCTTGGTCTGTTGCGAGGTCGTCAGCCCGCGGCTGTCGAGGTCGAGATCCCAGGCCCCCAGATGGCCGGCGTCGAGGGCGAAGCGAAGTTGGGCTTCGGCCTTGGCCTGGTCGGTCAGTTGGTCGCGGGCGCGGTATTGGCGACGGCGCGCTCGAAGCGCGGAGGCGGCCGCGCTGATCAGGGTCTCGGCGTTGATCGGGCGCTCGAGCAGGACGATGTTGCCCATGGCCTGCAGGCGGTCCGCGTCGGCCCGGGCGCGCTTGCCGGCCTGCTTGGTGACCAGCACGATAAACGGGAAGTCCGACCATGGCGGCTGGGCGGACAGCCAGGCGTTCAAGGTCTCGGTCGCGTCTTGCGCCAGGGCTTCCTCGGTGAGGATCGCCGCCCCCGCGCCCTCCTGCAAGGCTCGGGTCAAGACCGGCAGGTCCGCGCAGATGACGGTGTGATGTCCCAGGCCGGCGAGCGTTTCGGCGATGACCGGTGCGTCTCGCCCCCGCGGCGCCAAGACCAGTATGCGCTCATCCATCCGTGGACGGATCCTGATCGCCAAGCATCGCGATCTTTCCCTCGTAGGCGGGAAGCCCCGACATCACGCCCTGGAAGTCGATCAGCGCCTGCCCCACCTCGATCCCATCCTCGGTCAGACGAATCTCGCGGATGGTCTTCTCATGTTCGCTCGTTCGGCTCTTGACGGCCGAAATCGCCGTGCGCACCGACCCCGCCGCTTCGAAGAACCGGAACAGCAGGATGCTGTCGCTAAGGTAGCTGAGATCGATGTCGGTCCGCACTTCCCCGATGAAGCCGTGCTGGCCGAGGATCAGCAGGGTCACCATGCCCTGCTGGTTGAGGTAGGTCAGCAGCTCGTGCATCTGCAGCAGCAGGAACTTTTGTCCCGGCATGGCCTGAAGATAGGCGTTGAGGCTGTCGATCACGATCAGCCCCACGCCGACGTTTTCGACGGCCTCGCGGACGTTGCAGGCGAACTCGCCTGGCGAGAGTTCGGCTGGATCGATGGCCCGGATCAGCAAATGCCCACTGTCGAGAAATGGCTGCAAGTCCATGCCCAGCGCCTTGGAGCGGGCGAGCAGCGTCGGCAGTCCTTCGTCGAACAGGTAGTAGGCGACCTTCTCGCCGCGCTCCAGCGCCGTGAGCGCGCAGCGCACGGCCGTCGTGGTCTTGCCCACGCCGGACGGGCCGCTGATCAGGGTGTTGGTGCCGCGCGAGAGGCCGCCGCCGATCAGGGTGTCCAGGCCCGGCGCGCCGGTCGACACCGTTTCGTACGTGAACGTGGCATGGTGATGGGCGGCGACCAGGCGCTCGAAGACCCTGATGCCGCCTGTGTCCAGTTCGAAATCGTGAAAGCCGCCGCGATACTTGATGCCGCGCATCTTGATCACTTCCAGCCGACGCCGCTGGGAGCCGTATTCCTGGGGCGTGCGCTGCAGGCTGATCACGCCGTGGGCGATGCTGTGAAGCTGAAGGTCGCCGTGCTCTGCGGTCTGGTCGTCGAGTAGCAGCACCGTGCAGTTGCGGGTCGAGAAGAAGTGCTTGAGCGCCAGGATCTGCCGGCGGTGGCGCAGCGGGTTCTGGGCCAGCAGGCGCATCTCCGACAGGCTGTCGAACACCACCCGCATCGGCTTGTTTGCTTCGACCTGACGCATGACGCCGTGCGTTGTCTCGCCCAGTTCGACATCGGAAGGGTGGAGCACGGATTGCTCGCTGTCGGGGTCCAGGCCCTCTTCGCTGACCAACTCGAAAAGATCGATCCCGTCGAGCGACCAGCCGTGGCTGGCGGCGGCGGCGCGCAGCTCGTGCTCGGTTTCGGACAGGGTGATGTAAAGGCCGCTTTCGCCAAGTTCCCGCCCCTTGAGCAGGAACTGCAGGGCTAGGGTCGTCTTGCCCGAACCGGGCGTGCCCTCGACGAGATAGATCCGATCGCGCGTCAGGCCCCCGCCCAGGATTTCGTCCAGGCCCGGCACGCCGGTGGCGATCCGGGGTTCTGTCCTTGGCGGCGCGACGTCGATTGGCATGAACGCTCCTGGTGGTGGGTCGCCGGGCGCTGACGGTCGCCTTTCGACCACCCGCCGGGTGATAACCCCCAAGCCAAAGCCAAGGTTTCCTCGTTCCGTGAAATGCCGTCAGCCATCCAGTTCTCGCAGCCGCTTATGGATGTCAGTGGCGGCGATGGCCGCTTCGCCTGTGGCGACGGCGATCTGGTTGAGGCCGCGCACGACGTCGCCCGCCGCGTAGAGCCGTTCGATTGAGGTCTCCTGGTGGGCGTTTACGATCAGGTTGCCCTCGGCGTCGTGCGCCGCGCCCCACTGCACCGCCAAGCGGCTTTGCATCTCGCAGCCCAGCGCCAGATAGAGACAATCGAAGGTGCGGCTCGCCCCGCTCGCCGGGTTGGCTTCGATCCGGTCCGGCGCCAGCGAGAGATTCGAAAGCGCTATAGGCAGGATCTCGACGCCCTTGGCTTTCAGCGCGCCAGGTTGGCCGAGGGTCGACAACGGACCCAGATGAAGCAGGGTCACGGTCTTGGAGTAGGTGGTCAGGAACGCGGCCTCCCGCGCGCCGAGGTCTCCCTCGCCAAGCACGGCGATCTTCTGGTCGATGGCCTCGTAGGCGTCGCAGATCGGGCACATGCGGACCTTGGCGGCGCGGATGGCCGCCTCGACGCCTGGCAGATCGGGCAGGCGGTCGACGACACCGGTCGCCAGCAGCACGAAGCGGGCGATGAGGGGCGGGGACTCTGGTGCGTCTGCGTCTGCGTCGAGCGTGAGTTCAAATCCCGCGCCGGCGCGTTCGAGGGTCCGCGCGCGGCCCATCCGGCGTTCGGCCCCGTAAAGGCGAGCCTGCCGGCCCATCTCGGTCAGCAGAGCCGGACCGCCGACGCCGCGGGGGAACCCCGGCGTATTGTGGCTCTCGGGAATCCAGCTGGCGCGCGGGGAGCCGCCGTCGAGGATCAGCACCTTGCGACGAAACCGGCCAAGATACGTCGCCGCCGTCAGACCCGCCGGGCCCGCGCCCACGATGATGACGTCGTAATGGGAGGTGGCGTCTGGTGTTCTCATGGACGATCAACGCCTCATATGGCGATCGCGTCGAGAGCCGATCACAAAAGTGGACGCGCAAGCGAATTCGCCCCTCGCGGCCGCTGCGACAATCAACCTCACAAGACCACAAGGGTTTGCTCAAACCTTCGCCGCGCACAATACTCGGCCATGGAGGGGCCGGGTTGGATCAGACCGAATTTTCCGACGAGAACCAACGCATCGCCATCCTGCAGTCGCTCGGGCTCGCGAGTTCGGCGCGGCAGCGGGCGTTCGACTTGATCGCCGAAGCCGCACGGGCGGCGGCGGCCGCCGACGCCGGGTTCGTGTCCTTCGTCGACGCCGACCAGGTGTGGTTCAAGGCCGCCGACGGCGTTCCGGCCCGGCGTCTGCCCAGGTCCGACGCCTTTTGCGACCATGTGGTTCGAACCGGACGCGCGTTCGTCCTGGAGGACGTTCGCCAGCACGCCGATTTCGCCCACATCGACTATGTCGGCGCCTATGCCGGTGCGCCGATCATTGTCCAAGACCATGTGGTGGGCGCGGTCTGCGTCACCAGCCTCGCTCCGCGCGCCTTCATCGCAGCTCAGCTCGCCCAGCTGGAGCTCCTGGCTCGGATCGTCGGCGAGCGCCTGGAAACGCGTCGTGAGAAGCTCTTCCTGTCGCAGCTGTTTGACGGCACCTCAGACGCGGTTCTGATCGTCGACGAGAACCAGGTCATCATGCATTGGAACGCCGCGGCCGAAGCCATATTTGGTTACAGCCCGCGCGAGGCCCTGGGCCAGCCCTTGCGGATGATCATCCCGCCACAGATGCGGGCGGGCCATGATCGAGGGTTCGCACGCCTGTGCAATGGCGGGCGTCCGACCCTTAGCGGCGCCGTCGAGGTCCCGGCCCTACGCCGTGACGGCCAGGAATTTCCGGCCAGCCTGTCGCTGTCGACGTGGCGCGACAACGACCGGATCATGGTCGGCGCCATCGTTCGCGATATCTCGGACCGCGAGGCCCTGCATCAGGCGCGGGTGGCCAGCGAAGCCAAGACGCGCTTCCTGGCCAATATGAGCCACGAGATCCGCACGCCGCTGAACGGCATCCTGGGCCTGGGAGACGTGCTGTCCCGCACCCGCCTGGCCGAGGACCAGGCCGACATTCTCAGGGCGATGACCGGCGCGGCTCGAACGCTCGAAGCGCTGCTGAGCGACGTCCTGGACCTGGCGCGCTCGGAAGAGGGGGCGATGCGGATCTCGCACGATCCGTTCGAGCTCGCCGGCCTGGTGCGCGAGGTCGCGGACCTGCACCGTCCGGCGGCCGAGGCCAAGCGCCTTGCTTACGAGGTCGCCGCTCCCTTGGGTGAGCACTGGGTCGTGGGTGATCCCGTGCGGCTGCGCCAGGTGGTCGGCAATCTGCTCAGCAACGCGGTCAAGTTCACGCATGCGGGGACGGTGCGGCTCGATTGTACGCCAAGCGACGGCGGTTGGGCGTTCGCGGTTCGCGACACCGGCATTGGCTTCGACGCCGCGGCCAGGACACGGATCTTCGACCGCTTCGCCCAGGCTGACGACTCCATAACCCGCCGCTATGGCGGCTCGGGCCTTGGCCTGTCGATCTGTGTCGAACTGGTCCGGGCCATGGGCGGTGAACTGGCGGCAGCTTCGGTGGTCGGCGAGGGTTCTTCGTTCGCCTTTGAGCTGCCCCTCGCCACGGCCACAGCCCTCCAGGCGCCTGAAACGCCGGCTCAGCGCCATGGCGCCATCCGGGTCCTCCTGGCCGAGGACCACCCGGTCAACCGCAAGGTCATCGAACTGATCCTCGGGGAGATCGGCGTGGACCTGGTGTCGGTGTGCGACGGTCGTCAAGCCCTTGAGGCCTTTGCCGCCGAGCCGTTCGACCTGGTGTTGATGGACATGCAGATGCCGGTCATGGACGGGCTGAGCGCGACGCGGGAAATCCGCGCCCTTGAGCGGCGCTTGAATCAACGGGCCTGTCCGCTGATCATGCTGACCGCCAATGTCCTGCCCGAACACCTGCGCGCGAGCTTCGAAGCCGGGGCCGACCGTCATCTGGGCAAGCCCATCGAGGCGGCCCGGCTACTGTCGGCGATGGATGAAGTGCTCGCCGCCAGTCTCGAGCCGGAAGCAGCAAGTCCTCGGCTTTCCTGACCCTCGGGGGAGGGGCCTTCGCGCCTTTGTTCGTGACTTGCCGGATGTTGCGCGCCCATCGCGCGCTCAAGCCTTCTGCGACTGGCGCCCAAACGCTCCCGCTCATAGCCTGACGCGATGCTGCGCGATCCTGGCCCCCACTGGATAGACCGGGCGCTGGGCGTCGCCCGCGCGTTCAAGGCCACGACGCGCCGCGCCCCCGGCGCCAAGCATTCGGTGTACGTCGTCCTGCTGCACGATCCACGGCGGGCCGAGCCTTGGGGCCTCTATGTCGGCCAGACCGCGCGCGATCCCGATCTGCGCTTCGACCAGCACAAGGCCGGATACAAATCCAGCAGCGCCGCCCGTCGCTTTGGCGTCCGGCTGTTGCCCGACATGGTCGGGCATCTCAATCCCATGCGGCGATGGGAGTCCCTGGATCTCGAAGCGGCGCTGGCGGAAGGCTTCCGCGCCGCTGGCGTCGGTTGGGTCGAGGGCGGCCACTAACCCGCGCGGCGACTCGGCCCCCGGCGGCAACTCCAGCTTGGCTTTGGCGTTGTCACCGGTCGGGGCCTCGCGGGGACCCGTGTCGCATGACCTCGTCCTGGGTGATTAGCCATTGACCAGCTCTCGCCATCCTCCACTCGCGGCGCGCGGTGACGTCGCCGATCGCCTGGCGACCGATGCCTGGTTCAAGGACCATCTTGGGCCGGTGGAAGCCTGGCCCGCACCGCTGCGCCAACAGGTCGAGGTCCTCCTGAACGCGGCCTTTCCGATGTTCCTCCTGTGGGGACCCTCGCGGGCGATGATCTACAACGACGCCTATCGCGCGGTGCTTGGCCCTAAGCACCCCGACGCCCTGGGGCGTTCGTTCTGGGCGGTCTGGCCGGAAGTCCGCGGCCAGATCGAGCCGGTGATCGACAAGGCCTTCGCCGGCGAGGCCAGCTTCTTCGAGGATCTCGAAGTCGCCCTGCACCGGGCCGAAGCCTCCGGACCGGCCTGGTTCACCTTCTCCTACAGCCCCATCCCGATGGGCGAGGCGATCCCCGGCGTGCTGTGCGTGTGCGTGGAAACCACCTCGGCGGCGATCGAGCGGGCAGGGCGATACGAGAGCGAGCGGACCCTGCTGTTCCTCGACCGCCTGACCCGGGCCACGACCAGCCTGGCCAGCGCCGACGCGGTGATGGACATGACAACCCGGATGCTGGGCGAGCAGATGGCGGTGGCGATCTGCGCCTATGCGGACATGGACGACGACCAGGACGGCTTCACCATACGGGGTGATTGGTCGGCGCCGGGCTCGCCGTCGATCGTGGGCCGCTACCGACTGGCCGATTTCGGCAAGCTGGCGGTGGAGAACCTTCGCAAGGGCGCGCCGCTGGTCATCAACGACAATCGCGTCGAGATCGCGCCGGCGGAAGCGGCGACCTTTCAGGCGATCGGCATCGGCTCGACCATCTGCATGCCGCTGGTGCGTGACGGGCGCCTGCGGGCCCTGATGGCCGTCCACCACGCCGGCCCGCACGTCTGGACCGACCGCGAACTGGCCCTGGTGCGCGAGGTCACCGAGCGTTCCTGGGCCTTCGTCGAGCGAGTGGGGGCCGAAGCCGACCTGCGCAACAGCGAAGAGGAACTCCGGCGGATCACCGACGCCGCGCCCCTGCTGATCTCCTACATCGACCGCGATCAGCGCTACCGGTTCGTGAACCAGACCTACCAAACCTGGTTCGGGCGGTCCCCGGAGGCTCTCCTTGGCCGATCGGTCGAGGAGGTGCTGGGTCCCAGCGCCTATGCCGGCGTGGCGACCCGTCTACGCGCGGCCTTGGCCGGAGAGCCGATGAGCTTCGAAAGCCAGATGGCCTATCCCGATGGCGGCCAGCGCGACGTTCATGTCGACTATGTGCCGCGCCGCGCCGCGGCCGGCGAGGTCGTGGGCGTCTACGCGATCATCAGCGATATCACCAAGCGCCTGACGGCCGAGCGGGCCCTGGCCGAGAGCGAGACCCGCCTGCGCCTGGCCACTGAATTCGCCGAGGTCGGCCTGTGGGACGTGGAAGGCGGCGGGGGCGCGCTCTACTGGGACGATCGGGTGCGCGGCCTGTTCGGGGTTCCGCTGGACCAGCCCGTCTCCATGGCCGACTTCTACGCGGGTCTTCATCCCGAGGACCTGGAGGCCACGACGCTCGCCTATGCAGCCGCCTCGGATCCCGCTCTTCGCGCCCTCTACGACGTGGAATATCGCACGATCGGCGCCAGCGACGGGGCCGTCCGCTGGGTGGCGGCCAAGGGGCGGGGGCTGTTCGACGCCGAGGGGCGCTGCATGCGCGTGACGGGCACGGCGGTGGACATCACCGCGCGCAAGGCTGTCGAGGAAGCCCGCGACCTCCTGATGCGCGAGGTCGACCATCGGGCGAGAAACTCCCTAGCCGTGATCCAGTCGGTCGTTCGGTTGACCGATGCACCCGATGTCGAGACCTTCCGATCCGCCTTGCAGGGGCGGGTCGAAGCCATGGCCCGCGCCCAGACCGCCTTGGCCAAGAGCCAGTGGCGGGGCGGCTCGATCGGTCAGGTCGTGCGCGACGAGCTGCTGTCCTCGGTCGTCGCCGCCTCGCGCCTTCATCTTTCGGGCGACGAGGTTCCGCTCAGCGCCGAACAAATGCAGCCCCTCAGCATGATCCTGCACGAACTGGCGACCAACGCGGCCAAGTACGGCGCTCTATCGGTGACCGACGGCGTCGTGGACGTGCGCTGGAGCGGAACGCTGGCCGGCTGGTCGCTGAGCTGGCAGGAACATGGCGGTCCGCCGGTCGCGGCCCCCGCGCGGACTGGGTTCGGCTCGCGGCTGGTGAGAAGCCTGGCGCGCCAGCTCGACGCGGAAATTCTTTTCACCTGGGAAGCTGGAGGGCTTGGTGTGGACCTGCGGGTCGCTCAGCGCGCTGTCAGCGAGCCCGACCGACTAGCTGGCCGCCTGAACGATCCTCTCAGGGGTGATGGGCCGCTCGAGCCGGTTGAATCCCTTTGGTCCGCATCAAGCGACCTCGTCCTTGGCGGTATGCGGCCCTCGACCCCCTACGAGGTGTCCTAAGGTTTTAGTCCGCCAGATGGCCGCCAACGACTCGCAGGTTCACCCGGGCGGGCGAGTGCGGGCCACGGGGGCTGTCGCCTCCGATCGAAATGAGCTCGAACCCCTTCCCGCAGGATAGCGACACATCGCCGAGGCGCCCTAAAGCCGCCAGGCGCAGGTTGATCCGAACGCGCTGATCCTCGCTGATGGCGCGCCCGTCTATCGTGTATCGGCTAAGCTCGACCTTGCCGTCCTGACCGAGAAGCTCAAGGCCGACCTCGCGATCTTCGCATCGGTAGAGGTTTTTCACTTGCTCCCAGGTCGGTGATTGAGTTTCGCCGACCGGGAGCGGCAATCGCGGCGCTTGGGCCAAGCTAGGGGAGGCCAGGGCGGCGCACATCAGACCGATCGCCAAGACCGGTGAGCCAGCAAACCGGGGACCTAGGATGCGCATCTGGAGTCACTGTCTGGATTGTTTGGATCGCTGACATGATTGGCGCACGTGTCCGAACGCGCCTGCAAGGACTGGGTTTGATCGGAATAGCGCAAATAGTCGCGTTCGTGGAGCGGCCCGTCGAGGCCGTCCAAAACGTACATGCGCAGTTGGCTGGCGTCTGCGCCAACAGAGTGGTCGGCAAACGAGGGCGTCGGCGATGCGGGCCGTATGGAGACCTTGAACGGCTGCAGCAATAGCGGAGGCGACGATGGAGAAAGGCCATTCCCAGGAGCATCACGCCCAAGGGCGTCACCGGCCCTATCTGAGGCTGGCGGTGATGACGATCCTGTCGTTCGTCGTCATGTACGGCCTGATGTACGCCATGGTCGACAAGGCCTCGAGCATCCGGCCCAACCTCAACCAGGCCTATATGGCGGGCTTGATGACGGCGCCGATGGTCGTCCTCGAACTGCTCCTGATGAGCATGATGTATCCGAAGACCCGGCTGAACCACGCCCTCATCGGCGCCGGCCTGGTGCTGGGACTTGTCTGTTTCGTCGCCATTCGTCAGCAATGGCTGATCGGCGACCGGGAATTCCTGCGCTCGATGATCCCGCACCATTCGGGCGCGATCCTGATGTGCGGCAAGGCTCCCGTGCGCGATCCGCAGATCCGGGCGCTGTGCGCGGCGATCATCAAGGGGCAGCAGGCCGAAATCGACCAGATGGACGCCATGCTGGCCAAGGGCGCGCGCTGAGCGGCCGATCGCCCCCCGGCCCTCCAGCGCTTGAGGGATCAGGGCGGCGCGTGCGTAGTCTGGGCTTGAAGGTCAGGGGAATCGGCCATGAGCGACGCGCTCGACGGAATGTTGGAGGAGCTGCGGCGGGCGCCGACGACCGCCTTGCAGGGCCTTGAGGGCGAGGTGTGGTCGCGTATCGACAGCCTTCGCGACGGCCGGCGTTCGTCCGGCGCCTTGCTGCCCCTGCGCGCGGCCTGCGTCATCGCCGCGCTGGGGATCGGTCTGGCCGGCGGCAGCTACGCCGCCATGGCCGCGGCGCGCCGGCCCGCCGAAATCTCCGTGTTCTCGGTCGACGCGCATCTGGCGCCTTCGACCCTCCTGACGAGCCGCTGATGCCCCGGATCAGCGCCGGCCTCGTCCTGACCGTGGTCCTGGCCCTGCTGGCGGGCGCCGCCGGGGCGTGGATCGGCGCGTCCGGCCTGCTGCCGAGCCGTCATCCGGCCTCGCTGCACGCGATGGTCCACCATGACCTGGAGCTGACCCCCGAACAGGACCGGCGCCTCGAGGCCCTGGAACGGGATTTCGCCATACGCCGCAAGGCCCGCGAGACCGAGCTCCGCGCGGCCAACGCCCAGCTGGCGGCGGCGATCCAGGCGCGTCACGAATACACGCCGCAGGTCGAGGCGGCCGTGGAGCGTTTCCATGCGGCCATGGGGGCGCTGCAGCTGGAGACCGTCCAGCACGTCCTGGCCATGCGCAAGGTGCTGACCCCCGAGCAGGCGGCCAAGTTCGACCGCCGCGTCAGCGAGGCCCTGACGAACGACACGCCGTGACCGCCGCCCCGGGCGAGCAGGACGACGCCGAGCTGGCGCGGCGGGCGGCCGCCGGGGACGAGCCGGCGTTCAGCCAGCTGATGCGCCGGCACAAGGGCGCGCTGTTCGCCTTCGCCCGCCGCCACGTCGGCGACCCCGAGGCGGCCCGCGACATCGTCCAGGAAAGCTTCGTGTCGGCCTGGAAGGCGCTGGGCCGTTACGATCCAGCCCGTCCGTTTCCCACCTGGCTGCGCGCCATCGCGCTCAATAAATGCCGCGATCGCGGCCGGCGGCTGCTGGTCCGGCGGCTTGTGCTCGGCGAACGCTCGATCGACGCGCCGGGGGCGCCCGACTACGCCGACAGGGGCGCTGATCCCGAGGCGCAGGCCGAACACGCCCAGCGGCTGGCGCGCCTGGAAGCGGCGATCGCCCGCCTGCCGGCGAAGCTGAAGGAGCCGCTGATCCTGACCTATCTGGAGGACTATTCTCAACAGGCCGCCGCCGACCTGCTGGGCGTCAGCGTCAAGACCGTCGAGACGCGCGTCTATCGCGCCCGCAAGCGGCTGACCGAATGGCTCGGCGATGATTCCCCGCGGCGGGTGAGGGGCGGGCGGCGCTTAGAGCGACTAGAGTGAGGAGATGGGCGCCAGGCGCCCGAGCCAGGCCACCAGGGCCAGGACGGCCAGGGCGGCGCCCGCCTCCAGGGCGAGGCTCTTCCTGAGCGCGGTGATGGCGGCGGCGGAGCGGCCGGGATCGTCCAGCCCGCCGCGCAACGCCGGGGTGAGCCGGAACCGGTTGGCCGCCGCCAGAGCCAGCATCGCGGCGAAGACCAGGAGCTTGAGAAGCAGCAGGCGGCCGTAGAGGGTCGCAAGGAGGCTGAGCAGGCCCGCCACCCCGACCAGGAACCCGCTGTTGATCAGTCCCGTGGCCAGGAGCACGGCGACCAGCGCCGAGCCGACGCCGGAAAACCCCGCCAGCGCGCCGTGGAACGCTTCGAGGCCGTCCGCATCCGTGCTGTCGGCGAACCGGGCCAGGATCAGGAAGAAGACGATCGCGCCGGTCCAGACGGCCGCCGCGGCCAGGTGCGCGAGGTCGGCCGCCAGGTGGACCAGCGCGCCTGCGCCCTCGGTCGCCGCGCCATGCCCCATCCAGGCAAGGCTGGCGGTCGCGACGGCGCCGAGGCTTGAGCTCGCCACCCAGGCCGGGACGCCGGGGCGCACGCCCAGGAGCAGGCCCAGGGCCAAGGCGGCGCAGACGCCGCGCGCCACGGAAGAGGGGCCCATGGCCATGTCGGTCAGCACCGAGGCCAGGGTCGTCGGGTCGAGCGCGGCGGACAGCGACCCGGCGACGACCGCGGTCTGGGCCAGCAGGCCCAGCGCCGTCGCCAGGACGAGGATGGCGGCCGAGCCGGCGAGCACCTGGCGCGGCCAGGCCAGCGCCGCCGCGCTCGACGGTCCGCGCGCCGGCAGGGCGTAGAGCGCGAACAGGGCGCCGCCGGTCAGGACGAAGCTCGCCGCGTACTGGACCCAGCGCAGACCGACGACCGCCGCTTCCACGGCTACTTCACCGTGAACGTGACGGTCCCGTCCATGCGGTGGCCGTCGTCGGCCGCCGCCACGCGCCAGGTCACCTTGTAGGCGCCGGCCGCCAGCCTGTCGCGTGGCGCGCCCGAGACGGTCTTGCGGTCCCTGGAGACCGTGGTCCTGACCGGGATCTTCACGCCGTCGGCCCTGGCGATCTCGAAGGTCGAGAAGGCCGGCGCGAGTTTTTCGTTGAAGGTCAGGGATACCGTCTTCGGCGCCGCCACCGTGGCGTTCGCCGCCGGATCGGAGGCCACGAGCTTGGCGTGGGCGCTGGCCTGACCCGCGACCAGGGTGGAAGCGGCCAGGGCGGTGACGAGCAGGGCGCGCAGGGTCATGGGACAGGTCCTTCGAAAGACGGAATGGCCAAGCGAATACGCGCTCGCGACGCTGGCCCCTCGTCAAGCTTCGTCAGGTTTCGCTGCAGCTTGATGTCGCGCCGGCGCCTCAGTCCAGGCGGGACAGCTCGGTCCGGTAGCGCTTCCAGTTCTCGACATAGTGCAGGGCCGAGGCCTGGAGGATCAGGGCGTGGCCCTCGCCGATCTCGCGGACCACCTTGCCGGGCGCGCCCATCACCATCGAATTGTCGGGGATCTCCTTGCCCTCGGTGATCAGGGCGCCGGCGCCGATCAGGCAGTTCTTCCCGATCTTGGCCCCGTTCAGGATGATCGAACCGATGCCGATCAGCGAGCCGTCGCCGATCGTGCAGCCGTGAAGCATCACCATGTGGCCGATCGTCACATTGGCCCCGATGGTCAGCGGGCTGCCGACGTCGGTGTGAAGTACAGAGCCGTCCTGGACATTGCTGTTCTCGCCGATCTCGATCGGATCATTGTCGCCGCGAACTATTGCGCCCCACCAGACGCTGGAATTCTTCCGCAGCAGGACATTTCCCATCACCGAGGCGCTGGGCGCGATCCAATATTCGCCGTCCGAGGGCAGGGAAGGACTTGCGGCGCCCAAGGAATAGACAGTCATCCGTACACCTCGTGTTCTAAAGGCGGGCAGGGCCTTAACGGCTCATAAACCATGTGAGCCCCATTGTATTTGTGCGATTCGAGGGGGAACACTCCCACATCGGGAGTCATTCTTCTCGTATCCGAGCCGCGCTCGATCGCCGAACGCGGCCTCCCGGTAAACGGAGACCTTGGGTGTCGGTTTTGGGGTTTGGGCGTTCATCACCGCCTTCGGGGGCAAGCTCCGAACCGCCAGGCCGCGCACGCGCCTCCGCTTTTCACTTCTCCACCTGCTCCAAGGACGTCGCCATTCGGCCACGTCCTTTTTTCATGCCTGAATGGAGGCTTTCATGACCAAGCGAGCTCTCAAGCGGATGGTGCGCGAAGGCGCGAACGACGCCGGCCGTTACGACGACGACGCCAAGGTGCGCCGCCTGCCGGTGGAGCATCGCCAAGCTTGGTCGCCGTTGGGCAATCCGGGGCATGAGGATCGGGACCAGAGTTACCTCAAAACGATCAAACCCAAATCGCCGGGCCAGGCGACCCTGATGGAGGCGATCGACGACAAGAACCTGATCATGGCGCTGGGCCCGGCCGGCACCGGCAAGACCTACATCGCCATCGCCAAGGCCGTGGAGGCCCTGGAGGCCGGTAAGGTCGGCCGCATCGTGCTGTCGCGTCCCGCCGTCGAGGCCGGCGAGTCGATCGGCTACCTGCCCGGCGACATGGAGGACAAGCTGGCCCCCTACCTGCGCCCGCTCTACGACGCGCTCAGCGACCGCCTGTCGGTCAAGCGCATGCGGGCCCTGATGGCCGAGGGCGCCATCGAGATCGCCCCGGTCGGCTTCATGCGCGGCCGCACCCTGAACAACGCCTTCGTGGTGATCGACGAGGCCCAGAACTGCACCTACATGCAGCTGAAGATGCTGCTGACTCGCCTGGGCTGGAACTCGACCATGGTGGTGACCGGCGACCCGAACCAATCCGACCTGCTGCCGGGCATCTCGGGCCTGGCCGAGGTGTCGGCCAAGTTCGAGCCGGTCGAGAACATCGCGGTGGTCCGCCTGGCCGACCGCGACATCGTCCGTCACCCGCTGGTCGCGGAGATGCTGGGCGTGCTCTAGCCCCCTGAGAGGCGATTTCAAGGGCCGTCGCGACCCGGAAATCGCCGAAATGCGGAACAAGACTTGAGTTGGGGGCGGTCGGACGTGCAAGGTCCGACCGCCTTAACTGTTTTGGGACCCTGCATGTCGTCCGACGCCACCGCGACTCCCCGTTCGGAGTTCACGATCCGAGGGGTGCTCCTGGGCATCCTCATCACCCTCGTCTTCACCGCTGCCCAGGTCTATCTGGGCCTGAAGGTGGGCCTGACCTTCGCCACCTCGATCCCCGCGGCCGTGATCTCGATGGCCCTGCTGCGCGCGTTCAAGACCGCGACGATCCAGGAAAACAACATCGTCCAGACCATCGCCTCGGCGGCGGGGACGCTGTCGTCGGTGATCTTCGTGCTGCCGGGCCTGCTGATGATCGGCTGGTGGAGCCACGTGCCGTTCCTGACCACCTTCGGCGCCTGCCTGGTCGGCGGGATCCTGGGCGTGATGTACACCATCCCCCTGCGCCGCGCGCTGGTGACCAATTCCGACCTGCCCTATCCCGAGGGCGTGGCCGCCGCCGAGGTGCTGAAGGTCGGCACCGGCTCGCGGGCCGGCGCCGCCGAGGGCCAGGCCGGCCTGATCGCCGTGGTGCTGGGCACGCTCGCCTCGGCCCTGTTCGCCGCCCTGGCCGCCGCCAAGATCTTCGCCGCCGAGGTGGCGGGCTATTTCAAGGCCGGGGCCGGCGCGACCGGCCTGGGCGCCTCCAGCTCGCTGGCCCTGATGGGGGCGGGCCACCTGATGGGCATCACGGTCGGCGTGGCCATGTTCGCGGGCCTGGCCATCGCCTGGGGCGTGCTGGTGCCGGTCATGACCAGCCTGCACCCGATGCCCGGCGCCACGGTGGCCGAACACGCCCTCACCATCTGGCGCACCGAGGTGCGGTTCATGGGCGCGGGCGTCATCGGCGCCGCCGCCATCTGGACCCTGGGCAAGCTGGCCCTGCCGATCTGGTCGGGCCTGATGTCGGCCTTCGAGGCCAGCAAGGCCCGCAAGGTCGGCGGCGCGGTGATCGCCCGCACCGAGCAGGACATCCCGATCGGCATCGTCGGCCTGGTGTCGCTGCTGCTGCTGGCCCCGGCCGGCTGGTTCCTGGCCCATTTCCTGACCGGCGGCCCGATCACCAGCCTGGCCGCGCCGCTGGTCGCCATCGGCGTCGGCTACGTGCTGATCGCCGGCCTGCTGGCCGCGGCGGTCTGCGGCTACATGGCCGGTCTGATCGGCTCGTCCAACAGCCCGGTGTCGGGCATCGCCATCCTGACCGTGCTGGGCGCCTCGCTGATGGTCGGCGTGGTCGGCCGCGGCGTGATCGGCCCCGACATCGCCAAGGCCCTGGTCGCCTACGCCCTCTATGTCACCACCATGGTCCTGGCCGTGGCCGTCGTGGCCAACGACAACCTGCAGGACCTGAAGACCGGCCAACTGGTCGACGCCACCCCGTGGAAGCAGCAGGTGGCCCTGATCATCGGCGTCATCGCCGGCGCCGTCGTCATTCCGTTCGTGCTGGAGCTGCTGAACCAGTCCAACGGCTTCGCCGGCGCGGCCAATCTCAGCACCGTGGCCGGCTCCACGCCGCTGAACGCGCCCCAGGCGACCCTGATCTCGACCCTGGCCAAGGGCGTGATTGGCGGCGACCTGAACTGGAGCCTGCTGGGCTACGGCGCCCTGATCGGCCTGGGTCTGGTGATCGTCGACATCGTCCTGCGCAAGAGCAGCAACGGCCGCCTCAGCCTGCCGCCGCTGGGCGTGGGCCTGGCCATCTACCTGCCCAGCGCCGTGACCGCCCCGGTCGTGGTCGGGGCCGTGATCGGCTGGATCTACGACAAGACGGTCGACAAGGACCGGATGGGCGAGGCGGCCAAGCGCCTGGGCGTGCTGATCGCGTCCGGCTTCATCGTCGGCGAGAGCCTGTTCAACGTCGCCCTGGCCGGCCTGATCGTCGCCACCCAGAAGCCCGGCCCGCTGGAGGTCCCCTTCGCGCCGTCCGAGCACGTGGGCATGATCTTCGCCCTGATCGCCGCGGCGGTCGTGGTGGCCGTGCTGTACGGCTGGGCGCGACGGTCGGCGAACAAGATCCAGGCCTGATCGGGCTTGATCTGATCGGACAAGGGACCCGGAGGGCGCGAGCTTTCCGGGTCT
This sequence comes from Caulobacter rhizosphaerae, assembly GCF_010977555.1. Lineage (GTDB taxonomy): Bacteria > Pseudomonadota > Alphaproteobacteria > Caulobacterales > Caulobacteraceae > Caulobacter > Caulobacter rhizosphaerae. The sequence continues at coordinate 1,206,477 of NZ_CP048815.1, forward strand.
TTTTTGTTCGGCCAGCAACAATCTGAACCGCTCATCCCGGCGAATGCCGGGACCCAGATCCCAAAGCGGTGTGGTGGATTGGAAAAGGCGCAGCGCTCATGGCGTCAGCCACACCGCCATTCCATCTGGGTCCCGGCATTCGCCGGGATGAGCGGCCTATTGGGGCGCCAGCATCGTCAAGATCTGCTCGCAGCGAAACCGGAACCCCAGCGCCTCGTACAGCGCGATGGCACCGGCGTTGTCGGCGAAGCTGTGCAGGAACGGCGTTTCGCCGCGGTCGACGATTCTGCCGGCCACGTGCAGCATCAGCGTCGCCGCATAGCCCTTGCCGCGATGGTCGGGATGGGCGCAGACGCCGCTGACCTCGGTGAAGCCTTCGGGCTGGAGGCGCTCGCCGGCCATGGCCACGAGTTGGCCGTCGACCTTCACCCCGACGAAATCGCCCAGTTCGTGGGTGCGCGAGAAGAACGGACCCGGCGCGGTCAGGGCGGCCAGGGCCACCATCTGCGGCGAGTCGGCGTCGCCCAGGGGCTGGATCTCGAAGTCCACGGGCTTGGGCCGGGCCAGGGTCTGGGCGACCATCTGGTTGAGCACCGCGCGCTTGGTGACCTGCGTCCCCGGGACCGGCGGAAGGTCGAACCGCTCCACCACCCCGACCTCGCCGGGATGGGCCTGGACCAGCCGGCCCAGGGCGGCCAGGCTTTCGGGCGCGTGGTCGGCCGTCGCGGCGAAGATGCCGACGTCGGGATGGACGCGAAACGCGCCGCCGTCGACCAGGGCCACATGCGCCTGGCGTGTCGTGAAGGCGTTCCAGATCACGCGGTCGAGCGGGTGGTCGGTCATGGGAAGCGCAACTCCAAGAGCCGTCGCGCTATCGACAGCAGCGCCGTGCGATCATCAACGGGATCCACACCCAGATCATCCTCGATCTGGACGAGCGTATCGACGGTCCCCTCGGCGCCGCCGGTGTCGATAGCCGCCATAACCTTGGGAGATAGGAATCGTACTCATCCGATAGGTTAGGATTGCTGCCGACCTGCAGCGGATCCCAATCAGCGAATAGCACCTGCCGAATGCGCTCGATGCGCTGACGAACAACCTTGCGATCGATGCTCATGCTCGCCCTCCCCACAACTCATCGGCAATAGACCTCGATCAGCGCCTTCACCGCCCCGACCACGGCCAGGGCCGGCTTGTCGTCGTCGTCGAACATCTGGCTGGAGGTGAACACCCCTTCGACCAGCAGCATCATCGCGTCGCCCAGGGCGCCGGGGTCGGACGCGCCCATCTGCGCCGCCTTGGCTCGCAGCCGCGCGCGCAGGTCCTGCTTGTGGCCCTGGGCCACGGCGCGGCCGGCATGGTCGCGGTCGGGGTATTCGACCACGGCGTTGCTGAGCGCACAGCCGCGATAGTCCGCCCCGCCGGACCGCGCCGCCAGGCCTTCGAAATAGGCGACCATCTGGGCCTTGGGATCGTCGGGGAACGCCGTCTCGGCCGACTCGAACCGCTCCCAGAACCCGGCCTCGACCTCGCGCAGCACGGCGGCCACCAGGTCGTCCTTGGACTTGAAGCTGCGATAGAGGCTGGGCTTGGTCACGCCCGCCTTGGTGACGATCTCGTCCACCCCGACCGCCCGGATGCCTTCGCGATAGAAGAGGTCGCGCGCGGTCTCGAAGATCCGCTCGGCCGCGCGCGGTCCGGGGCCGTAGGGCAGGTGGTGCTCGGGGATTTTTTCGTCGAACTTCGTCATGGCGCTTGACGATGTTACTTACCGGTACGTATGCAGGGCGACAAGCCCCGTACCGATCGGTTACATCGCATGATCCTCACGCTTCGCCGCACCCTCGGAAACCGCTACGCCTTCGTTGTCGCAGCGGCCACGTTTCTTGCTCTTTTATCTGCCGCAGGCCTCAGGGCGGCGCCGGGCGTCCTGATCCTTCCGCTGGAAAAGGCCTTCCACTGGGACCGGGGCACGATCTCGCTGGCCGCCGGGATCGGCATCTTCCTCTACGGCCTGACCGGGCCGTTCGCGGCGGCGCTGATGCAATCGTTCGGCGTGCGCCGCACGATCAGCCTGGCCCTGCTGCTGATGGCGGTGTCGACGGGGCTGTCGGCCTTCATGACCCAGAGCTGGCAGTACGTGGCCACCTGGGGCGTGATGGCGGGCGTCGGCAGCGGGGCGGTGGCCATGGTGCTGGGCGCGACCATCGTCAACCGCTGGTTCGTCCAGCGGCGCGGCCTGATGCTCGGCCTGCTGACGGCGGCGACGGCGACCGGCTCGCTGGTCTTCCTGCCGGCCATGGCCTGGATCGCCGATCACGGCGGCTGGCGGCCGGTGGTGCTGACCGTGGCCGCCGTCGCCGCGGTCATGGCCCCGATCTGCTGGCTGCTGATCCCCGAGAGCCCCGACGCCATCGGCCAGCGCCCGTTCGGCGCGCCCGAGGACTGGACCCCGCCGCCCAAGGGCTCGGCCTCCAACGCCCTGGCCGCGGCGTTCGGCGCCCTGCACCGGGCCAGCAAGACCCGCACCTTCTGGCTGCTGTTCGGCGGCTTCTTCATCTGCGGCCTGACCACCAACGGCCTGATCGGCGTGCACATGATCGCCTTCTGCGGCGACCGCGGCCTGCCCGAGGTCAAGGCCGCCGGCCTGCTGGCGTTGATGGGCCTGTTCGACCTGTTCGGCACCACGGCGTCGGGCTGGCTGACCGACCGCTACGACCCGCGCAAGCTGCTGTTCATGTACTACGCCCTGCGCGGGCTCTCGCTGATCTACCTGCCGTTCTCGGATTTCTCGATCATGAGCCTATCGGTGTTCGCGGTGTTCTACGGGCTGGACTGGATCGCCACCGTGCCGCCGACCGTGCGCCTGGCGACCGAGGCGTTCGGCGACCGTGACGGGCCCATCGTGTTCGGCTGGATCGGAGCGGGCCACCAGCTCGGCGCGGCGACCGCGGCGATCGGCGCGGGCGTGATCCGCGCCCAGCAGGGTCAGTACCTGCAGGCGTTCGTCATCGCCGGCCTCGCGGGCCTGCTGGCGGCGGGGGCCTCGCTGATGGTGCGTAGATCGTTGGTCGCGAGCGCGGCTTAGGGCGCTTTGTCCCAGGGGTTGAACACCGTCCCGCCCCAGGTCTCGAAATCGCGGACGTTGCGTGTCACCAAGGTCAGGCCATGGACCTCGGCCGTCGCCGCGATGAAGGCGTCGATCGCGGACATCGTGCGCCGGGCGTTCTCGGCCGCTCGGCGAATGCGCGCCTGGGCCATGGCGACCTCGGCGTCGACCGGCAGCAGCCGGCCGTCAAAATCGACGATCACGGCGCCGAGCCACTGGCGCAGGCCATCGGCCTTTCGACCGTCCGGGCGCCTTTCGATACCGTAGCTGGCCTCGGCGAGGCTCATCACGCTCACGAACAGCGTCGAGAGGGGCTGGGCTTCCAGCCATCGGGTGACGGCTGGGTGCGGGACGAGCTTGGTGGCGTCTGACAGGACGTTGGTGTCGAGCAGGAACATCAGAACTCGATCACCCGCCCCTGATCCGGGTCGCGGGTGAACAGTTCGGCATGCTCGTCGTCGGTCAGAAGCCGGAAGCGGGGATCAAGCCAGGCCGGCGGCCGCTTGGGGACGCCGTCGCCGGCTTCGACCAGGCGGCGGTATTCCTCGGCGGACAGCACGACGGCGGCGTCCTTGCCGTTCTTGGTCAGGTGCTGCGGGCCCTGGGTCTTGGCCCGCTCGACCACTTCGCTCAGCTTGGCCTTCGCATCGGCCAGGCTCCAGGTTCCGTCGGGCATGACGCCCTCCCATGACCACTTCGACCGAAAGATAGTCAAAGTGGTCATTTTTGCCAAGCGGCAGGGATGCAAGCGGCAGGGAGGCTGTCCTAGCCTTCCAGGTCTTCGGCCAGGATCGCCATCTCGAACATGAACGAGCCGTCCTCGTCCTCGTCCTGGAAGACGACGCCGATGAACTCGCCCTTCACCTCGACCTCGGCGGAGTCCTTCTGCTTGGGGCGGGCCTTGAGGGCGATGTGCGGGTTGCCGAAGGTGCGCTTCAGATGGCCTTCGAGCTTGGCGATGGTGGCGGCGTCCATGACGGCTCCTGATATCGATGGGGCGCGCGGGGCGCGGGGGATCGGCGGAAACTAGAGGGCTGGACGCGAAAGTGTAAGGGGTTTTGCGGCGCCGGGCTCGACCATCTGTTGAGAACCGGGCGGGGCCGGGGTCGCCGCGCCCTGGGCGACCAGCCAGTCGCGGAACCGCCGGGCCGCCCGGCTGGCCCGGCCCCGGGGCGTCAGGGCGCAGACCTCGGCCTGGCCTGGGATCAGGCCCAGCGGCGCGACGAGGCGACCGGCGGCCAGGTCGTTTTCCACGAAGGCGAAGGGGCTGAGGGCCACGCCCAGGCCGGCGGCGGCGGCCTCCAGCATGTAGAAATAGTGGTCGAACTCGCGGTTCACCGCCGCCGGCGGCAGGACCAGGCCGGCCGCGGCCTCCCACTCGGCCCAGCTTTCCAGGAAGGTGCGGGTGTGCAGCCGGGGCAGGCCGGCGAGGCTCTCCAGGTCGTGCACCTGGGCGGCCAGGCCGGGCGAGGCCACGGGGCCGACGGCGTGCTTGAGGAAGGGGGCGACGTCGGCGTCGGGGGAGGGCGGGGCGCCCGGCAGGCGCATGCGGATGGCCAGGTCGACGCCGTCGGCGCGGAAGTCGAACGGTCCGTTGGACTCCACGATCCGCACCGGGATCTCGGGATGGGCGGCCACGAAGCCGGGCAGGCGCGGGATCAGCCACTTGATGGCGAAGGTCGGCAGGCACGAGACCACCAGCGTCCCGTCGCCGGCCGGCTGGGGCAGGGCGGCCTCGATCTGGTCCAGCGCCTGGGTCAGGGCCTGGGCGAGGATCAGGCCGGTCTCGGTCAGGGCCAGGCGGTTGCGTGGCCCTTCGGTCAGGGCGACGCCGAGATGGTCTTCCAGCTGGCGGATCTGGCGGCTGATCGCCCCATGGGTGACGCACAGCTCGTCGGCCGCCAGGGTCATCCGCCCGCGCCGGCCGAACGCCTCGAAGGCGCGCAGGGCGTTCAGCGGCGGAAGCAAGCGGGCGGCCATGTGACGAAACCTCACAGATGTCCGCTGATAAGTCGTTATTCCGGGCGGGGCAATCGGGAGATAGAGGGGGCATGAACCGGACCAAGCCCAGCGACGTCACCTTCGCCCAATGGCTGGCCGTGGCGGCGGTGTGGGGGCTGGCGGGTTACGGACTTCTCGTCGCGCCCAAGGCCGAAGCGCGGCGGGATCAGGTCCACCTGATCGCCTGCCGGTAGGCGCCGGTCCCTCCCCCACTATCATCGTCATCCCAGGTCTTGTGCCCGGGAGCCCTGGTTCAGCCGGACCGTGAGACGCAGTCGGTTCGCCAGCGAACCGGCCCACCGCACCTGCGGCGGACGGAGGGGTCCCGGGCACAAGGCCCGGGATGACGGTCGTAGAGGGGACGGGTGACCGAGAACTGACCCTACTTCCCCTCCGGCTTGACGATCATCGTCCAGGACTTGTCGTCGGCGAGGAAGGCCTTGGCGGCGTTCTGGACGTCGGCGACGGTCACGCGCTGCAGGCCGGCCAGCACCGAGCGGGTGGCGGTGAGCAGGCGCGGGTCGGTCTGGGCGCCGGACAACGCGCCCAGCCAGTACTCGTTGGTCTCGCGGGCCTTTTCGATCTGGTCGATGCGCGGCTTCTTGGCCCGTTCCAGCTCGTCGGCGGTGACCGGCTTGTCGCGCAGGTCGGCGGCGATCTGGCGGATGGAGGCGATCACGCCGTCGATCTTGTCGGGCGGGGTCTCGACGCTGACCGCCAGATAGCCCCAGCCGGTGAAGGCCACGCTGGCCGAGGCCGAGGCCGAGGGCGAATAGGTCGCCCCCTGCTTCTCGCGCAGTTCGTCCGTCAGGCGCAGCTGCATCACCTGGGCCAGGACCTGGGTGTTGCGGGCCCGCTGCAGGTCGCTGAACAGGTCATCGGTCTTCCAGGCGATGAACAGCTGGCCCTGGTCGGCCCGGCCCTTATGGGTGCGCACGACCGGGGTCGACGACGGGGTGGGGAAGGGGGCCTTCTCGGCCCCGGCCGGGGCCGGCACGTCGGCGCGGGCTGGCAGGGCGCCGAAGGTCTGGGCCACGGCCGCCACGGCCTTGTCGACCGTGATGTCGCCGACGACCACCACCTCGATGGAGTCGGCGGCCAGCGGGCCCGACACCGCGCTCTTCAACTGCTCCAGCGACGCGCCGGCGATCTGCTGGCGGCTGGGGAAGGTCCAGCGGCCGTCGCCGCCGTGCAGCAGCCCGCCCAGGTCGCGGCTCATCACCCCGCCCGGCGTGCTCTCCAGCTGGTCGTGGATCGTGCCGTAATAGGTCTTGATGCGGTTGAAGGCCTCGGGCCGCCAGCCGCCCTCGACGGCGTAGGCCGCCAGCACCTGCAGCTCGGTGTCCAGGTCTTCGGGACGGGTGCGGCCCGACAGGCTGAAGGCGTCGTCCTCGACCCCCAGGCCGGCGTTCCACACCTTGCCGTTCAGCACCCGCTCCATGTCCTGGGTGCTGATCTGCTTGAGCCCGCCCTCGATATAGGCCGAACCGGCCCACAGCGGGCTCTGGCTAGCCGGCGGCAGGTCCAACAGGCCGTGGCCGACGCGGGCCTTCACCAGGATCTGGTCGTCGCGGAACTTGGTCGGCTTGACCGTCAGGCGCACGCCGTTGGCGAAGCGCACGAACACGGTGTCCAGGTCGGCGACCTCCGTCTGCGAGGCCACCGCGCCCTTCGGCCCGAAGGTCGCATAGGGCCAGGCGGTGACGCCCGGCGCGGCCGGGGCGGCGACCGCGACCTTGGCCGAGGCGGCGTAGGCGTCGGTGACGGCCTTTTCCGCGCCGTCGATGGCCGTCGGGGTCGGGATGACGATCAGCGGACCGGAGCCGGCGAACTGGGCCTTGAGCAGGGCCGAGACCTTGTCGGCGGTCAGGCCTTTCGTGGCCTCGTCGAACACCGCCAGGTTCTGCGACGGACTGGTGACCACCTCGCGGTCGTCCAGCGTGCCGACGATGGCGCCGGCCAGGGCCGTGGTGCGCTGGGTGGCCTCGCCGGCCGCGGCGGCCACGAAGCCGGCCCGCATGGCGGCGATCTCGCGGTCCAGCTCGTCCTGGCGCACGCCGTACTGGACGATGCGGCGCTGTTCCTGCTCGAGCGCCGTCAGGGCCTCGTTCCAGTGGCCCGGCTGGGCGGTGGCCGCCAGGGTGGTGATCTGCGCGGCGTGCTCCTGGTCGTTCTGCATGGCCACGGCGACGATGAACGGCGGGGCGTCCGAGCGGGTCAGCACCTGCAGCCGGCGGTTCAGCACCGCGAAGCCCAGGGCCTTGACCAGCTCTTCCTGGTCCTTGGCGCGGGTCTCCAGCTCCAGGTCGGGCGGCAGGACCCAGGCCATCTGGACCGAGGTCTGGGCGCCGGGCTCGACCAGCACCTTGGCGGTCAGGCCGCGCTTGGCCACGGGACCCAGGTCCGGCTTGACGCCGGCCGGGCCGACGGCCTTCCAGTCGCCGAACCGGGCCTTGATCTTGGCCTCCATGGCGTCGACGTCGAAGTCGCCCACGGCCACCACCACGGCGTTTTCGGGCCGATACCAGGCCTGGTAGAAGTCGCGGATGCGCTGGGCCGGGGCGGTCCTGAGGATCTCGGTCTTGCCGATCGGCAGGCGCTGCGGCGGCCGTTGGCCCTGCAGCTGGAAGCCGAAGGTGTTGACGAACACCCGATAGCCGGGGCTGTCGCGGGTGCGCTCTTCCGACAGCACCACGCCGCGCTCGCGGTCGACGGCGTCGGGGGCGATGGTCAGCTCGCCGGCCGCCTCGCGCAGCAGCATCAGCGAGGTGTCAACCGTGTCGTCGTCGGTCTTGGGCAGGTCCAGCTGGTAGGTGGTCTCGCTGAAATTGGTCGAGGCGTTGGTGTCGGCGCCGAACGACAGGCCGTGGCGCTCGAGGATCTTGATCATGTCGCCTTCGGGCACGTTCTTCGACCCGTTGAACGCCATGTGCTCGAGGAAGTGGGCCAGGCCCTGCTGCTCGTCGGTCTCGTCCAGCGAGCCGGCGTCGAACCACAGGCGCAGGGCGGCCTGGCCGGGCGGGGTGGCGTTCTTCTGGATCGCGTAGCGCAGGCCGTTGGGCAGCACGCCGAACCGCACCCGCGGATCGGGCGCGACGTCCGACACCGCCTGCGGCCACTGGCCAGGCTTGACCAGGTCGATGGTCGGCACGCCCGACGTTCTTGCCGGTGTGGCGGGAGCCTTGGTCGACGGCGCGGCGGCCTGGTCGTTTCCGCCGGACTTCGGGTGGGACAGGGTCGCGCAGGCGGAGAGGCTGAGCCCGGCCGAGAGAACGAGCGCCAGGCGCGAAACGCGGATCATGTGCGACCTTGAAGTAGAGCGTTGAAGGTCGCGCACCTTGGCCAAACCGCGTGGCGCAAGCAAGGCGTCGGTGGGGCGGAACGGTCACGCTTCGATGTCGGATCGAGAGGCAAGTGCGAGTCTCGGAACGCAGTGCGTCCTTCGAGGCTCGGCTGCGCCTCGCACCTCAGGATGAGGAAGTCAGCGGCCACAGAGCTCCTCTTCCTGAGGCGTCCGCGCAGCGGGCCTCGAAGGACGCAGGGCGTGTCCGAAGTCCGGCGCCGCCGTTCGCCAAGATGGCCGACGCGGGGGCCGCGCATCGACGCCCGGGAAGACCTCCCGGGCGCCTTTGGATGGAACGCCGGATCAGGCGTCCGCCCTGTCTAGACGCGATTGCCCGTCGAGCTCGGGTTGGTGGCGCCGGTCTGCGCCCCGAGGTTGTTGTTCCTCAGGTCGTTGCCGACCAGCAGCACCTCGGCGTTGGTGACCACGCCCCAGTCCTGCTGACCGCCGTACGAGCGCGACCGCACGCCGGTGACCACGCCCGAACCGCTCGTATAGAAGTAGATGCCGTTCGAACGGCCGCTGTGCTTGAGCCGGCCGTTGGCGATGGTCTGGCCGCCGGTGATCGTCACGTCCGGGCAGTTGACGAAGATGCCGTCCTGGCCGTTGTTGGTGACGATGGTCGGACCCACCTGGACCTGCCGGTTGTGGTCGGACAGGTAGACGCCGCAGTCGCCCTCCAGCTCGATGAAGCCGGGCCGGATCAGGTGCTGGCCGCCCCAGGTGTCCAGATAGATCCCGTGGCCGCCGTCCTCGCCGTAGAAGCCGCCGTCGATGCGGACGCTGGCGATCGGGTTGGTCTGCACGCCGATGGCGGCCACGCCGTTGCCGGCGTTCTTGTAGGTGACGCAGGCCTCCAGCGCGCCGACCGAGGTGGCCGGAGCGGTCCCTTGGCTGGCGTAGTGGTAGCCGTCGCCGCCGTTGACCGAGGCCGTGCACTTGGTCAGGTAGTATTGCAGCGGGTTTTGGGCGTAGGCGCTGTTGGAGGTGAAGCTGAAGCCGTGCGAGACGTTGTTCGCCGCGCCGCAGTTCACCAGGGTGGTGTAGGCGGTCATGCCCAGGTTCCAGCCGATATAGTTGGAATTGGCGCGGACGTTGGTGATCACGCCGTTGTCCCAGCTGTAATTGGCCGCCACCTGCAGCTTGATCCCGTCGCCGCCGGGCACGGCCGCGACGCCCAGGTGGTCCACAGTGAAGTCGGCCATGGTGACGTAGTCGGTGGCCGCCGGGATCAGGATCACGGGCTGGTTGGCCGCGGTGGACCGCAGGAAGGTCACGCCGATCCCGCAGCCCCTGAGCGCGACGCCGTTGCGGGGGAACTGGACCGGACCGCTGACGAGATAGGTCTTGGCCAGCATGCGCACCTCGTTCGAGGCGGCGAAGGCGCGCTGGAAGCTGAGGGTGTCGTCGGGGTCGCCGGGCAGACGATAATCGTCGGCGAAGACATAGTTGGTCATTTAAAATTCTCCAAATATTTCAAAAATATAGCCGCTAAAAATGCAGCACCGTCGCGCCCTTGACCGCCTGTGTTGGCGACGTCTGGTCCGCAACGGATGGTCTAAATTTGGAGAATGGGTGCGTCAGATCCGGACGCATTTTGTTCTAGTTTTGTTCTCATCGCTGAAGCGAGCCAAACGAGTCGACTCAAGCAGGGTTCGGCCCTTGTGAGACAGCGCGGTATCCAAAATCCGTATTCGGGATGTCGGGGTCAGCGTCGCTCGAGCGTCCTGGGGAACATCAAGACCGGCCGCCCGAGCCAGAGGAGATAAAAGTGCCTGCATCAGTGCTCTTCATGTCCATGTCGCTGGACGGGTATATCGCGGGGCCCAACGATGAAGTGGGCAATCCCGGCGGCGACGACTTCATGCGGTTGCACGAATGGTACGGGGATTTTTCCCGCCCCGCCGGACCGGTCGGACAGCTTTGGGACGAATGGAACGCGCCCGGCGCCATCCTGGCGGGGCGGCGAACCGTGGAGCAGGTCGATCACTGGGGCGGTGACAATCAGGGTGTCCCGATCTTCGTGCCCAGTCACAGGCCGCCCGGGCCATCCGTCGCCAACTATCCGTTGGTCAAATATGTGAGCGACGGGATCGTGAGCGCCATGGCGCAGGCGAAGGCCGCCGCCGGGAACCGGGACGTGTTGATGCTTGGCGCGTATACGGCGCAACGGGCGCTGGAAGCCGGCGTGCTCGACGAACTGCAAATCCACCAGGTTCCAGTCCTGTTCGGATCTGGCCGCCGACTGTTCGACGTCTTGCCGTCGCGTGTCGAGTTGGAGATCGTTCGGGTGATCGACACGCCCGAGGCCACGCACATCCGCTACCGCGTCCGCCGCTGAGCGCCGGTGGGGACCGGTCGGCGGACGGGGGATCCATCGGGGACACGCCGCAAGGGCGCGTCCCCAGTCGTGCGCTTATCCTTGGCCTATCGGCGACAGACACGAGCGATTTCAACGCCCTGAACTTTCTCGACCTAATTTATCCTCACCCTCCAGACCGCCCGTATCCTGATCTCACCTCGACGCATGGAAAGGGCGCATGGCCAGCGACCGATGCGGCGGCGGGGGGCGATCGAGCGGGAAGCTCCGTCGGCGGTCTTTTGGGACCAAACCTCGCGTCTCTGGAGCCGGTCGGGCCTGGAACACTAAAACGACGTGGCGCGAGGGCTGGCGGAGCAACAGGCGGGCGGTGACGCGCTCGCGGTCCGGGACCGGGGTTCGTTGACCTGGCCCCGCCCGTCGGAGGCTTCAAGGCGGCAAGGCTCCAACAGGGCTCAGTGCCGCGGGCTTCCGGATAACGACCGCGCGGAGCGATCGGGCTTCGTCGAAACGGTACACAAACTCAAACACTCCGGACGATGTCCGGCGCTCCGCGTCCCTTTCCATACCTTCAGCGAGAGATCGCGTGAGGCGGCCAAGCCATGCATCCAAGATCCTCCCCCTGTGGGGGAGGTGTCGCCCAAAGGGCGACGGAGGGGGGAGTGATCGGCCGATGGCCACAACCCGGATCTTCGACCCCACAACTCCCCCCACCGATCGCTACGCGATCGCCTCCCCCACGGGGGGAGGGTCTGGATGAGCCGGTCCGTAGGGGGCAGGGGCGTGAGCCGTGAGGCCCTAGTTGGTCACCGAGAAGGTGGCGTTGTTGCCGGTGGCGGTCGAGACGCCCACGACGGCGCGGCCGGAATTGCGGACGGTCACGGTCGAGCGGGCGCTGACGTCGACATTGTTGGACTGGCTGTTGGTGGCGCTCATCGTGCCGCTGCACAGGTTGCACGCGTAGCCGCTGACCGCGTTGCCGATCGCCGTCGCGCTGGCCCCGGCGTCATAGCCGGTGTTGCCCTCGAAGCTGGCGATCACCTCGACCCCGCCGCCGTCATTGACCTGGACATTGTCGAGCACCAGGCCCGGGCCGTTGGCGTTGCTGGCCATGGCCGAGTTGCCGACGCCGTAGGCTGTGGCCTGGGCGCCGCCGAACTCATAGGAGGTCGCCTCGGCCTGGGCCCGCACATAGGCGGTGTTGTACTGGTGGCTGGCCACGTCCAGCAGCGTGCCTTCGTTGGCGGCGTTCAGGTTGTTGCCCGAGGCGGTCGCGGCCGTCGTCGTCAGGTTGCTGTTGCCATAGGCCGTGAACTTGGTGGCCGTGACATTGGCCGCGCCGTTGTTCTGGTCGGTGATCACCCGGGCGGCCGACTGGTCGGCGCCGGTCAGGTCGATGTTGTTGCCCGCGGCGGTGCCGGCCACGACCGCGGTCCCGGCCACGTAGTGCAGGATCGCCCCGCCGTCGGCGGCGACGTCGGCCTGGTTGTTCTGACTGACCCGCGCGCCCATCGACCCGTTGACCATCAGCAGGCCCTGGCTGTTGCCGGCCGCCTGGCTGGTCTCGATGACGTCGCCGGCCTGGGCGGTCTCGCCCTCGATCTGGCTGCGGGCGGTGACCGCGCCGGTGTTGGTCTGGACCATGAAGCCGCTCAGCGTTCCGTAGGCCGCCGTGGCCGTGCCGCTGTTGCCGACCGCCGTGGTGGCGATGTTGCTGGACTCGCCCATGGAGCCTGAGGCGTTGACCACGCCGTGGGCCGTGACCGCGCCCTGGTTGACCTGGTTGGAGGTCAGGGCGGCGTCCGCGCCGACCACCGTCGCGCCGAAGGTGTTGGCCCCGGCCGTGGTGGTGGCGGTGACGCCTTCGTCGGCGGTGACGACGTCCAGCGTCTGGTCGGCGAACAGGGCGCCGAGGTTCAGCTGGTCGTTCGAACCCTGGACCGGGGCGGTCTGGCTAGTAGCGGTCCCGACGGCCAGAATCGCGCACATTGGGATCGCCGCGATCGTTCCAGCGAGACGGGTCTTCGCGGGTCTGCGCATTGTTGGTTCCCAGGTTGTTGTAGGCGGGCACGAAGGCCCCGGTCGCGCCGACGGTGTTGGCGGCGTAGGGGTCGAACTGCATGCAGCTTTGCGGCCCCGGCATGCCGTAGAGGTTGGCGCTCATCTCGATGGTGGCCCGCTCGATCAGCGATCGCACCGCCAGTTGCATCGGCTCCAGCGCGCCGCGGCCCGCCGAGATGTCGAAGATGTTGCCGTTCAGGAAGTCGAAGACCCCGGCGCTGATCTCGCGGCCGACCACCTGCTTCTGGTAGGAGATCACGTCGACCACCTCCAGCGTGCGGGTGTTGATCAGCCGCAGGTCCAGGGCGATGTTCATCACGAACACCCGGCGGCGGAAATTGCCCTTCAGCCCGTCGGTGTCCTTGTCGCCCACATAGGCGTCCACGCCCGCCGAGCGGATGTTGTAGTTCAGCTCGGTGATGCCGCCGGCCACGTAGAAGTCCGAACCCGGCACCTGGCCCGCCAGGATGCGACGGTACTCGGCCGGCACGTCGGCGCCCGGCTTGGGATTGTCGGAGATCAGCTTGTTGTTGGCGTACTTCAGCTCGTACTCCGACACCGAGGTGTCGAAGCGCTCGACCATCGGCATGCCGGCCTTGGCGAAGGCGGTCATGGCCAGCAGCGAGGCGCCCTGGGTGACCTTGCGGCCCGACCCGTCGGACTCCTCCTTGCCGGTGTAGTCGGCGATGCGGCCGATGGCGACGCGTGGCGCCACCACGTGGTTGGCGCGGGCGTACTGCGCCAGGCAAACCAGGCCCGCCGTGTAGGGCGTGGGGTTGGCGGTCACCGGCGCCCCGCCGATCGGAGTGGCGTAGTTGCCATCCATCATCGGCTTGGGGACGCCGCCGCAGGCGCTGAGCACGGCGCAGGCGCCGGCCAGCAGAAGGTTGAGGCGCTTACTGGCCATTTCCCGATTTCCCGACGTTCGTTCCGGCGCTGATATTGCCGTTGTTGATCTGGTTGGAGTTGACGATCACCGTGTTGTTGTTGCCCTGGGTGACGACCGTCAGATTGTTGCCGATCGCCGTGGAGCTCCCCCAGCCCCCCATGGCGCCGACGCCCGAATAGCTGTCCAGCGATCCCGACGACCGGCTGGACGAATAGACGCTCTGGTCGGCGCCGGTCAGCATGACCCCGTCGACGATGACCCGGTTGCCGTTGGCGTCGCGGGTCGAGTACTCGACGACGTGGTTCTCCGAACCCGCCACGCGGCCATAGCCGGCGTTGAACGCGGCGGAGTTGGCGTCCAGGCTCTGGGCCCCGGCCGGGCTGGACAGCACCAGGCCGGTCGCGGCGGCGGCCAGGGCCAGAACGGCCGCGCCGATCGCCAGCGGGCGCCCGGCGCCCGGCAGATTCTTCTCGTTCGCAGCCATCAGAAACCTCGTGAACTCCGACGCGTCCGACAGCTAGCAACCCCCGTGCCAATATCGGACAGCGCTGGGTTTAACTCCGAAGGTCTCGCGATTTGGTTAAGTTCTCCGGCGCGAGGGCCACTTTGACGCGCGGAGAATAAATGCGGCCCGTTCGCGCTCTGGGCGATCCAGCCCATTGATAAGCAGGTCGCTTTGCGAGACCCTGCTTAGAAATAAGTGTCAGGGAGGATTAAGCGTTGCTGGTTTCTCAGATCCTGAAGGACAAGGGCGACCTGGTCTTCACCGCCTCGCCCCACGAGACGGTCGGCGCGGCCGCGGCCCTTCTGCACACCCGGCGCGTGGGGGCCATGGTCGTGCTCGAGGAGGACGAGACGATCGCCGGTATCCTGTCCGAACGCGACATCGTACGGGTGATCGCCGAGGGCGGCGCGGCCGCCCTGTCCAAGCCGATCTCCACCTGCATGACCCGCGACGTGGTCTTCGCCCAGCCGGAAGAGACGGTCGACGCCCTGCTCGCCCGGATGACCGACCGCCGGATCCGCCACCTCCCCGTCTGCAAGGGCAAGCGGCTGGCCGGCATCATCTCGATCGGCGACCTGGTGAAGTACAAGATCAGTGAAGCCCAGGCCGAGGCCGAAGGACTGAAGGCCTATATCGCGGCCGGCTGAGGCGGCGTTTCGGGCGGCCCTGGCGGTCGCCCGCCCACTCTATATATGGCGCCTCTCTATAGCGTGCGGATCAGGCGGCCGGTTCGCCCAGCAGTTCGGCGCCCGAGCCGGCTACGGCGTTGGCCAGGCTGTAGCCCTCCAGAACCGTCGCCGTGGCGTCGCGAGCCCGCAGCAGGGCCTCGCGCAGGGCGCAGGTCGCCAGGTCGCGGCAGTCCTCGCAGCGGCGAAAGGCCGTGCGGCTGACGCAAGGGGTCAGGGCCAACGGCCCGTCGACCAGGCGGATGATCTCGGCGAAGCTGATCGCGGCGGGATCGCGTCCCAGCAGATAGCCCCCGAACTTGCCGCGCCGGCTGGTGACCAGGCCCTGGCGTGACAGTGTAAGAAGTATGGCCTCCAGGAATTTGCGCGGCGCGTCGGCGCGGACCGCCAGCTCGCCGGCGGTGACCTGTCCGTTCTCTCGGGCCAGTTCGATCATGGCGCGCAGGGCGTAGCGCGCTTTCTGGGACAACATGGACGCGGGGCCTCCTCTTGCAGAGGTCTATGAAGCCAGGGGAGGGGATGGCGCAAGCGCCGTCGCCGCGACAGATTGCGCGGCGTTGCCGGACGCCGTCCAAAACCATTCACAGATCCACGCACAGCCAAAGCGAGGCGTGCGGTTGATCGCGTCGCTTTTGCGGTTGCGACTCCCCGGGGCGGTGGCTACACACCGCCCTCGCTTCGGGGCCAAGGCCCGCCGGACGAATTCAGGCCTTCGGGCCTTGCATTCGGACAGGCGGATCGTTAGGTTCCGCAGCTTCAATCGACTCGGTGACGAATTTGCGAAGACCCCGTCTTCAAGGGCTTCGTCGCCGCGCTTTTGTCCTTCGAAGCGGCTTCGGCCAGCTCATCGACGAAAGTGAAAAAGCCGGTTGACAGGGATGGGTGGCTTCAATAGAAACCGCCCTCCCGGAAGTAACGGAAGCAAGTTCGCAAGAACTTCGGAAGTTTCTTCTCCAGTCATCTGAGGTTTCTTGGAAATCTTTGCTTGACTGGATTGGTGGTTTTCTTTAGAGAGCTGCCACGGTTTTTACTGGGAATGGCTTTGGTTGTTTCTGGTGGATTGGTTCGGACGGTTTTGAAAAAAACGGTTTGACACGGAATTCGAGGTTGGATAGATAGCCGCCTCCGCCGACATCGGGCGCTAAACGATGGGCTCCTCGGGAGAGGGGTTCGGGTCTTTGACATTGTTGATTTGGAAAGAGAAACGCAGGCGGCGGCGCTCTGGCGATGACCTCACGGGTCATCTCGATGCGCTGACAATTGCGGTCTCTTGAAGACACCATGAATATCATGGACCGGAAGCTTCGGCTTTCGATCCATCGATGTGATTGGGAACTCGTCAAGAAACTATGCAAACCAGAACCGGATCGTGGGTTTTCCCCCATGGTCTGAAGTCTGTGTTAGCGGTCAACTCAACCTGAGAGTTTGATCCTGGCTCAGAGCGAACGCTGGCGGCAGGCCTAACACATGCAAGTCGAACGGATCCTTCGGGATTAGTGGCGGACGGGTGAGTAACACGTGGGAACGTGCCCTTTGGTTCGGAACAACTCAGGGAAACTTGAGCTAATACCGGATGTGCCCTTCGGGGGAAAGATTTATCGCCATTGGAGCGGCCCGCGTAGGATTAGCTAGTTGGTGGGGTAAAGGCCCACCAAGGCTACGATCCTTAGCTGGTCTGAGAGGATGATCAGCCACATTGGGACTGAGACACGGCCCAAACTCCTACGGGAGGCAGCAGTGGGGAATCTTGCGCAATGGGCGAAAGCCTGACGCAGCCATGCCGCGTGAATGATGAAGGTCTTAGGATTGTAAAATTCTTTCACCGGGGACGATAATGACGGTACCCGGAGAAGAAGCCCCGGCTAACTTCGTGCCAGCAGCCGCGGTAATACGAAGGGGGCTAGCGTTGCTCGGAATTACTGGGCGTAAAGGGAGCGTAGGCGGATAGTTTAGTCAGAGGTGAAAGCCCAGGGCTCAACCTTGGAATTGCCTTTGATACTGGCTATCTTGAGTACGGAAGAGGTATGTGGAACTCCGAGTGTAGAGGTGAAATTCGTAGATATTCGGAAGAACACCAGTGGCGAAGGCGACATACTGGTCCGTTACTGACGCTGAGGCTCGAAAGCGTGGGGAGCAAACAGGATTAGATACCCTGGTAGTCCACGCTGTAAACGATGAGTGCTAGTTGTCGGCAGGCATGCCTGTCGGTGACGCAGCTAACGCATTAAGCACTCCGCCTGGGGAGTACGGTCGCAAGATTAAAACTCAAAGGAATTGACGGGGGCCCGCACAAGCGGTGGAGCATGTGGTTTAATTCGAAGCAACGCGCAGAACCTTACCACCTTTTGACATGCCCGGACCGCCGCAGAGATGCGGCTTTCCCTTCGGGGACTGGGACACAGGTGCTGCATGGCTGTCGTCAGCTCGTGTCGTGAGATGTTGGGTTAAGTCCCGCAACGAGCGCAACCCTCGCTATTAGTTGCCATCAGGTTTGGCTGGGCACTCTAATAGTACTGCCGAAGTTAATTCGGAGGAAGGTGGGGATGACGTCAAGTCCTCATGGCCCTTACAAGGTGGGCTACACACGTGCTACAATGGCGACTACAGAGGGCTGCAATCCCGCGAGGGGGAGCCAATCCCTAAAAGTCGTCTCAGTTCGGATTGCACTCTGCAACTCGAGTGCATGAAGTTGGAATCGCTAGTAATCGCGGATCAGCATGCCGCGGTGAATACGTTCCCGGGCCTTGTACACACCGCCCGTCACACCATGGGAGTTGGCTTTACCCGAAGGCGCTGCGCTAACTCGCAAGAGAGGCAGGCGACCACGGTAGGGTCAGCGACTGGGGTGAAGTCGTAACAAGGTAGCCGTAGGGGAACCTGCGGCTGGATCACCTCCTTTCTAAGGATGTTCCTCCAGCTTCGGCTATTGGAACACCGATTATATACAGTGAGCGGATCGCCGCCGTCTTCGTTTCTCTTTCCACTCCTTGATGACCGCTAGGTTGTCGAGGCGATCGCGAGCCCAGGAGCGGTTCTGACCTCTTTGGTCAGGCTGATCTGTGTGGCCTATGGGCCCGTAGCTCAGTTGGTTAGAGCGCACGCTTGATAAGCGTGAGGTCATAAGTTCAAGTCTTATCGGGCCTACCACTCTCTCCAACAGCACCAGGATCACCGACCCAGCTCTCCTGGGCTTAAGCAACTCACACCGAGTGTGAGGGGCCATAGCTCAGTTGGTAGAGCGCCTGCTTTGCAAGCAGGATGTCGTCGGTTCGAATCCGTCTGGCTCCACCATCTTCTCATCCGGAGAGGGTGGTAACGCGATCGAGGATTGATCAAGTTTGCAGTCGCGACTGTTGCCTCCACGAGGCATGCGCGATCTGTGATAATGACATCGTGAAGGTAGGGTTCACCCGCCGACAGCATCTCACCCTTGGGATGCTTGAGGTTTTAGGGCGGACTTTGAAGAAGACATCAAATGTCTGACTGTAAAGCGCATGCCGCAGCTCCCTAGAGCTGTAGCGCATGGGTTTTGCTGAGAACGATCAAGCGCATAAGGGCTTCTGACGGATGCCTTGGCATTGAGAGGCGATGAAGGACGTGGCACGCTGCGATAAGAGCCGGGGAGGCGCGAGCACCCTTTGATCCGGCTATCTCCGAATGGGGAAACCCACCTTAATGACCATTCCACTTTGCTTCAGCCTCGGCTGGAGCGGTAGTGGTGTGGTTGTGACAGGTATAATGGGCTGAATACATAGGCTCCATTAAGCAAACCCGGGGAACTGAAACATCTCAGTACCCGGAGGAAAGGACATCAACCGAGACTCCCGTAGTAGTGGCGAGCGAACCGGGACCAGGCCAGTGCTGTCGTGACATAAAGCTGAACGACTTGGAAAGGTCGGCCATAGTGGGTGATAGCCCCGTAAGCGTCAAATAGCGACAGACTCGAGTAGGGCGGGACACGTGAAATCCTGTCTGAACATGGGGGGACCACCCTCCAAGCCTAAGTACTCCTCAATGACCGATAGCGAACAAGTACCGTGAGGGAAAGGTGAAAAGCACCCCGACAAGGGGAGTGAAACAGATCCTGAAATCGGAAGCCTACAAGCAGTCGGAGCCACCGCGCGTGGTGACGGCGTACCTTTTGTATAATGGGTCAGCGACTTCATGTGCCGTGCAAGCTTAAGCCGTTAGGTGTAGGCGCAGCGAAAGCGAGTCTGAATAGGGCGAATAAGTACGTCGCATGACGACCCGAAACCAGGTGATCTATCCATGAGCAGGTTGAAGGTAAGGTAACACTTACTGGAGGACCGAACCGGTGAATGTTGAAAAATTCTCGGATGACTTGTGGATAGGGGTGAAAGGCCAATCAAACCTGGACATAGCTGGTTCTCCGCGAAAACTATTTAGGTAGTGCCTCAGACGGACTCCTCGGGGGGTAGAGCACTGAATGGATGCGGGGGGAGCGATCTCTACCAATTCTAATCAAACTCCGAATACCCGAGAGAGATATCTGGGAGACACACGGCGGGTGCTAACGTCCGTCGTGAAAAGGGAAACAACCCTAACCATCATCTAAGGCCCCCAAGTTCTGGCTAAGTGGGAAACGATGTGGGTTTGCTTTGACAACCAGGATGTTGGCTTAGAAGCAGCCATCATTTAAAGAAAGCGTAACAGCTCACTGGTCAAGCGAACCTGCGCGGAAAATGTAACGGGGCTCAAGCCAGACGCCGAAGGTATGGGTTTGCTCTTTGAGCAAGCGGTAGCGGAGCGTTCCGTAAGCCGGTGAAGGTGAGGCGCGAGCCTTGCTGGAGGTATCGGAAGTGAGAATGCTGACATGAGTAGCGATAAAGAGTGTGAGAGACACTCTCGCCGAAAGCCCAAGGGTTCCTGCGTAAAGCTAATCTGCGCAGGGTTAGTCGGCCCCTAAGGCGAGGCCGAAAGGCGTAGTCGATGGGAATCAGGTGAATATTCCTGAACCAGTTGGAAGTGACGGATCTGGTAAATTGTCTAGGCTTATTGGATTGCTCTGGGCAGTGAACAGGTCCCTGGAAATAACTCCAACGGAGACCGTACCCGAAACCGACACAGGTGGGCAGGTAGAGTATACCAAGGCGCTTGAGAGAACTATGCTGAAGGAACTCGGCAAATTGCACGCGTAACTTCGGGATAAGCGTGACTCTTATTTGGGCAACCAGATAAGAGTGGCACAGGCCAGGGGGTAGCGACTGTTTATCAAAAACACAGGGCTCTGCGAAGCCGCAAGGCGACGTATAGGGTCTGACGCCTGCCCGGTGCCGGAAGGTTAAAAGGAGTGGTGCAAGCTGCGAATTGAAGCCCCGGTAAACGGCGGCCGTAACTATAACGGTCCTAAGGTAGCGAAATTCCTTGTCGGGTAAGTTCCGACCTGCACGAATGGCGTAACGACTTCCCCACTGTCTCCAGCATAGGCTCAGCGAAATTGAATTCCCCGTGAAGATGCGGGGTTCCCGCGGTCAGACGGAAAGACCCTATGAACCTTTACTGCAGCTTCGCCTTGGCGTTAGCAGCAACATGTGTAGGATAGGTGGGAGGCTATGAAACCGGGGCGCCAGTTCCGGTGGAGCCATCCTTGAAATACCACCCTTATTGTTGCTGACGTCTAACCGCGGCCCGTTATCCGGGTCCGGGACATGGCGTGGCGGGCAGTTTGACTGGGGCGGTCGCCTCCCAAAGTGTAACGGAGGCGCGCGATGGTGGGCTCAGACCGGTCGGAAATCGGTCGTCGAGTGCAATGGCATAAGCCCGCCTGACTGCGAGACTGACAAGTCGAGCAGAGACGAAAGTCGGCCATAGTGATCCGGTGGTCCTGCGTGGAAGGGCCATCGCTCAACGAATAAAAGGTACTCTAGGGATAACAGGCTGATTTTGCCCAAGAGTCCATATCGACGGCAAAGTTTGGCACCTCGATGTCGGCTCATCACATCCTGGGGCTGGAGCAGGTCCCAAGGGTTCGGCTGTTCGCCGATTAAAGTGGTACGTGAGCTGGGTTCAGAACGTCGTGAGACAGTTTGGTCCCTATCTGCCGTGGGTGTACGAGACTTGAGAGGATCTGTCCCTAGTACGAGAGGACCGGGATGGACACACCTCTGGTGGACCTGTCATGGCGCCAGCTGTGCAGCAGGGTAGCTAAGTGTGGAATAGATAACCGCTGAAAGCATCTAAGCGGGAAACTAACCTCAAAACAAGGTCTCGCTGAGAGCCGTGGTAGACCACCACGTTGATAGGCCAGGTGTGGAAGCGCTGTGAGGCGTGTAGCTTACTGGTACTAATAGCTCGATAGGCTTGATCGTTCTTCAGTCAAACCCATGACTGCTTTACAGAACAAACAGACATGCGATGTCTTCTTCACAATATGCTCGGCGAGCCTAAACGCTCGCCGGCAGCATCCTTTTTGCTGACCTGGTGGCTATGCCGGGGGTTCCCCACCCGATCCCATTCCGAACTCGGTCGTTAAGTCCCCCAGGGCCAATGGTACTTCGTCTCAAGGCGCGGGAGAGTAGGTCGCCGCCAGGTCCGCTAAAAGGATGCCCCAACAGAGCCCAGCTCAAGTCCAGAACCCTCCCAACACGATCACATCACTACCTCCTTCGCCGCGGGGTGGAGCAGCCCGGTAGCTCGTCAGGCTCATAACCTGAAGGTCACAGGTTCAAATCCTGTCCCCGCACCCAAAACTTAAATGGCCTCCCTCGGGAGGCCATTTTTGTTTTCAGCTCGAGCGCTTGAGCTCCTGACCCGCTCTTGAGATTCCAAGTCGTTTGCCCGCGGTGACCGCGGCCGGGCGCGCGTTCCCTTGCGAACCTGTGCGGACACGGGCTAGCGTCGATCACTATGCCGTCCGATGGGCCTGTCGGCCATCGACCGCGCCTCGATCGTCGCACGCGCATGCCGCCGAATCGCCATCCCCGTCTGCTCGGACCTGGTCGAGAAGGGGAGCACCCCTTCGGACGGTCGTTTCGAGATCCAGAGCGTTCGTGCTTGGGAGATCCCAGCGACCAAATCGCGTCCGCTTCACACAATCAGCGCGCACCGGATGCGATTCGTTTTCGCGACCGGCGTCTTTCGGGGGGGGCTGAATTTCGAACCCGTCATCTCGGCGTCGCCGCATCACGTGATGCTCGAAAGTCCCCACCAGGGCCCGCAGCCTCAAGATCAATCTGCAGCATTGGCCCGGCAGGACTGACGACGACCCATCCGATTCTTGGGCGCCGCTCCGCGTCTTGCCTGCGTGAGAAGCCGATTCTCTTCCCCTGATCCGATATGACGACGCCGCGATCGCGAACTGGCCGCCGTCGCCGTCGCTTTCAGAGAATCAACGGACGACCTGGCGAGCGCGCCGGGGGCGGCAGGACCTCGTCGGGGCGCTCGCGGCATGTGAAGGGGAGGGGGGCTTGGCCTGGTCTGTGCAAGGCGCGATGTCGATCCGACCTTTCAGGTTCCGCGGATGGCCGGCGTAGGTGACCGAACGACACAAGCCGGCGCGCTGAAGTCCAGCTGACGGAGCGGAATTCAACCGGAGAGGGGTTGTCATCGCGGCGTCACACGCCTATATCCGCCCCTCGCTCGGAAACGCGATCGCGGCCGCAGGGCAGGAACCGCAAGGCTCTTGCTTTCTTCGATCAGTTTCGTTAGTTTCCGCGCTCCAATCGACTCGGTTATGGATCCAGGCGGGCAGCCTCGGCAGCCCATGGATCTCTTTTTGCCTCTCCGTCGTGGCCTCGGCCGCCCGGAAAGATAGAAGACGAAGCGGTTGACTCCGGAGTGGCGTCTCAATAGAAGCGCTGCTCCTCACTGAAAGCGGAGAGTTCGATAAGAACTCGAGGGTTCAGTAGGGTGTTTGGCTTTGATGCTTTGCTGAGGTTCAGTAAACTTCGAAGTTGACGCCGGGCTCTTCCTTCATTAGAAGGCGCGGCTCCGGGGGATTATCTAGAGGGTTCGCAAGAATTCGAAGGTGATCTTCCTCCAGTCATCTGAGGTTTCTTGGAAATCTTTGCTTGACTGGATTGGTGGTTTTCTTTAGAGAGCTGCCACGGTTTTTACTGGGAATGGCTTTGGTTGTTTCTGGTGGATTGGTTCGGACGGTTTTGAAAAAAACGGTTTGACACGGAATTCGAGGTTGGATAGATAGCCGCCTCCGCCGACATCGGGCGCTAAACGATGGGCTCCTCGGGAGAGGGGTTCGGGTCTTTGACATTGTTGATTTGGAAAGAGAAACGCAGGCGGCGGCGCTCTGGCGATGACCTCACGGGTCATCTCGATGCGCTGACAATTGCGGTCTCTTGAAGACACCATGAATATCATGGACCGGAAGCTTCGGCTTTCGATCCATCGATGTGATTGGGAACTCGTCAAGAAACTATGCAAACCAGAACCGGATCGTGGGTTTTCCCCCATGGTCTGAAGTCTGTGTTAGCGGTCAACTCAACCTGAGAGTTTGATCCTGGCTCAGAGCGAACGCTGGCGGCAGGCCTAACACATGCAAGTCGAACGGATCCTTCGGGATTAGTGGCGGACGGGTGAGTAACACGTGGGAACGTGCCCTTTGGTTCGGAACAACTCAGGGAAACTTGAGCT